>CAVWMC010000001.1:0-758313 GCA_963756005.1 uncultured delta proteobacterium
ATTTCGCCGTTTCGGGAATCCGCGCGGACTGCGGCGTCGGACGTTGTTTGATCGGGCGCGGCGGCGGGCCTCGGATCGAAAATCAAATCGCAGGCGCGAATCCAGAGGTACAGTGTGATCAGCACCACCATCGGGCCCTGCGACGCGACCGCGCGCACGTTCTCCCATTCCGAGCGCATCGGCAAATACGCGATCACGAACGCCAGATGGCTCATCACGACTTCGGCCATGTAAAAGAGCGCCAGCAACAGTCCCCATCGGCGATGAAAAAAAACCCCGAGCGCGATCGCCGCGAAGATTCCCGCCTGCACGATCAGCACGATGCGCGCGTCGTAGCCGTTGAAGCGCACGCCGGCGAAAATCGCTTCGATCGGATCGACCAGGTCCACATTTTCAGGCGGAATGTACGCGCTGATCGCGAGGCAGAGCCCCCACAGTCCGGCCACCACGGCGAAGACGCGAAGGTCAAAGGGCCAAACAGCCTGCGCTGAATCGGATTGGCGATCTGATTTCATCGGCTGTTCGAGAGGCTATCAGAGCAACACTAGACCTAACAAGAGCAGCTAAATTATCACGCAGCGACGAGGTTCCGGCGCCGGCGCTTCCGCCGTTGCGCTTGCTCGTGTCGCCAACTCTCGACGATAATCGCGCGATGAACGGCGTGCACGACATGGGCGGGATGGACGGTTTCGGGCCGGTCGTGCGCGAAGCGAATGAACCCGTCTTTCACGCCGGCTGGGAAGGACGGGCATACGCGCTGGTGAGCCTCGCGATGCGCGCGGCGCAATCAAACATCGACGAGTTTCGTCACGCGATCGAGCGGATGCCGCCGGCACGGTACCTCGCGTCGAGCTACTACGAACGATGGCTCGCGGCCATCGAGACGTTGCTGGTCGAGCATGGCGTCGTGACGCGCGCGGAACTGCTCGCGAAGCAGGACGCGTCGATCGACCCGGCGCTGATCGCGAATGCGATCGCGGCGCGAGCGCCTGCTGCCGTCAAAGAGAAGCCCGGCGCGAAGCCGCCGCGTGCGCGCTATGCCAAAGGCGATCGCGTGCGCGCGCGCAACCTGAATCCTGCTGGACACACGCGGCTGCCGCGTTACGTGCGCGGCAAGGCCGGCGTCGTCGCGCGCGACTGGGGCGTGTTCGTTTTCCCCGACACCAACGCGCATCACGCGGGCACCAAGCCGCAACATTGTTATTCGGTCTCGTTCGACGCGCGCGAAGTTGTGGGGCAAATCCGCGAGCAGTCGCGAGCGGGTGTACATCGATTTGTGGGAAGATTACCTGGAACCGTTCGCGTCGAAGACCAAGGCGCGCGCCATCAAAAAGCGCAAAAAGTTGAAAGCAGCGAGTCGATATGAGCAAAATCACCATAATACCGACGACAGCGGGCCGGCTGCGCGCGTGAAGGCTCTGGAGGCCCTGCTCACGGAGAAGGGCTTGATCGATCCAACCGCGATCGACGCGATCGTCGATACCTACGAGACCCGCATCGGTCCGCGCAACGGCGCGCGCGTCGTCGCCAAGGCGTGGACCGATCCCGCGTATCGCAAGCGCCTGCTCGCCGACGCGACCACCGCCGTCGCCGAATTGGGATTCGCGGGTCCCGAGGGCGGTCATCTGGTCGCCGTCGAGAACACCGATCGCATTCACAATCTCGTCGTATGCACACTGTGCTCATGCTACCCGTGGCCGGTGCTCGGCTTGCCGCCGGTCTGGTACAAGAGCTTCGCGTATCGCTCGCGAGCGGTCAGCGACCCGCGCGGCGTGCTCGAGGATTTCGGACTCGAACTGCCGCGCGAGGTCGAAGTCCGCGTATGGGATTCGAGCGCGGAGATTCGCTACCTCGTCATCCCGCAGCGCCCGAAAGGCACGGCGAAGATGAGCGAAGGCGCGCTCGCGGCAATCGTGACGCGCGACTCGATGGTCGGCGTGGCGAAGATCGCGGCGCCGAGTCGATGAACGAGACTGCGCTCAACGAGTTGATCGAGGCGGCGCGGCTGGACGCCGATCACGTCTTCAGCGCGCCGTGGGAAGCACGCGCATTCGCAATCGCGCTGCAGCTTTCCAAGGCGGGACATTTCACGTGGGACGAATTCCGCGATCACCTGATGGCCGAAGTCCGCGAGTCGGATAAAATCCGCGCCCGCGACGGCACTTCAGATAACGGCGAGTATTACGATCACTTCCTGCACGCGCTGGAGAAGCTGCTCGAAGAAAAAGGCCTCGCGCTCCCTATGTCATCCTGACGACGGGAGCGTAGCGACGGGAGGAAGGATCTCGGACAGCTTCGCGTGAGCGAAGCCGGTTCCGGTTTTGCGGCGCGCGCGAGCGCTTCCTTAATAACCACGACGGAGACAGAAAAATCGGCTACGCGCTCTTGCCCTGCTTGCCTTCGATCCACTGGAACATCAGCGACTGGTAGTACTCGATGTTCTCGCCCAGCAAGAACACTTTCGGGATGCCTTCGATTTGCGCGTAGATCGCGGTGTGCGTCGGGTTCTCGTTGCCGAAGGCTATCTTGATCGGCTGCGGCTGGCCGGGCGCCTCGATCGTCACCACCGACTTCGGATGGTCGAGGCCAAACTGCGCGAGGTCGGTGGTATCTTCCGCCACCACTTCGACTGACTTCGCGCTGGTCAGCAGCGACACCATCGCCTCCATCAGGTCGTGCGGAATGAATTTTCCCGGCGGCGCGACGAGGTTGTAGAACTTGCCGTCCTTGTCCTTCTGAAAGCGCAGCGATTCCGATCCGCTCGCCACTGTGATCGCGTCGATACCGTTCAGCTTCAAGAGGCTCTCTTGTTTCTCCTGGAGCGCGCCCTCGGGCTTGATGCTTGGCTGAATCCAGAAATAAATCGGCAGCAGGATGAAAAATGCGATCGTGTAAAAGATTGCAGGACGCACGCTCACGCGAAAAACCTCCTGCGCACCATCACCGTGATCGCGATCAAAAACAGGATCGCCGGTTCGACCACCGATCCGAGGACCAGCACGTGCCGCGCCTCCTGATCGCTGATGTAGAACGCAGCGGTCTCGCTCTTGTTGAGCCGTTCGCGGCTCGCAATCAGCATCTCATCGCCCGCCAGCTCGTTGATCAAACTCACCGCCAGGTCGCGATTCCCCAGCATCTCGATAAACTGATTCGAGGCGAACGCGCTGCTGCCGATCCCCACCAGCCGCGTCATCTGTTGCAGCGGAATATGCGGATTCGACGCGGGCGTGAAATCAATCTCCGACGCCACCGGGATTGGCCCCTTGATGTCGCGCCCCGCCTGGTATTCGGTGATTCCGGTCGTCAATGCATTGGGATCGCCCGACGCCCAACTCTCATGCGACGACGAAAGGAACTTGTCCGCGTCCGCTATTTTCAAATCGTCCGGCGCCATCGCGCCGATCGCTCCAGTGATCATAACGCCGCGGCCCAGCGAGAACACCGCCGGCGCGGTCATCGAGCGGCTCATCGGATTGGTTTCGGAGCGCAGCGGAATCTGGGTCGTGAGAATTTCGCCGGCGGTCAGACGATAGGCGGGATCGACCACCACCTGCGGAATAAAATCGAGGTAGTACTTCTTCAGGAACTCGACCAGCGTCGGCGATCCGTATGGATCGATGATCGCAATGTAATGCCCGCCGTGGCCGAGGTACTTGGCGAGCGCCGCGAGCTCTTCCGGCAGGAAATCCTTCTGTGGTCCGAGCGACACGACCACTTTGGCGTCGTCGGGCACGCCGCTGGCGAACAGCGACACGTTATCGATCTGATAATTGTTCTGCTCGAGCTGCCCGCGCCATTCCGAGTAGCCGAGTTGGCGATCGGAGTTGAACAGGTCGCGTTCGCCGTGCCCGATCGTAAAATAGATGTGCTTGTTGGCGGCGGCGGAGATTTGCAGGATCGCCGGAATCAACTCGTCCGAGCGCGCGTTGTCGAAATCGCGCCGCCGCCCCTGCGATTCCACAATCACCTCGCCGTAGCTCGATACGCCGTACTCGCGCGCCATCCCCGGCGCCTTATTGACGTCGATCACCTGGTAGGTGAGCTGCGGCGTGAACGCGGCCGCCTGGAACAGCAGGTCGGCGAGCTCGAGATAGGCGGGATCCTCGGTCCGCACAAATGCCATCACCTTGACGGGATGCGTCAGGCCGCCGAGCACGCGCTTGTCGAAGTCTGACAGCGAAAATTGCTTCTGCGGCGTCAGGTCCCAGCGGATGTTGAAGGTCGAAATTATCGCGTTGGCGACGAACAGCAGGGCCGCGAACGCAATCACCGTGTAGAGCAGCACCGCGTAGTTAGTCCAGATCGAACGGCGCTCGGCCGCCGACGAATCCTTCAGCGCCGGCCCGTCCACTTGCGTGCCTCCATCGATCGCTGCGTCAGAAAAAGAAAAAAGACGATGAAGAAAACAAAGTAGGTGACGTGATCGAGATCGATTACACCCTTGGCGAAGCCGCCGAATTGATCGAACAGCGAAAACGCCCGCAGCAATTGAAGCCACGAGTTGGTGAACGCGGCCTCGTTCCAGTTGAGAATCCAGAAAAACAGCAGCAGCGTAATCGTCCCCATCCCCGCCATCACCTGGCTCTCGCACAGCGACGAAATGAACACGCCGCACGCGATAAACGCGCATCCGATCAGCAGCAAGCCGAGGTAGCCGGCGAACAGCGGGAACAGCGGAAACCAGTGGATACTGTAAATGTACACCGGGTAGAGGACGGTCAGCGCGAGCATCATGATGAATATCGCGACCGACGCCAGGTACTTGCCACCGAGGATTTCGCCGTCGCGCAGCGGATAAGTGTACAGCAGCTCGATCGTGCCGAGCTTCCGCTCCTCCGCGAACAGCCGCATCGTGATGAACGGCAGCGTCAGCAGCAGGCAGAGCCGGATGTCGGAGAACAAAAGCTGCCAGTAGTTCTGTATGATGTCCTTCGCGAACGCGATCGTCACAAAGAAAACCAAGTCGGTGTACGCGTAGTATCCGGCCAAAACCAGGAACACGCCCGACAGCACGTACACCAGCGGAAAGGCGAAGTACGAGCGCAATTCCTTGCGGGTTACCGCGAACATCCGGCCGACCGAGAAGCCCGTCCCCGCCGCGCGAATCGCGGCGCGCCGCGACTCGGTCGCCGCACCAGTTACATCCAGCGTTGCCGCACCGTTAGGCATTAAACCCGCTCTTCCTTGGTGACCAGCCGCATGAACAAATCTTCCAGACTGAGCGCCATCGCTTTGACCTCGAGCAGACTCCATCCGTGCTGTACGACGCACGCCGCCAGCGCGGAGCGCACTTCGTCACCATGCCCGCTCGAATACGCGACGAACGAGCACACACCGTCCGCGTTGCCATCGACCGGCCGGTCCTCGAGCCGCTGGACGAAGTTGACTCCGGTCAGCGCCTCGCGCACCGCCGGTGACGGACCCGCCACCGTGATCAGCGTCTGATCGCTGCCTTGCAATTTCGCCGTGAGGTGCTCGGGCGTGTCCTGCGCGACGATTCTCCCGCGATCGATAATCACCACGCGCCGGCACGTCATGTTCACTTCGGGCAGGATGTGGGTCGAGAGCAGCACGGTGGAATGTCCGGCCAGCGAACGGATCAGATCGCGGATTTCGACCACCTGCCGCGGATCGAGTCCGACCGTCGGCTCGTCGAGAATCAGCACTTCGGGATCGCTCAGGATTGCCTGCGCGATGCCGACGCGCTGGCGATAGCCCTTGGACAGTTTGCCGATAAGCTTGCGCCGCACATCTTTAAGACCGCAGGTGTCGAGCGAATATTCGATTCGATCGCGCGTCGTCTTCGGATCGATCTCGCGCACGCGCGCGCCGAACTGCAGCAGCGCATCGACGCTTAGATCCGGATACAGCACCATGTTCTCCGGCAGGTAGCCGACGCGCCGCCGGGTCTCGAGCGAATGCTCCGCGACGTCGAGCCCGCCGATCATCGCGCGCCCGGAAGTGGCCGGAAAGAATCCGGTCAGTACCCGCATGATCGTCGTCTTGCCGGAGCCGTTGGGACCGAGCAATCCGATAATCTCGCCCTTCTCGACCTTGAACGAAACGTGGTTAACGGCAAGAGTGGCGCCGAAATATTTGGTTAGCTCCTGAACCTCTATCATGCAGCCTGCTCTAGCCCTGCCGCGCGCGAAATCTCGGCCAGCCCGCGTTCGCTGGCGCCGGGCGTCGGGCATAATTTTCAATGTATTGCAAATGGCGCCCGGCAAGAAGTGTGTTCCAATCGATCCACGGCATTCTAGAGACGGCTGACCAGCGAAGTCAATTCAGTTTTTTTGCGCGCCGATCCGCTATTCTTACTCCCAGGAGCGTAAAAAATGGGACGACTGCTGATTGGCGGATTGATTGTCGCGATACTCGCCGCGCTGCTGTTCTATTTCTATTCGAGCGGTTATCGCGCGCAGATCGACCAGCAGACGCAGCAGGTTTCGCAGCTCAACGACGAACTGCTCAAGCTTCAAAGTGAAAACGCGCAGCTCAAGGCACAGCTGTCGAAGGTCCAGAACGAGCAGGACATCCTGGCCGCGCAGAATGAAGAGATGCGCAAGGCAATCGCGGAGTTCAAGGCCACCGGCAAGATGCCGGTGATTCCGCCACCGGCAAAGTGAAGGCCTTGTATTTTTTCCTAACCTCTCCTTGTCCGAGGAGAGGTCGGAGAAAGGCGCTTGAAAAGCGGTGTCGCCGGGAGAGGTTCGACGCCAGACAGCGCACTCACCTCAATCGTCTAATCGCAATTTCGAGACACCGGTCCGCCGCCAGACGGCAGCGCTACTTTCTGACTTGCTGCAAGAGGAAAGCGAGCGCACGTGCGACGACCAGCGCTGCACCTCGCCCGAATCATCAATCGTCATTCTTTCTCCGGCTTCAGCATGTAGCGCTGCCATTCCTGCAGAAACCCCAGCGCGCGCAGGTCCGGCATCCGGTCGAGGTAAACTTCGCCTTTCAGATGATCGGTCTCATGCTGTATCACGCGCGCGTGGAAGTCCGACGCGACGATCTCGAGCGGCTCCGCGTTGCGCCCGAGCGCCGTCACGCGTAGCTGCTTGAAGCGCGGCACACGGCCGCGAAGTTCCGGCACGCTCAGGCATCCCTCCCAATCTTCGACCGGCGTCTTGTCGAGGATCGTCACGATCGGATTGACGAGGACCGTCAGCGGCACCTCGGGCATGTCGGGATGCCGCGGATGGTCGTGCACTTCGAGCACGGCCAGTTGAATCGGCAGATGCACCTGCGGGGCGGCGAGTCCGACGCCGTTGTACTCGTACATGGTCTCGATCATGTCGTCGATCAGCCGCTGAAATTCCCTGGTTTTGATGCGATCGGGCGGCACCGGGCTGGACGCGGTCCTGAGCGAGGGGAAGCCGAGACGGGCAACTTTCAGAATCATCGAGTAACCTCACTTCGCAGTAAATTTGAGCAAAAAACGCATTGTAGCAACGGTCGGCACTCGCATACATTATACCGGCGCGCGGTAGCCAATGAGTGAGCGGAAAAATTCTGTCTGGACGCATCGACGAGCCGTTGCGGCATTCGTCATCGTTCTGGTTTTCGCCTTCGCCGCATCGTGGGCGTCGATCCCCGCGCGCGCCGGCAGCAGCACCGCAACGCAATCGGCGCCGACGCCAAGACAGCCGCAACATCTTCTCGCGCACCGGAGCGCAACTGTCTATCCGCGGGAGTTGCCGCCCCTGACCACGAACTCCGTCGCGCATCCGCGGCCGTTCCGGGTCGCCGACCCGGCCGCGTATCGGCGGCGCAAAGCCGCGATCGACGCCGCTGCCGCATTGCCCGAGCTTCCTTCGATCGCGACACTCGCCCTGACTTCCACCATGCCGACTGTCGCGACCGGTTTCGCCGGCCTGGGATTTCCGGACTCGATGTGCGGTGCCGACTGCGAGCCGCCGGACACGCAGCTGGCGGCGGGGCCGGACCAGGTTTTCGAAGTGATAAACGTCGCGGGAATGATCTACGACAAGAGCGGCAACACGCTATTGGCGGCGTTCAACCTCAATCATCTTTTCAATCAGGACCCGGCCTTGTTCTCGAGCGATCCGAGAATCGAGTACGACACGATTTCCGGCCGATGGTTTGTCTCGCTGCTGATTCTTGACACCACCGACATCACCACCGCGCAAAATGGCTCTTTCAATCTTGCGGTCTCGATCGATTCGAACCCGCTCGACGGTTTCAACGTTTATCCCATCGAAACTCCCGGCGACTTTCCGGATCAGCCGTCGCTCGGGTTCAACGACGACAAGGTCGTGACCGGCGGCAACTCGTTCTCGTGCGATCCCAACTGCAACGCCGGGCCTTACGAAGGCAACGAGTTCCTGGTCTGGAACAAGAGCGAGCTACTGGCCGGCGACGCGACGATAGATACGGATTTCAATCCTCCGGCCGAGGATGACACCGACTTCCCGATCATTCCGGCCAAGAGCCGATCGTCAACCTCGACGCTCTGGATGCTTTCGGCTTTCGGCACCGAATCCAGCTTCACACTCGACGAGCTGGATATCTGGGCGGTCACCGGCGTGCCCGGCGTCGGCTTGGGCAGCAGCAACACAGACACGGTTGTAACGGTCCCCGACTTTGACGATCCGCCGAGCGCGCAGCAGAAGAATGGCAGCGGCGTCAAAATCGACACAGCGGATCAGCGGCTGCTGGATGCGGTTTATCGCGACGGTCATCTGTGGGCGTCCGGCAACGACCAGTGCAAGCCGTCGGGCGACACTACGCAACGCAGTTGCCTGCAATATTTCGAGGTGCTGACCGGCGGCGTTAGCCCGGTCGTGAACCAGGATTTTTCATTCGGCACGAAGAATTTCTTCGACTACTACCCATCGGTCGATCTCGACAGCTCTGACGACCTGATCACTTCCTTCACCCAGTCGTCCACGACGGAATACGCTTCGGCCTTCGTCGATGGGCGCCTGGCCGGCGATCCGGTCAACACGCTCGGGACGCCGGTGCTCTTTCAGGCGGGTGAAAATACGTACAACGGAACGCGATGGGGCGACTACTCGGGCGCTGGCATCGATCCGGTCGATCAGACGGCGATTTGGGTCGGGGCGGAATACGCGACCAGCTCGACGATAGGCCTCAACTGGGGTACGTCGATCGCCGAAGCTCGAGTCCTCGTCACCGCGACTGCCACCGCAACTGCCACGGCCACCGCGACTCCGACTGCCACCGCGACCCCAACGACGACCGCTACTGCCACGACCACCGCAACTGCGACCGCCACGATTACTGCGACGCCGACTGTGTCGGCGACCGCGACCGCATCAGGATCGCCCACCGCAACCGCGTCCGGAAGTCCGACCGCGTCGGCAACTCCGACCATCACAGACACGCCGACCGCAAGCGCGAGTCCGACGGCGACCGCGACCGCAACTGCGACGCTAACGGCGACCGCCACTGCGACTGCAACTCAGACTGCGACGCCAACCGCCACACCCACGCCGCCGTTTGGAAAGTTGAGCGTCTCCGGCAACCTGAGTTTCGGCAAGGTCAAGGTCAACACGACCAAGAGCAAAAGCCTCAAGATCAAAAACAAGGGCAAAGGGACTCTGCAGGTGACGATCGGCACCATCCTCCCGCCGTTCTCCGTCAGCAGCGGCACGTTCGACTTGTCGAAGGGCAAGACCAAGACGGTCAAGGTCCAATTCAGACCGACCGCCACGGGCGCCACTCCGTCACAAATCCTGGATATCAGCAGCGACGACCCCAGCCATCTGACGCACAACGTGACCGCATCGGGCGCCGGCAAGTAGCGGCCGCGGAGAAACTCGCGGCTAGTTTGCGGCTTGTTGCTGGAGGCCCTGGATTTTCTGGCGGAGCAGGCTGACGAGCTTGTCGTAGCCGTCGTTGTTCAGCACGCGATTGAACTGGTTGCGGTAGTTGGCGATCACGCTGATCGCGTCAATCGTGATGTCGTAAATCTTCCACTCGCCGCCGTCGTAGCTCATCAGGTAGTTAACCGCGATCGGATTCTTGCGGTCCTGCAGGACGACCGTGCTGAACACCTCGGCATAGCCGGGGCCGTCGCTGGTCTGCTTGATGAATTGAATCATCGAGGACTGAATCTGCTGGTTAATCTTTTCGACCGAATACGATTCGATGCGCGACAGGTAGGCGTCTTCGATGAAGGTCGTGAACAGCGGCACGAACTCGCTCTGCTGCGCGGGCGTCAGAGTTTTCCAGTGATAGCCGATCGCGGACTTCGACATCTCGGCAAAATCGAAATGACTTTCGGCGATGCCGCGAAGCTTCTTCTCGCGATCGGGCGCGGAGATCTGCTGGTCTTTGAACACGACGATTGACTGATCGATGATCGTTTTCACCGACGCGGTGGCGTCGCCGGAGGAAGCCGACGGCTGCACGGGCGTTTGAGCGCCTGCCGGGCCGGCGAACGCAAAGAGTAGCAACGCGCCGAGCGCGAGTGTGCGTAGATTAAATTTCAATCGCGCCATCCTCGAGAGATTATGCGAGAAGTTTTCTGATTTTACAGCGAGGGGCCGTTCTTGAAAAGCTTGCGGTCGTCCTCGTCGGCGTCCGACGGCTTGCGCGTGCAGCTTTCCGCCAGCCATCGATTGGTCACGGTGTCGGACAGCGCCGTTCCGCCGGCGTCAACCGCCCAGGTCCGGCTGTTGATGGTGGTTTGATTGAAAATCCTGCCGCAACTGCGGCAGGTGAAGGCGAGCCTTGAGCCGCCGCCCGGTGCGATCGATTCTATCGTGCGGACCTTCCAGTCGTGCGTTCTCCACGGCGGCAGACTTTCCTCGCGCATATCAACTCCTTGGTGAAATTTTCGATCGATTACGCGGTGCCGTTGCTGCTGCGTTTGGCGGGCGCGCGACGTTTGCGTTCGCCGCGATATTTTTGCACGCCAGGTTCCTGCTGGGGACGGTATGGATCGACGTGAATTTTGCGGCCTTCGAGTTCGGTGCCGCTGAAATAAACGGCGGCGTTGATCGCGTCTTCGACTTCGACCATCTCGACGAAGCCGAAACCGCGCGATTTACCGGTAAGCTTGTCGGTGATAACCAATGCGCCGGCGACCTTGCCGACTTTGGAGAAGAGCGCCCGCAACTCGTCGCGGGTAACTGACTCAGCGAGATTTCCTACATATACTCTCGGCACCGGCCCTCCTGATTACGACGAGCGAGCTTCAGTGGGCTCCCGGAACGGGAGCTCGAAGCCAATTTGAAAAATGGAAAGGCACGCGAAGCTTCGGAAACCTCGCGACCCCTGAAAACGACTGAGCGGGCATCGTGTGCCCGCTCAGCCTCAGGTTTTAGTTTACCAGCGGCCGCCGCCTCCGCCGCCGCGATTGTCGCCACCGCCGCGCCGGTTGCCACCGCCACCACCGCCGCCGCCGAAGCTCGATTCGCGGGGCTTGGCCTCGCTAACCTTGATGTTCCTTCCCTTCAGATCAGTATCATTCAGGGTCTGGATTGCCTTGGACGCATCTTCCGCATTTGCCATCTCGACGAAGCCGAAGCCCTTCGATTGGCCGGAAAATTTATCCGTGATTACCGCCACGCTCTGAACCTGGCCAGCCTGTGAAAACAGTTCTTCCAGATCGCTGTTGGACACCGAGTAGGCCAGATTGCCTACGTACAATTTGCTGGGCATTTTTGCCCTCCGTAAGTATTTGCCGGGAAGCTCTCGTACAGAAAACCCGGGGCTAATTCCCTGGGCTTAGAGAAAGGAACAATCCGAGCGTTAGACCAACAGAGTACGCTAATTCCACGGCTGAAGATAGAGGGGGGAAGGAGCGCTCAACACCAGAATGTTAACGACGTTCCATCGCCCTCGATCGACACTCCCATGCTGCCGCCGATAATTCATTCACAGCCCGCAGAGTTGGCGGATGTCTCCGGACGCCGGCGACACTATCGAAGAGCGCGCTTGCTAGCCGCAGTTTCCCATTGGGCTGCGGACTTTTGCGATGCCACCGTTCATCGGCATGCAGACAGGCGGATTGATATCGCTGCCCTCCGCGGTGGAACCTTTCGTCGCCTCGACGGTTATGACGCTGCCTGCGTCCGCGCAGACCCCGACCGCATCACTGTTGGCGCCTTTGGCGGTCGTAGTGACTTTGCAATTGTCCTCGACGACTGACGTGGCTTCGGCGCTCACTCCTTGAGAAGTGGCTTTCGCCTTTCCACCCCCGAGGTCTTCCACTACAGCGACCGCACTACTTCCGGTCTTGGCGACTGCGTTTGCGCTGCCGGCATCCGTGGATTCAACCGACGCCACAGCGCTCGCGCCACCGGAAGCGGTAGTCTGAACGTCGCCACCGGCAGTATTTGAGATTTCGGAATCGGCTTCGGAGTGCGCACCCGTAGCTTTAGCTTTTCCTCCGCCGACCGACTCAACGTCGAGGACGGCGACGGCGCCGTCGCCGGATGACGTCGCGCTGCCCGAGCCTGCGTGCACGTCGCAAATCGCATCGCTGTTCTGTTTGGCGTCGGCCTTGGCAGTCGCTCCATCTTCGGCGAGACCCTCGGCAAAACTAAGGCCCGAAGCCTTGGCCGACGCTTTGTTCGGTCCGGAACCTGCGACAATCGTTTCGCATTCAGTACCGTCCATGTTGATGTTGGTAACATCCGTGGTCTTGGACAGGCACGACTCGGAATCCCCGCCGGCATTGGCGCGACCAATCGAAGACGCGAACACCATCGTCCCCGCGACCATCACAATCGCCGCGATTTTTCCCCTCATTGCTGCGACTCCTCCCGCAAAGTATCGCAAACCTACTTGGTGAGCAGTCGCAGGGCAACATCGGACCGAGTGGCGCTCTGGTTGCATATTTTGGCCTTTAATAAGTAGAAGTTACCGATCTCTATTGGAGAGAAAATCGTGAAAGCAAATCAGTTCGGGCCCGATAATCCGTCGGCGACCTACGTCACGCACAAGTATCCGGAAAAAACGATCGACACCGGCGAGGCCACCATCAACTACGCGGTCGCTGGCGAGGCCGACAAGCCCGCCTTGTTGCTGATCCCGGGACAGACGGAATCGTGGTGGGGCTTTGAGGCGGCGATGGACCTGCTGCACGAGCATTTTCAGGCGTTCGCGGTTGACTTGCGCGGACAGGGAAGATCGAGCAGGACGCCGGGACGCTACACGGTCGATAACTTCGGCAACGACCTGGTGCGGTTTATCGCGCGGGCGATCGGACGGCCGGTGCTTGTCAGCGGGCTCTCGTCGGGCGGCGTGATTAGCGCGTGGCTGTCGGCGTATGCGATGCCGGGCACGATCCGCGGCGCTCACTACGAGGATCCGCCGCTGTTCTCGTCACAGGTGAATCCCGCATGCGGACCGTCGATCCGGCAAAGTATCGGACCGGTTTTTTCCCTGATGAGCAAATACCTTGGCGATCAGTGGAGCGTCGGCGATTGGACCGGCATGCTCGAAGCGGCCAAGACGGAGCTGCCGGAATGGCTGTCGCGCGCGATTGTGCCGATGATGTTTAGTGGCGACGGCCAAGTCCCGCAGCGGATGAAGGAATACGATCCCGAGTGGGGGCGCGCTTTCTGGGAAGGTTCGGTTTTCGCGAGCTGCGATCACGCGCGGATGCTGGCGAGCGTCAAGTGCCCGGTGTTGTACACGCATCATTTTCGGCTCGTCGATGAGAACGACGGGCATCTGCTCGGCGCGGCGTCGGACGTGCAGGCAAAACGCGTATGCGAGCTGGTCGCGCAAGCCGGCCAGCCGATCGAGTACAAGTCCTTTCCGCAAACGCCGCACTCGATGCACGGCGAGGATCCGAAGCTGTTCGCACAGTTGGTGATCGAGTTCGAGGCAAAGCTGAAGAGCCTCGCGCGTTAGTGCACGACTATATGTCGGCGCACAAAAAGTTGGCGGGCACCGAGGGAGGGGGGAGTCTCCCAGATGCCCGCCGTTTCACCCATCACCTCGCGACAAACGCCGCTCGGCTGCTGGAAGAATAATCGTTATTAAACTCGACGAACCTGCCGGCCGGGTGCCCGGTCCGTGTGAAGTCTCAGAGCCCGCCGCGACCTATAAGCAACCAGACCACGACCACGACCAGGACCAGCGGTACGAGACCACCGGGAGCACCATAATTGCTGTAGCCGTAGTAGCCACCGCCGCCGCCAAACAGCAGAATCAGGATAATAATCAGTAGCAACATAGTTTCGACCTTCCTTTATCGTTCAGACCAATCGCGAGTTACTCGGCGGACTTAATTCGGAGACTCATAAGTCGTGGTGGTGCGCTTCTGCACGGTGCCGTCATTGGAATTGGTGGTTACCGTGGTCGTGCTCTGATCGGGCGACGAATACGAAGACACATAAGGAGCAGGCTGTGTCGTATAGGTGCGCTGCACGGTGCCGTTGTCGTACTGGGTAGTCGTGGTGGTATTTGCATCGGCGACCGGCGCCGCCAGAATCGGGGGCGTTGTAGTATCGTACTGCCGGGTCGTCGTGGTCTCGGTGACGTGAGTGGTAGGCGCACAACCCATCATGGCGGTGATGGCGATACCGACAGAAATAACCATCACGGAACTAGCTTTAGATTTCATTATTCAGTCTCCTAAATAATGTTCTACCCTCTTCTTAACTTATACACATCGGTAAGGCGCCAACTTCATCGCGATCGCGTTCCTGTAGGAACGGACTCCGAAGAAACAACGGCAAAAATTTATGGATCGCGAAGTTGAGCGCTAGATCAGGGCTCAGTTCAGTTTCTGATGATTGTTGCGCAGTGAATGATCCCAGCGGGAGTCGAACCCGCGTTCCCGACGTGAGAGGCCGGTGTCCTAACCACTAGACGATGGGACCATCGTCGCGCGCGTTGGCGGCGCGCATCAAAACCGATTTGGCTGAGGAGGTAGGACTCGAACCTACAATCGCCTGATCCAGAGTCAGGTGCCTTACCAATTTGGCCACTCCTCAGCGCAGCCCTGAAATATAACCAACGGCCAGCGCGCGCGCCACCGCATCGCCGCGATGCTACCTGACCGCGGTGTGACGCAGCGTCTCGGCGTGGCGGTTGACCAGCGCGTCGCATCGCGAGAGCAGCGCGGGGTTGGCCGAGTGTCGCTCGATCATGTAGCTCAGCTCGCCGAGGTCGTGAACGAGCAGGCGGAGGCATCGCTCGTACTCGTCGGGCGCCTGCAACGCTTTCAACAGATCCGAGACGAGATCTTCGAGTTCGGTCTCCTCGACTTCGAGCGCGATTTCGAGCGCGCGTTCGAGCTTAATGTTCGGCGTCGCGTCGGCCTGCGACTTTTCGAGCAGCGACCGCAGCCGCACGATGGTCGCGTCTTCGAGCGAAATTGGGCTGGGCTGGTCGAGCATCGACTCCTGATCGAGCACGGTCGTCACGAGATCCAGCGCGCCGACGTGACGCGCTTCGTCACGCGCCATCCCGAACCAGAAATCCTGCAGCGCGGGCGTGCTCGCGAAGATTTTCGCGAAGCGTGCGTAGAGCGCCATGCTTTGTTTTTCCAATGCGATGGTCGCATCGAGGACTTCGCGGGTCGTGGGCATCGTGGATGGATGATAGCTGCTGGCTTCGCGCGCGGTAAAGCGCGGTGGGCGACGTAAGGAGCGCTGCGCGATTGCAGAGACCGGAACCGGCAGCGCTCACGCGCTGCTGTCCGTGATCCTTCCGGCCGCCTCGCGTTGCTCGCTCTGTCAGCGACTGTGTTGAAAGTCAAGGTTGGGGGACCATGTAGTACGGTCACGGAACATCGCGTTGAGGATGACCAGCAGTTTGCGGGCGCAGGCGATGTACGCAAGCTTTTTGCTTTTTCCGCTCTGCACAAGACGCCTATAAAAGGGAGCCAGCAGCGGGTTGCAGCGGGTCGCACTGAGCATCGCCATGTACAGCGTACTGCGGACCCCGGCGCGGCCGCCCCAGATCATGCGCCGGCCCTTGAACTTGCCACTCTCGTGCGCGTGCGGTGCGACGCCAATCAGCGCGGCGATCTGACGTCGTCCGATCTGCCCCAGTTCCGGAACTTCGGCGATCAACGTACGCGCCAGCTGCGGGCCAACGCCGGGAACCTGCTGCAGCATGGCGATCTTCTGCTGATGCGCAGGCGAGTTCTTGATCGTTTCGCGCACCTGCTGCTCGAGCTCGACCAGGCTCCGCTTGAGCGCACGGATACTGGCCACGATGCTGCGCTTGACCACCTTGCGCGCCCGCTGGCGGCGGTTGGTCTCCGCCACCAACATCACGATTAGCTGGCGCCGCCGGCGCACCAAGGCCTTGAGCTCGGCCTCCGCCTCGGTCGGCAGTTGGGTCAGCGTAAGCCGCCCATGGCTTCGCGCCGAGTGTCCGAACTGCGCCAGCACCAGCGCATCGAGCCGATCGGTCTTGGCCAGTTTACCAAGACTGCGGGCGAACTCGCGCACCTGGCGCGGATTAACTACTGCCACCGGAACCCCGGCTGCGCACAACTCACTCACCAGCAGGTCTTCCGGTCCGCCACTGGCCTCTATCACCACCGCCTGCGGCCGCAACTCCAGCATCCGCGTGAGCAACTGTTCCACGCCGGCCGGGTCATTGCTGAGGCTGAAACTCTCACCACCAGGCCACCGCGCCACATCCAGCCGCGCCATCGACACATCCACCCCTACCATCACCTCACCTTGTGCCATCGCTCCTCCTCCCTCTCGGACGCCTTCCCTTCCTTGCGCACGATCCGGCCTCTTGCGGGCCGGGCGACTGTTCGGGTTGATACGCCCGCTTTAGGCGCGCGGGGATCCGTGCTGACAAGCGGCCTTTCTTGCTCCGCGAATGACATCGGTCTCCCGCGCGCATTTCCTCCGCTCCATTCAAATCCGCTTCATTTGCTACATACAAGGATGACAAGTTTCGCTGCGTTCAGGATGAGAGCACATCTGAATTCGGACGCAGCAGCTCGAGCAGGCGCTTGATCGCGATTCGCGACTCGATCGCGAAAGGAACCGTCGCGACCAGGTAGATGAAGAGCGTCATCGCGATCACCACCATGCGAACAGCGAAGGGGCCGGCCACGATCGAATCGACATTCACCGAACTCCAAGCCAGGAAAACTATTACGCCGACCCAGACGGGAATCACCGGCCAGACCAGGCGCATGTTCACGGCCACCGTCGTCGCCAAACCGTCGCGGCGGAAGCTCCCTTCGATTATCGGGATGAACGAGTTCTGATAGCCGGCGACGCGATGGATTTTGAAGCGACTGCCGGCGACCTTGCCCTCGAAATATCCGCGCTTGCTGGAAACCGGCCTTCCCCACTTCCGCGGCGGCTCGACGATTTCCTGAAGAATCCGTGCGGCATGCGCGGGACTCATCGCCGTCGTGAATTCGTACTTGCGAAATGGCGGCCGCAGATACTCGCGCAGCCGGCTTGGTGCGAATTCAGTCCCGGCGATCCGTTCGGCTTCAAACATTGCGAGGTTAGAAACCTAACCGAAGCGGCGCGCTAACGCACGGAGGCCCGATCGCATCTCCGCGATCGGACCTCCGGCTGGAGTTCACTGAGACTGTTCGCCGGTTGACGGAGTCGCGGTCGGTGCCGCAGTCGCGGAATTTGCTGGCACAGGTGTGGCCAGACTTGTCGGAGTCGAGCTTTCGGATGGAACAAGCGTGGACGCTGGCAACGGTGTCGGCGTCGTCGACGTCTCGGCCCCCGCACTCTTTACGGTCACACTTAAGAGCGCGTCATTCTGGTAGCAGAACCATACTGTCCTCTTCTCGTTTCTGGTGACAGCCTCGGTGGGCGACAGGACGATCTCTGCCAGGCCTACAGTGAAGACATCGGCTGCGAGTTCGCCGATTGCTATCGGCACCTTCCCCGCGACACCGTAGCCCTTGGTGTAAAGCAGGTATAAATCGCAGCTCGTGCCGCCGGCGCCTTTGCTCGTAGAGACAGGCGAGCCCAGCTCCTGCGTGACGGAGGAGCGGCTGTCACCGGGATGGAACGTCGCCAGATCGACAGGCGTTGGACGCGTCGCCTCCATGAACACGGAGCAGCCGGAGACAAAGCACAAGACGAGGAGCATGTACCTGAGACGTAGAGACATATCCGCGAACCCCATTTTTACTGCCTGCTCGAGTCTGCCGGAGCGGTGAAGCCGTCGTACGGAACGGCGCCGACGCAAACATAGGAGGGTACGTAACCGAAGCTGAAGAGCGTCAGCATAAGCTGCCGGCTGTAATGCAGCATCGTGACGTTCGCCCGCGCGAGCTCATCCATACGGGACTGGCATGCGTCGAGACCGTGGGCGGCAGCGGTCACGATCTTCTGATGGTTGGCAGGATCGTCCTGGATGCCCTCCCAGGTGCTGCATCCCGTCAGACAAAAGAGCGCGAGAGACAAAATCAGGACTCGCATTTTCGCCACAGGTTGACAGTTGCGTAACTGCAGGACAACACCGCGATCGGCGCAGTGGCGGGTAGTGGGTCACTGAACACAATCAGTGGCGAGCTAAAGCACGGAGGCCCGATTGCATCTCTGCGATCGGGCCTCCGATTCGTATTGCGCAACTGTTACTTCGCGAGCTCGGTGGCGCGGGTCTCGCGGATGACGGTGACCCGAATCTGGCCCGGGTACGTCATGTCGGTTTCGATTTTGCGCGCGACGTCGCGCGCCAGCATCGAGGTGTCTTCGTCGGAGATCTGGCTCGGCTCGACGATCACGCGCATCTCGCGGCCGGCCTGCACGGCGAAGCATTTCTCGACGCCCTTGAACGACTTCGCGATCGTTTCGAGGTCTTCGAGCCGCTTGACGTAGCTCTCGAGCACCTCGCGCCGCGCGCCCGGACGCGCACCCGAGAGCGCGTCGGCCGCATCGACAATCGGCGCAAGAATCGTCTCGGCTTTGACTTCCTCGTGATGCGCCGCGATCGCGTTTACGATCTTCGCCGACTCGCCGTACTTGCGCGCGATTTCGCCGCCGATCAACGCGTGCGAGCCTTCGACCTCGTGCGTCAGCGCCTTGCCGATATCGTGCAGCAGTGCGGCGCGGCGCGCCTGCTTTTCGTTGAGCCCCAACTCGGCCGCCATCGCGCCGGCGATAAACGCCGCTTCGATCGAATGCATCAGCACGTTCTGCGCGTAGCTGTACCGATACTTGAGCATCCCGAGCAGCTTGACCAACTCGGGATGGATGCCATGCACACCGACTTCGATAATCGCGCGCTGACCGGCCTCGCGAATCGATTCTTCGACCTGCTGCTCGGCCTTGCGCACGACTTCCTCGATGCGGCCCGGATGAATGCGGCCGTCCGAGATTAGTTGCTGCAGCGCAACGCGCGCGATCTCGCGGCGAATCGGGTTGTGGCACGAGATTACGACCGCCTCCGGAGTATCGTCGATGATGATATCGACGCCGGTGGCGGCTTCGATCGCGCGGATGTTGCGGCCTTCGCGGCCGATGATGCGGCCCTTCATCTCGTCGTTGGGCAGCGCGATTACCGAGACCGTGCGCTCGGCGACGAATTCGCCCGCGAGCCGCTCGATTGCGATTGCGACGACGCGCTTGGCGCGGCGGTCGGCCTCCTCGCGCGCCTCTTCCTCGACGATCCGAATATGCTTGGCCGCGTCGGTGCGGGCCTGGCCGATCATCTCGTCCATCAACGAGCGCTTGGCTTCCTCGCGCGTCAGACCGGCGACGGCTTCGAGCTTGGTGCGCGCCTCGTCGATATGCGCCTGCAGTACTTCTTCCTTGTCGGTGAGACTTTTCTCGCGCGCGCGCAGACTTTGATCGCGCCGATTGAGATCGGCTTCGCGCCGCTCGAATGCTTCCTGGCGTTTCTCGAAAGTCTCCTCGCGGGCTTCGAGTTTCTGTTCGATCGCGGCAATCTCGCGCCGGCGATCGCGCATCTCGCGTTCGGCGTCGGCCTTGGCGCCGACCACCATATCCTTCGCTTTTAGTTCAGCCTCCTTGACTACTAGCTGGCTCCGTGTTTGAGCCTCCTTGGTTATTTCCTCGGCCTGAGCGCGCGCGGCCTCCAGGTTAACGGCGTCGTTACGCTGTTTCGTTATTCCCCAAATGAAAAAGACCGCGCCACCAACTATGAATCCCAGGATTGCCATGATTAAAGCCATCCGGGTTTACCTCCTTCGTCCGCGTTCGGCGTGCTGGCAGTGGCGCTTCGCAGGCACGATGAACGTCGGACTCGGTCACAATGAAGTTAAGCCGCCGGTCGAGTCCCGTCTCGGGGATTCGATCGAGCAGCTGGAATGAATAGGCGAGCCCCATCGTGATCGCTTCGCCGCCGAGCTGGCCGATGAAACGATCATAATGACCTCCGCCACGGCCCAGCCGCTGTCCTTCGAGTCCGAAGGCAACGCCGGGAACACAGACGAGAACTTTCGCAAAACTTTTGCGGTCGAGAACCTCCGCCGACGCGGGCGGCTCGAGGATTCCATAAGCACCGCGCGCAAGCTCGGCGCGATCGCGAATGCGTCGGGCAACGATCGTGCCCGTCGCAGTATCTATGCGCGGATAGAAGATGGCGCGTCCCGACGCTATCGCGTCAGCCGAGATGCGGTCAGTCGAGACTTCGTGGCCGATTGCTGAATACAGGACGACGGCGGATGCGGCGCGATAGGACTCGCTCGCCAGCACGCGGCGCTCGACGCCTTCCGACATCGCCGACGCATACCCGCCGGTAAGCGCGTCGCGGCACGCGATCAAGATCGCGCGAAGATTTTTCTTTTCGTCCGCCACAGTCGTCGCCATGGCGGGAGCGGGTTAACTGCTCGAATGCGCCGCGATATCGCGCGCGCCTGTCGTTGTCGTTCTCGAACCGGCTGACAGCCGGCCTGTGTCCACGATACGTTCTATCGCGAAAGCCTTCGATGCGGTCGTAAAAAATTTCACGGGCCTCATTCCAGTAAGCACCGCGTTTAGGCCACTCTCGAGATCCACAATTCCCGCCCCCGTCCGAAATCGCTTACCTCTCGACTGCCGCGCGCCGTGACGACCAATCATGTTCATTCGCCGTCGATCGCCGCGGACAGCCGTTTATTCATCGCCGCGATTCGATCCACCAGCTCCTGATGCTCCCGGCGCAGGTGTTCGAGCTCCTCGGCGAAATTTAACGCAGCCAGGATTGCCAGGTTCACGGAATTGATGGTCTGGCTCCCGGCGCGGATATCCTTAATCCTCTCGTCCACTGTCTCAGCCAGGGACTTGACCCAATCGTCGCCCGCCTCGCTGGCGACGGTCAGACTTTGTCCCATGATCTGGACGTTGACGCCCTTCATTGTTTATCCAAGATCGATCCCGTCGAAGCGGGTAAGGATTTTTTCGATCCGTGTGCGCACGTCGTTGCGCTCGTTTTCATGCTGCTGACGCTCGGCGCTCAATTGCTTGACCATGCCGGCCGCGTCAGCATACTTTTTCTCGGTTTCCGCGAGTTTCTGCGCGAGTTGTTCGTTTTCCTTGCGCAACTGATGGATACGCGCAACGGAAGCCTGAATTCGCTCGTCTAGTTGCTTTAAGACATCTGTGGCCATGAGGGAAAATCTTCTACCTTTAGTTTAATTTTCGATAAACTGCGCTGTCAAGCCGCATAAGAGCCGCTCGCACTCTGCTCCCCTGCGTCGTCACTTGCAAACAGCGCGTCCACAAACTCCCGCGCGTCGAATTCGCGCAGGTCCTCGAGCGCCTCGCCCAGTCCCACGAACCGCACCGGAATCTTCAGCCGCTCCGCCACCGCGACCACCACCCCGCCCTTCGCCGTGCTGTCGAGCTTGGCCAGCACCACGCCCGTCAGCGGCACCGCGTCGCCAAAAATCGACGCCTGGCTGAGCGCATTCTGACCGGTGTTGGCGTCGAGCACGAGCCACGTCTCGTGCGGCGCGCCGGGCAACTCGCGCGCGACGACGCGGGCAATCTTTTTGAGCTCTTCCATCAGATTAACTTTGGTTTGCAGACGCCCGGCCGTGTCGATCAGCACCGCGCCCGTCTTGCGCGCGACCGCGGCCTTGACCGCGTCGAAGGCGACTGCGGCGGGATCGGAGCCTTGCGACTGCTTGATAATGTCGGCGCCGGCGCGATCGCACCATACTTCGAGCTGCTCGATTGCGGCCGCGCGGAACGTATCCGCCGCCGCGACAATCACGCTGCCGCGCTCACGCTTGAGCCGCGCCGCAAGTTTCGCGACCGTCGTGGTTTTGCCGACGCCGTTGACCCCGACCAGCATGATAACGAGCGGCGCATCGCCCGAATCGGCGGGCGCGCGATCGGCGGACTTCATGATAGCGGCGATTTCGGCCTTGAGCGCGTCGCGAATCGCGTCGGGGCGATTGTCGTTGCCCAACTTCGCGCGCACCGCGGCTGAGATTTTCATGCTCGCCTCGACGCCGACGTCGGCGGCGATCAGCGCTTCCTCGAGGCCCTCATATATATCGTCGATCTTCGCGCTGCCGGTGAGCGCGGCTCTGATGCGCGCGAGAAAGTTCTCGCGCGTCTTGCGCAGTCCGAGTCCGATACGGACCGGCTCACGAACAGCGGGCGGCGGCGGCGCGACCGGCTGAACCGGCTCGGGCGGCGGACGCTCGACGATTTCGGGTATCGGTTCGGCGATGACCTCTTGCGGCGCCGGCTGCTCGACCTGCGGCGCCAACTCGGTTTCGGCGGTGCCGCTTCGACCTGCGGCGGGCGCGACGGGACGCGCTTTGCGGAGGCTCCACTGCGTCAGGACGCCGATGAAAATCAGACCCGAACCGGCGCCCGCGGCGATAGCCAGAATGAATACGATTTCGAAAGGAGTCACAGCTACGTCGTCCGGAAAAAATAATCGTGAAGAACTTCGATGGACAAGAATAACAGTCGTGACGCATCTCCGAAACCGGGGCGAAGAAGGAGCCGGGATTCTTCGCTGCAGCAACTTCCGCTCTGAATGACACAAGAAAAAGAACCTCAGAGCAAAATGGCGTCCTCGCTATTTTGCGATTAATCCTGGGTGCAGGGGTCACCCCTGCCGCGGAAGCTTGAAACCCGCGAAGGGTTTCACATTTGATTAAGTTCCTCGCTATAAGAAATGTCGGGCCGCGATCTCACGCGGACCCATCATCAAGGGAGATCTCAGATGGCCAAGCTCAAAGGCAAAGTCGCAATCGTAACCGGCGCCAGCCGCGGTATCGGCAAGGCGATCGCCGACTTGTTCGCCAAGGAAGGCGCGAAGGTCGTGTGCTCGGCGCGCACGCTCAAAGAGGGTGAGCATCCGCTGGAAGGATCGCTCGAGACCACCGTCGCCGGAATCAAGAAAGCCGGCGGGATAGCCGAGGCGGTCACCTGCGACGTTTCGTCGGAGGCCGACTGCGAAAAGCTTATCGCGGAAACGCACAAGCTCTTCGGACCGGTTGACGTGCTGGTGAACAACGCGGCGCTGACCTACTTCATCCCGGTCAAGGATTTTCCGCCGAAGCGATGGATGCGATCGTTCGCGGTGAATCTCCACGGCCCGTTCATGCTGGCGCACATGGTGCTGCAGGACATGGTCCCGCGCAAGTCGGGATCGATCGTCAACATCTCGTCGGGCGCGGCGATCGGACCCGGCCGCGGACCATACAAGAACGCGACGGTGTTTCGCGGCGGCGTATGCTACGGCGCGGAGAAGGCGGCGCTCGAGCGCTTCACGCAGGGACTCGCCGAGGAAGTTTACGACGACAACATCTCGGTGACGTGCGTGTCGCCGTCGCAAGTCGTCGCGACGCCGGGCACGGTGCATCATCATCTGGTGACCGGGCCTGACGATCCGACGGGCGAGCCGGTCGAGTGGATGGCGCAGTCGGCGCTCTTACTCGCGACCGAGCCGCTCGACAAGGTGACGGGCCTGGTGACGTACAGCCAGCCGCTGCTCAAGCAGTACGGCGTGAAGGTGAATGACCTCGGGATCGGATTCGAGCGCAAGGGCAGCGGCTACAGCTTGATCTAGTCGCGCGCGATTTCGCCATCGCTATTCAAGCGGTGCTGCCCAATCGAACAAGGCGCCGGGGTCGGCGGCTCCAATCCCGATGCATATTACATGAAGTCGAAAGTTCCTGAGGCAAGTCGTTCGAAAAATTCACGTATGTTCGGAGCCAAGCGTTTTTCTTCGTGCAGAAGAAATACCGGGGTCGAGTCGTTTTCAAGAGCGCACATTATGAAATCGGAATCGATAAGTACGTCTCCGATGGCGTAGCGTCTTTCGCCATCTAATTTTTTCATCGTTCTAGAACGACTGATCACATCGGCTGTACTCCCGATGCAGATCTGGCTTTTTCGATCACACGAAATGAACCCGTTGAACTTCGAGAATAGATCAAAAAAGAATGCGTGAAGCTTTATATCCAAGAGAGATTCCAAAGAATGCAGTTCTTCAACAGTCGCCGGTCGGTTCAACCTGACATTCCGTGCCTGCAGTGCGATAAGGATGTCTTCCACCATCTTCGCAGGATCCGTCATTTTCCAACTCTGCGGTCAAGGCGCCGTAGTGATTCTATTACGCGGCTTGCGGGATTCGCAGCGAGATGATTCGCGAGACGCCGGGACGATCCATTGTGACGCCGTGGATTTGGTCGGCGCGCTGCATCGTGCGCTGGTTGTGCGTGATCACGATAAACTGCGAGCGGGTCTTCAGCTCGGACATCAGCGTCGTGAACGCGGCGAGGCTGAACTCGTCGAGCGGCGCGTCAACTTCGTCCATCACGCAGAACGGGCTGGGGTTGAGCAGGAACAGCGAGAAAATCAGCGCCATCGCGGACAGCGCTTTCTCGCCGCCTGACAGCAGGCCGATCTCTTTGACCTTCTTGCCGGGCGGCTGCACCAGCACGTTGACACCCGCTTCGAGCACGTCGCCGTCGTCGGTCAGTTCGAGGCGTCCTTTGCCGCCGCGCAGCAGCTTGGGGAACAGCTCGGCGAAGTTTTTCGCCGCGCCTTCGAAGGTTTCGGCGAAGCGTTTGCGCGCCTCGCGATTCAGATGCGTGATCGTTTTGCTCAGATCGTCGAGCGCCCTCTGCAAGTCGGCGCGCTCGGTGCCGAGCACTCCCGCGCGCTCCTCGAGTTCTTTGACTTCGCTGTCGGCGGCCAGGTTCACTTCGCCGATACGTTCCATCTTGGCGCGCAGCTCGACGATGCGCGCGTCGTCGTCGGCGGCGATTCTGCCGTCGAGCGCGGGAACTATCTCGGCCGCCATCGCGTCGAACTCGGCGGCGAATTTTTCGATGAAGGCGCGCGCCAACTCTTCGCTGAGCGCGCGGGCGCGTTCGCGCTTGAGCCCGCATTCGTTGGCCTCGGCTTCCAGAGCGGTCAGCGCTTCCTGCGCACGCTTGAAATCCGCGCGGCGCGCTTCCAATTCGTGCTCCGACGCATCGCAATCCGCGCGCAGCCGAGAGAGTTCCGCTTCGAGCTCGGTCTCGCGCGCGCGTGCCGCGAGGTCCTGCGCGGCAAGAGTTTCGAGTTCGCGCTCGAACTCGGCGCGCTCGACATGCGAGCGTTCCAGCGTTGCGCGATGCTCGTCGATTTGCCCCTCGAGCGCGTCGGCCTCGCGCTGCGCATGCGCCAGTTCCCTTTCGAGCGCATCGAGCCGCGATTTGCGCGCCTCGACCTTCGAGGCCGCTTCGAGCATCACGGCGCCAATCTCTTCGGCCGCCGCGCGCAGCGTCGCGAGCTCGGTGGCCATCACGCTTAAGCGCGAGCGCGCCTCCTGCTCGATCTTCGCGAGCTCTTCAAGGCGCGCATTCGATGTGATCACCAGTTCCGCCAGCTCGCTCAGACGCCGGCGCGAGTTGCCGCCGTGCGCTTCCGCCAGCGCGACCGCTTGCTCGGCTCGCGCGAGAGCGCCGCGCCGCTCGATTGCGACTCGCTCCGCATCGCGCGCTTTGATCCGGCCCTGGTCGAGCGCACTGTCGGCGCGCTCACGCTCGGCGCGAACGTCGGCGAACTGGCCGACGCGCGTGCGATGCTCCTCTTCCGCGCGCGCCAGTTCGCGCGTCTCCGCCTCAATCGCGGCGAGATCCACCGCCGCGTGACTGTCTTCGGCGCTGCCGCCACTGATCATCCGGCCCGGCATCACCAAGTCGCCGTCGCGGGTTACGAAAACGGTGCCGTGACCGTTGAGATTCGACGCCGCCAGCGCCGAATGCAGATCATCCGCAAGCATCACGTGCCCGAGCATCGCTTCGGCGACCGGCGAGAAGCGCGCTTCGATTTCGAGCATCTCGACCAGCCGTCCCGCGATTCCGGGCGCAGTGATCGCAGGATGAGCCGCCAGCGCAGCGTCGGGTTCCTGCACGAAGTCCATGCGGCCGGCGCGATTCTCTTTCAGGATTTCGATTGCGCGGATCGCAAACTGCGGCGACTCGACTATCACCGCGTCCATCTGATCGCCGAGCACGGCTTTGAGCGCCGGTTCGAGCGCCAGCGGCGCGCGCATCACGTGTTTGAGAATCGAAGGATCGGTGGCGGGACGGTCGCCGTTGAGCGATTCGAGGATCGTGCGGAGCCGCAGATCGACGCCGTTGGGCGAGCGATTCGATTGAATCTCGCCGCGCGCGACCAGCACACCGCGCAGCGAATTGACGCGAGCCGTCAGATGGTCGAGCGCGGTGCGCGCTTCGATCTCTTGTTCGGCGGCATGGCGGCGCACACCCTCGAGCTCGTTCGCGAATGTACGCGACGCTTCGAGGTCGGCCTCCGCCGCGACCATCAACTCGCGCGCGGTTTCGAGCGCCGCCGCCAGAGTGGGCGCTTCAAGCGTCGTAGCTTCAAGCCGCTTTTCGAGATCGGCGCGCTCGCCGGCGAGATCGCCGAGGCGTCCGCGAATTACGGCGGCCTCGCGCACGACGTCGGACAGATCATCCTTGCATTCTTCGCCGCGGCGCTCGGCATTCTTGAGTTCGAGATTAGCCGCGTCGTGCCTCAGCGAGATTTCCTTGAGCGCGGCGTCAGCATCGCCGCCGCCCGCCGCGATTTCGCGCGCGAGGGTCGCGCCCGCCTCGGCGCGATTGGCGCGCGCGAGCGTCGCCTTGGATTCCAGATCGACCAGCCGCGCGCGCAGATCGATTTCGAGCTGCGCGGTCGCGTCGAGGCGCCGTTGCAGGAACGCGCGCGTGCGCGCGCGCTCGTTCGCGCCGCTGTGGAGATTCTCGAGCTCGCGCTGCGCGCCGCCGAGCTCCGACCGCGCCGACTGTGCGGCCGACGCCGCCGCCTCGACCTGCTCGCGTATTGCCGCACTGCCGGCGCGCGCGCCGTCGAGCGCGCTCTTCAGCTCCGCGTCGCGACTGTTCTGCGTCGCCAGCTCTTCGCGCTGATCGATCAGCCGGCGCGCGGCCGAGTAGCGCTCGAGTTCGCCGAGCTCGGCCTTGACGACTTTGTAAGTCTCGGCCTTCTTGGCCTGGCGCCGCGCGAAGCTTAGCTGACGCTCGATTTCGCTGAGCACGTCATCGACGCGCGCGAGATTTTCCTTGACGCGCTCGAGCTTGCGCTCGCTCATCTCGCGCCGGCCCTTGAACAGCGAGAGGCCCGCCGCTTCCTCGACCAGCGTGCGCAGCTCGTGCGGCTTGGCCTGGATAATTTCCTCGATACGGCCCTGCTCGACCAGCGAGTAGCCGCGGCTGTGAATCTGCGCGGCCATGAAAAATTCGGTGATGTCCTTGAGGCGGCACGGAATCTTGTTGAGCAGATACTCCGACTCGCCCGAGCGATATGCGCGGCGCGTGACCGCGACTTCGCTGAGCGCCGAGTACGGCTCGGGAAGCTGGCTGCCGTCTTCAGCTTCGAGCACGAGCGACACTTCGGCCATCCCGGCCGCCGGATTCGACTCGTTGCCGGCGTAGATAAGGTCCTCGACGCTCTTGCCGCGCAGGCGCGTCGGGGCCTGCTCGCCGAGCACCCATCGAATCGCGTCAACGACGTTCGACTTACCGCATCCGTTGGGACCGACGACCGCGGTCATCCCCGGGGCGAAGCTTATCGTCGTCGAATCGAGAAAAGACTTGAAGCCTAGTAATTCAAGGCTCTTAAGACGCATGCTTTCTCCGCCTCCACCACATCCACCACTGCAAAGGAAGTTTATCCCAAAGCACCCTCAGAGGGTCAAGAGGATACGCAACATATTGGGGGTTGAGGGAGGGGTATCCACAGCGTGTGGTGGATTGAGGGAAGGACCGTGGACGCCTTTCCCAGTTGGTGTTCTTTGATTTTGGCTGATATTCTGAGCGTGTGACCAAGCTACTCGCAAAAGTCTTCAAGAAGGTTTCCGAAGAGTTGCCGGAATACGAGCAGGATGCGTTCGCGGAGTGGCTGCTAAAGCTCATCGAAAACGACGAGCGTCAGTGGGACGCTCAGTTTGCGGCTTCGGCGGACAAGCTCGAGAAGCTCGCCGACAAGGCGCTGAAAGAATACACCGAAGGGCGCACCGAAGTGCTCGACCTTGATAAACTCTCCAAGCTCTAGAGCCTGATCTCCCGAACCACAGGCGATTTTTGGGTCTGCTATAAAGGTCTCCCGAAGGCTACCCAACGGCTTGCTCGCAACGCCTACGCGCAATTCCTGCAAGATCCGTTTCATCACAGCCTGCATTTCAAGTCGTTGCACCAGCAACGACCGATCTGGTCGGTGCGAATCGGACTCTACTACCGAGCCGTCGGTATCAAACCGCGAGCGGACGAGATCGTTTGGTACTGGATCGGGTCACATGCCGAGTACGACAAGTTGATCAACAGCCTTTGAACAAAGGCCGCCTGTCCAAACTAATCCTGAATGAGTTCTGTGTTCCAGTACGCGCTATCGACTTGCGAGAGGTACGGCATCCATTCGCGGTAGCGCTTGAGGCTGAACATCTCGGAGGAAAACGGCGTCCATTCGGGACGGCGCGGGCGGCGCACCAGATGCATCCCGGCTTCGTCGGGGGTGCGGCCACCCTTGCGCCGATTGCAGTGATGGCACGAGCATACGATGTTCTCCCACGTGGACATGCCGCCGCGCGAGCGCGGGATTACATGGTCGAGATTCAGCTCGGTGCGCGGCAATTTCTTGTGGCAGTACTGGCAGGTATTGCCGTCGCGGGCGAAGATGTTGAAGCGCGAGAAACGCACGTGGCGCTTGGGCACGCGCTCGTAGGCCGTCAGCAACAGCACGCGCGGGACGCGGATAAAGCCGTCCACGATGCCCAGCCGCTCATGCTGGACTTCAATCGACAAATCGCGCCAACTGTCGAAGTCGAAGGTGTGATACTGCTCATCGACGGCCTTCGCAACGCCCTGATAAAGCAGCGCAAACGCGCGTTTTACCGACGTAACGTGAACCGGGAGATAAGAGCGATTGAGAACCAGGACCTTGCTATTGAGCAGGCCAGCTCCCGGGAGACTGGGCGCAACCATGTCGGCCGCAGCAGACATCTTCATCACGAGTATCGGCACCATGATAGCATGTCAAGATAGCTGTGGATTAAAAGCCCGTTATTGATCCACCAAGCGCGCTTGCTTGCGGAGGTCGGGCATGCCTCGTATGATCCTGCACAAGTTGTCGAGGCAGAGGGTAAAACGATGTCCCACCGGATGCGGGTATTCTTCCAGTAGCTCACGATACCCGCGCGACGACTCCCGGCGCATCATCCCAATCCTCGAAAATCATGTCGGATTTGCCGGAATAGAGAGTCCATAAGTGAAACGAGAAATTGCAATTAACGCGTCCGCGCTCGAAGTGCGGGTCGCGCTGCTTGAAGATAACGAGCTCGCCGAATTTTTCCTCGAGCGCAATCGGCAGGTCGGACTCGCGGGCAACATCTATAAGGGCAAGGTCACGCGCGTGCTGCCCGGGATGCAGGCGGCGTTCGTGGATATCGGCCTCGAGAAGGCAGGCTTCCTGCACGTCTCGGATTTTCACGACGGCGTCTCCGCGCTCAACACGGTGGCGGAAGTGCTTGGCGAAGAAGATGTCGAGACCGAGCCGATCAGCGACAACGAGTTCGGCGATCCCGAGACCAGCACCGCCGACGAAGCGGCCGACAACGTTGACGGCAACGGCGACGGCAGCGAGCCGCGGCCGTCACGCGGGCGTCGTCGTGGCGGTCGAGGACGGGGGCGGAGCCAGGCGCCACAACGCTCGCGGCTGCCGATCGAGCAGCAGTTGCGGCGCGGCCAGGACATTATCGTGCAGATCGCCAAGGAGCCGATGGGCACCAAGGGCGCGCGCTTGACGTCGTCGATCTCGCTGCCGGGACGCCACCTGGTGTTCACGCCGACCAGCAATCACATCGGAGTGTCGCGCCGAATCGCAAGCGCCGAGGAACGTGCGCGGCTGCGTCAGGACGTCGGCGAGCTGCGGCCGGCGCAGGGCGGGTTTATCGTGCGAACGGCGTGCGAGGGCGTCAGCCGTCGCGAAATCCAGCGCGACGTCGCCTTCCTGACCAAGCTGTGGAGCTCGATTCTGCGCAAGAACGAGAGCATGCCGCCCGCCTCGATACTGTACAGCGACCTCGACGTGGCGCTGCGCGTGGTGCGCGACATGTTTTCCAGCGAAGTTGACCGGCTATGGTGCGACGATCCGACGACCTACAGCCGGGTCGTGCAGTTCGTGCAGAACTATATGCCGCGGCTCCGCGCCCGTGTCTCGCTGCACGACGGACCGCAGCCGCTGTTCGATCGTTTCAATGTCGAGCCGCAAATCGAGCGCGCGCTCGACCGCAAAGTGTGGCTCAAGTCGGGCGGCTACCTGATTTTCGATCAGGCCGAGGCTCTCACCGCGATCGACGTGAACACCGGGCGCTTCGTCGGCAAGCGCAGCCAGGACGACACTATCTTCAAGACCAACCTCGAAGCGGTCGAAGAAGTGGTGAAGCACCTGCGGCTGCGCAACATCGGCGGCATCATCATCGTCGATTTTATCGACATGGCGCGCGAGGCGGATCGCAAGAAAGTCAGCGACGCGCTGGCGACGGCGCTCAAGCGCGACAAGGCGCGGACTTCGGCGCTCAAGATTTCCGAGCTGGGCCTGGTGCAGATGACGCGCAAGCGCACGCGCGAGAGCCTGGAGAAATTGCTGACCGAGAACTGCCCGCGATGCGAAGGGCGGCGGGTGGTCAAATCGGTCGCGACGCTCGCCGCCGAAGTGTTGCGCGGGATTCAGCGCGAGGCGGTGTCGAAGTCCGCGGGCGACACGTTGATCGTCAAGCTGAATCCCGAAGTGGCGCGCTACCTGTACGATCACGGCGCCAAGGATCTCGAGACGCTCGAGCAGCGGCTCTCGACCAGGATAGTGCTGCGCTCGAACGACGGTATCGAGCCCGGCGCCTTCGAGCTCGCCCGCGCCCCCGCCGCCGCCTAGTCCCGTTTTCCGAAAAGATCTACGCTAAAAGAGCGGCCCGAGTCCCGCTCTTGTCTATTTCCGAATAGCCAATTCGGTTGCTGACCAGCGGGGAAATACAATTGCGAGTGACTAATTCCAGATGAGAGCAGGTAGTAACTGGATACTCAATCCGGCGGAGGCACTGATGCTGATGAGCCTGCTGCTCGCAGCCTCGTGCTCGACGTATCAGGAAACGCAGCCCGCGCCTGCCGTTGCGCCGCCGGCGGCGGCACCGCCCGCGCCAGTTGCGCCGCCGTCCCGGCAGACTCGCGCGAACTCGGCGACAGTGAAGGCTTCTTTCCAGGGCGACAGGACGGCCGGACATCTGACGGCCAGCGGCGAGCCGTACGACCCTGACGATTTGACTGCCGCATCGAAGACGCTGCCGATCGGCTCTACGGTGCTGGTAACCAATCCGACGACGGGCAAATCGGTGAAGGTGCGGATCAACGATCGCGGACCGCACGTTCGCGGCCGGAGCCTGGATCTTTCCACGCGCGCGGCGAAAGAGATCGGGATCGCCGACAAGGGCGTCGCACGAGTCAAGGTCAATCGCATCGATTCCAAACAGGCAAAGAGCAAGTCCACGGATGCGCCGGAGGATTCGACCTCAGCCACGACGCACTGATCCTGAGTGTCCGTGCCCGTCGTCCTCCGCACACATCGGATTCACCGCGCGCAACGATGGTACTGTTGTAGAGCGCCTCGAACGGCGGCACGAATTTCTTCGTTCCGTCTTCATGCGCTTCGATGACCGACTCGTAAGACTATTTCGTCTGACAAAGAAAGTAGAGTGCTCGATTGCGGTTTGAGTAATGATAAATAGTCACTAATTCGAGGAAAGTGACTATCTATGTTAGTATTACGATCGTGCCACCGCTCGGGCTGCGCGCCGGCTCAGGACCGCTTTAGCGACCAGGGTACCGGCTTCTTGTCGAAGAACGACTCGAGGCCCGAACGGGTTTCGTCGGTGATGTGCGGCGCGGCGGTGTATTCGGTCATGCTCATCGCGATCGCCTGGCCGGAAAATTTGCACATCAACGACTTGGTGACGGCCTCCGCTTTCGGTGCGTTCATCGCGATCGCATCCGCCCACGCCAGTGCCGTCTCCATCAGCTGGTCCGGAGGCACGACCTTGTTGATCAGTCCAAGAGCCTTCGCTTGATCGGCGGTCACCAGTTCTCCAGTGAGCAGCAGATATCGCGCGACGCGCTCGCCGACCAATCGCATCAGGTGGAGGATCACCATCCCGGCCTGGATGCCGTGCTTCATTTCGGTGTAGCCGATGCGCGCGCTGTCGGTGGCGACCGCCAAATCGCACGCGCTCAGAAAGCCGGCGCCGTTGCCGACTGCGACTCCGTTGACGGCGGCGATCGAAGGTTTGCCGAGGCGATAGACGCGCTCGATCAACGCCTCGCCGCGCAGCGCGCCGTCCCAGACCTGCCCCGCTTGATCGACGCGCAACTGATCCAACATGCCGCGCAGCTCGCCGAGATCCATGCCGGCGGAAAATGCGGAGCCGGCGCCGGTGAAGACCAGCGCGCGCACGCCGCGGTCCTGTTCGGCGCGCGCAATCGCGGCCATCAGCGCGTCGATCATCGCGGCGCTGAGTGCATTGCGATGGTCGGGGTTGTTGAGTGTGATTATCGCGGCCGGGTATCGAGCTTCGTACAGAACGATTTCATCAGCCATGTTGCTCATCCGTATTCTGTTTTCAGTTAGAATCGGCGACTGAAGTGGCGGCGGCGATTTGGGCGGCGGCGCGAATCTGGCCGAAGTGGATTGTGCCCAGATCGAACTCCTCGAGCGCCTTGATCATGCTGCTCAGCGCCGCTTTGCAGGTCGGCAGATTTTTTCGCGCGCGCGTGAGCGGATTTGATCGCGCGATGATGAAATTTTTCAGATAAGGATGCATCAGGCCGCGCTTCTTGCCCGCCGCCACCAGCGCGACCGCCAGATCGTCGGCGCGCTCGACCTGCGCCGCGCGCTCCTCGCGCTCTTCGATTGCGTCCTTGAGCGGCTTGGTCATGAAGGTGTCCACGCGGCTGAGCAGTGGTGCGTAAACGCCGCCCGAAAAGCGCGATTTCTTTTCGTAGATCAAGCCGAGCGTGATGTAATGCGCGCGCTCGAACTCGAAGGCGAAATCCTTTTCGGCCGATTTGGGACGATCGCCGAGACGCGCGCGATACATCCGGATGACCTCGAGCGCCTTGTCGCGCAGGTTGTGCGCCTTCTCGGTGTTGAGCGCGAGAATCTGAAAGGCGACTTCGGGATCGGGTATCACGATCGCGGGAATCATCTTGGCGCCGGATTTCCCGGCGGCGGCGCGCCGATGATTGCCGTTGGGCGTCCAGTAGGTGCCGGCGGTGTAAACGGCGACGATCGGCTCGGTGAAGCGATCGAGCTTCTTCATCACTTCGATCATGCGCTTGAGATGCGCCGGCGAAAGATCGCGCTGGTACGGCGTCGCCTCGACCTTTGCCAGCGGCAGCATCGCAAACAGATGCCAGTGGTCGCCAACCGGCTCCTGGTACGCGGCGAGCGCCGCGCCGCCGTCAGCCTCGATCGACGCTGCCAGCTCGGTAACCGCAGTCGGAAGCTTTGCGCCGCGCGGAAAAGTCGCTAGTTCAACCATGCTCAAGCTTGTAGTTGATCGACGGTCTCGCGGACAAACGGAGATTAATGCGGCGGCGGCGCTTCAGCGACAGCGACGATATGAAAGCGAACCGTCGCCTCGTCACCGGCCAGCAGCGTGTGGAACAAAACGGCGGGAACCTGCACGCCGTAATCCTCGTAGTTGAATTTCACTTCGCCGTCGCCGCTGAAGACACCGTCCGCGCCGAGCGTCGCATGCACCGACAGCGTCATCGCGTGCGCTTCGCCGTGCAGGGTCAAGAATCCGCTCACGATCGCGGTGCCTTCGTTGGCGCCGGTCATCACGACGCCGACGACGGTGTTGCTTTCGAATCCGATGGTGGGAAATTTGTCCGCCTCGAGCGACTTCTCGGTGACGTTGCGATCGCGCGATGTATTGTCGCTGCTGTAGCTGCCCGCGTCGATCAGGATTCGCGCCTTGGCGGTGCGCTGGATGTTGGCTGGGTCGAGGCTCACCGCGCCGTCGATAATCCGGAACGTCCCGGTTGCGTTGCCGCGGAGCCAGGCGGCGGGTTCCGCCACCTCGACGCTGATGGTGCTGCGGTCGGCATCGACCTTGAATCGCATCACCGCCGCGCTTGCGGCGCACGGCTGCAACGCAGTCAGTGCGAATGCACCGGCGAGCACAATCAACGCGCGCGTGAAGATGTCGCGAAATTTATTTGCGGATTCTTTCAACTGCCAAATTTCCCTTTTTCTTGCGATCAACCGAAGCGGCGCCGCGCGATTGCGACCCCGACCACAGTGTAGATGATTCCGAAGCTGAAATTGACCGCCGACGGGATCACCGCGCTCGACGCCGCCAGGTTGCGGATCATCAAATCGTTAAACGCGTGCATCGCCCACGTGGTCGGCAGCGCGAGCGCCACCTGCTGCATCCAGGCCGGCTCGAAATCTATCGGCCACCAGCAGCCGCCGATCGCCGCCATCGTCATGATCACGATTGCGCCAACCGGCAGCACGGCGTCGCGCGTTTTGCCCACTCCGGCGACGATCAAGCCGAAGGCCGCGCCCGCGAACGCGATCGCCGCCGCCGGCATCATCAGAGCGGCCGGCGTGCGGCCCAGCGAAATTCCGAACAACAGGTATCCGGCGGCGAACAGCACCACCATCTGAAGGAAGCCGACGACGAACCGCGCGAGCAGCTTGCCGGTGAGCGTTGCCCACAGCGGCGCCGAGGCCGAGCGCAGGCGCTCGAGCGTGCCCCAATCGTGCTCGTCGATCAGCGCCAGCGACACCCCCATCAACATGCCGATCAACAGAAAAGTCACGGCGAAACCCGGCACCTGGAGATCGAACGCATTGAAGCCGGCGAACTGGCCGACCTTCTTGCCGCTCAAATCGACCTCGGTGAGTCCGAGCGATCCGGGAATCGCGAGGCTCGGATCGATCACTGGCATCTCGGGGATGCTGAGCAGCGGAAGTTTCGGCGGCGGCGGCAACGCGGGCAGGTTGAGATCGATCGGCGGAATCGTCAGCGCGTTTTCGAGACGGCTGCGCGCGTCACGCAGGTCCGCGACCGGCTCCAGCTGGATTCCGCCGAGATTCAGATCGGCCGGCAGAGTCGGGATGGACGGCGGCGGCGGAATGTCGGCGGCGTGGCTGCCGGCGAGCTCCTTCAGTTGACCGAACCAGCTCTCGAACTGGCCGTGCGCGATATCGAGGCGGTTGAGATAATCCTTGAGCTCGTCGAGCTTCGCCTGCCGCGCGGCGGTGTCGGCGTCGATCTTGCGCTGGATGCGATCGAGCTCGGTGTCGAGCGCAAGTTTGGTTCGATCGCGCGCCGCGCTCAGAGCAGTTTCGATGTGCGCGCGAATCTTCGGCTCGATCGCCGCACGCGACGCGTCGGCTTGCGTTGCGAGGTGCGCGGCTTCGGCCCGGGTCTGTTCGGCGGAGGCGCGCGCCTGCTCGAGCTTATCGGTGAAGTCGCGCGTCCGTTGGGCGGTCTCACTGCGCGCCCGGGTTGCGGCGCCGGCGGTGATCTGTCGGCACATCTCAGACAGCGCGAGCTCGACCTTGATGGTCTGCAGATATTTGACCGGATCGGTGTAGAGCACCAGCTGCGCGCTGCGGCCGTGTTCGATTCCATCGGTTGTACCGGCGGGAATTACTATTCCAACCACCGCCAACTTTTTCTCGCGGACGGTCTGGTCAGCGTCGCGGCGGCTCGACGATTGAATGACGGTCAGCTCGCGCTCGCGCGCGAGTGCGTCGAGGATCGCGCGCCCGACGGCACCGTGGTCTTCGTCGAAAACCGCCACCGAATATTCCCCGCGCGGAGCGGTCTGGCCGCCGTAAATCTTTGCCAGCGAGAAGCCGGCGGCCGCGATGACCGCGATTGGCGCGACCAGCAGCATGAACAGCCCGACCCGGTCGCGCCGGATGAGCAGGAATTCCTTGCCGATGGTGAGCCACACCGCGCGCAGCATTATCACCTCGCGAAAACCATCGGCTTCATGGCGCGTCGCGCAGCGCGTGGCCGGTTAGTTTAAGGAACGCGTCCTGGAGATTGGGCCGATGCACGCGGAATTCGATCACCTCGTCGCCAACCTCGCCGGCGCGCTTGATAACGTCCGGCACCTGGTCGATCGTATGCAGAGTCGCCGCCGCTGCGAACCCATCGACCACCTCCCACGGCAGTTCGCCGACGCCCGCGATTCCGTTGGCCCATCCCGGCGGCAGCGCCTTTTTCGTCATGATTTCAATTCGCGGCTCGCTGCCTGCCAGCGCAATCAGTTGGCGGTCCGTGCCCTGCGCAACTATTTTTCCGTGATCGATCAGCACGATTCGATCGCACAGCCGCTCAGCCTCTTCCATGTAGTGCGTGCTGTAAAGAAGCGCGCCGCCCGCCTGCGCCGCCGCCTCGACCACCGCGAAAATCCGTCCGCGCGATTGCGGATCGACGCCCACCGTCGGCTCGTCGAGCATGATCGCCGCCGGAAAATGCATCATGCCGCAGGCGATGTTGAGCCGGCGCATCATGCCGCCCGAAAATTCGTTGACCGCATCGTTCGCCCGATCGTCGAGGCCGACTTCCTCGAGCAACTTGCGCGCATGGCTCATCGCATCGCTCGACGCCATCCCCTGGATTCGTCCCCAGAACAAAAGATTCTCGAGCGCGGTGAGCGTCGGATACAGCGCCAGCGATTGCGGCACCAGCCCGAGGCTTCGGCGCGCCACCCGCGGCTCGACCGCGAGATCGTGCGTCGCGATCAAGGCGCGGCCCCCGTCCGGCGTAATCACGCCCGACAAAATCGAGAGCGTGGTGGTCTTGCCGGCGCCATTGGGACCGAGCAGGCCGACGATCTCGCCGGCGTTGACGGTGAACGACACGCCGTCGAGCGCGACGCGGTCGCCGTAGCACTTGCGCAGATCTTCCGCGCGGATCATCGGCCCCGAGTTCATCGATAGTGAACCACGGCGCGCGATTTCAGCCTGGCGTTCAGCGGTAACTCACCATTTCGAGCAGGTTGCCGTCGGGATCGAGAAAGTAGATGCAATCGTGATCGCCCCAATCGATCGGCGCCGCGCTCTCGACCCCGGCCGCCGCCAGCCGCGCGCGCGCATCGGCGAAATCGCCCGCCTTCACCTTGAACGCATGATGACCGCGGCCGAGCGGGTGCGCGATGATAGCTTGGCGCGCGGCGTCGTCGAGCGGCGATCGCGCCACCTCGAACAGCGCCAGGTTCTGGCCTCCGCAATCGAGCAGCACCTGGTCGCCGAAGCGATTAACGACCTCGAGCCCGAGCACGCCGGTATAGAAACGTTCCGCGCGCGCCAGGTCAACCACCTCGATCCCGAAATGATCCAGCCGCTCGAGTTTCATCGCGGGCACCGGATCAGATTATCCACGCGCGTCAATGATTAGGAAGATGCGGCCACCGTGTGGCCTTCGACCTCGAGCAGCTTCGACGCGACTACCCGCTCCTTCTCGCGGCGGATGAAGGCCGGATCGAAGGTTACGATCAGCACCGGCAGAATCGTCATCGCGCCAAGCATCGATACGAACATCCACACCGCCAGCAGCATCCCCATCTCGGCGTCGAAACGGATGCTCGACCAGTACCAGAACAGCACCGACGCGACCAGCGTCAGCGCCGTGAAGGCGACCGCCTTGCCCGAGGTCACCAGCGCCGTGTAGGTGCTGAGCTTGAGATCCTTGCCTTCGGCCAACTCCTCGATGATTCGGCTGACTATGTAAATCGAATAGTCAATTCCGAATCCGACCCCGACAGTGACTACTGGCAGAGTATTGATGTTGATACCTATATCGTGGGCGCCCATGTAGGCATTGATCGCCGCATTGGCTAATGCCAGCGGGAATAGCAAATAGACACCCGCCATGAACGATCGATAGGTCGCCAGTAGTATTATGTAGATAGTGGCGAACGCGAGCACGTTGAGCAGAAGATCGTTGTTGATGATTTCCTGGTTGGCGGCCGCAAGCTCGCCGATGATCCCGGCGGCCAGCGAGAACGTCACGCCCGGCACCTGATGCTGCGGCTCGGCGAAAAAGCGCTGCGTGCGCAGCACCACGCGCTGGACGTTTTCGCCCTCGCGATCCTTGGTGTACACCGTCACCTGGGTGGCGTCGCGCCGCGGCGTAATGATGTACGCGGTCGAGAGCGGCGACGCTCCCGCCAGCAATCCGCCGAGCAACTGTCCGGTGCCGCGCGCGGTGGTCGGCAGCACGTTCCACTTGGGGTAAAATTCTCTCAGCGCGGAGCCGCCGTTCGAAAGCAAATCGGCGATCGAGAAGGTGCGCCCCACGGCTGGATCGCGCTCCATGTAACGTTCGTACTCGTCCATGACATGGTACAGCTTGGGATCATCCAGCGAGCTGCGCTTGGCCAGCTCGGCGACCACGACGAACTGCTCGATCGCGCCGAACTCCTCCTGGATAGCGGCCATCGAGCGGTTGTACGGCGAGTTGGGCCACAGGATTGGCGATTCAGACGACGGGTCGCCGACTTTGAGCCCGGTCCAGAAAAACGCGCACAGCGCGATCACCGCCAGCGTGCCCACGAAAGTCGCGATGCGGCCCGGCCGCTCAAGCATCGGCCTCGCGATCGATTGCAGCATCCGCTTGAAGAAGCCTTTCTCGCGCCGCTCGATCACGTCGATTTGCGGCGGCGCCAGGTAGTAGTACACGATTGGGTTGAGGATCAGCTCGCTCACGATGATCGCCGCGATCCAGAAACTCGCGGTGACCGCCAGCCGCTGCAGGAACAGCACCGGCACCAGCAGGATCACCAGCACGCCGAACGCGTCCGCCAGGATTCCCGACAGCGACGGCACGAACAACTCGGCGAACGATGACAGGATGGCCTTTTCCTTGTCGCGCAGCCGATAGAACTCCTCGTAGTACCGATCGTGCATCTGCACCGAATGGCTGACGGCGCGCGCCGTTATCAGGAACGGGATGACGAGCACCAGCGGGTCGAGTCCATAGCCGAGCAGCCGGATGAAACCGAGGCCCCAGATGGCGCAGATGACGCCGGAGATAGTCGGCCGCAGCGCACCGCGCCAGTCGTGAAAATAGAAATAAAGCAGGATCCAGACCGCAACCACCGTGGCGACAAAGATCCACAGAAATTCCGGCGTGTAGTGATACACCCATCCGTACAGGATCGGCTGTCCGCCGTAATAAATGTGGACCGTGTCGTCGCGCTCAGGCTCGACCACGATCTTCCGAATCTCGTTGAAGATGCGCGTGTAGTCGAGCCGCGATTCGAGGAAGCTGCCCTCGATAACCGCCGCCTTGTCGTCGAGCGAGACGAAGCGGCCGAAGACCACGCTGGGATTTTTGTGGACGTTGCTTTCGAGCTCGTTGAGGTCAGCCTGGGTCTTTGGAATGTCGCCGTTGGGCAGCACCGGCGTATTGAGGATGACGCCGCCGGCCAGCGGGCGAAAATAACTGGCGGTCGCGAGCGAGCGCACCGATCCGTGCTGGATCCCGTAAACGAGATCCATGTTGTTGGTCATATCGACGATCTTCTTGATGATCTTGGCGTCGTAGATCGTCCCCTCTCTCGCCTCGATCATGATCGTCACGTTGTTGACGCTGCCGAAATACTGCTCGTATTTGTGCGCGATCTGAATGAACGGATGGTTCTGCGGGAGCAGGTCACCGAAGCTCGTCACCAGCTGGGTCTGCGCCGCGAAATAGCCGAAAAATGCGGTCAGCGCGCCGACCACCGCCAGCACCAGGAAGCGCCAGCGCAGAATCCTTTCACCAAAACGGTACCAGGTCATTACGTTCTCCGAATTTCCCGTGCTCGCGCCTGCGCGCTCAACCCTGACAGAAGTGCCACGTTTTGCCGCCGTCTGCGGTATAAAGAATCGTGCCGTAGCCGACGATCCAGCCGTGCTGCGCGTCGAAAAATCGCGCCTGGCTCAACGGGAACGGCAGCGCGGGCACCGACGGGTCGTGCGCCCACGCCCCGTTGGGCTGAAGCCGCAGCACCGTGCCCGTCAATCCCGTGGTGATTCCCTGGTCCCCGCCAAACAGATCGATCGAGAACAGCGGATCGCGCGCCGGAATCTGCGATGCGCCCGGCACCAGCGAGTCGGGCGCCGCGCCCGGCTTGTCCGCCTGATGCGCGAAATTCCAGGTCTTGCCACCGTCGTCGGTCTGAATTACCCAGCCCTCGAGTCCGCACGCCGCGCCATGCTTTTGATCGCGGAACGAGACGCTGAAAAACGTCGGCAACAGAAAATCCAGGAAGCGCTTGTCGTCGTTGATCCCCGGCTCGCGTTTCCATTGCGGCAACAGCGATTGTTGCTGCTCATTCCAGCTCTTGCCGCCATTCTCCGTCGCCCAGATTCGCCCCAGCTCGCCCACCACCCATCCATGATCGACATCCGTGAAACTCGCGCTGTAAAGCACCGGCTCTTCGTACGGCAGCGCGTAGTCGGCCAGCTCCGGCGGGAAAAGCTTTTGCAGTTGGCGCTTGACGAAGCTCTCGCCGCCGTCGGTCGTGCTCTCCACCAACGCGCGGTCGCCGACAAAGAAGCCGTGGTTCGCGTCGGGGAACGACAACCCGAAAATAAACAGATGCGTGCGCGAGTCGAGCCGCTTCCAGGTTTTGCCGCCGTCGCGCGTGCGCATAATGAGGCCGTCCTGCCCGCAAAGGTAGCCGTTCTGATCGTCGGTCATCTGGATTCCGAACACGCCGAGCTGAGTGCCGATGTCGATACGCTTGAAGGTACGGCCGCCGTCCTCGGTCAGCAGCACCTTGCCCCGATCGCCGACGATAAACGCACGCGTCGGGCTGGTCGGCCACACGTCGAAAAATTTGTCGGTCAGCGCGATGTTGCGCAGCGGCAGCGGCGGCATCGCAACTTCGCGATGACACGCGGATACGGCGAGCGCGACCAGAACAAATAGCGTCTTGACTAAGTTGTATGCGCGGAGTTTTCGCCCCATTCGGCCGATTCCCATCGAAAATTTGCTCCATACTCAAGCAAACCCCGCAGTTTAGCAAGTCATATTTTGCGCGCGAAAGGCACGAACGCCGGCTAAAGGTCTGCCAGCAGCAGGCCCGTCAGGTACTCGCCCTCGGCGTGGCCGAGCAGCACCGGATGGTCGCGGCCGGGGCCGAGATGCGCAATCAAGCGCAGCGTGCGGCCCGCGTTGGACGCGGCAAAGCGCACGGCGCGGACAAAATCGTCGGCGCGAAAATGCGTCGAGCACGAGAACGTCATGAGCCGCCCGCCCGGCGCCAGCGCCCGCATCGCGACCGTGTTGAGCTCGACGTAAAGGCGTCCCGCGCGCTCGGCGTCGCCGCGGCTGCGCGCCAGTGGCGGCGGATCGAGCACGATCAAGTCGAAGCGGTTCGCAGTCCCAGCCATCAACTTGCCCGCCTCGCCATGGACGAACTCGACCGCGCTGGCAGGATGCCCGTTCAGCTCGAGATTCTGCCGCGCAATCTCGAGCGCCCGCGCCGACGTATCCACTGCGACGACCTTGCTCGCACCCCCCGCGAGCGCCGCGAGTGCAAATCCGCCCTGGTAGCAGAACGCGTCGAGCACCCGCGCGCCCGACGCAATCGCGCCGGCAAGCGCGCGGTTGTCGCGTTGGTCGAGGAAATAGCCGGTCTTCTGCCCATGCTCGAAATCAATCTTGAGCTTGATTCCGTGTTCGGCCGCAATCGTCTCCGTCACGGTTTCGCCCGCCAGCACCGCGATGTGATCGTCGAGTCCCTCCTGCTTTCTGACCGCGCCATGGCTGCGCTCGATGATCGCGCGCGGATGAAGCAGTTCGTTCAGCGCCGCAACAATCGTCGCGCGCATCCGGTCGGCGCCCGCGGTAAGGATTTGCACGACGATCACGTCGCCGAATCGATCGGCCACCACGCCCGACAGCCCGTCGCCGTCGCCGTTGATGAGCCGGTACGAATTCGTATCGCCGCCGATGAACCGCCGCCGAAGTTCGAGCGCACTCTTCAGCCGCCGCGCCACCAGTTCTTCGATCGCGGGAGTCTCGCCCCACGCAATCATCCGGATCGCGATCGTCGTCGCCGGATTGTAGTAACCCATCCCAAGCAGCGCGCCCGCCGCATCATGCACCGTGACGAGCGCGCCCGCCTCAACCGTCACGGGCTCAATCCGCTCGATCGCCTGCGAGAAAATCCACGGATTCCCGCCGCGCACCGGCCCTTCCCTCCCCCGCTTGAGGACAACGCGCGCCGTATCGGTGTATTGCGAATGTGCCGTCGATGCCATCGAGCCACCGCCCCTGAGAGCAAAGTAGCGCGCCGCGCGCAACTTTGCGCTTCTCACTGGGTGCAGGGGTCACCCCTGCCGCCCGCCGCGCAGGCGATTATTCTTTCATTGAAATTCGACCAGTTTGGGTAGCACTGCGAAGGAGGTCACCCCTGCCGAACGAACTCGCCGCTGCGCCCACCGCGTTTCATGATTAGCCGGATCGCGCCGATCTCCATCGCGCGATCGATCGCCTTCGCCATGTCGTAAATCGTCAGCGCCGCCGCACTCACCGCGACCAGCGCTTCCATCTCGACGCCGGTGCGTGCGTCGGTTACCGCGCGCGCCTGAATTTGCAGAGTCGAGTTGGCGGTATCTGGATTGAAATCGACTTCGACGACTTCGAGCGCTATCTGATGGCACAGCGGGATCAGCTCATGCGTCCGTTTCGCCGCCATGATTCCCGCTATCCGCGCCGCCGCCAGCGCCTCGCCCTTCTTGAGCTTGCCGCCGACTATCGCTTGCAAGGTAGCCGGCGCCATTCTGACTTCGCCGCATGCGATCGCCTCGCGCCGCGTGACCGGCTTGTCGCCGACATCGACCATCCGGATGCGCCCGCGCTCATCAAGATGCGTCAGCCGCGCGCCTCGAGTTCGCGATTTTTTGTTGCCCGCCATCAAAGTAAATTCACTCGCAAGCTCCCGTCAGTCGAACTAACGTAGCGCGACGAAGGAGCGCGGCACTAGAGCACTACCAAGAATCACTGGGTGCAGGGGTCACCCCTGCTGTTGACCCGCCGCGCAGATACAATAAACTCTTGATTCTCGATTCGACCAAACATCTCAAACCAATTCGCAGACGGTTCATATGGCTGATGACATCAACAAGGTCGTAATTCTCGGATCCGGTCCCGCCGGATTGACCGCCGCGCTCTACACCGCGCGCGCCAATCTGAATCCGCTGCTGATCGAGGGTCACGAACCCGGCGGCCAGCTCACTATCACCACCGAGGTCGAGAATTATCCCGGCTTCGAGCACGGCATCCAGGGTCCCGAGATGATGGACGTGTTTCGGCGCCAGGTGACTCGCTTCGGCACGCGCTTCATGAGCGGCGCGGTAACCGAGGTGCGCTTCGGGACGCGTCCGTTCGAGCTCGTCGCCGACGACAAAGTGATCAAGGCAGATTCCGTGATCATCGCGACCGGCGCGACGGCCAAGCTGCTCGGAATCGAATCGGAAAAGCGCCTGATGGGCTACGGCGTGAGCGCATGCGCCACCTGCGACGGCGCGTTCTTCAAGAACAAGGATGCGATCGTGGTCGGCGGCGGCGACACCGCGATGGAAGAAGCGACCTTCCTGACCCGCTTCGTCAACAAGGCTACGGTGGTGCATCGCCGCGACACGCTGCGCGCATCGAAGATCATGCAGGATCGCGCGCGTAAGAATCCGAAGATCGGGTTCATCTGGGATTCCGCCATCGAAGAAATCCTCGGCGAACAGAAGGCGGGCGTCAGCGCCGTCAAGCTGAAGAATCTGAAAACCGGCAAAATCACCGAGCACAAGACCGACTCGGTCTTCGTCGCGATCGGCCATAACCCCAACAGCGCACTGTTCAAGGGCCAGCTCGAGATGGACGAGATCGGCTACCTCAAAGTAAAACCCGGCTCGACCTACACCAACATCGAAGGCGTCTTCGCCTGCGGCGACGTAGTGGACAGCGTCTATCGCCAAGCCGTCACCGCGGCGGGCACCGGATGCATGGCCGCAATCGACGCCGAACGCTGGCTCGAAGCCCGGGGCGAGTAGCCAACAACACTTCTCTCCTGCTTTTCATGATTCCCTCCTCCAACGTCGGTCGAAGGAGGGTCAGGGTAGAGGACCAATTGCGCGACGCGAATGTCTGCTCCGCCATTCTTGTCCTTGTGTCATTCAGAGCGAAGCGAAGAATCCCGGATCTTTTTGCTTCCCCTCGCCCGGTTAGGGAGAGAATCGAAGGTGAGGGTCCGAACTCCGCGCGCGGCGATAGGCGATGCGTTGCGCGACTTATTCCGCGCGCGATTTCAAGATTCTGCTCCGCATCCTTGTCTTTGTGTCATTCAGAGCGAAGCGAAGAATCCCGGTTCTGATCTTCCCCTCGCCCTGTCAGGGGGATCGAAGGTGAGCAACTGTTTCGTCCCGTTTTGGCGGCTCGGTCAAAAGGCGGGCACGGCGGCCCGCCCCACTGAATGCACGGAGCGGCGGGGGTCGCCAACGTGTTATTGCTGTGATAACAAAACGCTTTATGGCGCCAATTTCATTTCCTAAAGATTTCTTGTGGGGTACCGCCAGCGCGTCCTATCAGATCGAGGGCGGGTGGAACGTTGACGGCAAGGGCGAGTCGATTTGGGATCGCTTTTCGCACACGCCGGGTAAGATTAAGCGCGGCGATACCGGCGATGTCGCGTGCGATTTTTACCATCGCTATCCCGACGATATCGCGCTGATGGCCGAGCTTGGGCTTAATGCGGCGCGGATTTCGCTCTCATGGCCGCGGATCATGCCCACCGGCAAGGGCCAGGTTAATCAGAAGGGCCTCGACTTTTATCGGCGCGTGGTGGACGAGATGCTCGCGCGCAATATCCAGCCGTGGGTGACGCTCTATCACTGGGATCTGCCGCAGACGCTCGAGGACGCCGGCGGATGGCCGAATCGCGACCTCGCCGAATATTTCCGTGACTACGCGACCGTGGTCGCTGACGCGCTCGGCGATCGCGTCAAGCATTGGATGGCATTCAACGAGCCGTGGATTTTTACGATGCTCGGTTACAGCCTGGGAATACACGCGCCCGGGCGCCGCGATATCGGCGATGCGATCAAGGCGACGCATACGGTGAATCTCGCGCAGGGGATGGCGATCAAGGCGCTGCGCGAATCGAAGAACCGTCCCGAGGCAGTCGGCACCGCCTTCAGCATGTCGCCGGTGCATCCGGAAACCGGGTCGCTCGAGGATCGCACGGCGGCCGAGCGGTGGCATCGGTTTTACAACAAGTGGTTCCTCGACACCGTGATGCACGGCAAGTATCCGGAGGCTTACCTCCACGGCAAGGTCGAGGATCACGTCGAGATTCGCGCCGGCGACATGGACCTGATCAAAGCGCCGATCGATTTTATCGGAATCAACCTGTACACGCGCGCGGTGGTCGCGCACGATTCGAGCGACAAATATATGGGCGTCAAGCAGGTGCGGCCCGGCGGCGAGGAAGTCACCGAGTTCGGCTGGGAAGTCTATCCGCAGGCGCTGTCGGAAATGATCATGCACATGCACAAGGACTACCCCGGTATCCCGATCTACGTGACCGAGAACGGATGCTCGTACGGCGACGGGCCGACTGCCGACGGCAAGGTCAACGATCAGCGGCGGGTCAGCTTCCTGCGGCGCTTTATCGCGGAGGTCGGGCACGCGATGAAGGCGGGCGCCGACGTGCGCGGTTATTTCCTGTGGACGTTCACCGACAACTTCGAGTGGGCCGAGGGCTTTCAGCAGCGCTTCGGAATCGTGCACTGCGACTTCAAGACGCAGCAGCGGATCGTCAAGGAAAGCGGCCACTGGTACGCGCGGCTGGCGCGGAGCGGCGCGCTCGATTTCGATCCGGTGATCTAGCAGGAGTGACCCCTGCACCCAGTACTTTTTGGTTTCTGTGATTGCCCGCTCCGTTGTCGCTTTTGTCGTGGATGACTATTGAGATGGAAGCTTTGGGATGGCGGGCACGGCGGCCCGCCCCGAGAATGCTGTGATAGTGTCGGGGGCGCGATGAACGGCGGGGAATTTCTGATGTGGCTGCATCTGTGCGCGATGGCGTCGTACGTCGGCGCGCAGTTCGCGGTCATCTATATGCTGATTCCGGCGGCCGAGACCGCGCCCAACGAAGCCGCACGGCGTGCGAGCCTGATCGCGGGCTTCAAGTTCTACAACCCGTTCACGATCGGCGTGCTCGGAATTATTGTGATTAGCGGGGCGATGCGGCTGACGGATTTGAAAGCGTCGATGAAGTTCGACTACTTCGCGCAGATCGGTTCCGCGCTCGAACTGAAACTGGGGCTGGCCTTCGTGCTCATCTTCATCCAGACCTACATCACGTTCGGACTGGCGTTTCGAATCGGCCGCCAGGAAGAGGTGGCCGCACACGGCGATGGCGAGGCGTTCACCGTCGCGCAGCTGAACTCGATGCTGCGGCGAATCCGCGCGATGGCGTGGTTGACGATCGTGCTGGCAGCCGCCGTCATCTGGGTGTCTCTGACGATGGTCGCGCGCGCAGTGGACGATCCAGCCGCCGCGTCGCGCCTCTCCGCGCGCGCCACATCGAGTCGTGCATCGCAGGCGCTAGTGCACCCGGCAGCATCCGAGATGTTGGCGACGCGCGTCATGACTTAGTGCGCGAGCGCGAGCAGCGAGCCGACCAGGTACGCGACGGTGATGATGCCGAACAGCGCACCGGGGATTTCGTTGAGCATGTTGTACTGCGCGAGGCGGGTCGCGGCGCTGACTTCGGTGGCGTCGTCGAGCGATGCGATTCCTGCGAGCCTTGCTTCTGTGGTTGATGCGTTCATTTCAATTTCTCCCTTGAGATTCTTCGGACCAGTTAGGCCAGGGCCACCAGCGAGCTGATGACGTAGCCGAGCGTGAGCAAGCCGAACACGATGCCGGGGAGTTCGCTGAGCAGACTGTTCTGCGCGAGGCGGGTTCCGGCGGTGGCTTCGACCGCTTCGTTGGTGCTGGTGATTGCGTTGAGGGTTGCTTCGTTGGTGGTTGCGTTCATTTTCGGGTCCTCCGTGTTGAATCAGTTGACTGTGGTAAAGCAACCTCTGTGCCATCAAAGAAACTCTCGATTTGGCAAGGGTTCTACTCCACGATGAGCTAAAGCCGACAATCGAATCTTAATGAAAAGTTAGGAAAATCAATAGGTTAAGTGGAATCGCAGAATGCGAGACGAAATCAAGCCATTTTCTACTTTCGCGGTAAATTTCCTTTTTCGCGAATCAGCGCAACTGCGTGCATGCAGTGATAGTGCTGCGGCATGCGCCGCGCGCTGCGCTCTTTGATCCTCCGCGATGCATCTGCGAAAGTGTCGTGATGGCGAGTGAGACAAATCAGGACGCGCCGCAATCGAACGGCAAAGCCACCGGCGGATTGAAGCCGACGACGGCGACGCTGCTGGCCGAGGCAATCGCCGCGCCCGGCAAGCATCCGCATTTCATCCGTGGACTCGCGCTGCATTTCGCCGAGACCGCGATTTTCCTGGTCGCCGTTATCGGCGCGATCGCGCTCGGACTGGGAATCACCGCGTACTTCGGCGAGCATCGCTACGTGCTGGCGTACCTGGTCGCATACGCGGGCTTTCGCTTTTCGGATCTGATCGTGCGCGACGACGCCGCCGACAGCCCGCCGCACGAAGAGCTATCGCGCCGGATAGTGGCGCAGCTTCCGCTGCTCTTGACGTTTGCCGCGGCGCCGTTCGAGCGCACCTACGTTTATGGCGGAGCGGCGCCGGCGTTCGTTCGCGCGCTCGGGCTGCTGCTCGAGCTGCTTGGGATGTGGCTCGCGCTGGGCGCGCGAATCCAGCTCGGATTTTTCACCGCCGGACGGACGGCTGAGAATCCGGTGCTGGTGACGCGCGGTTTTTATCACTACCTGCGGCATCCGATATATGCGGGCACGTTCCTGGTGACGTTTGGCTGGACGCTCATCTACGGCGCGCCGGTCACGGCGATTCTGACGCTGATCATCGGCGCGATTTTCGCGCAGCGGCGGCTCAAATCCGAAGAAGCGGCGATGCGTGCGCGCTTCGGCGAAGAATACGACGCTTACATGCGCACGACGGACGCGTTGATCCCGGCTATTTGGTAAGGTCGCTGCGCGCCTGGAACTGGCAAAGAATCAGCGAGCAGTAATCTTCGCCCGCGCGGCGGCTCACGAACTTCTCGCCGCATCCGGCGCATTCGCGAATCGATTCGCCGCGCTTTAGCAGTATCGACAGCTCTGTTTCCACAATGAGATCGTCGTTGTTCGACGCGCGCGGTTCTCGCCGCAACATCGAAGCGCCGTCGGCGATCAGCCTGCGATTCGCCCCGCTCAGCGCGAGTTCATCGGCGCGATTGTTGGTCGGATCGTCGCCGTGTCCGCGGACCCACTCGAAACTCACGCGGCGCGACTTCGTTTCGGCGTCGAGCAGCTCCCACAGATCCTGATTCTTGTTGCGCTTCCAATGCAGCGTCATCGAATTGACGACGTACTGGCTGTCGCTGCGCAGGGTCACGACGGCGCCAGGTTCGGTCGCGCGCAATCCCTCGATCGCAGCCATCAATTCCATGCGGTTGTTGGTGGTTGAAGGAGCGTAACCGTTGAGTTCGGTGACGTGGCCGTCGCGATCGCGGACGACGACGCCCCATCCGCCGGGGCCCGGATTGCCGAGGCATGAGCCGTCGGCATAGACGAGATATTCGCGAGACGCAGGTGCCACGGCCGGAATTCTAGCTGAGGCCGCGGGCTTTTCGCAGCAGCGTGAACCATTCGAGATATTGGCGCGCGGCCCGCTCCCACGAAAAATCCGACGCGAAGCAATTCGCCATCAGGCGCCGCCATGCTGCGCGGTCGCGGAACGTCGCCACCATCCGGCTGAGCGCAGCGACCATTTCAGCCGCCTCGAATTTCTCGAAGGCGAAGCCGTTGCCGGTGCCGCGCGCGGGATCGAACTCGGCGACCGTGTCGCGCAAGCCGCCGGTCGCGCGCACCACCGGCGCACTGCCGTAGCGGAGCGCGTACATCTGGGTGAGTCCGCACGGCTCGAAGCGCGACGGCATCAGGAACGCGTCGCTGCCGGCCTGGATTCGATGCGCCGTAGTGTTGTTGAACTCGATTATCGCGCGAAGTCTTTCTGGATAGCGCGACTCCGCGTCTTTGAAAAATTTCTCGAGTGCGGCGTCGCCGCTCGCCAGCATGACGAGTTGCAAATCGAGGCGCATCACGGCGTCGAGCGCGTCCCGCAGCAGGTCAACGCCTTTCTGGCCGGTCATCCGCGTGACCATCCCGACCAGCGGCCAGCCTTCGCGATGCGGCAGACGGAGCGAATCGCGCAGCGCGCGCGTGCATTTGCGCTTGCCGTCGGGCTTCGACGGAGTGTAGGTCGCCGCGATTTCGCGATCCTTGGCGGGGTTCCATTCGTCGTAGTCGGCGCCGTTGAGGATGCCGACGAAATTTTCGCCCTTGTCGCACAGCACCCCCTCGAGTCCGAAGCCGAGTTCCGGGTCGCTGGTGATTTCGCGCGCGTAAGTCGGGCTCACCGTTGACGCGCCGTCGCACAGGACCAGCGCGCCCTTCATGAGATTCAGGTGATTGTAAAATTCGAGGTAATCGACCGAATTGTAGGCCGCGTCGAGATTCAGCAACGCGAAATCCTCGCGCTTGCTGATCCCCTGGAATGCAAGATTGTGAATCGTGAAGACTGACAGCGCGCGCTTGAATTTGGCGCGCAGCGCGTTGTCCGCGCGCATCGTGATCGGGGCGGCCGCCGAATGCCAATCGTGCGCGTGCAAAATGTCCGGCGCCAGAATCTCCGCGGCTGCGATCGCGGCGGCGCGGGCGAAGAATATGAAGCGGCGCATGTTGTCCGGATAGTCGATACCGCTGTCGCCGTAGATGCCGGGCCGCGCGAAAAATCCGGGATGGTCGATCAGGTACATCGGCACGCCGTGCGGATCGGTGGCGCGCAGGACCGTGAAACGTTCGAGGTCGGTACCGAAGCGCATCGGAATGTTGCGCAGGACCGGCGCGGTCTCGACATTTTCGACAATCGAGGCGTAAGCGGGGACGATCAACGACGGCTCGGCGCCGGCGCGCTTCAAGGCGCCGGGCAACGATCCGATCACATCGGCGAGACCGCCGGCTTTTGCGTGGGGCGCGGCTTCGGCCGCAACGATGGCTATCTTCACGGGATGCGGGAGTCCGATCCCTCGACCGTTATTTCACGGGAGAGGTTAGGTGCGGTTTCTAGGCTCATCGACGAGGCGAAGAAGGATCCGGGATTCTTCGCTGCGCTCTAGAATGACACAGGGAAAGGAGGACACAAGAAAGCAGATGGCGACGTTGCATGCGATCATCTTGAGCCCCAGTACCCTCACCGCCGGCCGCGATGCGACCGGCCGCCTCTCCCGTAAAATAACGGGCGAGGTAGGATCGGATCGGCCCTCTGTCTAGTTGAGGACGGTTCTCTCGGTGCGCGCGGTGGCCGGGGTTGGCGGTACTGGCTCTTCACCCGGCTTCACCGCGTCGCCGTCGCGCAGGGCGTGGCGGATGACCTCATCGACGGTGTCCACGAAGATCATCTCGAGCTCTTTGCGCAGTTCGGGCTGGATGTCTTCGAGGTCGCGCTCGTTGCGGCGCGGCAGGATGATCGTCTTGATTCCCGCGCGCCGTGCCGCGAGGACCTTCTCCTTAATGCCGCCGACCGGCAGCACCTTGCCGCGCAGCGTTATCTCGCCGGTCATCGCGATGTCCGAGCGCACCGGCCGGCCGCTGAGTAGCGACGCCAGCGACGCCGCAATCGTCACGCCGCCCGAGGGCCCGTCTTTGGGGATCGCGCCGGCGGGCACGTGGACGTGGATGTCGGACTTGTCGTAAAAATCCGGCGCGATGCCGAGCGCCGCCGCGTGCGTGCGCACGTAAGAGAGCGCCGCCTGCGCCGATTCCTTCATCACGTCGCCGAGCGAGCCGGTAAGGTTGAGGCCCTTCTGCCCCGACATCCGCGTGCTCTCGATAAACATGATTTCGCCGCCGTTGGGCGTCCACGCGAGGCCGGTCGCCACGCCCGGCTCCTGCGTGCGTTCGGCGACCTCGGAAAAAAACTTCGGCGCGCCGAGATACTTCTGCACGTCCGCGCCCGACACCATCGCCGGCGCGGTTTCGCCTTCGGTGATCGACCGCGCGATCTTGCGGCATACGCGCGCGATCTCGCGCTCGAGATTTCTGAGCCCCGCCTCGCGCGTGTAGCTGTGGATTATCTCGCGCAGCGCGTCCTCGGAAAATTCGATCTTCTGATCGCCGAGTCCGTTCTCGATGAGTTGCTTGGGAATCAGGTGGCGCTGCACGATTTGCAGCTTTTCTTCCTCGGTGTATCCCGGCAGCTCCAGCACTTCCATGCGGTCGCGCAACGCATGCGGCACCGGGTCGAGCATGTTGGCGGTGGTCAGGAACAATACTTTCGACAAATCGAACGGCACGTCGAGATAGTGATCGGCGAAGGTGTTGTTCTGCTCGGGATCGAGCACTTCGAGCAACGCCGACGCCGGATCGCCGCGGAAGTCCATGCCGAGCTTATCGACCTCGTCGAGAATGAACAGCGGATTGTTGGAGCCCGCGTTGCGCAGCCCCTGGATGATTCGTCCGGGCAACGATCCGATGTACGTCCGGCGATGGCCGCGAATCTCGGCTTCGTCGCGGATGCCGCCGAGCGACAAGCGCACGAATTTGCGTCCGAGTGCGCGCGCGATCGACTTGCCGAGCGAAGTCTTACCGGTGCCCGGAGGTCCGACGAAGCACAGGATCGGCCCCTTGGTGTCGTTCTTGAGCTTGCGCACCGCGAGAAACTCGAGGATGCGCTCCTTGATTTTTTCGAGGTCGTAATGATCCTCGTCGAGCACCTGGCGCGCGTGCCGGATGTCGAGATTATCCTCGGTCGAGACGCCCCACGGCAGGCTGACGAGCCAGTCGAGATAGGTGCGCACGACGGTATGCTCGGCCGACTCCGGCGGGATCATCTTGAGGCGCTCGAGTTCCTTGTCGGCGACTTTGCGCGCCTCGGGCGACATCTTCGCCTCTTCGATCTTTTTCTCGATTTCTTCGACTTCGGACGAGCGCGCGTCGCCTTCGCCCAGCTCTCGCTGGATCGCCTTGAGCTGCTGGCGCAGATAGTACTCGCGCTGATTTTTGTTGAGCTCGGTCTGCACCTGCGACTGGATCTTGTGGCCGAGTTCGAGCATCTCGATCTCGCGGCCCAGAATCGCGATCAGCTTTTCGAGCCGCGCGCGAACGTCGAGCGTCGCCAGCAGATCCTGCGCCTCTTCGATCGGGATCTTCAGGTAAGAGGCGACCATGTCGGCCAGGCGGCTGGCCTCCTTCACCTGCATCGCCATCACCTGCAATTCGTCGGGCAGGTACGGCACCAGCGAAACAAATTTGGAAAACTGGCTGACCAGGTGCGCATGCAGCGCGTCGATTTCCTTGTCCGACGACACCGGCTCGACCAGCCGCTTGACGTGCGCGAGGAAGTACGGCTCGCGCTGCGTGAATTCGCCCAGCTCGATTCGCGCCAATCCCTGCACCAGCACCCGCACGCTCTGATCGGGATAACGCAGCATCTTGAGGATGCGGACGGCGGTGCCGCTCGGGAAGAGTCCCTCGGGCGTCGGCTGCTCGTCTTCGGGATTTTTCTGGGCGGCGAGCGCGATGACCTTGTTGGTCTGCCCGCATTCTTCGATAAGCTTGAGCGAGGACGGCCGCGAGACAAGGAACGGATGAATCTGACTGGGGAAAATCACGATGCCGCGAAGAGGCAGCACCGGCAGAATATCGGGAATCTCGGCCTTGCTCAGGTCCTCTTCAATCTCGAAGCGTTTTTCCCCTTTGGGTTTATCTGCCATAGATCAATCGAACCTCTTGAGGGAGGGACCCGCCGCGCCCGACGCTATTCCACGCAACCCAAATTTCACCGTAATATACGGTTGTGGTGCAGACAAGGTTACCTCTTACATAAGAAGCTAAGCACGGTGACCGGCCCGCGCTACCGACGAGGAAACGTTGACAAACATTGGATTTGATAAGTTATTCAGCGAGGAAGAAGCCAACGAGCTGATTCCACGGCTGGAAATTTTGATGCGCCAGCTCCAGATGCAGGCGACGTCGTTGCGCGCGCGAATCGACGAATTGTCGGTCACCGATCCGTCGATTCTGCACTCCGCGATGACCGAGATCGTCGGGCGCTATCCCGAGCTGCGGTCGTTCGCGACCAACATGGCCGACGCCGCCGAGCAGATCGAATCCTTCGGCTGCATCCTCAAGGACATCGACCTCGGCTTGATCGATTTTCCGTACGACTCGGGCGAGGATGTCGTTTTTCTCTGCTGGCAATTCGGCGAGTCGCGCGTCATCGCATGGCACAGCGTCGATTCCGGATTCTCCGAGCGCCAGCCGCTGCCCGGCGCGCCCAACCGATACCTCAACTGATCGCGACTTTCGCAGTCACTGAAAACAATGATCATTGTATTGACGATCTACCTGGCCGCACTCGGATGCTGGCTTGGGGGTATTGTGTTCTTCTCGTTCTTCACCGCGCCGGCCGTGTTCACGGTGCTGCCGCGGCCCGAAGCCGGCCAACTGATCTCCGCGATATTCCCGCGCTACTACATGCTCGGCTATATCGTGGGAACGGTAAGCCTGGTGCTCGCGATCTACTTCACGGCAGTGAGCGTCCCGCGGATGTGGTGGGGCATCACGACGCTCGTGCTCGCGATCGCGCTCGGGATCACCTTCTATGCCGGCACGGTGATACTGCCGCGCGCCGACGCGCTCCGCACCGTCAACGAAGCTCCGAATCCCGACCCGGTCAAGAAGGCCGAGTTCGACCAGCTGCATCGCAACTCGGTGATTCTCAACGGCGCCGTGCTGCTTTTGACCCTCGCGGCGATCGTTGGCACCGCGGGAGCGCTGACGCCGCGTGGCTGAGCATCGTTACAAGGCGGTCGTGATCGATCTGTTCGACACGCTCGTCACCTGGAATCCCGACGGGCTGCCGCTGATGCAGTTTCGCGGGCGCGAGATTCGCAGCACGACGCCGCTGCTCTACCAGACGCTGGAAACGGCGCTGGGCAAGCGCTTCGATCGCGAGAAATTCTCGGAGGCGCACGCGTCGGTGTACAGCGAGATCTTCAACGCGCGCGCACAGCACGATGCGGTCGAGATAACCTGCCTCGAGCGCTTCGCGCGCACGCTCAAGAGGCTGGAAGTCGATGAAGGCACCGCGGGGCCGCTGGCCGAAGATTTGCGCCGCATCCACATGGCGCGCGTGCGCGAGGTCACCAAGGCGCCGCCAGCGCGTATCGACGCGATGAAAAAAATCGCGCGGCACCACCGCGTCGGCCTGATCTCAAACTTCGACGATTCCGAGACCGGGCATCTGATCATGCACGATACCGGCATCCGCGATCTTTTCGATCCGGTGATCATCTCGGCCGACACCGGCTATCGAAAACCCAATCCGCTCATCTTCAAAATAATTCTCGACGCGATGAAGCTCGCGCCGGCCGACGTCCTGTTCGTCGGCGACACCCCGCTCGACGATGTGCTCGGCAGCAAGAGCGTCGGGATGCATTCGGCGTGGATTCGTATGCGGGGCCGCGAGATGCCGGCTGGAATCCCCGCGCCGGACATCATTATCGGGGACCTGGCCGAGCTGCCCGCCGCGCTCGGCATATAGATGATGCCTGACAAGGATCGCAGCGGCGTGATCCAACTGCTCGAGCGGGCGCCGTTCGCGGCGATGCTCGGGTTGAAGATCGAGTCCGCCACCGATGGATCCGCGACGGTGCGGATGCCGTTCGATTTGCGCATTCTCAACGACGGCGGCCCGAAGGCGCCCATTCATGGCGGCGCGATCTCCGCGCTCGCCGACGTCGCCGCATGCGCAGCGGTATGGAGCCTCGCGGCGACGACGCGCAGCGCGACCATCTCGCTCACGGTGAACTACACCGGCTTCGCGGTGAACTCCGATCTGATCGCCCGCGCGCGCGTGAAGCGCACCGGCAAGCGCATCGCGAGCGTCAGCGTCGAAGTCACCGACGCGTCCGACGCTCTGATCGCCGACGCGCTTGTCACGTACAAGATCGCGTAAGCTGAGCGCGCCGCCAGAGAAGATCGGGATTCTTCGCTTCGCTCTGGAATGACACAAAGATCGAACGATTGAGCAAAAAGATACTTTTCTAATACTGCGCGCGTGGCACCCTGCTGAAACGGGCGGCGGGTTTCACTACAATTAAGTCCTCTCGGATTAGGGGGATGTCGCAATATGTTTTCCCGCATTCGATTTGATCGCAAATTCATCTTCGGCGCGCTCGCGGTTATCTTCGCCGCGGCATGGCTGACGTTGGCTCCTGGGGCGCTCGCCCAGAACAATGCGCCCGACGCGATGCCGACTGGCACCGAGACGGTGCTGTATTCGTTCGGCGTCGGCCCCACTCCCGACAAGTGTAAAATCAACGACGGCGCCGACCCGAGGGGATCGCTGACCTACGTTCCCACAACTGGCTTGCTTTTCGGCTTCACTTCGACCACCACCTCGGAGGGCAATGGCGACGGCACGATTTTCCAGATCATGCCAAACGGCGCCGGCTATGTAGTCGATCACTTTTTCACGGGCACGAAATCTGACGGCAGCGATCCACAGCATAACGCGATGACCCTGATCGGCACGGTCCTCTACGGCACGACGCTCACCGGCGGGCAGCATGACAACGGCTCGATTTTCGGCATCAACGATGATGGCTCCGGTTACTCGTCGCCTCTGCTGTTCAATTTCCCAACGAGCGCGACGAACAACAGCGGCGATCAGCCGTTCAGCAATTTCGTCGCGGTCGGCAGCGTGCTGTATGGCATGGCCTCGATGGGCGGCCACAAGGGCGGCTCGACCGGAGACGGAGTGATCTTTTCGTTCGACACCTCAAGCGACACCTATACGCGCCTCCACTCCTTCGACGGCGCGGACGGCTTCGATCCGCACGGTCAACTCATTCTCGATCCCAACGGCCACACATTTTACGGGATGACGCTGACCGGCGGCACCGCGAATGTCGGCGTCGTCTTCTCCTTCGGCCTGAAGAAGCAGAAATTGAAAGTCCTCCACCATTTCGCTTGCCCCGGCAACAACACCCCGATGTGCATCGACGCCAACGACGGCGCGACGCCCGATCACGGCACGCTCGTGCAAAACAACTCGACCCTTTATGGCTTGACGACTTACGGCGGCAAATACGGCAACGGTTCGCTTTTTTCGATCCATACCGACGGCTCGCATTTCAAAATCCTGCAGAGCTTCGGCAAGGGGAGCACCAACGATGGCATTAATCCGTACGGCTCGCTGCTCCTCAATGGCACCACGCTCTACGGCACCACCAGGTTGGGCGGCAGCAAGGGCAACGGCACCGTTTTTCAAATCAACACCGACGGCACCGGCTACGATCGAATTTACGATTTCCAGGGCGGCAACGACGCGGCCAAGCCATTTGACAACGTCATTCTGATCGACAACACGCTCTATGGGATGACCGAAGCGGGCGGGAATTGCGGCGACGGCGCAATCTTCGCGCTCGTGCCGCCTTCGTGAGCTATGCGGGCATCATCGACGCTCGATGAAATCCGTCGCGCCGCCGCGCCGCACGGACTCAACCTGGTGGCGGCAACACCCGTCGCGCGCTACGACGCCACCGTCAAGGAAGTTTCGCGCGCGTCGGCACTCGATCGCGACGCACGGTCGATCGTCGTGATCGGCAACGGCGGCGGCGCGCTCTGGGCTTCACTGAAATCGCACGCAGCACGCAATCCCGGATGGTGGAATCGCGAAAATCCGCTCGACGATTTCACCCGTGAGGTAGTCGAACGCGACATCGCCGCTCCCATCCGCGCGTCGGGGGCGCGGTGCACAACAGTCTATCCGTTCATGAGCAATGGCCCGACGCTCAGCTTCATCGAGCTCGGCAAAGTCGCGGGCATCGCGGGCCCCAGCATCCTCGGCGTCACGGTGCATCCTTTATATGGACCGTGGATCGCGTTTCGCGCCGCGCTACTGCTCGACGAAGAACTCGATGAGCCGGGCATCGCTAAGGGCTTCGACCCGTGCCCGCAATGCACCGCGCGCACATGCATTCCCGCCTGCCCCGCCGGCGCGGTGAGCCTCGAATCCGGATGGGACATCCCGAAATGCCTGACCCATCGAGTCGAAGTTGAGCCCGACTGCACGCCGCGATGCCACGCGCGCGCGGGCTGCGTGCTCGGTCCCGAGCATCGCTACCCCGACGACGAACTCGCCTATCATCAGATGCGCGCGCTCCGCTCGATGCGCCCGTACTACGAAGCGCACATCAAACCAACCCGCCAAACCTGACCGTTTTTTTGAAAATCCTGTCCCCCTTCCCGCTCGGGAAGGGGTTAGGGGTTAGGTTCTTCTCTCTTATATAATCCGAGCACCACGATGCCCTTTCCAATCAATCGACCGCGACGGCTGCGACGCACCGAAACAATCCGCCGCATGATCCGCGAGACGCGTTTGTCAGCGGACGACCTCATCCTGCCGATGTTCGTGTGCCCGGGACGCGGCGTGAAGAACGTAATCAAGTCGATGCCCGGTGTCGCGCAGATGTCGGTGGACAATGTCGTCGCGGAAGCGCGCGAAACCTGGGCGGCGGGCGTCCCCGCGGTCATCCTGTTTGGAATTCCCGAACGCAAGGACGCGCAGGGCAGCGAGGCGTGGAACGACAACGGTGAGGTGCAACGCGCGATTCGCGAGATCAAGGAACGCGTGCCCGGTCTCGCGGTCATCACCGACGTCTGCATGTGCGAGTACACCGACCACGGCCATTGCGGCGCGCTCAGCGGCAACGATGTCGATAACGATGCGACGCTCGAGCTGCTGACGCGCTCGGCGCTGTCGCACGCGCGCGCGGGCGCCGATATCGTCGCGCCGTCGGACATGATGGACGGGCGGGTCGGCGCAATCCGCGGCGCGCTCGACGGCAACGGCTTCAGTCACGTCGCGATCATGGCGTATTCGGCCAAGTTCGCCTCCGCATTTTATGGCCCGTTCCGCGAGGCGGCGGAGTCGGCGCCGAAATTCGGTGATCGCCGCTCGTACCAGATGGATCCACCGAACGGCGACGAAGCGATGCGCGAAGTGGCGATGGATCTCGACGAGGGCGCGGACATCGTGATGGTCAAACCGGCGATCCCGTATCTCGATTTAATCTACCGCGTGAAGCAGGAATTCAACGTGCCGGTGGCGGCGTACAACGTCTCGGGCGAGTACTCGATGATCCGCGCGGCCGGAATCAACGGATGGCTCGACGAAGAACGCGCGACGATGGAAGTGCTGACGTCGATCAAGCGCGCCGGCGCCGACTTGATCCTGACGTACTTCGCGAAAGACGTCGCGCGCAAACTCCACGGATGAAATTAAATTTGAAACCCACGGTGGGTTTCAAACTTCCTTCGGCAGAGGTGACCCCTGCACCCAATGAAAAGAAATCGCGAAATGTCGAGGACGACATTTCGCTCTCAGGTTCTTGGGGAGGAGGTGGTCGGAAAATTACCTCGCCCGTTATTTCACGGGAGAGGAGGCCGACCGCATCGCGGTCGGTAGGTGAGGGTGCTGCGAGCGACCGACAAGCCCGCCATGCCGCCGCCCGGTCTTTCCGTGTCAGGTTCTTTTCTTCACCTGAACGAAATACTCACCAATCGCTTCTGTCAGCGCCTCGATGGTGTACACATCCGGTCGCACGACCACCTCGAATCCACGTCCTTCCGCAGTCGCCGCAGTGATTGGCCCGATTGCCGCCGCTCTGATTCCTTTTCCCCGCGCGCCGATCAGCTCGCAGAAGTTTGTGACGGTACTGGAACTGGTGAACGTCACGAGGTCGAGCTTCCCCGACGCTAGCAACTCGCGCATCCGCTCGATCTGCGCGCCTTTCGGCTTGACGGTTCGATACGCAGGTGCGACGACAACTTCCTTCGCGGCTCTGGCGCGGAGAATTTCGGGCAGCGCCTCGCGCGCGACTTCGGCGCGCGGAATCAGGAAGCGCTTGCCGCGAACCTGCCTGATTCCGATGGCCGTAATAATTTCTTCCGCGCGATATTCGCCGGGGACCGCCGCGACCTGGAGCGCATAGTCGGCGAGTCGTGACGCGGTTGCCGGTCCGATCGCCGCAATCGACGCATTGCCAAGCGCGCGAATATCGATGCCGCGCGACTTCAGGCGCTCGACAAAACTCTCGACGCCCATCGCGCTGGTGAAAATTATCCAATCGAAGGCATCGATACGTTTGATCGCGCGATCCAGCGCCGCGTAACTCCGCGGCGGCGCGGTCTCGATCGTCGGAAACTCCACCACCTCCGCGCCGAGCCGCCGAAGCGCCGTCGCGAACTCAGACGCGGACGCACGCGCGCGCGTCACGACGATCGTCCGGCCGAACAGCGGCGTGCGCTCGACCCACTTGAGATGCGCGCGCATGCCCGCGAGTTCTCCGACCACGATAACCGCCGGCGCGCCGATTGCCGCGCGCGCGGATTCGTCGGCGAGCGTCGCGAGCGTCGCGCTCACCGTCTTCTGCGCCGCGGTCGTCGCCCATTGAACGGCGACCGCGGGCGTTTGCGCCGGCATTCCGGCCGCGCCGATTCGGTCGAGCGTCGCGCGCATCCGCGCCGTCGCCATCAGGATCACGAGCGTGCCACCATGCCGGGACGCGGCGACCAGTTCGTCCCACGGTACCGCGCTCGCGCCCTTGGTTTCATCTTCATGGCCGGTGACGAACGCGACGAACGAGCCGTGCTCGCGATGGGTCAGCGGCACGCCGGCGAACGCCGGTCCCGCAATCGCCGAGGTGACACCAGGCACGACCTCGAACGCGACCTGTGCGCGGGCGAGGGCCGCCGCCTCTTCGCCGCCGCGGCCGAAGATAAACGGATCGCCGCCCTTGAGCCGCACGACGACGCGCCCCTTGCGCGCGTGCGCGATCAGCATCGCGTTCAACTCCGATTGCTCGATACTTTTTTCGGCGCCGCCGCGTTTGCCGGCATAGATTAGTTCGGCGGATGGCGGTGCGAGCCGGAGAAGTTCGGGGCTTATCAGGTAATCGTAAACGACGACGTCGGCGCGGCTCAAAACGTCGGCGCCGCGGATCGTGATCAAGTCGGGTGCGCCGGGCCCCGCGCCCACGAGGAAAACTCGACCGCGTTGGTGCTTCGCCCGAGCTTTTTCCCCCTCTCCCTGTAAGGGAGAGGATGAAGGTGAGGGTCCGATTACAGCGCGCATTTTTCGCGCGCGATTCAAGATTCCGCCTCTTTGAACGCGTCATCGAAGTCATGCAAAGTTCTCTTTTCCAGCGGACCTTCGCAGAACCTCTGCCCAAGCCTTTTTGGAAATAGGCGGAATCTCGAATCGCGCGCAAAAGAGCGCGCTGTAATCGGACCCTCACCTTCGATCCTCTCCCTCACAGGGAGAGGGGAAGAAATCCGGAGCGGGTTACGCAAAGTTCTCTTTTCCCAGGAGCGCGGCGGCGCCGCGGGCGAGCATTTGTCCCGCGAGCAGTTTGCCGGCCTCTCGAGCTATGGACGGCGCCAGGTCGCGCGCGAGCGGTTGCTCCAACGATCCCGACAATTCGCGCGCGCCGTCGGGACTGAACAACATTGCGGCCAGCGCCAGCTGGTCGCGCTCGACGACAGCTCTGACGCCGACTGGCGTCGTGCACGATGCGCCCATCGCGGCAAGGAACGCCCGCTCGGCCGCCGTTTCATAGGATGCGCGCACGTCGTTGAGCGCGGCGAGTGCGCGACCGAGTTCATCGCCTTTACGATCGGCCAACGTTTCGAGCGCGAGCGCGCCCTGCCCTCCGGCCGGAATAAAATCGCGCGCATCGAGCTCGACGAACTTCACATCCTTCGCGCGGCCCAGCCGCTTCACCCCCGCTAGCGCGATTATGATCGCGTCGAAGGTGCCGTCGGCCACGCGCGCCAGGCGCGTATCGACATTGCCGCGCAGCGGCAGAATCGTCAGACCGCGATTGATTCTCAGCGCCTGCAAGCGCCGGCGCGACGACGACGTGCCGAGCCGCGCGCCCGCGGTCAGCGCCGGACAGCGTCGAGCCGTCGGGCGTGACGAGGATATCGGCGGTATTCTCGCGTTCGAGCACCGCCGCCACGCGAAACTGTTCGGGCAGAATCGCGGGAAGATCTTTCATCGAATGGACCGCGGCGTCGATCGTGCGATCGGCGAGCGCCTGTTCGAGCTCCTTTATGAAGAGGCCCTTGCCGCCCACATCGGCGAGCGACGCCGAGGTAATCTTGTCGCCGCTGGTGCGAATCTCGACGATTTCAATTTCGATGCCGGGGAATTTCGTGGTCAGCAAATCGCGCACGATCGCCGCTTGGGCGAGCGCCAGTTTGCTGGGACGCGAGCCGATGCGGATTTTGAGCGGCATCTGGGAACCTAATTCCTAAACCCTTCCCGAGCGGGAAGGGAGACAATAGCAGGAGCGGTCACTCGAGGTCCCGCGTCGTCATCGTTATCGGCGTCGTCGAGGGCATCGTCCTGGGCGTCGAATTCGGCGCCTAGCAGGCGGCGGGCGACTTCGGCAGTGAATGCGGCGTCGAGGGTTTTGTCGTCGCGCTGTTTGAGGCCCGACAAAATGCGATGTAGCAGCTTGTTGGTCAGGCCGCGGGTCAGTAATTCGACGCGCTCGCGCTCGGCCGGTTCGAGTTGCGCGAGCCATCCGCGGGCGCGGCCCAGCTCGTCGTCGCGCAAGCGCTCGACGCTGTAGCGAATGTCCTTGATGGTCGGCGTGAGGTCGAGGCCGGCGAGCCATTTGAGGAACGATTCGAGTTCCAGCTCGACGATCTGCTCGGCCTTTTCCGCTTCGCGCTCGCGATCGCCGATCGAGCGTTGAACCAGCGCGCCGAGATCGTCGATATCGTACAGATACACATTCTGCAGCGCGTTCAGACGCTCGTCGAAATTGCGCGGCACGCCCATGTCGATGAGAAACATGGGGCGGTAGCGGCGCTCGCGAATCACCGGCTCGAAATCGTCGGGGCCGAGAATCGGTTTGGTCGAGGCGACCGAACCGATCAGCACATCCACCATCTTAAGGTACGGCTTGTAGTTGTCGTACGGCACCGCGGTGCCGCCAAGATCGCGCGCGAGTGCGACCGCGCGGTCGAACGTGCGCGACGTTATCAGCATCGACTCGATTCCGAGCCCGCTCAGTTGGCGCGCCGTCATCTCCGCCATCTTGCCCGCCCCCATCAGCATCACGGTCTTGTCTTTGAGCGTGTCGAAAATCTGGCCCGCGAGCGCGACCGCCGCGGTGCTGACCGAGACCGAGCCGTGACCGATAAGCGTGCCCTTGCGCACGCGCTTGGCGACGGTGAAGGCCTTGTGAAACGCGCGATGCAGTATCAGACCGACGCTGCGGGCCTCGGACGCCTGCGCGTAGGCGAGCTTGAGCTGACCGAGAATCTGCGGCTCGCCGACAACCATCGAGTCGAGGCTGGCGCCGACACGGAACAGATGACGCGCGGCGTCGCGGCCGGCGAAACTGTAAACCGCTGGCGAAAATTCGTCATGCGCGACGCTTCGATCGGCGGCAAGAAATTTGAGCGTCTCATCCGCCGCGCGCGCGGGATCAGTCGCGACGCCGACCACCTCGACCCGATTGCAAGTCGAGATAAGCGCCGCTTCGGAGACCGCGTGGCATGACTCGCGCAATCGATCGAGCGCGGGCACAATCTCGTCGTCGGCGAAGGCGAGCCGCTCGCGCAACGCGACGGCGGCGCTGCGATGGTTAATCCCGACGATGAATAGAGTCTGATCCATTTCTTCAGTTATCAGCCGAAACTGCCGCCGTGCTTGCCCGGAAAAATCAGGTTAACGCCCACGAACGAACCAACCAACACGCTCGCCAGCACTATCGTGAGCGCCGCCGCGCGCCGCCCGCGCCATCCCACGGTCAGGCGCGATTCGAGCAGGCCCGCGTACAATATCCAAATCACCAGCGACCAGGATTCCTTGGGCTCCCACGACCAGAAATGGCCCCACGTCGCGTCGGCCCAAATCGCGCCGCTCACGATCGCGAGGCTCAGCATCACGAAGCCCCATCCCAACAGGTGATAGTTGATTCGGTCGAGCTTTTCGAGGCTCGGCGCGCCTTCGTTGGCTGGACCGAGCGCGCGCTTGGATTTAAGCCGCGACTCGTACGCCAGATAGACGATACTCACACTCGCCGCCAGCACGAACATCGTGTAGCCGAGAATTGCGAGGGTGACGTGAATCGGCAGCCATACACTGCGGAGAGTCGCCGGCAAAACCACGCGCCCGCTGCTGGTCGTGAGCGACGCGGCCCCCAGCGCGAGCGTCACCGCGGGCGCGACGAACGCGCCGATTACCGCGAGCCGCAGCCGCACGATGATCAGCAGCCCCGCGAGCGCGGTCAGCCACGCAAGAAACGACAGCGCCTGCGCAAAGTTGGCGACCGGGATATTGCCGGCCTGCAATCCGCGCGCGGTCAAATCGAGCGCGTGAAAAATCGCGCCGGCGCCGAGGATCGCAACCGCGTAGCCGGTCGCGCGCGTGCGTCCCGACAGACGATCGAACACGAACAACGCGGCCGAAAGCGCGTAACACGCAAGCGCGGGCATTAGCCACAACGTGTCCATTTTTTTCAGCGATGAAATTCAGCGCGCGCGAGCTTGAGCGCATCCAGATCTACACCATCGCCGAGGTGAGTAGCGAGTATCCGGTCGATCGCGGCCACGTCGCCGGCCGCGATCGCGGCGGGCAGCGCGGAGTTGGCGAGGTCTTTCAGCCGCCGCATCCGCTCGGCTGAATCGATTTCGTCGGCATGCAATCGCCGGCGAGCTGCGCGCAAAACTTCGAGCGTGCGCGCGTACTCGGGGCCGAATTGATCTTCGAGATCGCGACGGAGACGCGCGGCGAATGCGGGCGAGGCGCCGCCGGTGGAAATTGCGATCTGAAGCGCGCCGCGGTGCAAAACCGCCGGCGCGATAAACGTGCACAGCTCCGGCACATCGACGACGTTTACCGGGATTCCCAGCGCGCGCGCCTCGGCCGCCAGATCGCGATGCAATTTCGGATCGTCGGTGGCCGCATACACCAGCACGCATGCGCGGATATCGCCGCGCTGATAATCGCGCGCGAGGTGCGTCACCGACCGGCTTGCGACCAATGATTCCAGCGGCGGCGACAGGCGCGGACTTACGACTGTCACGTGCGCGCCCGCCTCGAGCAGCGACTCGACTTTGCGCGCGGCGACCTCGCCGCCACCAACCACCACGCATTCGCGGCCGGTCACGTCGAGAAATATCGGAATGTAGGCCATGAAACTCAGGCGATTTTATTACATGATGACGTGATGAGACAGTCCCGACCGATGCGCGCCTTCAACCAAACCCGCGGCACCGTGCTGTGCGCGCGGATCGAGGACGCCGGCGGTCTCGCCGGCCAGGGCCGCGGCCTGCTGGGTCGCGACGGCCTGGAGCCGGGGACTGGGATGTTGTTCGAGAATGGGCGATTCACGCCGTTCATGTGGATGCATATGTTCTTCATGCGCTTCGCGATCGACATCGTTTTCCTCGGCCGCGGTGACAGGGTCGTCAAGATCAATCGGCGGCTGAGGCCGTGGCGGGTGTCGTCGGTCGTATTCGGTGCGCGACGAGCGCTGGAACTCCCAGCGGGGGCGTCGGACGAAAGTTCAACGCAGGTGGGAGATCAGATCGTGCTTGAAGCCATCGAGTAACGCCAGGGGACGCGAAGAAACTCGCTCAAAGAAGCGGCTGACAGGGCTATCTAGTGGGTATCGCCGAGCGAACCACCACGGGTTGTATTTGTCGCTTAGTTTATCTACATAGAGCAAATGCCTCTTTGGATATCTTAATTTTCCAACGATAGGCCCTCTGTGCCAAGACTCTGTTGCGGGTTCGCAACCAACAGTTGCATCACTGCGGCTGACGTAATCCGCCTTGAACCGAAAAAGTCGAACAAATTGCTCAGTAGATCAAAGTGGCACGAGAGATGCTGACGTAAGTCTCGCTTTGCCATTGCAAAAGTTGCTGCAAAGTCAGGCTTCTTGCTCGGGGAGGACAATGGAAAGAGTGTCGCGCGCAATTGGAATGCGGCACAAGGCGGAGCGAGGGCGAGCTAACTAACGGGGACAACGACCAATTAAGGTCGAAAAAAGGACAGGAGGACACAGGGACAAATGGACAAAATCACGGGATTGTTGGTGAAGGTGCGCGAGTATCAGCGCGGGCAGACGATGGCGGAATACGCGCTTATCCTCGCCGCGGTCGCAGTCGTGGTGTTCGTGGGCTATCAGACGATGGGCACGACTATCACCACGTTGCTGACCGGCGTGGACGGAAAGCTCTAAACCGAGAAGGGTGAAGACCTGGGTGGCGGAACTAACCCATCCGCCACCCACATAAAACGTAAAAACGGGTCAAGGAGGCACGGGACTGAAATGGATGCGATTGCGAAACTAGTAGTACGGGCACGCGAGTATCAGCGGGGACAGACCATGGCCGAGTATGCGCTGATACTGGCGGCGGTGGCGGTAGTGGTATTCGTCGGCTACCAGACAATGGGCACGACGATCACCACGCTGCTGACCAGCGTTGACGGGAATCTTTAGTCATTCGATGGCCTGACGGGTCGTCAAGGAATGATCTTCTTGGCGGGGGGTGCAAGCCCCCCCGCTAGGAAGTCGCTCCGGGAAGCACGACCGCCTTGGGAGAGGGAAGTCAATGCGCCAACGAGGGGTAGTTCGCAAACCAGCGGCGATTTCGCGCGGTCAGACGATGGCCGAGTATGCGCTGATACTCGCAACGATCGCCGTCGTCGCTACTGCGTTTGTCCAGAATGCGGGCACTATCGTCAGTACGTTAGTCAATCACGTGGTCACGCTATTTTAGCCAGCTCACGTGATATTTCGGAGAAATTTGCCATGACGATAGAGCTAACCCCACTTCATAAGAGCAATGTTCTGCTCATTTCGACCAAATATCTGAATATTTCTGGCTTGGATCTGCTAATCGGGTCCATTACTAGTTTATTGTTACTGAATCTACTTTTAAGAAGTACGAGATGCTAGGATGCGCAACTATTACTTGAAGATAGCCGGCCCTGAAGTGAGCCGGTGGGGAGGGGTGATATGAGACGACCGATGGTATTCGTCTTGCTGGCTGGGTTGGCGGCGATGCTGGCTTCGGTGATGGTGTATTCCGCATTGAAGCGGAGAGAAGCCGAAGTTCAGAACGCGATGTCGCACAACGTCGAGGTAGTGGTCGCGGCGTACGACCTTCCGCTCGGTACCAAGATAGACCTGGGCGAAGTCAAATTGGCGCGCTGGTCGGCTGACAGTATGCCCGACGGAGCGTACACCGACCCGAAACAGGTCCTCGGTAGCTACGTGAAGAACTCGTTGGTCGCCAACGAGCCGATCGTGCAGGCCAAATTGTTCACCGGGGACAAGACGGCGGGAGTAATGCCGCTGTTGATTCCGTTCGGGATGCGCGCGGTATCGGTGCCGGTTGATGAGGTCAGTGACGTCGCCGGTTTCGTGCTACCGCATACCCGGGTGGACGTGCTGGTCGCGACCACGGGGGAAGGGTCGGACAAGGCGTTCTCGAAAGTGATTCTGCAGAACGTCGAAGTGCTCGCGGTCGCGCAGGAAGTCGAGCAGAAGAAAGACGAGCCGGAAATCGTCAAAGTCGTCACGCTGCTGGTGACGCCGCAGGAATCCGAGCGCCTGGCGCTGGCCAGTCACTCGGGCACGCTGCGCCTGGCGATGCGCAATTACAATGATAACAAGATCGTTCTGACCAGCGGCAGCGACGTCGCGCAGATGCTGCGGGCGTACAGCCTGGCGCCCGACGTTCCGGTGATGGCGGTACAGCCAGAGCCGCGACACATAGCGGCGGCGCCGCGCCGGCCGAAACAGGTCGAGATCGAGATTCTCCGCAATGGCAAGTCGTCCGAGTCAGTGTCGTTTGTGAATGAAGCGGCGGCGGATTTTGACGGATCGGGCAAGACGCCGGGTCATGTCCGCAAGGCCGCGGTGAAAGCCGAAGAAGACAGCAATGACGACGCGACCGGCGCGAGCGCCGATGAGACAGACTCAACGACGGTAGCGAGCGCACCCGCGCCGGACCATCACGATCTGTCATCGGCGATCACTGTTCCGGCCACGGCGCCAAACGCGACGGCAGGTCATGTGCCGACGCCAAAAACAATCGACATACCGTAAAGCAAGCCGCGAGGAAGACGAGGTGAAGAAGATGAACTCAAAACGAGGATGTGGACTGCTTCCGTGGCTGGTTGCAGCGTTCAGCATGCTCCTGCTTCAACCCGGCGTGCTGCTCGCCGACGACGGCACGACCATGGCTCTCTCTTTGAATGCCGGCGAGAGCTACATCATCAACAACGTCAGCCCCGGCGCGACGCCGGCGGTGAACGTAATCACAAATCCGCACGCCCTCGTGGTGCATAACGAGGAGCCGGGCAAGGTCGTTCTGTTGGGCGCGGAAGCCGGCGAATGGACGGTTGCGGTCAAGACCACCGACGGCAGCACGATCAAGTATGACGTGACGGTCAAGTCGACCGGCAGCGCGTTCAACATCAATAATCCCGGCAAAGCGCCGGCAGCAATCACTGGCACCGGCGCGAGCGTAGGCACCGCGGCGCCTGTGGTAGCCAAGATGGATGAGGGCACGGGTCCGGTTGCTTCTGCATCGTCGGCATCGTCGTCTTCTTCGTCGTCATCCGGCGGAAGCTTTACGACTACGACCGATACGGTGGCCGCGGCCGCGCCTCCGTCCGCACCGGCGTCGGCGCCCGCAGCCGCGGTTGCTCCCGCTCCTGTAAGCCACTCGAGCTTTGATTTTTCGCCTTCGGTGCCGGCCGCGTCTTACGAGGGAGCACCGGCGGCGTCGAGCCAGGCCGCTTCGGCATCGCTGTCGAGCGAGCGCTATCGAGTCGATCCTTCCGTGAGTCTGAACGGCGGCGAATTGCACTCGGGCGCAGTGTCCGGTGGACGGCATTATCTACCCGAAGACGGAGTGCAGTTGCAGACGGGTTCCTCGAGAATTATCGACTTTGCGACCAAGCTGCGACGCGTGTCGATCGCCGATACGACGGTCGCCGACATCCAGGTGATCAATCCGTTCCAGGTCAACTTGATTGGCCATAAGCCGGGCTTCACGACGCTGGCAATCTGGGACCAGAGCGGCCAGTACCAGGAACGCCCGGTGCGCATCGATCCCAACGGCAAACAGCAGGTGTTGCTCAACACGATGGTGGCCGAGCTGGACCGCAGCGCGATCGAGAACCAGGGCACCAACCTGGCGTTTGCGCTCAGCCACGCGGGAGTAGGGTTGGTAAGTTTGCCTGGTTCAGTTGCGACGCCCTTTTCGCCGCAGGCCAGCGTTACCTCGCCGTCGGGAGTCGTCAGTTCAGTCGGTCAAACTCTGGAACCCGGCGGGCTGCTGACCGGATTGCTGCTCTCGCAAGGTTTGACTTACGGCCTATCGCTTGGCAACAGCAACTATCAGCTCCAGGGCTTTTTCCAGTACCTCGAAAATCACCAGCTCGCGAAGATTCTCGCGCAGCCGCATCTGCTCGCCAATTCCGGCGAAGAGGCGAAGTTCCTGTCCGGCGGCGAAATTCCTATCGTCATCGCGCAGGCCTTGAATACCTCGGTGGTCTTCAAGCAGTTCGGTACCTCGGTTGAATTCGTACCAACTGTCGTTGGCCGCAATGACATCGAGTTGTTGGTGAAGCCGGAAGTTTCGGAGCCTGACTACGCCCACGGCGTGCAGTTGTTCGGTTTCAGCGTGCCCGCATTCGTGACTCGGCGCGCCGAGACGCTGGTGCAGATGAAGGATAATCAGACTCTGATCATCGCGGGCCTTATCCTGCACGAGAAGAAGACCCAGATTCAAAAGGTGCCCTATATGGGCGACATCCCATACCTCGGCGGACTGTTCCGCACCACCAGCTATTCGAATACGGAAAGCGACCTGGTGATGAGCGTGACGCCGCAAATCGTGCAGCCGCTGCCCGATGGCGCCGCGGTTTACAACCCGACTTCAGTGCCTGACCTGACGACCGAGCAGATCGAGACCCGTCGTCTGGCGCAGCCTGACGCGACCCGGCCGAGATTTTAGTTGGACGGAGGACGAGACACAGCCGAGCATTTAGTGCATGATATGACACCGCATAGCTGAACCAGGGAGATTGTGAAGTGTCATCGCTCGGTAAAAAAAATGATGGACGGCACGGTGGGCTAAGAGTCCAATTGGTCGGTCAAGACGATGAGCATCGGACCGATGTCCGGGAAGCTCTGACCGCCTTGGGCGACCCCGTGCTGAACATCAACGAAATCGAACCCGATCCTGATGCTGCCACCGACGTCAACTTTGACGTCACGATGGTAGTCTTCAACGGCAACGACGAACTCTCTTTGAGTTATCTCAACACCCGGGCGGGGCAAGAACCCCGTCCGGCTCTATTTGCGCTGCTGCATGATCGTTCCCCGGATCTAATGAAGCGGGTGCTGCGGGCAGGAGCCGACGAGCTGCTGTTCCTGCCGCTGGATTCCGGCGACGCCATCCGCGCGCTGCTCAAGATAAGCGAAAGCCGCCGGCGCGAGGAAGTTCACGTCGGTAACGGCACGATCGTCTCGCTGGTGAGTCTGATCGGCGGCACCGGAGTAACGAGCCTTGCGGCGAACCTGGGGCTGGCACTGCGCTACGCGTTCGACAAACGGGTCGCGGTGGTCGATCTCGATCTGCAGACGGGCGGACTCTCGGTGTTTCTCAATCTTGAGCCCGAGCGCACGATCATGACGCTGACCGAGGGAACGCGAAAGCTCGATTCGATTCAGCTCGAGTCGGCGCTGAGCAAGCACGCCTCGGGAATCTACCTGCTCGCGGCGCCCAAGCGGATCGAGGACAGCGAGCTGGTCACGGACGCGACCGTAGGTGCGACGCTCGACCTGATGCGCCAGCTGTTCGACTTCGTGATCGTCGATTGCGGGACGCATATCGACTCGAACACGGTCGCGGCCTGGGAGCGATCGAGTCATCTGTTCTACGTGCTCGACCAGTCGATCGGCGCGGCGCGATGCGCGTGGCGATTCGTGGACCTGGTGGGACGGCTGGGACTGCAGGGGGTCGAACCGAACTTTATCCTGAGCCGTTTCGTGCCCGGTCATCCGATAACCGAAGATCAGTTGAGCCATACGCTGGCGCAAACGATCCATACGCGGATTCCGCGCGATGAACGAGTGCTCGAGCGGGTGCAGTTGAGCGCGCAGGATCTGTGGCAGGTGGCGCCGAACTCGCCGCTGGCCAAGAGCGTCGAAGATCTGGCGCGGCGGCTTGAGGTCGGCGCCGAAGTTCCCGACGCGGATTCATCGAATTCCCTGGTCTCACGCTTGTTGAACGTTATCGGCGCGCGTAGTTGAGGTACGACCATGAAGCTGGTTGAAAGAATTTCGCAACAGAACGCGGCCACGCCGGCACCCTTCCAGCGTTCGCTGATGGGCAATGGGGCCGCCAAGCGAACCGTTAAGGACACGCAGGCCGAGGGCTTTCAGCAGCTCAAACTGGCGGTTCACAACCGGCTGTTCGAGACGCTGGACGTGACCCGGCTCGAAAGCCTCGAGCCGGTGCTGGCCTCGCAGAAAGTGACCGAGGCTATCTCGGCGATTCTTGACGACGAGGGCCGGCTGCTCACCGACACCGACAAGAATCATCTTATAGAAGAGATCAAAAACGAGCTGCTGGGACTGGGGCCGCTCGAGCCGCTGTTGTGGGACGATGAAATCACCGACATCCTGGTCAACGGGCATAACCAGGTTTACGTCGAGAAGCGCGGCAAGCTCCACGCCACCGAGGTCAAGTTCCAGGACGATCAGCACTTGATGCTGATCATCGATCGCATCGTGTCCCAGGTCGGACGCCGGGTCGATGAAGCGTCGCCGATGGTTGACGCGCGCCTGCCCGACGGTTCGCGTATCAACGCGATCATTCCGCCGCTGGCGCTGGACGGTCCGGCGCTCTCGATTCGCCGATTCGGGCGCAAGCGCTACAACATCGACGACCTGGTCGAGAAGAAGACCATCGTGCCCGAGATCGTGGAATTCCTGCGAACGATCGTGCGCGCCCGCCTCAACATCCTGGTTTGCGGCGGTACCGGCTCGGGCAAAACCACCATGCTCAACTGCATGTCGCTATTCGTCCCCGCCGACGAGCGCATTGTGACGATCGAAGACTCGGCGGAATTGATGCTGCAGCAGCCGCACGTGGTCAGACTCGAAACGCGGCCGGCCAACGTCGAGGGCAAGGGCGAAGTCAGCCAGCGCGACCTGGTGAGGAATACGCTGCGCATGCGGCCCGACCGCATAATCGTCGGCGAGGTCCGCGGCGGCGAAGTGTTCGACATGTTGCAGGCGATGTCCACCGGTCATGACGGATCCATCGCGACCATCCACGCCAACACCCCGCGCGACAGCATGGGACGCCTGGAGATGATGATGCTGTTGTCGGGCGTACAGATTCCGCAGCGCGCGATGCGCCAGCAGATAGCGTCGGCGCTCAATATCATCGTTCACGTATCGCGCCTGTCAGACGGTTCGCGCAAAGTGATGCGCATCTCGGAGATCAGCGGAATGGAGGGTGAGATGGTGATGATGCAGGACCTGTTCGAATTCAAGCGCACCGGCATCGGGCCGGGCGGCGAGGTGATGGGCCAGTTCCTCGCCACCGGAATTCGTTCAACTTACTCGCAGCGGCTGGAAGCTGCGGGCTACAAACTCGACGGTAAAATCTTCCGCAACACGATTGGATAACAACTATGGACCTTTTGATGGCAAGCGGCATATTCGCGCTCGTCTTCGCCGGCGTGCTGATCTTCACCAGCAGTCGCGGCACCGAAGTCGAGCAATCGCGCGAGGTGGCCCGGCGCCTGACCCGCCCCGCTGACGAGGTCGAGATCAACGTCATGCGCAAGCAGCGGCCGCAGGAGGGAGTGCTGCTGGCGGCTCTGTACAACATGAACCTGCTGCGCAAGCTCGAAGAGTCGATGTGGCAGGCGGGCATGTACATGAGGGTCGGCGACATCCTGCTGATCATCGTGCTGGCATTCGGCGCGGGCTTGTTCGGCGGCAATCTGTTCTTCCACGACATCTGGTTCGCGCTGCTGGCTGCCGTTGTGACGGGCGCGGTGCCGCTGCTCTACATCCAGTTCCGCAAGAAGCGGCGTCTGAAGGCCTTTGCCACTCAGTTGCCGTTCGCACTCGACCTGATCAAATCGTCGCTCGAGGCGGGCCATTCGCTGCAACGCGCGCTGCAAGTTCTGGTCAGCGAGTTCGCCGATCCGCTCGGCAGCGAGTTCCGCACCGTGCTCGAGCAGAACCGGATCGGGCTGCCGCTGCCGCGCGCGCTCGAAGACATGCTCAAACGGGTTCCTGAAGACGATCTAAGGTTGCTGGTGGTCGCGGTGCGAGTGCAGACGGAAGTGGGCTCGAGCCTGGCGCAGATTGTCGGCCGACTGTCCGAAATCGTTCGCGTCAGGCAGCGCTTGCGGATGCAAATCCGGGCGCTGACCGCCCAATCGCGGCTGGGCGGCATGGTCGTTGCCTGCCTGCCGATCGTCGTGCTGGGCATTTTCAGCTTGATTCAGCCGGGATACACCAATCAGTTGTTCCACGACCCGACCGGTCAGAAGATTTTGAAGTATGCGATCGGTTCGGATTTGCTCGCCCTGATAACCATCAGGCGACTACTGAGAGTGAACTACTAATATGAGTCCATTCGCGATTGGCATAGCGGTTTTTTTCCTGGCAGCCGGCGCGTGCGTGGCATTGTATATGGCGCTCTCGCCGCAAAGCCGGGCGGTCGATGAACGCTTCGCGGATCTGGCGGTCAAGATGCGCGCGTCGCAGGGCGCGTTCGAGGGCGACCTCCAGGACGAAACCGTGCTGCGCATGCTGTTCAGATGGGCCTCCAAACGCGTCCCGCCGCCGAACCTGGATACGCCTACCGGCGAGAAGCTCCAGCAGACCCTGAAGCAGGCGGGATTTATGAAGTCCAGCGCGGCGCAGACCTATCAGGTCGCGCGGGTGCTGTTGGCACTGGGCGGCGGTGTGATTGGTTTGTTGGCGGGAGTGATTTTTCACCCAGGGTCGTCGACGCCACTGCTGCTCGGCATCGGCGGCATCGGCATCGGAATCTTCGTGCCGAGCTACTACCTGGGACGGCGCGCTCGAATCCGCCAGAGCAACATCGCCAAGCAGCTCTCGGACGTGCTCGATCTGCTGGTGGTATGCGTCGAGGCGGGCATGGGGTTGTTCGAGGCGATTCGAATCGTCGGGGTTGAATGCGAACGTCACGGGCAGGAAATCGGCACCGAATTGAACCTCGTCGCCACCGATATTTCCGCGGGCGCGAGCCTCGGACAGGCCTTGCGCGGACTGGCGGACCGGACCGCGGTTGAAGATATCAAACCGCTGGCGGCGACCTTGATTCAAAGCGAACAACTTGGCGCGCAGATCGGACCCGCGTTGCGCGCGAGCTCAGACGCCTTGCGCACTCGCCGCCGGCTGCATGCCGAGGAAGACGCGCAGAAGGCATCGATTAAGATTCTGTTTCCGCTGGTCATCTTCGTACTGCCCTCGATGATCGCGGTAATCATCGGACCGGCAATGATCTCGGTCCTCCATACGCTCTCGAGTCCGGGCTGATCGCGGCCGGAGAGCAATCCAAAATAGCCTCTCCCAGGGGGCCTCGGACGAGCGCGGCGCCGCGCCAGTCCGGGGCCCGTTTGTTTTGGCGCTCCGCAGTTTCTTCCGCCAGTCCGGGGCCTGTTTGCTTTGGCGCGCCGTGCACGCCATGAGCAAGAAAAAAGCGGCCGTGGATTTGCTCCGCGACCGCGATCAAAACAGTCCGCGTGTCTTCGCCGCGCTAATCCGTCCTACAGACTCAGACGCTCATCAATCGATATAGTGGCGTGCGATCGACGCCTAGCGCGGCGGCATCGACCCGGTTGCCGGATGCTGAGGCCAGGGCGGCTGCGGAATCATTAGACATATGCCGGGCAAACCAAGAGACGGCTACATGCTGCCTTAGAGAAGAGGTTGCGATGAGGAGCAAATCTGGAGCTAAGGTAATGAAGCGCTGGGGCCAGTCACTAGGGAGAGCGGTCGGCGTGTTGATAGCAACCATCCTGCTGGCGCTCTCGCTCATGTACGTGGTGCCGCTGGCCGCTAAGGGGTGGCCAGTTGATCAGGCGGGTGCGACAATGATCTCATACCACTCGCTTATCGAGGCTCCCGCAAAATTCGACAAGAAGCTTGTGTGGGTAATCGGCGCGTTCAAGATCCGCAACGGAACAGCGTACCTCAGCGAAACCTCAAGTGGATCAGATCCTCAGAAGAGCGTTTGCGTCGCACCGACAGAGTCCATCGCAGCGTCCGTCGTTGATCCTACAGGTTCGGGAAGGAGAGCGATCCTAGCCAGGTTCGCTGGCCTAGACCCAATATCAGTGCATGGCAGGTACGAAAGCGCGCCGAGTTCTCAATGCCCGAACGGCACGGTCTTCGCCGCCCTGCTTGAAGTCTCACTTGAATAAAACAGCGGGAAACGGATGACAGCTGACCTTGCCTAGTCATCGTTTCCGCCGGATCAATGAAAAAAGCGGTCGCGGATTGCTCCGCGGCCGCTCCATAAAAGTCTTAGGTCCGACCCGCGGCGTCTTCGCCCGCGGGTCTGATGTTACAGACTGAGGCGTTTCATCAGCCTATAGAGGGTCGTGCGATCGACGCCTAGGGCGGCGGCCGCATCGACTCTGTTGCCGGATGCTGAGGCGAGCGCGGCTTTGATTCGCGTCGTTGCGGCGCGATCCAGGCTCTCTTGGAGAGTGCCCGCTTCAAGGCTCTCGGCTGGCTGCGTGCGGTTCGATTCGGTCGCCGGCTCCGCGGCCATATTTGCGCCCACCGCCGAATCGATTCCGGCCGCGCGGGCGATGCCGGCGACCTGGATGAGGTCTTCGTCGGAGGCGTCGTCGTCGAAGGCGAACGCCTCGGGCATCAGCGTTTCCTGCCCGCTCATCACGACCGCGCGCTCGATGACGTTCTCGAGCTCGCGCACGTTGCCCGGCCATCGATGGGCGAGCAGCGCTTCTTCAGCCTCGGGTGACAGTATGAGGGGACGGCCGGCTTCGGTGGAATGAAAGGCGAGAAAATGATGCGCCAGCGGCAGGATGTCCTCGCGCCGATCGCGCAGCGGCGCGATTCGGAGCGGAATCACGCTCAGGCGAAAATACAGGTCGGCGCGGAAGCGGCCGGCCGCCACCTCGCTCCGCAGCTTGCGATTAGTCGCGGTGACGATGCGGACATCGACCTTGCGCGGCTTCGATCCGCCGACGCGCAGCACCTCGCCGTCTTCGAGCACGCGCAGCAGCTTGGCCTGGAAGTCCGGACCCGCCTCGCCGACCTCGTCGAGAAACAGCGTGCCGCCCGACGCGCGCTCGAAGCATCCCGCGCGATCGCGGATTGCGCCGGTGAACGATCCCTTTTCATGGCCGAACAGCTCGCTCTCGACCACGCCGTCGGCCAGCGCCTTGCAATTGATGGCGAGGAACGGACCGTCGGCGCGATTGCTCCAGTAATGAAGCATCCGCGCGACCAGTTCCTTGCCGGTGCCGGTCTCGCCTTCGATAAGCGCGGTGGTGCGCGACGGCGCGACCCGCCGAATCATCGCGACCAGCTGGCGGCTCTTGGGCGCCTCGGCGACGAAGCCGGCGGCGATACTGGCGACGTCGAGCTGCTCGCGCAGCTTGCGGTTCTCGCGCTGCAGCGCGCTCATCTCGACCGCGCGAGTGACGACGGCGTTCAGTTCGTCGTCGTCGAACGGCTTGGTGACGCAATCGAATGCGCCACCGCGGAGCGCCGCCTTGGCCGACTCTGCGGCAGGCAGCGGCACGCTCATCACAACCGCCATATCAGGGTCCTTGGTGTGTACCTTCTTCAGCAAGTCCATCCCATCCATCCCCGGCATCCTCATGTCTGCGATGATTACGTCTGCGCCCTGATTTTCGAGCAGCTTGAGGGCTGCTTCGACGTTCGGACAGGTTTCGCAATCGTAACCAGCCTGTGAAAGGACCATCGCGGCACCGCGCGCAACATGAAACTCGTCATCGACAATCAAAACGCGCGCTTTGTTCTGTCCGTTGCGCTTTTGCACGCTCATTACTCAAAGGCCGACGTTTTTCCAGAGGGGCAAACGCGGCTTAGTGTAGCATTCTCGCCCTCGCCTGTAGGGCTGTCAATATGGGGTAAAAGAGCCCAATTTGCCTACAGTTTTTCTGATTCTGGCGTTGCGAAAATGTAACTGAGGCGAGTTTTAGTAGGTCGGGAATTCCGGTGTTGAAGCGCCGAACCGCTACGTACGTGTGTTCGCTAATTCGAGGACGTGTTGCGCGCGGCGACCGGGATCGGCAGCAACCCCGGCGGCGAGTTCAGGTATCCGAGGGCGGGCTCGTCCTTATAGTCCGCCGCGTCGCGCGCCTGGCGGGCGAGATCGGCGGAATTGCACTCGGCGGCACTGGCAGCGGCGGCGGTTACCTGGCAAGCGGAGGTGGCATCGTCGTCAGTCGGCTGAATGTAGGTCGATGCGCACCCATAAAGACCGGCGGCGGCAGCAAGCATCGTGACAACCAAAGTGAGCTTCAGCCTGCTGCCAATACTGATCACGATCGAGAATTTAGCAGATTATGGAATCGTGTAGATACGACGCGGGCGCGTTTGCCGGGAATTGGCAAACGCGCCCGCACTGTCAGATCATTTCTTCGGCGCCTTGCCTGCGCCTTCGAGCTTGACCGTTCTATCGGGCTTGGACTCTAGGTTGGTGTCGATGGTGAGCGTGCCTTTGTACTTCATCGCCGCGGTCGGCATGAAGGTGACTGACACTTCGCAGCTACCCGGCTTCACGCCCTTCGACTTCGGGCCGAGGTCGTCGTCGTCGCAGGCCTGAGTAACGGTGAACGGGTTGGTCGCGCCCGATTCCATCTCGATCAGAATCGGGAGTGGGACCTTTTTCTTTTTGACCTTGCCGGCGTTGATGACCTTGACCGACTTGATTTTGTTCGAGCCCACATCAACGTCGCCGAAGTTGAGCGTCTTGGGCGAAATCTTCAGCTTGCCGGGCACGGGAGTCGGCGTGGCCGTCGGCGTTGCGGTCGCGGTTGCAGTCGCGGTCGGAGTAGGAGTCGCGGGATTCGTGACTACGTTGAAGCCGTCCGAGGCGCTCGACGCCACCAGCGATCCGGTGCCGGCGAAAGTTGCCGACAGGGTCTCGATGCCGGTGCCGCTGGCGGTGATCTCGCAAGTCGCGATGCCTTGCGCGTTGGTCGTGGCCCCGCACGTCTGGCCACCGGCAGAGAAGTTGACAGTCTCGCCCGAGAGCACGGTCGCAGGGTTCTGCGAGACGTCGGTCAACGAGGCTATGAGGTTGACTGTCTGGCCCTGGATGGCGCCCTTTGGACTCTGGTTAAGGCTCATAAATGTCACGTCCGAGCCCGCGCCCCAGGTTACCGTCGCCGGTGACGAGCTGACGACGTTGCCGCCAATCGTCGTAGTAGCGATTACGTTGTCGATTCCCTCGTGCGCGCCAACGTAGCTGAAGGTCGCAACCCCGCTGGCGTTGGTATTCGCAAGACCAGTGGTCGGATTCGCTCCGGTCACCGCAAACGTGACCGGCGTTCCGGTTCGGGACCGTTCCGAAATGCACCGAAGCGGTCAGCGTTTGCGTGGCGCCCTGCGCCGGGTTGGGCGAGACCACCGACGGCGTCAGCACGATCGACGGGCTCGCGACGTTGGTGGAGTAGGTGCAATCGCCGGCGGTGTCGGTAATCCTGAACACCGCGTTGCCATCGGCTAGATAGACGCACCCGTCCGGGCCGAAGACCGTAATCAGAGCCTGGATGCCGACGCCGCTGTTCGCCAGGAATGCCCCGGCACTGGGCGGGCTCGTGGTCAAATCGAAAGTGCCCAGGCCGCTACTGCTGGGATTGTTCGCCAGACTTCCGGAGATCAGGTACTGCGCGCCGCCGCCTGATGCGGTTCCCGCGGCAAGCAGAATGTCGTCGGCCGCGTTGATGCTCGAGAGCGTGGTGACGGCGGCCGGCTGAGTAGTGTTGGTGCCGCCGACTTCCACCACGGTGCCGGCATAGTTGGCGCCGAAGTTGGTTCCGCCGAATGAGTAGATGGTTCCGTCGGGCGCGAAGGTGAGCTGGTAGTTGCCCTGGGTGGGCAGCGTCGCGTAGCTCGAGAGGGTGGCGCTGCCACTGCCGGGATTGGAGACCCGGTACAGCGTGTTACTCCCAGCCGGGCCTTCGCACGCGTCATTGACGAACAGGTCGCCGGTGAGCGGATCGGCCGCCATGTCCTCCGCACACTGGATACCCGTCACCACGGTTCCCACCACTGAGCCGTTCGACGGGTCGAGTTCGATGACACCGCCGGTAATGGTCCCGCCGGTGGTGGCGCCCTGCGCCGCGTAGAGATTGCCGCCCTCGTACACCAACTGTCCCACTGCGGGACCGAGTGTGCTGTTGAGCAGGTTGGTTGCGCCGGCTACGCCGCCGCCTGAGGGAAGCTTGTAGATGTCGCCGGTCGGCAGGTCAGACACGTAGATGTTGCCCGAACCGTCGAACGCGATTCCGCCCGCGCCCGGGCATCCGCCGAAGTTCACCTGGCCGTCGCCGTAAGAGAAGTTCTTCGCGAGCAGACCGGTCACGTACGGCGTCACCACGTATCCTGACGCCGCGATCGGAGTGCCATTGCCGCAGCCGGCCTCAGGCCCGCTGCTAAAGGCCACCTCGGCCGTTCCAGGAAACGGCAGATTGCCGTCAGTCACGTCGGTGGCGCTGTAGGTCACAGCTTCGTTGTTGGTATCGGTCACGGTGAACTGGATCTGCCCGCTGCTGTCGGTGACCGGCGGATTAGGCCCGGTGATGAGCGAGGTGCCGGTCTGGACTATCTGCACCTGCTTGCCCGGCGAAGGACGCCCGAGAGTGTCCTCGAGCGTGACGGTGATCGTAGAGTCGGTGACACCGTCGGCGGTCACGGAGGTCGGGAATGCGCCGATTGACGCCTGCGTCGCCGGCGGCGTCACGAACTGTAGAGCCGGTGTTTCGGTGAGCGTTTCGGTGTCGGTCGTATCCGTCGCAGTTAACGTGGGACTCTCGACGGTCGAATCCGTCACCTGGAACTCGGCATTGCCGTCGCTGTCCGATACTGCGCTGGACGGCGTGATAACGGCGTGGCCGCTGGGGCTCGCAGTCAGTGAGACGGTTTTGCCACCGATGGGAAAATCGTTGTCGTCGCGCAGGAGCACCTGCACTGTTGCTCCGGTTACGCCATCGGACCGGAACTGTGCCATCCGGATTGGGGCCGGCCGCGAACCGCCGTGGATCCACTTGCGCTAACGGTGCCGAGCGACTCGCCACTGAGTGCCAGTCTTAACTGCAGAAAATTGGGCGAGCCCAGGCCGACGTGCGCAAAATCGCTGCCCATGCTGGCGGGGCTGTGGAACGCGTCGGTGCCGGCGAGCGGGTACAGAAATAGATTCGCGTTCGCGAGGTTGGTGCCGAGCATCGCATTGAGTTCGGCTGCGAACGCCGCCCACTCCGGCGCCGCCATGCTGGTGCCACCGAAACGAAGCGGACTCGGACAACCGCCATCATCGGCCTGGCAGATTAGAAGGCCTTGCGCCGGGTCCGCATCGACGACGACATCGGGCACCGAACGCATCGAGGATCCAGTCTGATACGCGGGCGCCGCAAAGAACTTGCTGACGCCGAAGCCGCCCTGTCCGGTCGGAGGGAGTGGCGTCAGTGCCATTCCACCACGTCTCGCTGCCGTAGGTGAGGCCGGGGCCGGGGATTCGGGGTGGTACCGCCTACCGCGGTCGCATGGGGCGAGTCGGCCGGCACTCCAATTGTATTGGGACTGCCGTCGAGGCAGGTGCTGCCCGAGTCGCCGGTGCCGTTGAAGACGCTGATGCCGCCGGCGGCGGCGGTCTGCAAAATTAAATCGATACTGTTGGCTTCGGCAGACGTCGTTTGATCTTCACATTGCGACCACGAGTTGCTGATGACGGTGTCGCCGTCATCGATCATGGCGTTGAACATCGTCTCGAAACTGGTGCTGGATGGTGCTTCGTAAACGACGTAGTCAATGTTGGGCAGTGACGCCAGCAGCATCACGATGTCAGTATCGAGGAGAACCTCCGACTCGTATGGTCCGGGCGCTGCGACACCACCGTTAACCGGTTTTTCGCTTAGCTGCCCGAAGGTCGCTCCACCCCCGAACACGGCCAACCAGTTCGAGACGTCGCTCGGCTGGAAAGTGTCGAACTCGAGCAAGCCGATTTTCTGCGGATTTGCAGTCGGTGCCGTCGGCGGCGAGCTTTTCACAGTGCCCGCGCCCGCCGCGGGATGGCTGACGGAACCCAAGCCGATTACCTGGGCAAAAGCGGCACACTGCGGGTTACGCACCCACATTGTCGGATCGATCATCCCGGCTACGTCGCAGGTGATCAGGGACGCGGAGGTGGCGGCTATCATGCCGCCGCAGATCATTTGAGAGATTGGGTTCAGCGCCTTCAAACTTGTCAGAATGGAGAGATCTACTCCGGCGATAGTCGCGAAGTTGGCGATTAGCGTCGGGATCAAGCCGGTGCCTGATTTGACCTTGCTTACAAAACCACAGGCGGTGAGCGTCGTCTGCAGGTCGGGCGTGATGTTGGGAGTCATCGCGTCGAGCGCGTCGGCTACCTCTGGTTGCCGAATATGGCGGGCCGGAGCGGCAAGATTGGAGAGGCCGGCGATCGCTTCGATGCGCGATGCCAGCCGGGACGGAATTGCCGGCGCCTGGTCATTGGCAAAGAATGTGCGGTTCTGAATCCGGTAGTCGTGAAACCCTATCTCGAACGCTCTCTCCGCTTGCGCGCGCGTGCCGCGCATCGTGAGCGTCAATCGGTTCTGCGAGCCGCGCTCGAGCCTGAATCCTTTCGATGTCATCCAGTGCAGCACGGCATCGTAGTCGGCGCGGCTGGGGCCGAAACGATCGGCAATCTCGTGCTGCGTCAGGAAGTGATGGAACGCGGGCGACTTGGGATCATAAAGGTCGTGCAGGAAGCGCTCGAAGGCGGGCTGATCGTCGTGTTTGAGGACGAGCGTGAGCGTGATGTGCGCGGCGTCGCTTTTAGTGCTCGAAGGAACAATCGTTGCCTTGGAAAGTGCGGGCAGCACGTGACCCGGCAGGCGGACGGTCGCATGCGGCGAATCCGGCGGATGATTCGTGTCTGCGCTGGCGAGCGAGGGACTAATCAGGAGAACCGAAGCGAAGGAGAGGACGAACAGCCAAAGACGAGTCCGAGCGAACCGATCGGAAGTATCCATCGCGAATCCCTTTGATTAAATTAGCAGTGATATGCTTAGACTCGCATCTATATCGGTTTCATTGCAAACGTAATGTTCGACCCGGTTCAGCTCGACTCACCGCTTCTACAATAGCGCTAACAGACTGTCGTCATCCGCAGACCGTGCGAAACCTCGAAATGGCGTCCCTGATTTGCAGGGAACCTCCCGAACTTCGCGACCGCGTTGTCTGCAACTCGGCGGGCCGACTGCGGTTCCGCCAGCGGTTGGACGCGGCGCGCCTCGAGTGGCGGTCGAGGCAGCACGCGCCCCGGCCGTTTGAATTGGAACAAAGCCGGGCTCAAAATAGTTGTCGAGGTAGGGTTCGATGATTCGAAAAGAGGGAAAACCTATGCTCAGGCTCGCGACTATGATGCTTGCAGCGGGGCTACTGATCGTGAGCGGATGCGCGGCGCAGGCTCAACGATCGGCCCAGCAGCAAAGCTGCAATAATGGCGATCAGAATGCCTGCCAACAAATCGCTCAGGACTCGGAGCCTGCGAACTATCCGGGAGGTCCGAACGTGCGCGTCTTTCCGGCCGGTCAACCAGCGCTGGGAATGAATATGGGCTCGATGGGCGGACTCGGCAGCATCAGATAACTGCCGACGCCGGGAGCCTCTGGCTGAGGAATAACTCCCCTTCCTGGATACGTATCGAACCATGTGCCTCGCGCCGCAACCAGAGTTCCGGAGCGTCCTAGAAGAAATTCAGGAGTTCTTTCTCACCGACTAGACCTGCGTCGCCAGTTGGGTGGTGTCTCGCAATTGGTGGAAAAAGTTTAAAGCATCCGGGCGTTGAGCGGTTCTACTTTCCATCGGCTATGCAGCCTTTTCCAAAATCTCATCCACGACTCGTTCAATCGGCGCAGTGGCATCGATTACGACACCACCCTTCGGGACATCTTCTTTCGTTGCATACAATCGCGCAATGAGTTCGCGTTCGTCTGGTTTTCCGCCGAAGTCAGTTGGGTCCAGTGCCACTCGCTCATCAATCCGCCGGTTCATGGTGTCCAGGTCGATCTCCAGGACAAACACGCCGTCAAATAAGTCGATGAATTTGGCAAAATTCCTCGAGCTACCGCAGAAAAAGGTGGCCGCCTCCTCCTGGTTGGCGACGAAGGCTTGTACTTTCTCTACATCCCAAATCTGGTGCTCGGACATCCAGGTAGCCGTCGGTGTACCCGTTTCCGGAGCCGTCGGCAGACCCGTTTCCGGATCGCCTCGATACACCAATTCCCGGTCACCATGAATGGCCTGGTAGCCGCGCCGCTGCAATTCTATGCAGACCGCCGTTTTGCCGGCGCCGGAAACGCCTTCGATCAAATAGTTCCTGATGCCCATCAAACCGGCCCATCGCGGCCCCTGGCCGGACGCCTTCTTGTAGCTCCCGCGCTTCTTCGGCGCGTTCGCCGCGTCCATGATGGCACACAGATGCGTCATGTGCTGGAGTCTTGGTGGCTCCCCGGGCCGGATTCGAACCAGCGACATGACGGTTAACAGCCGTCCGCTCTACCGACTGAGCTACCGGGGAGTGTTTCGGTAATCTGCGCCGAGCCTGAACTACTCTCGATATACGCGCATCGCCGCGAGATCAAGAACCGACATTATAACTGCAAATCGGCGGTATGAATCAATCGGAATCGCGCGCGGCCTCAAGTCACTCGGGGAGCGGGCCCTTGGAGCCTTGCAGCGTTTTGTCCTGCACCTCGCCCATCTTGCGGCAGGTCTCCGCGACGAACCTGGCTGGGAGCACGCCGGCCAAGCCCGAAAAAACCGGATCGGTATTGAGCGAGGTGTTGGCCTCGAGAATCCCCCATAGCGCGAAACGGAGGCCCGCGCTGACGAACACCGGCGCACCGCTGGAAAATCCCGGCGCGCTGCCGCCGTCGAGATAGCTGAGCTGCTGCAAGCCGGCGCCGATGACTTCGGTGTCGGCCGGATCAGGCACCGAGACGTGCCCGAAACGCGCGAGCGCCTCGAAGCGATGCTGGTTGACGCCCACCGTCGCGGCGGTCAGGTAGTACACCTGCGCACCGGTTTCGGGACGGGCGAGCGGATCGTCGTTGCCGAGCAGCGAGCCGAGTGGGATTGGCGCGATGCTCGCGCCCTCGGGCGTCAGTGGAATCGCGGCGACGTCGGCTTTTTCCGCAAGTGGATCGAGCACCCAGCGGCTCTCGAGCGGCAGCGGCTCTTCGCGCATCGCGCCGGTCTTCGAGTCTTCGAGCGTCAGCGAAAGTCCCGCGCGCGGTTTGCCGTACTCGTCGAGCAGATTGTGATGCGCGGTGACCAGGTAAACGAAAGATCGGCCGGGGAACGCCCTGCTGGGCACGGCGACGAAAAATGCGGTGCCGACCTGAACCACGCGTCCGCCGGAGTGGGTCACGATGCCGGCGACGTTGCGCATAATTCCGGACGGGACAATGCCGGCGTTGTCGGCGCGGGACGGCGTCGGCGCGACAGCAAGAAAGGACGCGATCGCGACAGCGGCCGCAATCGAGAGTGTGACTTTTCTCATTCGATCAGATTTCATCCACGGGTTTTGGGGATCAGCCGGGTTGGTTTCGGCGCATTACGATAGCAGAAGGACGCACCAGTGGAAGGGGCTCGCGGCCGGAAACGGGACGGCGATACCCAAAGTCAAAGTGATACGCAAAGAAGAACCGAAATAACGGCGCGAGCTGCCAGACTGGAGTAAACAGCGGCTGCGTGCGATTGCGAAGAAAGCGGCGTCGGCGCGATGGAAGAATGCCAGCACTATCAGTTCGCGACGCCCTCGTAAGTAATCTGATAAATCTGATCACAAAAATAACTGATCGGGTCAGTGCCAAGATTTTTGACGATTCCAAGCGCCTCTAATTTCTTGAGGTCAGAACGTGCGGTGGGGTAAGAAACTCCGTATCGTTTGGCATAATTGCTGACGGCAATTATAGGCGTCTTGAAGAGGTCATCAATGAACCGCGACAACCTGGCGCTCTCTCTCTTGAGCCGACCGTGAAAGTCGCGGTGAAGATTCAGTAGGTTGTCACACCGCGTTTCCGTGTCTCTCGATTGAGCGATAACACCGTCAAGGCAAAAATCGATCCACAATTCCCATGCTCCATTCGTGCTAACCCCTAGCAGCAGGTCCATGTAGTTTCTCTTGTTTTTCTCAAAGAAGGCACTCATGTAGAGCCACTGGCTTGATAATTCGCACCACTCCGCGATCATCAGCGACAGTAGCAACCTGCCCACGCGCCCATTGCCGTCGCCAAAAGGATGGATTGCCTCAAACTGATAGTGCGCGAGAAATGCCTTGACCAGCGGATCATATAACGAGGAAGCGTGTAGGTATTTTTCAAAGCTATCTAACGCTTCTGCCAAATGTTGCGGAGGTGGCGGTACAAATCGAGCTGGCCTGCCGATTTGATTTTGAATCTGTCGAAATTCACCAGGGCGCTGGTCTGAGCCTCTGACACCCTCCATCAAAATCGCGTGAAGCTCGCGGATTAAGCGCAACGATATCGGCAGCGTGTTGTGGCCGTCCAACCGCAGGCGTAGTGCGCGACGGTAATTGAATACTTCGCGAAAAGCATTGGCTGGATCGGTTGCTGAGATTGGGTAACGCGGGTCGGCCTCAAATAGCGCTTGCTGCTGCGGATTTGTAATTGTGCCTTCCAACTGTGACGACAGTTGCGCCTCGCGATGTTGAAGCGGCCAAATCAGAATCTCTGGATTCGGCAAATGCTTGCCGACGCCGTCCAAGCTCGACAGGCGTGTCCTTGCCTCCACGAGTTTGTTCCAGAGCTGTGGTGGCCACTCCCATCGTGGCGGCAGCGGATTCGGAACGAATGCCACGCGCAAATCCAGCGCGCCATTGGTGATTGTTACCAGCCTGCCGGTCATTTCAGCAGTGAATTCGCTCGCTTCCATCGACTTTAACCGTAATGGTTCTGATTAAAGAAAACAAGCAAATATTTTAATAGATTCTTGACTTACCCTGCAAACTGGGACATTACCCGGCCGGCGGCGGTCGGTGCGCGATGCGGGAAAACAAAGCGGCGCAGCCCGAGTTTTCGCTCCGGCCGCGCCGCTATTCTATTGCTTCAATTGAATCGCGAAGCGTTACCAGCGGTTGCGATTGCCGCCGCCGCCACCGCCCTCTCGACCGCCGCCGCCACCACCGCCACCACGACGACGATCTCCGCCGCCGCCTCCACCACCGCCGCCGCGCGGGCCGCCGGTGCTGGCGCGCGCCTCGTCAATCTTGATCCGACGCCCCTTCAGGTCGGTGTCGTTGAGAGTTGAGATTGCAGTGGCCGCATCGGCCGCCTCCGCCATCTCGACGAAGCCGAAGCCGCGCGACTGTCCCGAAAATTTGTCGGAGACCACCACCGCGCTCTCGACCTTGCCCGCCTGCGCAAAGAGCTCCGCCAGGTCGTCCTGCGTAACCGCGTAGGCGAGGTTGCCTACATACAACTTAGTGGGCATAAAAGCCCTCCTTACTTTTTGCCGGGAAGCTCCTAAACAGACGACCATCCGGGGTGCACCGGGATCAGTGAGAAAGGCGGCGTCCGAGGCGTTTAGTTCCTGAAATAAAGATAGGCGCGCGACAATTCTGAGTAAAGTCGGAACCGGAATGCGGCGCGCTGCTATGCGATCGGATGCGCGTCGAGAAAATCGCGGACGTACTGATTCACCAGCTCGGGCTTCTCCTGCTGCACCCAATGGCCGGAATCAGGGATGTACTTTATCTCGAACGGGCCGGTGAATAGCGGCTCCATCCCGTAGGTCAGCTCCTTGCCGAGCGCGAAATCCTGCTCGCCCCAGATGAGCAGCGTCGGCGCCGAAATTTTGCGATCGATCCACGTGCCGCGGCCGGGCCGGGCCATGAAGCCGGTGCGGAAGTTCGCGCGATAGTAGTTGATCGCGGCAGTCAGCGAGTAAGGATTGCGGAACGCGGCGCGGAAGTACTCGAGGTCGTCGGCGGTGAAGACATTTTTTTGAATCGTGCCGTTGCGCAGCGCGTTGATCAGCGCTTCGTAATTGTGGCGGCGAAACACCCATTCAGGAAGGCGGCGAATCTGAAAGAACAGCATGTACCAACTGCGAAGCATCTGGCGCGGATTGCGCCGCAGCGCGTGGCTCATGCGCTCGAGATGAGGACAGTTCATGACGATCAGGCGATCGACGACGTCGGGACGCATCAGGGCGGTCGCCCACGCGACGGCGCCGCCCCAGTCGTGGCCGACTACAGTCGCGCGCTGGTAGCCGAGCGCCTCGATCAGGTCGGCGACGTCGCCGACCAGCTGGTCGAGCGCATAGTTCGCAACGCCGACCGGCGCGTCGGACTCGCCGTACCCGCGCATCTCGACTGCGACGCAATCGAAGCGGTCGGACAGCGCGCGAAGCTGATGGCGCCACGAGTACCAGCATTCGGGGAAGCCGTGCAGCATGACGATCGGCGGACCGCTGCCGGCGCGTGCGACGCGGAGCGTGATTCCGCTTTTGAGTTTGATTTTTTCGAAGCGCCAGGGGTCGGGGATTTTGGCAGTGTGAGGCGTGCGACGAAGAATCTCGACGGACGTTCCTGCGTCCGGCGTTATAAAGGACGCGCTGGCGCGCATCGCAAAACCGGAACCGGCTTCGCATGCGCGAAGCTGTCAGAGATCCTTCCTACCGGTCGCGTTGCTCGCTCTGGTCAGCGACTGTGTTGAAAGCAAGGTTGGGGGACGAGGTAGGACGGTCAGGGAACATCGCATTGAGGATGACCAGCAGTTTGCGGGCGCAGGCGATGTACGCAAGCTTTTTGCTTTTTCCGCTCTGCACAAGACGCCTATAAAAGGGAGCCAGCAGCGGGTTGCAGCGGGTGCACTGAGCATCGCCATGTACAGCGTACTGCGGACCCCGGCGCGGCCGCCCCAGATCATGCGCCGGCCCTTGAACTTGCCACTCTCGTGCGCGTGCGGTGCGACCCCAATCAGCGCGGCGATCTGACGTCGTCCGATCTGCCCCAGTTCCGGAACTTCGGCGATCAACGTACGCGCCAGCTGCGGGCCAACGCCGGGAACCTGCTGCAGCATGGCGATCTTCTGCTGATGCGCGGGCGAGTTCTTGATCGTCTCGCGCACCTGCTGCTCGAGCTCGACCAGGCTCCGCTTGAGCGCACGGATACTGGCCACGATGCTGCGCTTGACCACCTTGCGCGCCCGCTGGCGGCGGTTGGTCTCCGCCACCAACATCACGATTAGCTGGCGCCGCCGGCGCACCAAGGCCTTGAGCTCGGCCTCCGCCTCGGTCGGCAGTTGGGTCAGCGTAAGCCGCCCATGGCTTCGCGCCGAGTGTCCGAACTGCGCCAGCACCAGCGCATCGAGCCGATCGGTCTTGGCCAGTTTACCAAGACTGCGGGCGAACTCGCGCACCTGGCGCGGATTAACTACTGCCACCGGAACCCCGGCTGCGCACAACTCACTCACCAGCAGGTCTTCCGGTCCGCCACTGGCCTCTATCACCACCGCCTGCGGCCGCAACTCCAGCATCCGCGTGAGCAACTGTTCGACGCCGGCCGGGTCATTGCTGAGGCTGAAACTCTCACCACCAGGCCACCGCGCCACATCCAGCCGCGCCATCGACACATCCACCCCTACCATCACCTCACCTTGTGCCATCGCTCCTCCTCCCTCTCGGACGCCTTCCCTTCCTTGCGCACGATCCGGCCTCTTGCGGGCCGGGCGACTGTTCGGGTTGATACGCCCGCTTTAGGCGCGCGGGGATCCGTGCTGACAAGCGGCCTTTCTTGCTCCGCGAATGACATCGGTCTCCCGCGCGCATTTCCTCCGCTCCATTCAAATCCGCTTCATTTGCTACATACAAGGATGACACAAACGCGCTCGCAATGCTCGCTTCGTCAGCATCATACAAGCGCGTGTCGTTCGCTCCGCAGGATGACACCAGTGTCGCTCGCTCCATCAGAATGACACCCATGCGCTCGCCTTCGTCAGGATGACGGAAGGAAAGCGCGAGAGGCGACCTCGTTCAGGCGGCGACCTTGGTCGTTCCTTGCATCGCGGGCAGCTCGGGGTTGCAGACGTACCTGACCTTGGTCGTTCCCTGCATCGCGGGGAGCTCCGGGTTGCAGACGTAGCGGAGCTTCGGGAGCGTTACGTCGGCGGTTGTGAAGGTCGCGGAAATCGGGTTGTCGAGGCGCAAGTTCGCGCCGGCGCCGAACGCGTCGTTGTCGAGCAGGACGATCTTCGGCTTGCCGCGCTCCGCCTTCGAGAACGTGAACTCGGGATCGACTTGCACCAGCACCAGCTTGCCGTCGTCCTTGTTGCGCGCGAGATGCATGCTCGCGATGTACTGGATGTCGCCGCCGGCGATCATGTCGCGATCGAGCAGCTCGCATTCGAGCACCGGCTTGCCGCCCGCGCTTGCGCGCCCGACCACGCGGTCGTGGCGGATGTCGAGCTTGACGTCGCCCGCGACCGTCGGATAACCCCATCGCGCGGCGAGCTCGCGGCGCGCGTCGTCATTGTCGCAGTAACTGCGCAGCACGAAGCCGCGCGGACGCACGCCGGTGCGGCCCGAGACGCGCAACTCGGCAATCGAGAACGCGCCGACCGGGCTCTCGGGATAATTCGTCACGCAGAAAATAGCGTACTCCGGAATCGACGGATGCATCGTGGCCGGGATCAGGTTGTCGGCCGGGTCGTCGTCGATCTCCATGTTGATCGTGAGAATTTTCGCGCCCTTCAAAATCCACGGCTCGGTCTTGTAGCCGTTGATCGTCGGCGCCGACTTGGCCCACGCGGCGAGATCGAGCTTTCCAAAACGCGGCGGCATCAGCGGCCTCCTGCGGCGGCGGACGCGGTGTCGCTCGCGCCCTGAAAATGCGGCATCACTTCTTTCGCGAACAGGCGCAGCGAGTCGAGCACCTTTTGCTGCGGCACCGTCTCGAGCGCGTTGAGCAGGAAGTTGACGCGATCGACGCCGACCGCCTCCCACTTCTTCATCTCGCGCGTGATGCGCGCCGGATTGCCCATCGCGATCCCCTCGGGCGCACCGGACGCATCGCCCGGCCCGGCCGCATCCTGCCGCAGCGACGGCAGCAATCCGAGCGACGGATACGATTTGCTCGGATACGCCTCACGCGCGGCGAGCAATTGCGCGGCGAGATAGTTGAAGGTGCCGGTGAGACGCTTGCCGACCTTGACGCCCTCGGCGTCGTCCTCATGACAATAGAGAAAGTTCACCGTCGAGACCGCTTCGTTGACCACCTCGCCGACCGGCGTGCAGTTGCGGATGATCTTGCGATAGCGCTTGACCTTCTCGTCCTGCTCGGCGAAGCCGCCGAAGGTCAGTCCGAGACTGCCCATCCCGCGTTCGGCCGCGTCGATTTCGGTGCCCGGACTGGTGACCGCGACCCACAGCGGCGGATGCGGTTTCTGATACGGCTTCGGCACGATCGTCCGCTGCGGCATCGACCACGAACGTCCCTGGTATGAGAAGCGCTCCTGCGTCCACATCTTCGGCAGGCAATGGACGAACTCGTCCCAGGTTTTCTTGGTCTCGTCGGGGCTCGCGCGAAAGCCGGCCAGCTCGGTCCAGGTCGCAGAGCGGCCGGTGCCGACGTCGAGGCGGCCGCCGGACAGAATGTCGAGCACGGCGGTGCGCTCGGCGATTTTGATCGGATGATTGAACTCGGGCACGCATACGACGATGCCGTGGCCGACGCGCATCTTCTTGGTCTTCATCGCGCACGCAGTCAGGAACAACTCGGGCGCGGGGCAATGCGAATATTCTTCGAGGAAGTGATGCTCGACGGCCCACACTGAGTCGAAGCCGAGCGAATCGGCGAGCGCGACCTGCTCGAGGCAGTTGTCGTACACGGTTTTTTCGGTTTCGCGCCCCCATGGTCGCGGTACCGAGATTTCATAGAAGAGGCCAAATTTCATGGCGTTACCTCCATACCGTTCGTTTAGCGCAATCGCAGCGAAATCGAAAGTCCCGCGAATGGGGAAGGGTAAATCACTTTATCAAATGCGGAACCCACCGTGGGTTCCGCACCTCCCTGGGCAGGGGTGACCCCTGCACCCGGCCTTAAAGTGAAGACGCCTATGCCCTCTGTTCCCCCTTTCCGCATCGGAAAGGGGGTGAGGGGGATAGGACGGACCGATCCGACGAAACCCTTCCGGTCCCCCTTCCCGCTATGGGAAGGGGTAGGGGTTAGGTAATCCGGCGCGATCGCACTCGATGCATCATAAATGCTGCTGCATATCGCTTGACATATGTTGATTGATGCGGCTTATATCGAAGGCGAGGACGCCTCTATGAAACATCAACTGATCGACGTGGCTGAGCCCAACCTTATCCGCGAACAATTCCCCTACGACGCGGTGCCGCGAATTATCTTCGACGGCGACTTCGAGCGTCCCGACCCGGCGCCCGATTTCTTCATCACCGACACCACCTTTCGCGACGGGCAGCAGGCGCGGCCGCCCTACACCGCCGGCCAAATCGTCGCGATGTTCGACATGCTGCATCGCCTCGGCGGCCCGCGCGGCATCATCCGGCAGACCGAGTTCTTCCTGTACTCGAAAGTCGATCGCGAGGCGGTGAATCGATGCCTCGCGCGCGGCTACGAATTTCCCGAGGTCACCGGATGGATTCGGGCGGTGAAAGCCGACTTCAAGATCGTCAAGGAGATGGGCCTGCGCGAGACCGGGATTCTCACGTCGGCGTCCGACTACCATATTTTCAACAAGCTCAAGAAAACGCGGCGCGCGGCGATGGACGATTACCTCGAGATCGTCAACGCGGCGCTCGATGCGGGCCTGAAAATCCGCTGCCATCTCGAGGACGCGACGCGCGCCGACTTTTATGGCTTCATCGTGCCGTTCGTGTCGCAGTTGATGGAACTCGGCGACGCCGCCGGCATTCCGGTCAAGATTCGCGTGTGCGACACGCTCGGATTCGGCGTGCCCTACCCCGGCGTCGCGCTTCCCCGCAGCGTGCCGAAACTGATTCTTGGGCTTCGGCGCGAATGCGGCGTCAAGCCGGAGCAACTGGAATGGCACGGGCACAACGACTTTCACAAAGTCCTCGCCAACGCGACCGCGGCGTGGCTCTACGGATGCATGTACGCGAACGGCACGATTCTCGGCTACGGCGAGCGCACCGGTAATCCGCCGCTCGAAGGGCTGGTGATGGACTACGTGTCGCTCAAGGGCGATACGAACGGGATGGACTTGTCGGTCATCACGGAAATCGCCGAGTACTTCGAGCGCGAAGCCGGTTACAAGATTCCCGCCAACTATCCGTTCGTCGGGCCGCGACTTCAACGTGACGCGCGCGGGAATTCATGCCGACGGGCTGCTCAAGGACGAGGAAATTTACAACGTCTTCGACACCGCGAAGATTCTTGGCCGGCCGCCGCGCGTCGCCGTCGATAAAACGTCGGGCGTCGCGGGGATCGCGTGGTGGATCAATTCGTACTTCGGTCTGGCGCGCGGTGGGCAAGTCGAAAAGCGCTCGCCCGAGGTAATGGAGATCGCGAAGTGGGTCGATGCGCAGTACGACGACGGCCGCACCACGTCGATTTCCGATCAGGAAATGGAGACACAGGTGCGGCGGCATCTGCCGCGGCTGTTCGAGAGCGCTCGGCTAGCTGGATAGCGCGAGTCGGCGGATCAGATTTTGATCCAGTCGGGCGGGACGAGATCGCTGGTGTCGTAGAATCCACTGAAACGGCTGGTTCCGTATGGGACGGCTGGGTCCGCGTGCTTGCCGCCGAACCATCGCGCCGGCGCGATCACTTTTTTGTCCGGGTTGGGATCGAGCCATGCGCCCCACCATGAGAGGCTGGAATTCGCGATGATGTGCCCGCGGCATCGGGCCATCAGGAAAAGATCCTCGATCGCGCTGAGGGCTTCGACAAAGACCATAGCGCTGCCGCGAAAGCGCTCTTTGCACCACTCGATATCGTCGGAAAAGATCACGAAGGTGGTGCCGGCATCGAACTGCGACATCGCGCGCTCGTAGTAGTCACCGGCCGCCAGTTCGGGCCAGGTGGGATCGCCGAGGTAGTCGGTTCTGCGCACGTGAACCGAGCAGGTTGCTCCAGCCAGCAAGCGCCCGAATCCTTGTTCGAGAAGCTGCGCGACTGCGTGATGGGGTGTGAAGTAGTGGCGCACCTCGTCTTTGCAGTGCGCAAAGTATCGCTCCGATTGGAAGAAGCCCCAGAGTTCGGTGGCGCGATCGATCACGATTTCTTCGTACCCGAAGCTGCGAGGCAAGCGGCGCTGCATATGCCGAATCGGATGAACCTGTGGCAGCGGGAATTCAAAATGTCGCGAGTACTGCCACGTCGGGAAGACGAACGAACAGCCGTTGCGGCGCGCGACGCCGATGGTCGCGGCGATCTGGAAGAGCTGATTGCCCAAGCGTCCAAGCTCGCCAAGCGGGAACGTCACGAACCTGGTGTCGCTGAAGCGCGAGCGCAGCCTTCGCGCAAGCGGAGCGACGGCCCGGAGCTTCGCGACCTCCGCGATGAGCCGCCGCAAGGTTGAGGGCGCAGTGGTTTCGCGTTGCGGAAGGTTCATTCGACGACTCTTGGATCAGAGAAGTGGGGTCGCGGCTTAGAACTCAAATGCGCGAATATCTATCAGCACATGCGCGAGCACGCACGCCGGCAGATTTCTGCGCCATAGGTAGAGCGCGACCAGCAGCAGCAGTATCGGCGCCTTCACCAGCATGCCATATAGTCCCCACACCGGCGCATGGACAAGCACGTTGACGACGAACGGCACCGACGCACCCAAGATCTCGCTCCCGGTCAGCTCCTCTGTTCGTTCGATCGCATAGCCACGGAATCCGACCTCTTCAGCAATTCCGTTTGCCAGCAGCCCTGACCAATCCAGCCATCTCGGCAATGACGCATACAATTTACCACCTAGCGTCAACTCGGCTGCGACAACCGGTATTTTGTCCGCCATCCAGATCAGGCGTGGACTGACCAGGAGATAGGTTAAGAGGATTGCTATCGCACCTAAGAAGTCCCCGATGGACAGAGCGCGGACACCAATAGATTTGAGCTTTCTGCGTTCCCAATAGACGACCAATAGTGGTAGGGCGACGATCACGGTCAACTTGGAGATCAACCCGACGGACTCCCATGCCGAAATCCAGGACAGCCCCCAACCTGTCATAAGGAGGTGAAGGAAAGGTTCTCGATAAGGAGGGATGGGGAGAAGCAGAGCCATCGCGAGGCCGACCAGGGTAGCCGGACTCAGTTCTTTTCGGAGTTTCAACTTCATAGGCACTCGAATGGAGGTCGCGGCCCATGCGCTCGCGGCCGAGCAGGATGACGACGGCCGCCAGGACCATCACGATTGCGGCGACGCTTGCCAGCGTCGCCGCGTAGCCGAAGCGTTCAGCGAGGAGCGCCTGGCTGACGGCCGCTCCGGAAGCCATCAAGACGCCGATCTGATACGCAAGTCCTGAAAAAAGGCCGCGAACTTCCGGCGGCGACAGCTCCGTCAGATGCGCCGGGATTACGCCCCATGCGCCCTGCACCATGAACTGCATCAGGAACGCGCCCGCAGTCAGCACCGCCAGCGTCGAAGGATAAATCCACAGCGGGATGACGAAGCCGGCGCAGATAACCGCCGTCGCCATCGTGCGGCGCCGGCCCCATCGATCGGACAAGTAGCCGAAGGTCAGACCGCCGAGCAGCGCGCCTACATTATATATGAGCGCGATGGTCGCGACGGTGCGGGTGTCGAAGCCGCGGGTTTTTTCGAGAAAGGTCGGGTACATATCCTGGGTGCCGTGCGAGACGAAGTTCATCATCGTCATCAGCGCGCAGAGGTAGAGGAACAATTTCCAGTTGGCGCGAATCGCGGCGCTGATGTGCGCGCGGTCGGGGCGCGTGCGCTGCCATGCCTCGGACTCCGGCACCTTGGTGCGGATGTAAATAGTCAGCAGCGCGGGCGCGCCGCCGAGAAAGAACATCGCGCGCCATCCGTAATGCGGAAACACGAAGAAAAACGCCGCTGCCGCGAGCAGGTAGCCGACGGCGTAACCCTCCTGCAGCAGGCCGGAGAAAAATCCGCGCCATCGCGGCGACACGGCTTCCATCGCGAGCGACGCGCCCACGCCCCACTCGCCGCCCATCCCGATTCCGTACAGCGCGCGCATAAACAGGAACCATCCGTACGTCGGCGCGAGGCCGCTCAGCACTTCGACGATGGAATAGAAGATGACATCGACCATCAGCGGGATGCGGCGGCCGTAGCGGTCGGCAACCCAGCCGAAGATCAGCGCGCCGACCGGACGCAGCGCCAGCGTCGCAGTGATGGTGAACGCGATGTGCGAGATGGGACGATGGAACTCGCGGGCGACCGCGGGCATCACGAAAATCAGGATGAAGAAATCGAAAGCGTCGAGCGCCCAGCCGAGAAAACTCGCGAGCAGGGTGTGCGCGGCTTCGGAAGGCGTGATGGCGCGAACGGGCTCGAGCGCCGGAGCAACGGAATCCATGGCGTGCAATGATTAATCGAACGCGCGCGATTTGTCATTCTGAGCGCGCGAAGAATCGCGAATCCCAACCTCCCCTTGTCCGAGGGGAGGTCGGCGCGAGCCGAAGGTGAGCGACGGGAGAGGTGCAGCGCTGGCCGTCGCAGCTGTGCGTTGTTGTGCTGCTGTCGAGCCGCGGATTCGGTGTTCCGCACTGCGGTTAAACGAGTTGGCATCCGCGCGGTGTCGGGCGCGGCACCTCTCCCGGCGACACCGCTGCGCGGCTTACGCCGACCTCTCCTCGGACAAGGAGAGGTTAGGATGTCACGCGGCTTTGCGGGTGCCTGAGTATTCCTTTCTATAGACGCGCAGCAGGGCCGCGAAGACCGACATGATTGCCGGGCCGAGGAACAGGCCGAGCGGGCCGTAGGCTTCCAGCCCGCCGAGGATTCCGAGGAACAGCGCGATCGTCGGCAGGCCGGTGCCATGCTTCATCGCGAGCGGCTTGATGAAGTTGTCGATGACGGCGAGCGCGACCGAACACCAGATCAACAGGCCAATCGCCGCCGACCAGCTCGCCGCGAAGCCGAGGTAGATCATCGCTGGTATCCAGACCAGCGCGGTGCCGCCGATTGGCATCAGGCCCGCTGCCGCCGACGCCAGCGCGAGGAACAGCCAGTACGGCACGCCGAATATCAGCATCCCGATGCCGATCGAGACGCCCTGCAGCACCGCGGTCAGCATCAGGCCGCGCATTACCGACGACAGCGTCGTACGCAGCGTGTCGAAGATCGCCTTCTTATCGTCGTCGTGCAGCGGGGTCAGATCCTGCACCGCCTTGTAGTAGTAGTCGCCGTCGCGCAGCAGGTAGAAGAACGCGAGCAGCGCGATACCGAAATCGACGATGAAGCCGAAAAAGTTTTTCGCCGCGTGGGTCGCGTTCTCGGCGACGTAATTGCTGGTTACCTGCGCCGCCTGCAGCGTGAGCTTGGGCAGCTCTTCGTCGAGCTTGTAGCCGCGCTCGCCCATTTTTTTGTTGATCCATGCGCCGAGTTCGGTATGCACCGCCCAGTCATGCAGCTTGGTGACGCCGCCGGTATTCACCTGGTCGCTGGCCTGCGTGTAGAGCGCCTGCGCTTCGACCACGAGGCGCCCCGACGCCCAGACGGCGGGCAGGATGACGACCAGCGCGACGACGACGCTGATGATCGCGGTCGAGAGCGAGCGGCGCTTGACCACCTTCTCGACTTCGATCAGCGCCGGATGCGCCATGAAGGCCAGCAGAATCCCCCACGCCAGCGGCGTCAGGAACGGCAGCATCAGCTCGTACAGCTCGTAGGCCATCACGGCCAGGAAGCCAAAGAAGAAGAGCTGAACTATGCGCTCGCGATCCATTTTCTGCGGCGTGACGATCCTCCGTTGCGCGCGCGATACTCGGCGCGAAATCCTAGCAGATGGCCTCGCCACGGTCGCCTGCCGGAGGGCTCGGGGAATAGGCAGCCGCTATGTAGCGAATTAGACTCAGGCCCATGTCGTTGTGCCCAGCGGCTCTTTGGCGGACCTAAATCAGATTGGGACACCCTCTCGCGCGATTGTTCGGTTGCCCGCGGGCGGATAATCCGTTACCGTTGGCGTTTGCTTGATGTGTTCAATCAATACTCCTCGCCCGTGAAGGCACGTAGCTCAGTGGGAGAGCGCTTCCTTGACACGGAAGAGGTCGGCGGTTCAATCCCGCCCGTGCCTACCAGGTCCGTGCCCACAGCCGCGCGCGCGATTTCGGCTTTTCACTCCGCCCGCTTCCCCGCAATGATTAGAATCTTCGCTTGATGAGTTCCGACGTAAGCGTAACCCTCGGCGGCGAGTCCCGCGTCGTGCCGGCTGGCACTATCGTTCGCGACGTGCTGAAGGACATTCCGAGCCGCGACCTGGTCGCCGCGCGCATCGACGGCAAGGTCGTCGATCTGACGCGCAAGCTCGAACACGACGCGTCGGTCGAGCCGGTGCTGGCCGAGTCGCCCGAAGGCCTCGACGTTATCCGTCACTCGACGGCGCATCTTATGGCGATGGCGGTGCAGTCGCTCTATCCCGGCACGCAGGTGACGATCGGTCCGGTGATCGAGGACGGCTTTTTCTACGACTTCGCGCCCGCGACGCCTTTCACGCTCGAAGACTTGCCCAAGATCGAAGCGAAGATGCGCGAGCTGGCGAAGGCCGACCACAAGATCACGCGGACCGAAGTTCCGCGCGCGGAGGCCGTCGCGAAATTCTCGGCGATGGGCGAGCAGTACAAGGTCGAGATAATCAACGAGGCCGAGGATCCCATTTCGATCTACAGCCAGGGCGACTGGATGGATCTTTGCCGCGGACCGCACGTGCCCTCGACGCGCTACTTGAAGGCGTTCAAGCTGACCAGCGTCGCCGGTGCGTACTGGCGCGGCGACGAGCATAACGCGATGCTCTCGCGAATCTACGGCACCGCGTTCGCCAGCAAAGAAGCGCTCGAAGAGCATCTCAAACTCGTCGAGCTCGCGCGCCAGCGCGACCATCGCAAGCTCGGGCGCGAGATGGGCCTCTACATGTTCGATCCGATCTCGCCGGGATCGCCGTTCTACCTGCCCAAGGGCGTCATCATCTTCAATGCGCTGATCGATTACATGCGGCGGCTGTATCGGCGCTACGGCTACGACGAAGTGGTCACGCCGCTGATTTTCAAGAACGAAATGTTCAACACGTCGGGGCATTGGGAGAATTTTCGCGAGAATATGTTTCTCTCGCCCGATCCCGAGAGTGAGACGCATACCGTCGATACAAGTTCCGAGGGCTGGCGTCACGGCTACGGCGTGAAGCCGATGAATTGCCCCGGGCATACGTTCGTGTATCGCGCCGAGAAGCGATCGTATCGCGACTTGCCGCTGCGCTTTGCCGAGTTCAGCCGGCTGCATCGCGCGGAACGCTCGGGCACGCTGCACGGCCTGATGCGGGTGCGCGCGATGTCGCAGGACGACGCGCATATCTTCTGCCGCGAAGATCAGATCGTGGATGAAGTGAAGATGAATCTCCAGATGGTGCGCGACGTTTACACTGCGCTCGGCTTCGACGGCGTCGAGTTCAAGCTCGCGACCATGCCCGATCAGCATATGGGCACCGAAGAGCAGTGGCAGATGTCCGAGGGCAAGCTCGCCAACGCGCTGAAGTGGAGCGAAATCCCGTTCGAGATAAATCCCAAGGAAGGCGCGTTCTACGGCCCCAAGATCGAGATTTACGTATCCGATGCGCTCAAACGCAGATGGCAGGTCGCGACGATTCAGCTCGATTACAACATGCCCGAGCGCTTCGACCTGACCTATACCAACAGCGCCGGCGCCGAGGAACGTCCCGTGATGATTCATCGCGCGATCCTCGGCTCGCTCGAGCGCTTCATCGGCGTGCTGATCGAGCATACCGGCGGCGTGCTGCCGCTGTGGCTCGCGCCCGAGCAGGTGCGCGTGCTGTCGCTCAGCGAGAAGGTCGAGGACTACGCCAAAGAAATCGCGGACCTGCTCAAGCGCGAGGGCTTCCGCGCCCACGCCGACATCCGCAACGAGAAGCTGGGATTCAAAGTTCGTGAAGCAGAATTGGCCAAAGTGCCGTATATGGTAGTTGTCGGCGAGCGCGAGGCGGCCGATCGTTCGGTGTCGCTGCGCTTGTTGCGCGGCGAGAAGAGCAATGCGATGCCGATTGCGGCGTTGGTTGAAAGATTGAAACAGGAGCCGGTGCCGGCTTAGGAAATTAATCCGGCCATCAAGCCGGAGGAGGTGCTTTATCCGTAGAGATTTCAGAACCCCACCCTCGAGGGAGCCCGCGATTCGCGTCAATAACCTGATTCGCGCGACCGAAGTCCGTGTGATCGACGCCGACGGCACGCAAGTCGGAATCCTGCCGCTGCGCGACGCGATCAAAGTTGCGGAGGCGCGCGGCCTGGACCTGGTCGAAGTTTCGGCGACGGCTAATCCGCCGGTCTGCCGCGTCACCGACTTCGACAAATATCGATACGCGCAGAAGAAGAAATCGCACGACTCCAAGAAGCACACCATCAGCATGATCAAGGAAGTGAAGATGGGCTCGGCGACCGGGCAGCATGACGTGGACTTCAAAACCGCGCACATCAAGCGCTTTGTTGGAGAAGGCCACCGTGTTAAGCTCACCGTTTCGTTCCGGGGCCGCGCGATTACTCATCCGGAACTCGGACGGGCGCTCATCGAGAGAATTATTGCGACCGTAACGGATATCGCGCAGGCGGAAGGCACGCCCCGGATGGAAGGACGCAACATGTCCGTGCTGCTGACGCCGCGTTAAATAGATAAAATTTCAGGAAAGAAGATGCCGAAAATCAGGACCAGCCGAACCGCCGCCAAGCGCTTTTCCGTGACCAAGAGCGGCAAGGTCAAATTCAAACACGCGTACGCGCGTCACATGTTCACGGCCAAGAATCCGAAGCAGAAGGCGCGGCTGCGCCGGACCGGAATCCTGGGTAAGGCCGACGCCGAAAAAATCAAGATAATGATGCCGTACGCGTAAGCAAACCAACAACGCACGAATAGTCTTTACTGAAAAGGAACTCCGATGCCTCGCGCAAAAGGCGGACCCAAGACGCGCCGCCGTCATAAGCGTCAACTCAAGCTCGCCTCCGGCTTTGTCGGCGGGCGCAAACTTTACCGGCAGGCTCGATCGACCCTCGAGAAGGGCCTGACCTACGCCTATCGAGATCGCAAGGCCAAGAAGCGCGACTACCGCACGCTGTGGATCGCGCGAATCAACGCACTCGCGCGCGAAAGCGGAATCTCGTACAGCGCGCTGATGAACGGGCTCAAGAAGGCGGGCGTCGAGGTCGATCGCAAGATGCTGGCGAAGCTCGCGCAGGAACGCGACGCATTGTTTACCGAGCTGGTGCGCACGGCGATTAGCGCGCTCGGCTCAAAAGCAGCATAGAGCCGCGCGTTTCGGAAAGCGCCGCGCACCAGGAGACCATGTGGGTGATCGCCCACGTGGTTTTTTGTTTTTGGGTTTTTCAGTGTCCACGCGGATTGCGAGCCAGTCAGATGTGATGGGAAGGTCACGATGAAAGAACAACTGGAAGAAATCAGGCGCCGCGCGATGGCCGAGCTCGGCGACGACGCCGATGAAGCGCAAATCGACGCGGTCCGCGTGCGCGTGCTCGGCCGCTCGGGCGAGCTGACGGAAATCATGCGCGGGATGCGCGAGGTCCCGAACGCCGAGCGCCCCGCTATCGGCCAGCTGATCAATCAGATCAAGCGCGAAGTCGAAGCGCGCATCGAGACGCTTACTGAGAAACTCAAGGCCGCGTCGCTGACTAAATCGCTCAACGAGAAACGCCTCGACGTGACGCTGCCCGGGATGCGCATCGCGCGCGGCCACATTCATCCGATCACCGACATCCTCGAAAAAATGCTCGGCATCTTCGAGTCGATGGGCTTCGAAGTCGCGATGACGCAGGATATCGAGGACGACTTCCACAATTTCGCAGCGCTCAACTTCCAGCCGCATCATCCGGCGCGCGACATGCAGGACACCTTCTACGTTGACGGCGGGATGCTGCTGCGGACGCATACGTCGAACGGCCAGATTCGCGTGATGGAAAAGCGCCGGCCGCCGCTCGCGATCGTTTGTCCTGGGCGATGCTACCGGCGCGACGATCTGTCGGTGCGCGCCTCTCCGATGTTCACGCAGATCGAGGGCTTCATGGTGGATAAGCACGGGCGCATCACGATGGCGCATCTCAAGGGCGTGCTGACGGAATTCGTGCGCGCGTTTTTCGGCGCGACCGCGGTGCGCTTTCGCGCCAGCTATTTTCCATTCACCGAGCCGAGCGCCGAGCTCGATATGCATTGCCTGCTGTGCGACGGCGCCGGCTGCCCGGTCTGCAAATATTCCGGATGGACCGAAGTGCTCGGCTGCGGAATGATCCATCCGAACGTGATGCGCGCGGTCGAGTACAACCCCGACGAGTTCCAGGGCTTCGCCTTCGGCATGGGCGTCGAGCGCACCGGCCTGCTGAAGCTCGGGGTTGACGACATGCGCCTGTTCTTCGAGAACGACCTGCGCTTCCTGAGCCAGTTCCCGGCGCTGAGCGGAGGTGTGCGATGAAGCTGCCGCTCAGTTGGATGCGCGACTTCGTCAGCGTCGATGCGCCGGTCGAGGAAATTTCGCGGCGCCTCAGTTACGGCGGCCTGGTGGTCGAGCATATCGAAAAACTCACGCCGGGATTTGCCGGCGTGTTCGCGGCGCGCGTCGTCAACGTCGAGAAGCATCCCAACGCGGATCGGCTGAATCTTTGCGACGTCGATGCGGGCGAGAAGGGCAAATTCAAAATCGTGTGCGGCGCGCCCAACGTGAAGGCGGGCATGGTCGCGCCGCTCGCGCTGGTTGGCGCGAAACTCGGCAAGGAACCGCCGCTTGAGGCAGCAGTCATCCGCGGCGTCCGCTCGGAAGGCATGCTCTGCTCGGAGCGCGAGCTCGGTCTGTCGCAGGATCACGCGGGAATTCTTGCGCTCGGCGCCGACGCTCCGCTCGGCAGCGACGTGGCCGCGTATTTGCACCTCGACGAAACCGTGCTCGACGTCGAAATCACGCCGAATCGCGGCGATTGCCTGTCGATTCTGGGCCTCGCGCGCGAGGTCGCCGCATTGTTCGCCGGTAGATTGCGCGCTCCACGGCTGCGCGCCGCGCATTCGCCCGGATCGTCCGACAGCGCGCAGGTTTCGATTTCGGTTTCGATCGACGCGCCCGACTTGTGCCCGCGCTACGCCGCGCTCGCGATGACCGGAATCAAGATCGGGCCGTCGCCCGCGTGGCTCAGGCGCCGGCTCGAACTGTGCGGGATGCGCGCGCTCAACAACGTCGTCGATGCGACCAACTACGTGATGCTCGAACTCGGACAGCCGCTGCACGCGTTCGACTTCAGCAAAATCGCGGACGGCAAAATCGTAGTGCGCCGCGCCGGCGACACGCGCGAGTTCGTCACCCTCGACAACGTGACGCGCACGCTCGATTCGAACGATCTGTTGATCGCCGACGGCGACAAGCCGCTCGCCCTCGCGGGTGTGATGGGCGGGCTCAACTCCGAGGTCAGCGACTCGACTACCACGATTCTACTCGAGAGCGCGTATTTCGAGCCGATGACCGTCGCGCGCACGGCGCGGCGCCTCGGTCTGCGCAGCGAGGCGAGCTACCGCTTCGAGCGCGGCATCGATCGCGCGGGGCAAGTCGGCGCGCTGATTCGCGCGGCCGAACTGATCCGCAAAATCGCGCGCGGACGCGAGGCGTCGCCAATCGCCGACTACGAGCCGCGCAAAGCCGAGCCGCGCGAAATTGCACTCGACCTCGGCGCGATGGAATCGCTGCTCGGCGCCTCGATACCGCCCGGCGTCGCGCGCAGCCGTCTCAAATCGCTCGGCGCGCAAGTGAGTACTCGCGCCAAGGGCGTGCTCGCCGTAGTGCCGCCGTCGTTCCGCTCCGACCTGGTCGAGCAGGCCGACTTGATCGAGGAAGTCGCGCGTCTCGGCGGTCTCGAAGAGATTCCCGCGTTGCTCCCTCCGCGAGTAAGCGCGCTTGCTCCGGTTAATCGCGAGCGCGAGTTCATCAAGGGCACGCGCGAGGTGATGCTGGGATGCGGCCTGAGCGAAGCCGCGACGATCGCGTTTATCGCGCCCGCCGACAACGCGCGCTTTTCGGGAATCCAGGCGGCGGCGCGTCCGGTCAAAGTGACCAATCCGCTGTCGGCCGAACTCAGCGAGCTGCGCGTCAGCCTGATGCCGGGACTGGTGACCTCGCTGCGCTTCAATTTGAACCGCGAGGCGCGCAGTTTTCACGCATTTGAAATGGGCAAGGTCTTCCGCATGAACGGCGACATCGCGACCGAACACCTGCACCTCGCCGCCGTCAGCTACGGCGCATACGCGGTCTCGGCGATCGGCGAGGATAGCGTCGCGGCCGGATTTTTTTCGATTAAGGGAATCCTCGAGACCTACTTCGACGCGATCGGAATTTCGCCGCGCGTGACCTTCAAGGCGATCGAGCCGGCCGCTGCGCCGTTCCTGCATCCCGGGCGCAGCGCTATTGTGTCGCTCGACGGCGCGCAAATCGGTTTGATCGGCGAACTGCATCCGGCGGAAGCGATGCGGCTGGATCTGAACGAGGCATGCGCGGTCTGCGAACTTGACTTGAGCAATCTCATTGCCTATGGTTTCTCGCCGCGCAAAACTTTTCAGCCGCCGCCAAAATTTCCCGCTATCAGGCGCGATTTGGCACTCGTGCTGGATCGGAATTTCCCGGCGGATATGGTAGTCAAGACCATTCGGGAATGCGGCGCGTCGCTGCTGGAAAGCGTCGAGGTGTTCGACGTGTACGAGGGGACCGCGGTGGCCGCCGGCAAGAAGAGTGTGGCGTTGGCTTGTCGTTACCGGGCAAAGGATCGCACGCTGACTGATGAGGAGGTGAACCGCATTCACGCTGTGCTGGTGGAGCAGGCGCGGATGCGATTGGGTGCGGAGTTGCGGCAGTAGCAGCGTGCCTAACGCGAGCGGGTGGGGATCGTTACGCCGCAGGGCATGACTAAAGCCGATCTCGTGGATCTGATCTACGAGCGGGTGGGCTCCTCGAAGAAGGAAGCCTGTGACGTGGTCGAAGCGGTGTTCGCGATCATCAAGGATTCGTTGCGCCAGGGCGAGAAAGTGAAAATCTCAGGCTTCGGCACCTTCCTGGTCAATCACAAACACGCGCGTCGCGGGCGCAATCCGCAGACCGGCGAGCCGATCACCATCGACTCGCGCCGCGTGCTCTCATTCAAACCGAGCCAGGTGTTGAAGGAACGCGTCAACAACGGCTCCAAGCCAACCTCAGAGGTATGACGCCGATGCCGCGCCCGCGCCAGCCATCAGTCGGGCGGCGAAAACCTGCCCCGCCGAAGCCGGGCGCGCGGAAGCCGGGTACGTTGCCGATGTTCCCCGAGCGCGGGCTGAAGATCGGCGAGGCGGCGCGAGCGCTGGGCGTCGAGACCTACGTGCTGCGCTTCTGGGAAACGCAGTTTCCGTTCCTGAAGCCCAAGCATACGCGCACCAAGCATCGCTTCTACCAGGAAAAAGATCTCGACGTGCTCCGTCTCATCAAGCGCCTGCTCCACGACGAAGGCTTTACCATCGTCGGCGCCAACAAGCACATCAAGGAATTCGGCACCGACGCATTGATGAGCGGCAAGCCGCTGCCGAAGAGCGCCCCGGCGCCGTCACCGGAGCGCGCACCGTCACAGTCGCCGGGAGTGGACGGTCAAACTCGCCGCGTGCTGAATGAGGTCCGGCGCGACCTCGAATCGATCCACAAAATTCTGGAAGACTGAACTTACTTCGCCGGCGTCAGGCTACCGCCGTCGCTTCGATTTCAATCATGATGCTCGGCTCGAACAGGCGCGTGACGCCCAGCAGCGTGCTCACCGGCTTGCAACCGGCATTGGCGAACATCGGCACCAACTCGTTAGCTTTCGCCATGAAGCCCTCGACATCGGTAGTGTAGAGATTCAGCCGCACGATATTTCCGGGCTTCATATCCGCCGCAGCGAGCACCTCGACCAGGTTTTTCCAGGCGAGCTTGAATTGCGCCGCGAGGTCGCCGGGATGCATCGGAGCGCCGTTGGCGTCGTTCGAGGTTTGACCGGACACGTACAGCACGCGCTGCCCGCGGTGACCTCAATTGCCTGGTTGATGTTAAATGCGCCGAGCCACGTCTGGGCATTGATGGGACGAACCTGCATGAAAAGCAGCCTCCTGCAATAAACGGCGAGAGATTCAACCGTTATAGGCTGCGATCCGTCAGCAGGCCAAACGCTATTCCGACGCGACCTCGAATCGATCCACAAAATTTCAAACGAGTGATTGCGCTATTTCCGAAGTTGGACGGTGCCTTGCGGACCATCGTACACGAGCACGCAATTACGCAATTGATTTCGACCCAGGAGCGCCTGCCGACCGCCTAGATCGGCGAGACTGACTTCGGTTATCTCGCGCAAATTCAGGACTGGAATTTCGATTTCAGCCAGAAAGAGGCGGGATGAGAACTGCCCACCTGCACCTGCGAATCGTCCCGGCCCTGCCACTACAAGTGGCGCCCATCCTTGGACGCAACGAGTCTCGATGAATGTCAGTTGAGAGCCAATGTCGATCAGTGCACGTAGCACGGCTTCACGGCCGTCAACGGGCGATCTAACGATGATATCGACGGTTGCGCCCTGTCGGATAAGCGCTGCCGAGGAACCGGGTCCGCAATTTAGCGTCGGCAAGTTTAACGGTGATGCAGATGCATGGCCGAGTCGGAGTCCAGACCGATAGGGCTTCCGATTTGTTGGATGAAAAAGGGCCCTTTACTGGATAGCGAAAGCGCAGTCCTCCCTGCTGAATCGAAGTCTGGATAAACCCCGACAAACTTACCCCCGAAAAACAACGCGAACTGGTCCAGGTGTGTCCGCTCTAATTCCTCGCGAACTTTTTCAAAAGCTGCGATATCCGCGTCGAGAATGTGTTCACCGACAGGATCGTGTCGCTTGGCGGCCCGCATCGACTAGTAGTTTATTCGAGTTCTCAAGAAATCGCTACGGCGACAGATCTTCCGAGGAAACCAAAGTCCGGCCGCTCTCTCCAGCGGCACTGACAGTTGCGGCAGCGAAGGCCTACTCGGCGATGCGGTCTTGCGAGGTTACTCGGACGCGGGCGGGCTCGCTCGTCGATGGCGCGACTTCGGTGGTCGCGGGCTGGCGGATCAGGACGCCGAGCGGGGCCAGATTCAGTTCGGTCGCGCATTCTTCGGTCGCGCGATGTGCGAGGCGTCCGGCCTCGACCATCTCGGCCGCGACGCATACTGCGCCGGCTATCGTCAGTGCCGCGAGGCCGAGCGCGATCTCCGGCAGTCCTGCGACTGCCGCGGCCGCTGCGCTGATCGCGCCCGCTGCCAGAGCTATGGTGCTGATGCGCGTGAACTTTATTCGCGCCAGTACGTGATTGGTGACTTTGCCCGCCTCGTGCTCTTCGTCGGCGGTCTTGAGCTCGATACGCGTCCACGGATTCGGCCGCACTTCGAGGTCGTAGTCGTTCCATCCCGCGTCAACGATTGCGCCGTGCCCGCTGCGCTCGAACAGCTTCAGCATCTTGTCCATCAGGCGGTCGCGCGAGATGCTCTCGTTGTTCCAGTAGTCCAGCCGCACCGTGCGGCGAATCCAGTTGATCGTCGCGCGCTGGCGCACGCCGTCCGCGCCCGCGATTCCCGTCAGGGCTTTCGCCCGTTCCTTGTAGCGCGTCATCGTTCGCACCATCGGCCCCGTGTAAGCGAGATACGCGATCAGAATTCGCGCGGTAAAACTTTCGTGAAATTTGTCGAGCGGCGCATGCCACGCATAGTAGAGCGCCCAAATCGGCCCCAGCGCCAGCATCGCAGCGGCCGGAATAATCGACACGCCCAGCACGATCGACGCGACCAGCATAACTGCCGAGAGCACGGTCCACTCGAGCGTCTGCGGCAGCACCTTGGCGAGCGTCAGGCCGGGATCGAAAATCGACTGCGCACTTGCGGTCGCGTTCCACAACACGCGTTTGCGATTGCCGCCGGGAATCGTGCGCGCGAGGCCGGGAATCGTGCCGCGCCACGCGATTTGGCCCATCACGTTGAAGCGCTCCGGATATTTCGGAAACAACATCGCCTCGGCACGTCCGTAGCCGCGCTGCTGTCCGTAGTAAGCCTTCACCGTGTTGCGGCGGAAATGCCAGACGAACGCCGCCGGCGAGAAGCCGAGCTTGTAGCCCGCCGCGATCATGCGCCAGCAGATATCGACGTCGTCGCCCGCGGTCCTGAACTGCGCATCGAAGCCGCCAATCTTCGCCAACGCCGCCTTCGAGAACACCATGTTGCAACCCGCCAGATGCTCGGCGCGATCCTCCGCGACCAGCACGTGGCATGGTGCGCCCGGCGACGCCGCACAGCTCGCTTCGACCCATCCGTCTTCGTGCGGCGCGTAGTTCGGTCCGCCGCATCCGTCGAAATTATTTTCGACCATCGAGCGGACCATCAGCGTCAGCCAATGCGGATCGACGACGCAATCGGAATCGGTGTAGGCGATAATCTCGCCGCGCGCCGCATGCATCCCGACGTTGCGCGCGACGCTCAGGCCCTTGTTAGGCTGGCGGATGAGCCGGAACTCGGGAAAGTCCATCGAGATGTCGGCGGTCTGGTCGCGCGATCCGTCATCGACGATGACGACCTCGAAATTCGGGTAGTCGAGCTTGCGCAGCGATTCCAGGCACGGCCGCATCGTGCGCTCGGCGTTGTATGCGCAAATCACCACCGACACCATCGGCATCTTCGCCGGCCGCGGCGGGCAGGTGCCGTTGAGCGTCACGAACGGCATCACATCCGACGCGCGCATCATGCGCACGCCGAGCCAGTCGTGAGAAACCGGAGCAGGAACCGGCGGCGCAACCACGCCAGCCGCACCCGTACCAAACGCCACTGCTACCGCTTCGTCCTGCCCCGGTGATGCATCCCTGAATTCGATGATGACCGGGCGCGCTTCCGCGACGTTGTGCAGGGCGACGACGAAATCGCGAATCTCGAGCGGCGCGAGCGCCGGGATTTCCGCGTAGAGAAAATCCTCTTCCAAAATTGAAAGCGCGCGCGTTTCCGGACGCACCTTGATTCCAACCATCGCCTCGGGCGCGCGTCCCTTGATCGTCTTGACGACGCTGCGCACTCGACGCCGCGCGTTTTCGAGTCCGCCCGCTCGCAGCGCATCCTGTCCGATTTCGCAATCGAGGATGTAACCGGCCAGCGCCCGATGCCTGCTGTAAATATTCGCCGTATGCGCGATTCGCGAGACGACGGCCTTGAAGCCGCGGCGGCTCGTCAACTCATCAGCGCTGATTCGCAACTCGACCATTGCGACCAGCCCGGCCTGCGCCGCGATGTCGAGGCATGGTTGCGACTGCGCCTCGGTCAGCACCAGGCCGGTGGTGTGCGAAGTCTTGAGACCGTCGAGCCGCTTTCTGAGTTTGAGCTTCTGTCCGAAATCGAGCGACCCGCTCACATCCGCGAGCCGCATCGCCTTGAAAAAGAATTTCTGTTCTGATCGGGAAAGGAACTTACCGTGTGGGGTGACGCGCGGGATGGAATCGGTGGGGGTCAGCATGGATGTCGGTGTCCTCTCGATGAGGACTTGATTGCCAGAGCCATGCCACGGCAAAAATCCAACGGTTATCAGGGTTTTTCGGCGACCGCCCGCCCCGCGCAAACCAATTGGGTTGAGCCCTGTACGATTTGCGCCTCAGGCGGTCTCGGACGCTCGATTCGCACGGTGCAAAATCAGGCATCATGCCGCCTCAATGCTCACGCTGGATTGGTTATTTTGCGAATGTTATAGGTCAGAGAGTATCAACAATGAAACTTTCCCACCGGGTTATATCCCAATGAAACTATCGTTCGCCTGCGGATGTCACAGACCGTCGAAGTCGAAATTACATCGTGAAACGAACGACGCGCCTATCGAGGCGAATCCTGAGGAACTCCAGGCGATAAGAGACCAGCTCGCCGAGATCGAGCAATCGCTCTCCCGACTCTGGGGCGAGACCATTTGGAGCCGCACGCCCGAATGCATCCAGATTCGCGCCGAGGCTGCCGAGCTGATCGACCGCCACTTCGACGGCATCGTCGACCAGTGGGGCGAATCCATCGCCTACATCATCCACGGGCACTCGAAGTACGACGAGAGCGGGCGCAAAGACAACATGGTCAATTCGCTCATCCGCTTCGTTGACCATCTGCGCGATCCCGACGACGTTTGCACCTACGTTTATCTGCGCCGGCATTGCCAGGAGGGAATGCTCGCGCGGGCCAAGCCGTCTCAGTTCAACGTCATCCACATCGCACTCAAACAAATAATCCTCAATCACGTTAAATCCACGATGACCGGCCCCGCGATGGAGCGGGTGCGCGATCTGATGGTCGCGGCGATCGACGAGCGGCGCCTGATGGTCTCGCAGTTCTACATCGAATCGCGCGAGCGGATGCTGCGCGAGTCTGAAGAAAAGTATCGCAACACCATCGACCACGCGCCCGATCCGATGTACGAGATCGAGCCGCACACCTGGGTCGTGATGGGTCTGAACGCGGCGGCCCTGCGACTCCATCAACTCGAAACCGAACATGACCACGATCACAACAAGATTGAGGTCATCGGGAAAGCGGTGCCGGACCTGGTGCCGGAAGAGCTGCGGCAAAGTGTGATCGACAGCCTCGAGACGGTTCTGCGCGAGGGCTCGGCGCAAACCCAGGAATTTCCGATCGGGCCGTTTTTCTTCGACGTTAACTCCGCGCTCATCACTTACGGCAAAAAACAATTCGTCCAGATGATCCTGCGCGACGTTACCCAGCGGCGCGAGATGCTCGACTCGCTGCTCAAGGCCGAGCGCCTGGCGGCGGCCGGCACCTTTGCGGCCGGGGTCGCGCACGAGGTGAACAATCCACTCGCGTCGATCTCGTCGCTGGTGCAATCGATCCTCACCGGCGAGACCGACCCCGAACGCCGCACCATGATGCACACCATCCTGTCCCAGATCACGCGCATCTCGAGCACGCTCAAGGACCTCGTCAATTTCGCGCGGCCGACCACCGCGCAGCGCAAGCCGGTGGACGTCAACGGGCTCATCGCCGAGACCCTGCGCCTGATCACCTACAACAAACGCTTCAGCGGCATCCGCGTCGAACCGATTCTCGCGCCCGACCTGCGTCGCGCCTTCGCCGACGACAACGAAATTCAGCAAGTGCTGCTCAACCTGCTCTTCAACGCCGCCGACGCCGCCCCCGCCGAAGGAGCCGTCATCAAGGTGATTACCGAGAATCAGCGCCCGGCACAGGGCGTGGACAAATCGCGCCGGGTATTCATCAAGGTCGTCGATAACGGCATCGGCATCCCGCGCGAGCACCTCGAGCGCGTGTTCGATCCATTTTTCACCACCAAGCCCGCCGGCGCCGGGGTCGGACTCGGGCTCTCGCTATGCCAGCGCATGATCCTGTCGAACCAGGGCACGATTCGCGTCGATAGCGAAGTCGGCCGCGGCACCGCGGTCACCATCACGCTCGGCGCCGCCGAGGAAACCGTCCGCGCGCAGCAAGCCGCCGAAATGGCCGCATCCTGAGAAACTGGTTCGATGAACACCGACGCCTCGAACAACGACGCTTCGTGGACCGCACAGCAACGCGGACCCTATCGGCTGCTCATCGTCGAAGACGAACCGCTGATGCGCTCGATCATCGTGCAGCTCGCGCGCAGCGAGGGCTACGAAGTCATGGAAGCGCCGGCGGCCGAAGTCGCGCTGCACATTTTTGAAAAAGAGAAAATCGATCTCGCGATCCTCGACCTCAACCTGACCAGCGGCGGCAGCGGACTCGATCTGCTGCGCAAGATGCGCGAGCTCGATCCCGAGGTGATGGGAATTATCGTCACCGCCTACGCCAGCGTCGAGTCGGCGGTCGAGGCGCTGCACCAGGGCGCCTACGACTACATCACCAAGCCGTTTGCCAACGACCATCTGAAAAAGGTGATGCGCAATGCGCTCGAGGGCAAGGCGCTGTTCCGCGAGAACCGGTTTCTGCGCCAGGAACTGCGCGAGAAGTATCGCTTCGAGAGTATCATCGGCAAAAGCGACGCGATCGAAGCGACCTTCCGCGTCATGGAGAAAGTCGCGCGCACCGATTCGAGCGTGTTGATCACCGGCGAATCCGGCACCGGCAAGGAACTGGTCGCCCGCGCGATTCATTTCAGCTCCGAACGCGCCAACAACCGCTTCCTGCCGATCAACTGCGGCGCCCTGCCCGAGAACCTGCTCGAAAGCGAACTGTTCGGCTACAAGCGCGGGGCGTTCACCGGCGCGGGTCAGGACAAAGTCGGACTGCTGAAGGCCGCCGACAAGGGCACCATCCTGCTCGACGAGATTGGCGAGCTGCCGCTCGCGCTGCAGGTCAAGCTGCTGCGCGCGCTGCAGGAGCGCGAGGCCTACCCGCTCGGCGCCAACGATCCGGTGGCGTTCGACGTGCGCGTGCTGTGCGCCACCAATAAAAATCTCGAAGCGGAGGTCAAGGCCGGCCGCTTCCGCGAGGAACTGCTCTACCGAATCAACGTCATCAACATCAATCTGCCGGCGCTGCGCGAGCGCCAGGACGACATCCCACTGCTCGCCAACCATTTCCTGCGCAAGTACGAGAAGTCGCTGTCGCGCACCGCGATGCGATTTTCAAAGGGCGCGATGCGCCTGATGCTCAACTACGCGTGGCCGGGCAACGTCCGCGAGCTCGAGAACAGCGTCGAGCGCGCCGCGATTCTGGCCGAGACCGACGTAATCCACTCGCACGACCTGCCCGACAAGCTGCGCAGCACGTCGCCGGTGATGGCGAGTATCGAGAACTCGGGGCTGACGCTCGAAGAGCTCGAGCGCGAGCACATCAAGCGCGTGCTCGACAAGGTCGAGAACGACAAGGTCAAGGCGGCGCAGGTGCTCGGGATTCACCTCTCGACGCTGTATCGCAAGGTCCAGCGCTACCACCTCGACGACGGCGCCCCCGCGCAGCACGAGCCCGCCCGCACCGCGTAAGCGCCGGGAATAGCCGTTCCAATCCGATAGTCAAGGATATAGACTCTTAGAGGGACGGCCGGATGCGGCCGACCCGGAGAAAAATATGGATCTCTTCGCGCCAACTCACCTGCTGATCATTTTGCTGATAATCCTGGTCATCTTCGGGCCCAGCAAGCTCGGCGATGTCGGCGGTGCGATGGGCAAAGCGATTCGGGACTTCAAACGCGCGATGAACGAGCCCGACAACGCGACCACGCCGCTGGCCAAACCCGACGAAGTCAAAGCCGCCGAAGCCCCCAAGCCCGACAAAGTTTCCTGACCTCCTCCGCGATTCGTCGACAAATTCCGCGCAGTCTTCCCGTCGCCCTGTTAGGGAGAGGATCGAAGGTGAGGGTCCGTGTTCAGCGCACGAGCTTTCCGCGCGCGACTCAAGATTCTGCTTCTTCGGTGCGGACCTATTCCCCAAGATGAAGCGAAACCCAAAATAAGAACAAAGAATGAAACGATACATCCTTACCGGCACTCCCGGATGCGGAAAAACTTCGATCATTCGATCGCTGGAGGTCGCCGGCTACGCCGTCGTCGAGGAAGCCGCCACCGACATCATCGCGCTCCGGCAAGCGCAGGGCATCGCTGAACCATGGACGCATCCTTCTTTCATCGACGACATTACAAGTCTGCAGATACAGCGACAGACGCGCATAGCTGACGTATCGAGCGTGCAGTTCTATGACCGCTCGCCGCTGTGCACCTATGCGCTGAGCGCCTGGCTTAGCTTTCCGATCTCGAAAACTCTCGCCGATGAGATGGAACGCATCGCGAAAGCGCAGATCTATCAAAAGCAGGTATTCTTCATCGAGAACCTGGGATACTGCGAGCCCACCGCGGCAAGAAAAATAACCTACGAGGATTCGTTACGGTTTGAAAAGGTCCACGAGGAGACCTACAAGTCCTTCGGCTACGAATGCATAAGAGTCGCGCCCCAGGAGCTATCTGCGCGAGTGGAACAAATTAAGCGCTATGTCACGGCTTCTGCCTAGCGGAGATCCAGGAAGGGTTAGTTGATTATGGGCGTTACGGGCGCGCTGATCGATGAAAGCCGAACGGTACATCTGTTACGTACGACGTTTGGCCACCGCCCCTGAGAGCAAAGTAGCGCGCCGCGCGCAACTTTGCGCTTCATACTGGGTGCAGGGGTCACCCCTGCCGCCCGCCGCGCAGGCGATTATTCCGGCGCCACGATGCTGTTCTGTACCGAGCTACGCGGCTGGCGCGCTTGCCACCGGTATTTGAACGCCCGAACGCGCAAGGTATCTGGCCGGGAAGCGATTGTTGAATGCGAATCCAGCGACCAACAACACCAGCGGCAGCGCGTAACTCAGTAGCGGCTTGGACAGGTTGCCGCCGACTATCACACCTATAGCTGCGAAACCTATGTTGACTGTCATCAAGCCGCACCAGACCAGCGTCATCAGCAGGTTGAGCCGGATGAAGATTGGATGCTCCCAGAATTCGGGCGGTGCGGTTTCGCGCGCGTAGGCGGTCGTGAACGGACGCCCGATCGCGACCGATCCCCATGCAGCCAGTGCAAAGCACATCCATACGACCACGGCGCTGTAAACCGTGAAGGCCGTCGATCTCAGGCCTATGATCATGACTGCTGCGATCATGAAAAACGCAAGCATCGCCCAGTCCGGCAACTTGATCGACACGCCGCGGCGCATCGTCAAGGCCAGGAATCCGAGGCATAGGATCAGCCCGCCGCCGGCCGCGATGCGCCAGTGATTGAAGCCGGACGCAAAGCCGTAAAGAATCCAGGGCGCGAACGAGATCAGCGCCATTGTACGGCTCGAAATTTTATTCTGCTCCGCCACGCTCGCCGTCTCGTAACGATATCAGAGCGGCAGGACCCTGCGCGACGCTAAATCGCATCGACAGGTCTGCCGCTCCGCGGGCGAAACGCCTACCTAGTAGTTGCTCGTGGTGGTGCTCGAGGAATGCTCACTCGAGTCGCCGCTGGGCGAGCTGTCGCTCGATGACGACGCGTGGTGCTCGGTGCTTGTAGTGGAAGGCGCCTCGACTACCGCGGGTACGGCGACCACTACCGGAGGCGGCGGTGCAACCACTACCGGGGCCGCGTATACGACGGCAGGGGCGGGCGCCGACGTTGTGGTTTCGCTCGTCGTGTTCGAACTGGTCGAGTCAGTTTGCGCGAATCCGACAGCCACGGTGCCGAACAGCACCGCGACGCCAAATGCCAAAGCTGCGGTTTTCGATGTGTGTTTCATATTGATCTCCATTAGTTCTCTCAATGACTGGTTCGATTCAGGGTAGGGCCGAGTTGATCCAATGGACAAGGACGTGACCGATGCCGAGTGCAGTTTGCGTGCTACGGAGCACTGGCCGTGACGGTATTTCGACGCAGGCGCGCGAGTGGACCGGGCTGACTCTCGGCTCGGGCGGCGGCGCGGGCAACGCGCAGCGGGCGGCGGCATGACGGCAATCCTGGAAATCGCGCGCGCTGCCGCTGAATTCTCTAGGTAGTCTTGTCCCGCGTTCTAGGTACTTTTCCCTGTCGATCTAGGTGATTTTCCGATTCACCTACGCGCTCCTTTCCTTCAACTTGGATAGCAATTGGCGCGCATAGCCTGCACAGAAAATTCAATGCGCAGCGCAGCCAGCCACGCGGAAAGAAGCACTTGTCGAATCTGTCAAATAATGGTCACACGCCCGCCGCAGCCACGGCGGCGGTTGCCACCCGAATTCAAGCCGTCCAATGGGAGCAGGGACTGCACATGGAGGCGCTCGCCAATCTCGCGCACGAGCTTCGCTCGCCGGTGCAGGCGCTCCTCGGCTATCTCGACATCCTGCGCGACGAACTCGGCGAAGTGGCAAGCGCTCGCCACAAGCAGATCATCGAACGGATGAACGCCAACGCGCACGACCTCGCGCAGACGGTCGAAAACGTCATGGACTTTTCGTTCAAGGACGCGATGGCTGAGGCGGAAGACGAAGAAGAGATCGCACTGCACGATCTGATTGCAGACCTCGCGCCGGCGCTCGAAGCCGCCAACGACTCGAAAGGCCTCGAAATCAGGTTCGATCTCGAAGCCGGGCCCGCGGTTTTTCGCTCGCGGCGCCGGCCGATCAAGTCGATATTGCTCAACCTCGCCGTCAACGCGATCAAGTTCACCGATCACGGCAGCGTCACCATCGCGATTCGCGCGGCCGCATCATCTCAACTCGGCGCCGTCGTGGAACTCGAAGTTCGCGACACCGGCCCCGGTATCGACGCCGGCCTGGTCGATCAGGCGTTCCAGGCCTGCGCCCAACTTTCACACTCGAGTATCCGCAGTCACCGCGGGATGGGCCTTGGCCTCGCAGTCGTGCAGCGCAACGTGGAAGCGCTCGGCGCAAGAATGTTGGTCAAAACCGCGCTTCAGCAGGGCTCAGTCTTCATCGTCACGATCCCAATCAGCGCCTAAGGAACTCCGATATAGCGCGGGCGCCGGCCTGAAGTTTGATCCAACAGACAGATGGTCGTGCCGAACGGATCCTCGATGACCGCGCACTTTCCAATCAGGACCTCGAATGGCTGCACCAGCACACGGCAACCCTTCGCCGCGTAACTCCTGACCGCTGCGACTACATCATCGACCAGGTAATGCACCTCGACCTTGTTGGGTATGTTGGCATTATTGTGCAGAACAAGTTCGGTGTCGGTTTCTGGCAGGCGCATCCCGACACTGCCGGCCTCACGCCAAAGCGGCTTGAGTCCGAAAACTTCCGCGTAGAACTTCTCCCCCGCCGCTACGTCGTCCACGCGAATCATCACGCAGTCTATTTTCCTGAAGATCGACACTAAGGTGCAGGGGTTACCCCTGCCGAAGGAAGTGTGAAACCCACCGCGGGTTTCACATTCGATAAAGTTCCTAGCGGTAGTGGCGCATCAATCCGACGACGACGCCACGAATCGCCAGGTCGCCCTCTGTCACCATGATCGGCTGCATCGCCGAGTTCGCCGGCTGCAGCCGAACCTGCCCGCCCGACTCGCGGTAGAACTTCTTGACGGTTGCCTCGTTGCCGATTAGTGCGACCACCGTTTCGCCGTTGTCGGCGCTGTCGCGGCCCTCGACGATTATGTAATCGCCGTCGCGGATGCCGTCTTCGATCATCGAGTCGCCCTTCACCCGCAGGCAGAACGTATTGTCGCGCCGGATGAAGTCGTCGGGCACGCTGATCGTCTCGTTGTTCTCGACCGCCTCAATCGGCGCGCCCGCCGCGACCGTGCCCAGCAGCCGGATCGTCCGCGGCGCTTCACGCTTCCCCGATTCCATCACCTCGAGCGCACGGCTGTGATTGTGTTGCCGCTTGATGAACCCCTTCTGCTCGAGGTTGTGCAGATGCTTATGCACGGTGGCGAGCGACGAGAGCCCGAAATATTGGCCGACTTCCGCGAGCGTGGGCGCGTAGCCGTGTTCGCTGTTATAGTCGGTCAGGTAATCGAGTAACTGCTTCTGCCGCTTGGTCAGCGTCGCCATTGGGATTCTCCCGCTGCTCTTTGAGCCGGTTCCGATGATGGCGAAAATCAGGCGAAGATGCAAGCGCATGAGGCTGGGAGTCGAGACGACGGTTTCGCGGCGGTGGCGGAGCGCATAATCTCAGTTACGACCTTACTCTGATGGCGAAACTGCGAATCCAATTCGAAAACGGCGACCCCGAAAAGGTGATCGAGTTCGACCCTGCCAAGGCCCCGTTTCATCACGACGGCAAGCCCGGTTCGATTCTCGACGTAATGCTCGGGCACGGCGTTCATCTCGAACACGCATGCGGCGGCAATTGCGCGTGCACCACCTGCCACGTGATCGTCAAGCAGGGCTTCAACAAGCTCGGCGAGTCGAGCGAGCAGGAGGAAGACCTGCTCGACAAGGCGCCGGGGCTGACGCCGACGTCGCGGCTTGGATGCCAGGCCGTCATCGAGGATCCCAACGCGGAAATCGTCGTCGTGATTCCGCGCTACACGATCAACCAGGTCAGCGAGGCGGCCGAAGAATGACGGCCGACGCACCTCCTGCGTCGACTGCGAAGCGCGGCACGCTGAACGCGCGCGTCGAGCGGATTGTCGATCACACCTCCGACACGCGCTCGCTGTTCCTTTCTCTCACCAGCGGCAAGCATCTGCGCTTCGTCCCCGGCCAGTTCATCTCGATCACGATTCCGCTCGGCGACGAAACCCGATCGCGTCCCTACTCGGTCGCGTCGGACCCTGAAGATCGCGGCCCGTTCGAGATTTGCTTCAATCGGGTCGCCGGCGGACGCGGCGTCGCCTGGCTGTTCGATCTGCGCCTCGGCGACACGCTCGATTTCAGCGGCCCGTTCGGCGCTTTCACGATCGACCGTGCGCCGGAGGCGGAACTGGGCTTCATCGCGGAAGGCACGGCGATCGCGCCGCTTCGCCCGATGCTGAAACGAGCGCTTGCCTCATCGTCAGCGCATAAGATTCATCTGATTTATGCGGCGCCGGATAGCGATCACATCCTGTACGCCGCCGATCTCGACGCATTCGCTCGGACCGCGCCGAATTTTTCGTTCGAGACCGTGATCGCGGCGCCCGAAAATATTTACGATCGCCTGTTCGACCTGGCGGATGCGCGATGGGTCAGCGCCGACGCCGATCGCACGCGCCACTTCTACATCTGCGGCGTCGGCAAGGGCGTCATTCGATTGCGCGACTTGCTCCGCGGCGCCGGCTACGAACGCCGCGCCGTCCATTACGAGCAATGGTGACGCGCGCTACTTCGCGAATGCCTTTCTGAGCGCCTCGGCTGACTCCTCGATTGCGAGCTTGCCCTTGTCGAGCACTTCGTACATCGAGAAGAATCCGTGGATCATTCCTTCGTAGCGCGTGACCGTCACCGGCACGCCGGCCGCGCGCAGCTTTTCGCCGTAGGTCTCGCCCTCGTCGCGCAGCGGATCGAATTCCGCCGTTATGATCAGTGCGGGCGGCAATCCCTTGAAGCTCTTGGCCAGCGCCGGCGCGACGCGCGGATCTTTGCGGTCCGCCGCACTGCGCAGGTAATGCTTCCAGAAATAAATTATGTCGTCCTTGGTCAGAAAGTAGTCGGTGAAAGTTTTGTGCGAGTAGGTGTCGAGCTCGGCTTCGGTCGCGGGATAGATAAGCAGCTGGAACGCGATCTTCGGGCCGCCCGCGTCGCGCGCGAGCTGCGAGATCACCGCCGACAGGTTGCCGCCCGCGCTGTCGCCGCCAACCGCCAGCCGATTCGCGTCGGCGTTCAACTCCTTGGCGTGCGCAGCGACCCACTTGGTCGCGGCCAGGCAGTCTTCGACGCCGGCCGGAAATTTATTTTCAGGCGCGAGCCGGTAATCGACCGACACCGTCACGCATCGAGCTTTGTTGGTGAGCGCGCGGCACGGTCCGTCATGACTGTCGAGGTTCATGATCACCCAGCCGCCGCCGTGGAAAAACACCAGCACCGGAAACGGGCCGCTGCCTTCAGGCGTGTAGATTCGAATCGGAATCTCGCCGGCCGGACCGGGAATTTTGCGATCCTCGACCTTGGCAATTTTTTCGCCACGCTCGGGCGGCACTCGGAACATGTTGGCGGTCAAGCGGCGCGCCTCGGCCGGCTCGAGCGTATGCAGCGTCGGTCCGGGCGCGGCGGCGAGTTGCTCCATCAATACTTTCACTTGCGGGTCGAGCGGCATGGGGTTTCCTCCGAATGATCTTTCTTAGACCGGAACGGTCTTCGGCGACAAGCGGCGCGAGTTACGGCGCAAAACTGGAAAGCAGGCTGATCGCGCCCGGGTGCCCGTCGATTCGCACGCCGCGCGCAATTACACCCTCGCGCTCGAGCCGGCGCGCCGCTCCTTCAACCAGCGCCGCGTCGATTCCGAGCAGCCGCGCAATCGCGCGCTCGAGGCCGAAGCCCGCGGTCTCGAAATATTTCGCGACGATCACGTACGCCGCCTGCTTGCTTGTGAGCTTGCGCGCATCCGCAATCGCATCGGGCCATCGATGCTCCATCGTGTCCCACACATAGCTGAACGGGTCGGCGCGCTCATCGACTTTGAGCGCAAGAAATTTCTCCTGCAGCTCCGCCATCGCGCGATCGAACACCGCCCGCCGCGACGGTTGCGCGTAGCCGCTCGACAGCTTCAGCACGCGCGTCTCCGCCGCGCCGCGCTTCGACAGCGCGTCCATCACCAGCTTGCCGCAATGCGACAATCCGCCGCGCAGGTACAGCTTGCGATAGCCGCCGCGCTCGATGCGCAGTCTGAGAAACGCGCCGAGCATTTCGCGCGCGATGAAGCTGGGGCGCCGCGCGATCACCTTGCCGTAGTAAACCGCGCGGCGCTGCGGCAACGCGTCCTTGATCCGCCACGTCATTCCGATCGCGTAGTCGTGCTGGATGTGCTCGGGCATCGAAGGTTCGCGCGTTCCCGCGATCGCCTCGCGCAAGCACGGCACGCCCATCCCGGCCGTGAACCCCGTGCAAAACCCAACTTCGTCGATAAATTTGAGCGCGCTCTTCTCGCCAGTCACGCGCCGGGAAATCAGACGCCGGAAGTGATAGTCACGATGCCGCTCAAGCGCGTCGATTACCCTGGGTGCAGGGGTCACCCCTGCCGCCCCGCGCGCAGCGGTTCTCATCCCGCGATTCGCTCGACGCAGTCGGCGAAGATGCGCCGGTAGTTGGTCTTCACTGCGAGCCCGCGCGTGATTCCCTCGAGCCCGACCAGCGCGCGAATCAGGAACACGCTGTGCGCCGGCGATTTGTACAGCTGGTTCTGTAGCGCAAGCTCCCCGACCTTCGCCGCCTTGCCGACGGTATCGTAGTCGATCGGATCGACGGCGTGATCGACGCGCATCGGCTCGAACAGGATGTGAATAATTCGCACCATCGGCGCCGCGTCCTGAGTGCGATCGAGATAACCCAGCCTGACCATTGCACCCGCCAGCGATTTGTCGTCACCGCTGAGAATCGCGCGCGCGACTTGCAGGTTCGCCTTGCGCACCGGTTCAGGGAAGCGGCGAATCGAGCCGAAATCGAGCACGCCCAGTCGCGGATGATGGCTCACGAGATAATTGCCCGGATGAAAGTCAGTGTGCAGCATTCCAAATTCGAGAATCTGCCGCCACGCGAACTCGTGAATCTTCGCAGCGACCCATTCGCGCAGCTCTAAATCAACCTCGGGTCCCATCACGTCCGCCAGCGGATAGCCATCGACGTAGGTCATCGTCAGCACGCGACGCGAACTCAGCTCCTTGATGAAGTGCGGAATCATTATCTCGGCATCCGCGCCCAGGCGCCGGCCGAACTCCGTCATGTTGCGCGCTTCGTTCACGTAGTCGAGCTCCTCGCGCAGGCGCTGCTCGAGTTCCTTGTACACCGCGGCAGTGTCTATCTGCTGGCGCATCACGTCGTGGCCGAGCGCCTGCAACGTCCGCAACAGCAGCTTGAGATTCTGCAAGTCCTGCTCGACAGTATCCTCGACGCCCGGGTACTGAATCTTCACCGCGACATCGACACCGTCGCGCGTGACCGCGCGATGCACCTGGCCGAGCGACGCGGCGGCAAACGCGGTCTGATCGAAACTCCTGAAGACAACTTCGGGCCGCTTGCCGATCTCCTTGCGAATCTGTTCCGAGATAGTCGCGTAGCTCATCGGCGGCACGTTCGATTGCGTCGCCCGCAGCACGTCGAGCGCCTCACCCGGCAGCAGGTCCTTGCGAATCGAGAGCATCTGGATCAGCTTCATGAACGCGCCGCGAAGTTGCTGCGATCCTTCGACGATCCGCTGCGCGTTGCGGATGTGAGTCTCGAGCAGCTCGCGATCGCGCGCGGGCGCGCTGAGAAACGGGCGCCGCAGTTGATTCCACAGGTAGCTGGAGCCGACCTGCGACGCCAGCTCGCCCATCTTGATCGCGCGGCGCGCGCGGCCGCTGGTGATTGACGTGTGCTTCGCCATCAAAGTCCGTCGCGCTCGATTCCGACGCGGTTGATCAGCGTAGCCGCCAGCGCCGCGCCGAAACCGTTGTCGATATTGACGACGGTGACGCCGCTCGCGCACGAATTCAGCATCCCGAGCAGCGCCGCCAACCCGCCCATCGACGCGCCGTAGCCGACGCTGGTCGGCACGGCGATCACTGGCTTATCGACCAGGCCCGCGACCACCGACGGCAGCGCGCCTTCCATTCCGGCGACAACGATCAGCACGCTCGCCGCGCGGATCGTTTCGAGGTTCGCCGTCAGCCGATGAATCCCCGCGACGCCGACGTCGTAAATCCGCGCGACGCGATTGCCGAACAGCTCGGCGCACAGCGCGGCTTCCTCGGCCACCGGAATGTCGGAGGTGCCCGCGCTCAGGATCATCACGACGCCCTGCCCCGACGGCTTCACCCGCTCTTTTACGACCGCGCCGATGCGCGCATCCGCGTGGTACTCCAGCGCGCGAATTTTGCGCTTGACGACGCGCGCCTTGTCGGCGTCGAGCCGCGTGATTATCAAATTTGTTTTTGCCGCGAGCACGCGCTTTCCGATCGCCGCGAGCTGCACGGCGGTCTTGCCCTCGCCAAAAATCACTTCCGGAATGCCGCGGCGGACGCTCCTGTGATGATCGAGCTTGGCGAAGCCAAGATCCTCGAACGGCAACTCACGGATGTGCTTGAAGGCCGCGCCGGGAGTCATCCTGCCCGCGGCGACGCCCTCGAGGATTTCGCGAATTCGCTTTTCAGTCATCGCCGCTTGAGCAGTTCTGGACGGATCGGATGCGCCAGGGTCAGCATCAATTCGCGCACGGCCCGCGCGTCGCTGCGCGTGACCGTGATCGTCAACTCGCCTTCAACTAATTTTTCGCCGGGCTTGGGAATGTGCCCGAGCCGTTCGACCACCAATCCGCCGATCGTAGCATACTCATCCGCCTCCGAAAGCTTCAGTCCGAAGCGCTCGTTGAGTTCCGTAATCGGCGCGCGTCCGACCACGGACAGCACGCGTGGACTGATTATCTTCGCCAGCTCCTCGCCGAGGTCGTGTTCGTCCTCGATGTCGCCGACAATTTCCTCCACCAGATCCTCGAGCGTCAAAATTCCCGCCGAGCCGCCGTACTCATCGACGATCACGGCCAGGTTTTCTCCAGTGCGCTGCATCGCGACCAGCGCTTCGTCGAGCGGCATCGACTCGGGAAAATAACTCACCGGGCGCATTATGTCGCTGACCGGGCGGCTGAGATCCGGCGCCTGCAAAAGATCGAAGACGTGAACCACCCCGACGATGTCCGTGATACGGCGCCGGAAAACCGGGATGCGGCTGAAGCCCTCGCGCCGGACGGTTTCGATCGCCGCTGCCAGCGAAGTTTCCTCCGGCACCGCATCGACGCCCACCAGCGGCACCATCGCCTTGCGCGCCTCGGCCTGCGAGAAGCGAAAGATGCGGCTGATCATCAACTGCTCGGCGGGCAGGATGGCGTCGAGCGACGGTTCCGACGCGTCGCTCGGCCGCCGCCGCATCAAGCGCGCCAAATCTTCGCGGCTCAGGAAGACGCTCTCGGCGTCGGCCGGCACCCCCGCGAGGCGCCGCAGCAATCTGCTGAGCAGAGTCTCCGCGTAGAGCAGCGGCGCGAGAATCGTCGCGAGGAAGCGCAACGGCCGCGCGGCGTACAGCGCGAACCGGTGCGGATTCGTGAGCGTCAACAGCTTCGGAATCGACTCGCCCAGCACCAGCGTGATCGGCGTCAAAATAAACGGCGCGAGATAAACCATGCGCCGTATGTTGTGATGGAAAAAGCTGGTGAGCACGACCGCCGCGACCACGGTCGCGAGGTTGGTGCCGGTGAGCGTCAGCGCCAGCACACGATCGCGATTCGCCAGCAGCTCGCCCAGCACTCGCGAGCGTGCGTGTCCGCTTTCGCTGCCGGCACGAACTTTCAGATCGTCCGCTGACACCAGCGCGATTTCCGACGCGGCGAAAAACGCCTGCACGACGAGGCATCCGGCCAGCGCGACTATCAGCCAGATCATCGTCATCGATGCAGCCTCGCAAGCTCGACCGCCGCCCCGCGCACGCGCTCGACCGTGGTTTCGAATTCGCCGAGCCGCAGCTTCTCGCCCGCGCGCGGCACGCGCCCGAGCCTGCGCAAAATCAGGCTGCTCAGCGTCTTGCCGCCGCCATAAACTTCGATGACGCGCGCCGGCGCGAGCGCGTCCGCCAGCTTGCCCAGCCCGACCGCGCCCGACGCCAGCCATTCGTCGTCGGAAATTTTCGTGAGCTCGGGAATTTCGCTGTCGAACTCGTCGCGAATCTCGCCGAATAGTTCTTCGAGCAGGTCTTCGAGCGTCACCAGGCCCAGCAGCCGCCCGTACTCGTTGACCACCAGCGCGATCTGGAAGCGCCCGCGGCGCATCTCGTCAAATAAATCGGCGAGCAGTTTGCCCGGCGGCACGAAATACGCCGGCCGCACCAGCCGCTCGACGCGCGGCGGCGATGGCTCCAGGCGCCGCGCCGCGAGATCCTTGGCGTGCAGAATCCCGACGATATTGTCCTGGCTGCGGCGATAGACCGGCACCCGCGAGAAACTTTCGTGCGCGATTTCCGCCACCAACTGGGCCACCGGCGTCTCGATGTCGAGCGCGAAGATGCGGTCGCGGGGCGTCATCACCTCGGACGCGCGCCGCGCACCGAAATCGAACACGCGATGAATCATCGCACGCTCGGCCGGCTCCACCTGCCCCTGGTTCTCGCCGAGCCTGAGCAGCGTCTTGAATTCCTCTTCGGACACGGGACTCGGGCGCGGCGCCTCCTCCAGCGGCGTGAAATGCCGCGCGAACGGATGCACCAAGTCGGCGAGCAGCGCCAGCGGACGCGCCGTAAGCCATGCCAGCGCCGACGGAAATCCCAACGCGAACGTCTTCGGCGTAATGTCGCAGAATAAAAGTACGACGACCAGCATCAGCGGCGCCGCGACGATCGGCCCCCACTTGTCGCCAAGCCACGCCAGCAGAATGATCGTCGCGAGACAGTCGGCGAAAATGTTGCAAGCTTCGTTCAGCCCGATGATGACGATCAACGATTCGAGCGGCCGCCGCATCAAGCGGTCGAGCGCGCGCTGCACCGACAGGCTCATCTGCTCGCGCGTGTGCTCGAGCCGCGCCATCGAGAACAACGCGGTTTCGGACGCCGCCAGCGTCGCGCTCAGCACGACGAGGATCAGGACCACCAGCGGCAGGACGGAGATCATCAATACAATTTAGCCGCGCGACCGCAGCTGATCCCATCCTCCGTCAATCGGCGCGCTGGCACCAATCACGTTCAGCCGCCTGCCGCGAACGATTTTCCCGATTCGCCGCACCCCAACCCGCAAGCGGCGCGACAGCTCGGATTCGCTGCGCCCGGGCCTCACGCAAAAGATCAGCTCGTAATCCTCGCCGCCGGTGAGCGCATGCACGAGGTCGCCGCCCATCAACGCACGATAGGCTGGCGAGATCGGTATTTGCGACACGTCGATCTCGGCGCCGACGCCACTGCGCTCGAGGATGTGCCCGAGGTCCTGGATGAGTCCGTCGCTGATGTCGATCGCGGCCGGTGCCGGCCGCAGCGCCGCGAGACGTTGCCCGGCATAGAGCCGCGCATGCGGACGGAGGAATCGCTCGACCAGATATTTTTTCGCCGCGCGATTGTTTTTCGCCGCGCCGCGAGCCTTCAGCTTGCCCGCCAGGAGGCGCCAGCCGAGCGCCGCGTCGCCGAGCATGCCGGTCACGAAGATTTCGTCGCCGGGCCGCGCCGTATCCCGCCGCATCGCGCGGCGTCCGGCCTCGCCGATCAGCGCAATCGTGATCGACAGCTCACGCGCGCGCGTAATATTGCCGCCCACGATGTCGGTCGAGGCTTCGCGCGCCGCCGCGCGCAGTCCCGAATAAATCCGCTCGAGCGTCCGCGACGCGATTCCTTCGCGCACGCCGAGGTTCACGACGCAGGCCGTCGGCCGCCCGCCCATCGCCGCGATGTCGCTCAAATTGACCGCCAGCGCGCGCGCGCCGAGCATCTCCGGCGTTCCCCAGCGCCGATCGAAGTGTACGTTCTCGACCATGCTGTCGATCGTAAACAGCAACTGCCCGTGTGGGCGTGCGACTATCGCGCAGTCGTCGCCGACGCCAAGAATCGTGCTGCGGCTGAGATGGATTCCCGCGCTGAGCCGCGCGATCAAATCGAATTCGCTGGAAAGTTTGCCCGCTGCTTCGGAAGGTTTCCTCACAGGATACGCGCTTTCAAGTCCGGCGCATCAAGCGGAAATTCCACCACCAGCGTCAGCCCGCGCCGGCCGTCCGCGAACCGCGCCCCGGTCCGTCCGCCCACCGCTTCCGCCATCGCGCGCGCGATATACAGTCCAAGTCCGCGCGCGGCGCCGCGATCCCCGTTTCTATTCGGGCGCTGGAACAGCGCGTCGAGTTGCTCTTGCGTAAGAGTCGCGCCGCCATCGGTAACTTCGATCGCGATCGCGTCGTTCCGCATCCCGGCCCGCAGCGCGACCTCGCCGGTCGCGGTCCTGCCGATCGCGTACGCGACCATGTTTCTCACGATTCTCTGAAAATGCCGGCCGTCGAGTTTGCACGCCGGCAAGGGCGAGATCTCGACCCGCAGATTCAGCCGCCGGCGCCGCGCTTGCAGCGCGCAATCGTCCGCGACCTCGGCCAGCAGTTGATTCGGATCCAGTTCGACCGCCGTCGCGACGATGTCGCTGTCCTGCGCCTCGTAGTAGTCCAGTACGTTGCTCACCACCAGGTCCATGTTCCACGCGGTCGATCCGATTCGTCCCAGCAGGTCCTTCCGCTCCTCTGGATCGGTGTCGGTGTCCTCGATCAAGTTGACGTAGCCGCTCAGCGCCGCGACCGGGCTGCGGATATCGTGCGCCATCGTTGCGATTTGCGTCTGCCGGAAGCGCGCCGCTTCTTCGAGATCCTCGACCTGTTTCATCAGCCGCCGGCGGTAACGCTCGATAAAGATCGACGTGTATTGCGCGAAGATCATCGCCGCGACTAGACCCATCCAGCGGTACACTGCGAATTGCGATTGAATCGGCACCAGGTATTCGCCCGCCGCGTAGCCGGCGACCGCCGTCACCGCCATCGCGAACTGCCAGCGCGGGCCCCAGCTCACGAACGCCGCGGTTGCCAACGGACACAACATGATTGCGATGAAGCGCGACTCGGGGTCGCCCGTCTCCCGGCTGATCAGGATGAAGGTCGAAATCAGCACCAGGTTGTACGCCAGGATCCAGAGCTTCCAGTGACGCTTGAAAGATTGCGTCCACATCAGACCGAAGAACAGGCAGGTCGCCGCCAGGATCAACCAGTGCAGGTTTGTCCCCGGCGCATGCGTTCCCAGCAGCCGCTCATCGTACGCGAGGTACGCCAGCAGCATGAAGATTCCGAGCGCGCCGCCGAGTTTCAGAACGCGCAGCGATTCTTCCTCATCTTCGGTCCAGTCGAACTCCGATGTGGTGCGGCCGACTCCCGAATTTGTCAGCCCGGATGAGCCGTTATATTTGCTGCTCTCCGCCAATCAGACTCCCCCAATCCTTCCCCCTGCGCCGGTTCCCGGACCCTTCATCGTGACTTCAGCGCCGGATTTCATCAAGCGCTTTTCTTATCGCGCCAAATGCAAAATCGATCTCGTCGCCGCTGACCGTCAGCACCGGCGCGAGCCGCACGACCTGGTCCGCGTTCAGCGTCCAGTTGACGATCACCCCGCCCGCCAAAGTCGCCGCGACAAACCGATGCGCCAGTGACGCATCGCGAAATTCGATCCCCACCAACATGCCGAGCCCGCGCACCGCTGCGATTTCCGGCGCACGCATCTCGGTCAAGCGCCGCACGATCTCCTTGCCCATCGTCGCGGCGCGCTCGCATAGACGCTCGCGCACGATAACGTTCACACTAGCAAGACCAGCCGCGCACGATAGTGGATGCCCGCCGAAGGTCGTGATGTGTCCGAGCGGCGGATCGTGCGAAAGCGTGCCAAGAACCTCGTTACGGCTGCATAGCGCGCCTAACGGCAAACCGCCGCCGAGTGCCTTGGCCATCACGATAATGTCGGGCACGACGCCGAAATGCTCCAGCGCGAACATTTTGCCGGTGCGGCCGAAGCCGGTCAGAACTTCGTCGAAGATAAGCAACGCCCCCGCGCAATCGCATCGTTCACGGAGCGCGCGAATGAAACTTTCTTCCGGAATCCGCACGCCGCCCTCGGCCTGCACCGGCTCGACGACCACCGCTGCGATCGTCGAGTCGATTTTTCCGAGCGCGCTGGCATCGCCGAACGGCAGATGCGTCACCGGCCCGGGCAGCGCGCCGAACGCGTCGCGCATCGCGCGATTCCCGCACAGCGCGAGCGCGCCCATCGTATCTCCGTGATACGCGCCGTCGAACGCCACGAATCCCGCGCGTCCGCTAAACTTGCGTGCCACCTTCAGCGCGCATTCGATCGCTTCCGCACCGCTGTTGGTGAAGTACACCCGCTCGAGCGGCCGCGGCAGCAGTTCGGTCAGCCGCCGCGCCAGCATTACCTGGCTCTCGATCACGTACTCGCCATACACCATGACGTGCAGATGGCGTTGCGCCTGCGCCGCGATCGCATCGAGCACTTCGCGATTTCCATGGCCGAGCGCCGACACCCCGATGCCCGCGATGAAATCGAGATAGCGCCGCCCGTCCGACGCGATTAGCCACGAACCCTCGGCGCGCGTTATCTCCAACCCCATCGGCGCGTCCGACGTCTGCGCCAGGTTCCGGCGGAAGTAGTCGCCAAGTTGCGTCATCGCGCTCCAACCATCATGTCGATGAAGCCGCCGCCAGCGTGGCGCCAATCGAGCGGCGGCGATTGCATCTCGCCGGGCGCGCACACGTATGGTATCCCCATCGCGCGCGCTTCGATTTCACATTCGTCGCCGACCACCGCCATCGCTTCGATCCGTCCCGGCACTCCCGCAATGCAATCGCGAAACTCCGCGAGATCGCGCACCGCGGTCACGTGCACCGTCCTGAAGCCCGGCGAAATTTTGAATGAATCCGCCCTCGGCTCGAAAACCAGCGTCCATTCAAGCCCGCGGCCCTCGAACAGCTCGACCGGCTCGCCCGCAATCGCCCGCCAGCGCGCGCGCTCACGCACTCCGCGGATCTCGGCCGCGTCGCGGATCGGGATGCGCGCCGGCGGCATCGATTTCGCTCCACGTTCGAGCGCCGACGACATCCGAATCGCCAACTCCCGTGCCGCGCTTCCATCGGGACTCACAACAAACACCTGATGCAGCGACAAGCAGCCGAGTTGCTCGAACAGCGCGACGTCGCGCGCGAGCATGTCGGCGACCTCGTCGATTCGCGACGGCACGATCGCGCTCCCCGCGACCAGCGCGGCACTGACTCGGCTGCCAAATCCGATTACGTTCGCCCGATCCAGCGACTCGATCGTTGCGTCGTCGCCGTACACGACCACCCGCTCGCAATTCGCAATCAGCGCCGCGGTCAGGTCGATGCGCGCGCGGCTCCAGTTGAGAACTTCGATCCGTTCGCCAATCTCGCTGTCGATTTCGGCGAGCGTGCGCGCAAACTCCGCGAAAAATATCGGCTCAGCCGACGCGGTTTTGATCGCTATGCGCGCGCCCGCGATCAGCGCGATCGCGACCTCATGGATTCCCGCGCCCGCAACGTTGCCCGCCGCGATAAACCCAACCGTCTTCGGCCTGTCCACGTTGGATCGTCCCGCCGTGCCCACCATCGACTTCAATGCCTCGTCTGTGAACGGCTTCAGCAGCGCGTCGATAGAATTTTCGAGTAGCTCGACGGAATAGCCCGCCGAATGCGCGATTGCCGCGATCGCGTCGCGTCGGCGCGCGTAATCGCGGTCGCGCCAGAGTGCGAAGGCCCGCGCCAATGCGCCGGCCATCCGCTCCGTGCCCACGTTTTCCGCGACCTGCGTGCGCGTTGCGCTTGACGCCGGTGTCGCACTCATCGCGACGCCTCCGCCGCTTCACTCGCCGAAAATTGTCCTATCGCCAGCGCGCAGCCGCGCGGCTCTCCCGCAGTTCGACCGAGCACGCGCACCCGCCCGCGCTCGACGATTCCCAGGTCTTCCGTCATCACCGCGGACACCGAGCCGACGTTGGCGAGATCGAAAAACGTCAGCATCCCGATTTCCCCGTCCGCCATCGGCCGCAGCGTGACCGGATCCCGCGCCGTCACGCGCATCCACGGCGGCGGAATCTTGTATCGCTCCTGCCCGCTCTCGACATCATGACAGTTGAACGGCGTCGCGTCGTAAAGCTGCGAGCACAATTCCGTCATCCCGTATTCGTTGATGACCATCGCGGGCGCGATCGCGAGCAACTCGCCAGCCCGCCCGATCACCTCCGTCGCTGGCATCGACACCGCCTGCCCCTTCGCGCCACCGGTGTCCATCATTCGCGATCCCGCCGCGAGCCTGAGCTTGCTCCCGCGACAGCCAAGCTCGGTGAACAGCGCCGCAAATGCCGCCGTCGTCCCCATGATGCAAACAGGTTCGCGCCGCGCCGCGCACTCCTCGAGAAACCCGATCGCCGCCGCCACATCGACCCGCTCGCGCGACGCCGCCGCCAGATGCGCGCCCGTCCCGAACTCTTCGACACTCCAGCTGATCATCGCCGACAGCGACGACTCCGGCATCGCGTCCGCCATCGGATGCATCGCGAGCATCGCCATTCGCCGCGCGTCGGGAAACAGCATCGTGCGCAGATGAGCGATCGCCGACGCGCGATAAATCTCGGGCCGCGCGACAATATGCCGTCCGCGCCGCTCGCGTCCTTGAGTGGTGCCGCTGGTGAGAAAAACCCTCGCATCGCGCGATGCTGCTACGCTCCCGCTCGCAAGCTCCGCGTATTTGAACGCGACGTTGCTTACCGCCGGGATTTCGTCAAAGCCGCCGACCACGTCCGGCCCGACGCCGAGACCCTCGCAGTAGTGACCATAGGCTGCAATTGTTTCAAATTGATGACGAAAGACGGCCAGGGCGACCCGCTCGAACGATTCAGGCTCGGGCCTGTGGATAAACGCGAGTACCTGTTCATAAATGGACATCGAATTAGCGCCAATGGCGGACTGAACGGCCACGATCATGGCATCGTGCCGCGCGCCCATTCAATCCTGACCGTTCCGAAAAGCACCCTTTTGCCGCGAAAATTGCCATATTTACCTCGCTCTTGAAATGTTCTACACTCCGACCTGTTGATGGGTGGCGGGGATGCCTCGGTGGCGGTCATGAGGACCGGGCAGGTGGGGCTTTCGGCAGGTTACAGCGATATTACGTGAGTTCTGCTGTCCTAATCACCCAAAATTCGGGACGTAACGATTTTGCGACAGATACGTATTTTTGCTAAACACGTTGCTATTGGGCCTGGGGAGAACCATCGCGAAATGAAGAAATTCGCCGCCGGCATAGTGCTAGGTTTCATGGCTAGCTGGGCAGTTGCTTTTGCGTCGTCCAACGTGAGCCACAATGGCAGTTTCTGGAACCGCCTAAACGCCACTGCCAAAGACGGTTACGTCAACGGCTATTCCGACGCGATGCGCGTCAGCGTCGGCAAGCTCGACGTCCTCAATTCCGCCGCTGACCTCTTTCACTGGAAGGGCGCGCGTCGCATCATCCACCAGCTCTCCGGTCAGCTCTCGATGGAAGACGTGAGCGCGAACCAGGCCGTCAAGCGGCTCGACGATTTGTACTCCAATCAGAAGTACAGCGAGCTCGACATCGGCGAGGCGCTGCAGACGCTTTCGATTCGCGCCAGCGAGACTGCGATGCCCGACGCGTCCGCGGCGAAGAGCGCGAAGTAACTCCACTCAACTTTCTATTCGAGGCGGTCTCGTCGGAGGCCGCCTCTTTTTTTGCGCCGACGATCGCGCTTGAAACCACGAGTCCGCGGTCCTAGCCTAATTCGCAGGTCATCGCCGTGAACGCACCTCCATTCCTGCTCGACAAAGTTCTGCGCGCCACCGTCGGCGTTCACTCGCATATCCCCTCGACCCACGTCTCGACCGCCATCGGCCTCGGCACCGACCGCCGCGGCACCGGCACCATCGTCAGCCCCGACGGCCTCATTCTCACCGTTCACTACCTGCTGCTCGGCGCAAAAAACGTGATCGTCACGATGCCCGGCGGCGATCAGCTCGAAGCGAAAATCGTCGGCAAGGACTACAGCACCGGCATCGGCCTGCTCAAGATCGATCGCACCAAGCTCGCCAGCGTCGAAGTCGTGTCGTCGGAAAAATGCGTCGTCGGCCAGGAAGCATTCACTGTTTCCAGCATGGGCGGCGAGAAGCGATGCGCCGATTGCGGCATCATCACTTACCTCGGCCCCTTCGACGCGGTCTGGGAATTCGTGCTCGACAAATGCGTTTCCGTCACCGCTTCCTCGCTGAGCATCGGCATGAGCGGCGGCCCGATCTGCAATCTCCAGGCGCAAGTCGTCGGCATCTCGTACCTGAACTTCGCCGATTTGAGCCGCGCGATTCTCGGCGTGCCGGGCGAGAGCTTCCTCAGTGTGCGCGACGAGCTCGTCAAACATGGCCGCCGCACGACCGCCGCACCGCGCGCATGGCTCGGCGTGCTCTCGTACACGCTGCGCGACCACGTCGTAATCGCGGGCGTGATGCCCGGCGGTCCCGGCGAGAAAGCCGGCCTCCAGCAGGGCGACCTCGTGATCTCGATCGACGACACCGACGTCAACGACCGCCGCGTGCTCTACGACGCGCTCGCCAATCATCGCCCCGGCGAGAACGTCAACCTCAAAGTCCTGCGCAACAATCGCGTTTACCAGCTCGACATCCCCCCCATCCGCGCCGAAGATTACTTCGCCTGATCTCCACGGAGCGCCCGCAATGAATGAACCAAGATCGCGCCTGCGCGATTTGCTCGCCGGCCCCGAAATGATCGTCGCGCCCTTCGTCTTCGATTGCCTGCAGGCAAAACTCGCCGCCGCCGCCGGCTTCGACGCAGTCTATATGACCGGCTTCGGCACCGCCGCCGCCCGCGGCTATCCCGACTTGGGCTTGCTCACGATGTCCGAGATGGCCGCTAACGCGCGCGCAATTTCGCAGTCGGTGAACGTCCCCGTCATCTGCGACGCCGACACCGGCTACGGCAATCCGCTCAACGTTCATCGCACCGTCCGCGAGTACGAAGACGCCGGCGTCTCCGCCCTGCACATCGAGGACCAGGTGTTTCCCAAGCGATGCGGTTTCCTCGCCGGCAAGCAAGTCATCGCGATGGAGGAAATGATCCCGAAAGTGCGTGCTGCCTGCGACGCCCGCCGCGACAAGAATCTCGTAATCATCGCGCGCACCGACGCCCTCGCGGTCAACGGATGGGACGACGTTGTCCGCCGCGCCCATGCCTACCGCGAAGCCGGCGCCGACCTGATTTTCGTCGACGGCATCAAAACCCTCGACGACCTGAAACAGTACGCCGAAAAACTAGGCGACCTCCCATTGATCTACAACGGCGACCTGCTGCCTCTATATGAACTGAAAAACTACCCCTTCAAAATCACTATCCACATCGGCACGATGCTCACGATCTACGACGCCATCCGCACCGCGATGACCAACCTGAAACGCACCGGCAAACTAAGCATCGGCACGGCTTCTAATGTGTTCGAAGACTTCGTCCGCACAATGGGCGTCGCCGACTACCAGGCGCTGGAGAAAAAGTACACAGACTAGGTCGGCCATCACACGCTCACTCGCCCCTGAGAGCAAAGTAGCGCGCCTCGCGCAACTTTGCGCTTCACATTGGGTGCAGGGGTCACCCCCCGCGACGGTGTCGATGCCGCCCGCCGCGCAGGCGATCTTTCTCTGGTTCGGTTGCCCGCGCCCTACACGTCCTTGAATGCAACCTTCTTCTGCGACGCCTCGATCGCGGCCTGCGCCGCCGCCAGCCGCGCCACCGGTATCCTGTACGGCGAGCACGACACGTAATCGAGTCCCAGCCGATGGCACAGCTTGACGCTCGCGGGATCCCCGCCATGCTCACCGCAAATCCCGATCTTCAATTTCTTGTTCGACCTTACGCCCGCGCTCGATCGCGATTCGCATCAACTCGCCGACGCCGACCGGATCGAGCTCCGCGAACGGGTCCTTTTTGTAAACGCCGGTGCGGATGTAGTCGGGCAAAAATTTCCCCGAGTCGTCGCGCGAAATTCCGTACGTCATCTGCGTCAGATCGTTGGTCCCGAATGAAAAGAATTCCGCCACCTCGCCGATCTGATCCGCCACCACGCACGCGCGCGGCACTTCGATCATCGTGCCGATCGTGTACGCCACCTTGATCCCGCGCTCCTTGAACACCGCGTCCGCCACTTCGCGAATCTGCGCCGCCAGGATATCGAACTCGCGCCGCTCGCCGATCAGCGGCAGCATGATCTCCGGCATCGCCTTGACGCCATGCTTGCGCAGCTCGCACGCCGCCTCGATAATCGCGCGCGCCTGCGCCTGGTAAATCTCCGGGAAGCTGATTCCGAGCCGCGACCCGCGATGCCCCAGCATCGGATTCACCTCGAACAGGCTCTCGCGCACCTGCTTCAGATGCTCGAGCGTGGTGCCGATTTTCGCCGCCAGCTCGCGCAGCTCATTATCCGCATGCGGGATAAATTCGTGCAGCGGCGGATCGAGCAATCGAATCGTGACCGGCAGCCCCGCCATCGCTTTCAGGATTCCGACGAAGTCCTCGCGCTGCATCGGCAGGATCTTCGCCAGCGCGCGCCCGCGCTGCTGCGCGTTCTCCGCCATGATCATTTCGCGCACCGCCGAGATTCGCTCGGGATCGAAAAACATGTGCTCGGTGCGGCACAGCCCGATCCCCTCGGCGCCGAAATCGCGCGCGATCTTCGCGTCGTTTGGCGTATCGGCATTCGCGCGCACGCCCAGCTTGCGCACCGCGTCCGCCCACGACAGAAATTTCTTGAAGTACGACGGCATCTCGGGATCGACCGTCGGCACCCGCCCCTCGATCACTTCGCCCGCCGATCCGTCGAGCGTGAGGTACTCGCCGCGCCGCACGACCGCGCCATTCGCCGACAGCGTGCCCGCGCCGTAATCGATCTCCAGCGCCGACACTCCCGCCACGCACGACTTGCCCATCCCGCGCGCGACCACCGCCGCATGACTCGTCATCCCGCCGCGCGCCGTGAGGATTCCTTCCGCCACCTGCATCCCATGGATATCTTCCGGCGACGTCTCCAGCCGCACCAAAATTACTTTGCGCCCCGCTTCCGCGACCGCGACCGCTTCGTCCGCCGAGAACACCACTTCGCCGTTGACCGCGCCCGGCGACGCCGGCAGTCCGCGCGCGATCACGTGCTTCTTGCTCGACGGGTCGAGCCGCGGATGCAAAAACTGCTCGAGCTGTTCCGGCTCGACGCGCTTCAGCGCCTGCTTGCGATCGATCAGCTTCTCGTCGGCCATATCGACCGCGATTCGCACCGCCGCCTGCGCCGTGCGCTTGCCGGTGCGCGTCTGCAGCATGAACAAGCGGTTGCGCTCGATCGTAAATTCCATGTCCTGCGTGTCGCGAAAATGCTTTTCGAGCTGCGCCGAGATTTTCAGGAACTGCTTGTAAACGGCGGGGAAGCTTTCCTCGAGCGTCGAGTAATCCGCGACGCGCTCCTGCTCGCTGACCCCCGCGCGCTTGGCCCATTCGCGCCCCGCCTTCAGGCTGATCTGACGGCCCGTGCGGATTCCCGCGACCACGTCCTCGCCCTGCGCGTTGGGCAGGAACTCGCCGTAGATTCCCTTCTCGCCGGTGCCCGGATCGCGCGTGAACGCAACCCCGGTCGCGCAATCGTCGCCGAGATTTCCGAACACCATCGATTGCACCGTCACCGCGGTGCCCCAATCGCCCGGGATATTGTTGATCTTGCGGTACGTGATCGCGCGATCGTTATGCCACGAGTCGAACACCGCGCCGATCGCCATCCACAGTTGCTCGCGCGGGTCCTGCGGGATATCGACCCCGACGCGCGCGCGAATCAGCGCACGGAACTCGCCGACCAGCTCGCGCAAATCATCGACCTTGAGGTCGGTGTCGTTCTTGACTCCGCGCGCCGCCTTTTTGTGATCGATAATTTCCTCGAACGGATCGGGATCGTTCTTGTTCTCCGGCTTCAGCTTGAGCACGACGTCGCCGAACATCTGGCAGAAGCGCCGGTACGAGTCCCACGCGAAGCGCGGGTTGCCGCTGATACTCTCGAGCCCCTTCACCGTCTCGTCGGTAAGCCCGAGGTTCAGCACCGTGTCCATCATGCCCGGCATCGAAACCCGCGCGCCCGATCGCACCGACACCAGCAGCGGATTCGCCGCGTCGCCGAAGCGGCGCCCGAGCGCCTTCTCGACCCGCGCGACGCTCTTCGCCACTCCCTCGGTCAGCCCCTTCGGATATTTGTGCGCGTGCTCGTAAAAGTAGTTGCAGACCTGCGTCGAAATCGTGAATCCCGGCGGCACCGGCAGCTTGAGCCGCGCCATCTCGGCCAGGTTCGCGCCCTTGCCGCCCAGCAGGTTGCGCATCTCGGCGCGCCCTTCCGCCACGCCCGCGCCGAAAAAATAAATCTCAGGATGAACTCGACCCATGTGAACTCGTTGCTCCCATCTCCGCGTCGCGCGGAAACAATCTTGGATTGGTTAGCGCGTCCAGCCGATTCGCTCTGCGATCACTTCGACCAGCCGCGCGGCCGGCACCCGCTCCTGCGTCATCGCATCGCGATCGCGGATCGTCACCGTATCGTCTTCCATCGTCTGATGATCCACAGTCACGCCGAACGGCGTCCCGACTTCATCCTGGCGCCGATAGCGCCGCCCAATCGAGCCCGCCTGATCGTAGGCGACCGTGAAATGCCGCTTCAGCGCGTCGCGAATCGCGATCGCTTTTTCAGGCTGCCCCAGTTTTCTCAGCAGCGGATAGACCGCGACCTTAATCGGCGCCAGCCGCGGATCGAGCCGCAGCACGATTCGCTCTTCGTTATCGACCACGTCCTCGTCGTACGCATCGAGCATGAAACACAGCATCGCGCGATCGACGCCGAGCGCCGGCTCGATCACCCACGGCCGAAACCGCGTCTTGGTGTCCTCGTCGAAATACGTGAGATCCCTGCCGCTGAACTTCGCATGCTGATCGAGATCGAAGCTGCCGCGCTTCGCGATTCCTTCCAGCTCGCCCCATCCGAACGGATACAGGAATTCGAGATCGGTGGTGCCGCTCGAATAATGCGACAACTCGTCGCTCGCATGCTCGCGTTTGCGCAGATGCTCGGCCTTGATTCCGAACTTGACGTGCCAGTTGAACCGAAAATCGACCCAGTAGCGATACCACTTCTCTTCTTCCGCGGGATCGGGCCGCACGAAATACTCCATCTCCATCTGCTCGAACTCGCGCGTGCGGTAAATAAAATTCTCGGTGGTGATTTCGTTGCGGAACGATTTGCCCTGCTGCGCGACGCCGAACGGCAGCTTGACCCGCTGCGTATCGACCACGTTCTCGAAGTTCGAGAAAATTCCCTGCGCCGTTTCCGGCCGCAGATACACCACCGAGGCGGTCTCTTCGACCGGCCCCATGAAGGTCTTGAACATTAAATTAAAATTGCGCGCCGGCGTCAGCTCGCCGCCGCACTCCGGGCACTTGTCGCCCTTGAGATGGTCGGCGCGAAACCGATTCTTGCACGCTTTGCAATCAACCATCGGGTCGGTGAAATTTTGCAGATGCCCCGACGCTTCCCACGTCCGCGGATGCTGAAATATAGCCGAGTCCAGCCCCAGCACGTCGCTGCGGTACTGCACCATCTCGCGCCACCACGCCTCTTTGACGTTGCGCTTGAGCTCGACCCCGAGCGGCCCGTAGTCGAACGTGGATCCGAGTCCCCCGTAGATATCGCTCGTCGGGAAAACAATCCCGCGCCGCTTGCACAGGTTCACCAGTTTTTCCATCGTGACCGCGCGTTTGATCGCGGGCACTGCGTTTTCGGCGGACAAAAATTCCTCCTGGGTCGCGCGTGACGCCCGGCCTAAGCCAGGCTGATTATTTCGGCGGACACTTCGCCGCGCTCTCCAATTTCAAGTATCGCGACCGTTCCCGGCACTCCAATTAGATTCCGCGGCAGCGTCGCGCTGCCCGGATTCACCACCAGCGTCGCGCCGAACCGCACGACGCCCTCGACGTGACTGTGTCCCTGCACCACCACATCGACCGGCCCGCCGAATTGCCGCTCCATCGCGCGCGCGAACACTTCGTCCGACGTCTCGTCCGGCGTCGGAATCGCATGCACCAGCCCGATTCGTACGCCCGCTATCTCGATCAGATGCGCCTCGCGCACCCGCTCATCATCTTGATCGAGCCGATGCCGATGCCCATCGAGTCCCTCGTCGCCATTGCCAAGCGCGGCGATTACCGGCGCGATCGCCGACAACTCGTCGAGCACGCGATTCACGTAAACGTCGCCCGCATGCATCACGAGATCGATCCCCGCGAACACCTCGAACACCTTCGCGGGAAGATGCTCGCAGGCTTCGGGAATATGAGTGTCAGAGATCAGACCGATTCGCATCACGATTTGCACTGGCCGCGTATGCCCGCCGAGCGCGAACCGTGAAGCCTATCACGGCCCCGAATCCCCCGCAATTTTCAGGATTTCCGCCGGTTGTGCTCGCAGAGCGCGTCCCCCAGTTCTGTCAGGAACGCGTTGCGCTCCTTCGGATGGCCGTTTTCCCAAATCTCATGCTAGAACCCGACGTAGAGGAGACCTCTCCATGCGAATCTCGACGGTCATCATCTGCGCAGCTGTGATTGGAGGCATGCTCGCCCTCGCCGGATGCGGTCACAAGCTGGTCGCGCACAACGGCGAAAGCACCGTCGCGGTTTATCCCGACGAAGACACCTTCACCAAGCTGGTCGATTTGAAAAAACAAGGCGGCGTCGGCGGCATGATCGGCGGCCTCGGCGAAGGTCTCACCGCCAAGCAGGTCGATAACAACACTCCCGTCCGAATCATCCGCAGCGACGACAAAGGCTCGCAAGTCGAAGTCCTGGACGGCGCCTTCAAAGGCCTAAACGGCTTCGTCCCCCAAGACAACGTGCACTAACCTCGTTCCCGCATTCGAACTCGAAATCCGGTCCCCCTTTCCGTGCCAGGAAGGGGGAACAGACAAAAGAGCTTCGCGTTCCTCCTTGTCCATCCTGCCAACGATCGGAACCGAATTTTCTGTTCCCCACTTTCCACGCTGCAAATAAAACCACCCTAACCCCTGACCCCTTCCCCAGGAAAAATTGGGGAAGGGGAACCAGAAAAACCATCCACGCGACGCCGTCCTATCCCCCTAACCCCCTTTCCGGTCCGGAAAGGGGGAACAGATAAAAGAGCTTCGCGTTCCTCCTTGTCCATCCTGCAAACGCTCGGAACCGAATTTTTCTGTCCCTCTTTCCATCCTGGAAAGCCCGCGGGAGAGGATTTTCTGTTCCGCCCTTCCATGCTGGAAACCCTCGGACCCGAATTTTTCTGTCCCTCTTTCCATACTGGAAAGCCCTCGGACCCAAATTTTTCTGTTCCCCCTTTCCATGCTGGAAAGGGGGTGAGGGGGATAGGACGGGAGCAGTTCCCTGACTTTGTTCCCCTTCCCCATTCGTTCTGGGGAAGGGGTTAGGGGTTAGGGTTCTTCAAAGCCGCGGCGCCAGCGATTCGCGTTTTGTTCTCCTGAACTAAAAACGTTTCACGTGAAACGTTTTGCTCTAAACGTCAATGAATAAGCGGCGTTTTTCGAGGGATCGGGCTGTTACTTTGCCGGGCGATGTTCGCGTGGGGTCGATCCGATCACGCCGCTGCGTTCGAGTTCTGTGATCTGATCGTTCGTCATTCCGAGCAGCTCGGCGAAGACTTGGCGGTTGTGCTCGCCGAGCAGCGGCGCCGGCGCATCGGCGCGCAGCGGAGTGTCCGGGATGCGCGCGACGGCGCCGGGATAGAGATGCGTCCCGACCACGGCGCGCTCGATCGCGACGAAATATTCGCGGCTTTGGATTTGCGGATCAGCCATCACTGCCGGCGCCGAATTCACCGGCGCCACCAGCACGCCCGCGTCGCGGATACGCGCGACGCAATCGTCGGCGCTCAGCGCCGCAATCGCGCGCGACACCTCGGCGTCGAGCGCCTCCTCGTTGGCTTTGCGCGACGGCGCAGTCGCGAACCGGCCGTCGTCGATTCCGAGCGCACGCGCGAGGCCGCGCCACTGCTCGTCGGTCTCGCACGCGAGCGCGATCCAGTTGTCGTCGCCCGCGCATCGATAGATTCCATGCGGCGCGTGCTCGCGATGCCGGTTGCCGCGCGCCGCCGGCAATTTTTCAGTGAATTGAAAATCGAGAATCGCTTCTGCGACGAACGGAATCAGCGACTCGACCTGCGCCAGCTCGATCAATTGCCCGCGACCGCTGCGCTCGCGCTCGCGCATAGCCACCATCAGCGCGAACACGCCGTGCAACCCCGCGACCGGATCGCCCAGCGCGTTGCTGAGCGTGTAACGCTGCCCGTCGCCGTCGTGGTAGCCCGTCAGTCCCGTCACTCCCGCCATCGCCTCGACCGTGTTGCCGTAGCCGCGCGCGTTGCATTCGGGACCGTCGAGGCCGAACGACGGCATCGAGATCATGATCAGCCGCTGATTGATCGCGCTCGCGGTTTCGTAAGCCAGCCCGAGCCGCTCCATCACACCGGGACTGAAATTCTCGATCAGGATGTCCGACACTTCGATCAGCCGCTTCAGGATTTCGATTCCGCGCGCGCTCGCGAGGTCGAGCGTGACTCCGCGCTTGCCGCGATTAGCGGTGTTGAAGACCGCCGCGCGCTCAATCGGCTGCATCTCGGGCGGCGCCACCGAGAGCGAACCGCGCCACCAATCGAAGTGATGCGTATCCTCGACCTTGATCACCTCGGCGCCCATCTCGACGAACATCTGGCCGACCAGCGGCCCCGCCCATCCCATCGAGATGTCGAGCACGCGAAGCTTGCCCTCGAAGATCGAGTTCATATCGTGCCGGCCTTTTTCAGTGCGTCGATTGCGCTATCGCTCAGGCCCAATCGCCCGCCGAAGATTTCGCGATTGTGTTCGCCGAGCATCGGCGCCGGCCGCGACGGTTCCGCGCGATGCGACGTCAGGCGCAGCGGCGTCCCCGGCACGCGAATCATCCCAAGCTCCGGATCGTCGATCGTCTCGAAATAGTTGCGCGCCCGCGTCTGCTCCCATTCGAGCACCTCGGCCACGCTCGGAATCGGCACCAGCGGAATCGCGCGGCGCTGTCCTTCGCGATAGAGCCACTTGCGTTCGCGCCCGATAAAAAACGCCTCGACGATTTCCAGCAGCGCGTCGTTGTGGAGCATCCGATTGAGCGCCGTGTTGAAGCGCGGATCGGAAGCCAGCTCGCGCCGTCCCATCAGATCGCACAGCCCCGCGAACTGCTTGTCGGTCACGCAATGCAGTCCGGCATAGCCGTCTTTGCATTTGAGCGTCACGATCATGAACGGGCCGACCGCGAAGCGCTTGCCCGCGCGCTTGCGCACCATCCCCGAGTACTGAAACGTGACGGTCTCGTAGATCATCGTGGCGACCGTCGCTTCGAGAATCGAAACGTCGAGATGCTGGCCATGGCCGAGACCCAAATCGCGCGCCGCAATCGCCTGCATCGCAGCCACCGCGCCGTAGAGCGCCGCCACGTATTGCGCGAGCGAGCCCGGCGGCGTCAGCGGCTCGCGGCCGGGCTCGCCGACCGGAAAGGTCCAGCCGCCGCGCGCGAACAGCACCAGGTCGTTCAACTTGCCGTCGCGCTCGACACCGTCCTGGCCGAAGTTCGAGATTGAAATCACCGACAGCCGCGGGAACTTCGCGATCAACTCGTCAGGCGCGAGCCCCAGCGCGGCTAGCGTCCCCGGCGCGAAGTTCTCGATCAGGAGATCGGCGCCATCGAGCAAGCCCGCGATAAGTTCGCGGCCACGCTCGTGCTTCAGGTTAATCGTCACGCCGCGCTTGTTGAGATTGAGAAAGGCGAAGAGCCCGCCGCGATCCTCGACGCCCGCGCGATGCGGCCCCAGCCTGCGCCCGCCCTCTCCCGCTGGCGGTTCGACCTTGACGACGTCGGCGCCCATGTCCGCCAGCAGCTTGGTCGCGTAAGGCCCCGCGACGAAGTGAGTCAGATCGACGACGCGAACGTCGCTGAGCGCGCGGTATCGCATCCGCTACTGCTTGAGCGCGCGGATCGTTCGCATCACCGCGGCGTTGCGGTCTTCGTTCACTGGATTCGTGAATACGATCGCGGTGCCGATTCCCGGCGCGCATAGCTCCTGCAAACGTTCGCGAACGCGCGCCTCGGAGCCCACCAGCAGGGTCGCGTCGATCAGTTCGTTGCTGACCGCCTTGATTGCGCCGTCGGCGTCGCGGCCGGCCGCGCGAATCGCGGAGATTTCGCGCTCGAAGCCCGCATGCGCCATCATGTTGCCGTAGAACTTCAGCGCGCCGTAACGCGATAGCAGTTTGCGCGCGGGACGCCGCGCCGCTTCGAGGTCGTCGGAAATGAATGCGGTCGCGAACAATGTCGCCTCGATCTGTTTGACGTCGCGGCCGCCGATCTTCGCGCCCTCGGCCAACTCGCCGAGCGCTTCCTTGACCCGCGCCGGCGGAAAGAAGTTGAAGATGACGCCGTCGCTGATTTCGCCGGCCAGCTTCACCATCGGGCGCGACACGCCCGCCAGGTAAAGCGGCAGCTTCGCGCTGACGCGCGGGCCGGTCTTGCCGCCGTCGAGCGCGGCGCGCAGCGTCTTCACCGTTTCGCGCATCCTGGTCAGCGGCACGCCCATCTCGATTCCGAGCGCGGAATTGCCCTCGCGATGCCCGGTGCCGAGGCCGAGGATGAATCGTCCGCCGGTAAATTCCTGGACCGCGGCGGCTTCATTGGCGAGCAGATTCGGATGGCGCAAATAGATGTTGGTGATCGCGGTGCCGAGCTTGATTCGCTTGGTGTGAAGCCCGAGCGCGAGCGAGCACGCCAGCGAATCGTTGTTCGCCTCGGTCATGAAGACGCCGGAAAAGCCCGCATCCTCCGCCGCGCGCGACCATTCGATTAGCCGCGCCGGCGGGCTGTCGGGAAGGATCGTGCAGGCAAGTGCGGTTTTGGCCATGATGAATATTCCTTTGATCAGACTTAGGCCGACAGTTTCATCAAGCGGCAGTTTCCGTCAAGCCGTGTGCCTCGCGTGACCGGATTGGTCGCCTCCGCTGGACTTTTTTGACCGTCGGATCGTACAGATAGTTAGACTGCTAACGATGAGGCCGTTTTCTTTCAAGGGTCACATCTCAACCTGGAGGCGAGTGCGATGAAACTAATTGCAGTGGCGTTGATAGCAACAAGTATGCTGATTACGGCGGCCGGCGTCGGGATTTCGCAAAGGATCTCAGACGGTGGGGCTCGAAGAGGCATTCGTGGACGCTGTCGGCACCTGCGGCCCCTCGAGCAAGGTGGCGGGCTCACTCGGCGCGAGCAACGATCCTGCGGTGAAGATCGCACTTCGCAATGCGCTGATTATCGAAGCGGCCGACGATGCGGCGGTCGTCGCCGGCGCCAACAAGCCGCATAGCGACTGCATCAGGAAGGAACTAACGTCGCGCGGATTATCTGACGACGATATGGGTGCGCTACCTTACTGCGTTAAGAACGATTGGCCGAGTCCATTCACCAGCCTCGGCGTGTGCGTAAGAGTCACAGCCGCCTCGAAACCGCGTTGCGCAAGAAGGCGCAGTAACGACAGATAATCTCCAGCCAGATTCGTCGATCACCGGCGCGCTTCCATCGCGGAGCGCGCCGGTTCTGTCTAGTCCAGTCCGTATCTCCGGCGCTTGCGCCATAATGTCGCGACGTTGATGCCGAGCATCTCGGCTGCTTCTTCCAGCGTCATCGCCTGCTCGAGCACAACCTCGATGTGGCGGCGCTCCATTTGCTCCAGCGTGTGGCTGTGATCGAGCTTGTCCGGCGGTGCGAGAATCTTATCGGGCAGATCGCTTAGCGCGATCGTCTCGCCGCGGCTCAGGATTACCGCGCGCTCCATTACGTTGCGCAACTCGCGGATATTGCCCGGCCACGCATAGGAGACCAGCGCCTCGCGCGCCTCGGCCGCGATGGTATGCGCCGGCTTATGATGGGTCTGCGCGGCCTGCGCGGCGAAGTGCTCCGCGAGCTTCAAGATTTCACCGGGCCGGTCGCGCAGCGCCGGCACCTGCAACTCGATCACGTTGAGGCGATAGTAGAGGTCCTCGCGGAAGCGCTTTTCCTTGACCAGTTGATCGAGATGCTGATTGGTCGCGGCGATTATGCGCGCATCGACTTTGATCGTCTGCGCACCGCCGACGCGCTCGAAGGTCCGCTCCTGCAGAAAGCGCAGCAGCTTCGATTGCACCACCGGCGTCAGGTCGCCAATCTCGTCAAGCAGAACCGTGCCGCCCTCCGCCGCTTCGAGACGGCCGGGCTTGTCCTTGATAGCGCCGGTGAACGATCCGCGCACGTGGCCGAAGAGTTCACTCTCCAGCAGATGCTCGCTGAGCGTCGTGCATGCGACCTGCACGAACGGGCCGTTCTTGCGCGGACTCAGGCGATGGATGTACGACGCCAGCATGCTCTTGCCGGTGCCGCTTTCGCCGGTGATCAACGCGGTCGCGTCGCTGTCGGCCACCTGCGCGGCGATCTCCGCAAGCTTTCGCGAATGCGGACTGTAGGTGAGAAACGGTTCGGGCTCGATGAGGCTCTCGATCCGATCGCGCAGCTCCTTGTTCTCGGCGCGCAGCTCGTGAACTTCCAGCGCGCGCGCGACGACGTGCACGATGTGGTCGGCGGTGAACGGCTTGGTGATGTAGTCGTAGGCCCCCAGGCGCATCGCCTCGACCGCGTCGGGAATCGATCCGTAGGCGGTCATCATCACTACCGGCATCGCGGGGTTGAGGCGCTTGATCGATTCGAGCAGCTTCAAGCCGCCCATCCCTTCCATCCGAATGTCGGAGACGACGACCGCGGGCGCCGACGGTCCGAGCAGTTCCAGCGCGCGCTCGGCATTCTCCGCGACAGTCACTTGATGATGAGCGGATTCCAGGCTGGCCGCGAGCACGCGACGGATATTGCGGTCGTCATCGACGACAAGAATGTTAGCCAAGTGCGTCCCCGCTTCGCTGTTCGATTATCATACTAGTGCTCAAAGGGCCGCGGGCATCAAGAGCGTCCGCAGCGGTTTGTATTGCAAGTTGCACGGCCTCAGTCGCCTAACACATTGCTGTTCGCAGTTTCGGGTTCCCAAACAGCAATCAGATCGCGCCTAATCATTGCGGTCTGCATCTTGCACATTGAAACCCGTGCATCGCCGGCGTTTTCGGCGTTTGCTCGGGAGATTCATACTTGGCAGCTAGTCCAAAAGTCCTCGGCGCCGAGCGGATTCAGCCGCAGGCGACCTTCGGCAAACAGACCAAAGCAATCGTAGTCACGACCGGGATGCTCGCCTTCATCTCTTTCTGGCGCGCGTCCGCGATCGTGTTGTGCGATCTCGCATCTACAGCCTACTACATCGGCGGCATCGTCGAGCAGGCCTGCGGCCGCTCTGCGCCGTATTTTATTCTGGCCGTCATGTTGTTCTCGTATGCGGTGCGCGCGGTGTACGTGGAATCGTGCTCGATGTTCACGCGCGGCGGCGTCTATCGCGTCGTCAAAGAGGCGATGGGATCGACGCTGGCAAAAATCTCGGTGTCGGCCCTGATGTTCGACTACATCCTGACCGGGCCGATAAGCGGCGTGTCGGCCGGCCAATACCTGGTCGGTCTGATCAACGAACTGCTCAAGCTCGCGCATTCCAGCATCATATTACCACCCGATTTCACCGCCGCCTTCTTCGCCATCGCCGTCACGGCATATTTCTGGCGCCAGAACATTCTCGGCATCGAGGAGTCCAGCGGCAAGGCGATGCGAATCATGCAAGTGACGACCGTGATGGCCGTGCTCATGATCGTGTGGTGCGGGTTGACGATCTATACGCGAGGCGCGCACATGCCGCCGCTCGAATTGAAGTTCACCGACGACTCGCTGGGATGGCTCAAGCATTTTCCCGGCGCACGGACCATCGGCACTTTGGGAATTCTGATCGCGTTCGGCCACTCGATCCTCGCGATGTCGGGAGAGGAATCGCTGGCCCAGGTCAATCGCGAGATCGAGGCGCCCAAGCTCAAGAATCTGCTGCGCGCCGGCATGGTCATTTTCATCTACAGCCTGCTGCTGACCTCGCTGATTTCGTTCTTCGCAGTGATGATCATCCCGGACAGCGTGCGCATGTCGAACTACGGCGACGACCTGATCGGCGGGCTTGCGATGTTCATGATTGGGCCGCTGTGGGCGCGGATCGCGTTGCGCGCATTCGTGGTGTTCGTCGGCTTCCTGATTCTGGCCGGCGCGGTTAACACCGCGATCGTCGGCTCGACCGGGGTGCTGACCCGCGTCGCGGAAGACGGCGTGCTGCTCGATTGGTTCCGCCATCCGCACAAAAAGTACGGCACTAACTACCGCATCGTGAACATGGTCGCGATGCTGCAAATCGCCACCATCGTGCTCTCGCGCGGCGACATGTTCGTGCTGGGCGAGGCGTACGCCTTCGGCGTCATCTGGAGCTTCGTTTTCAAAACGCTGTCGGTGCTGATCCTGCGCTACAAAGACAAGTACCATCGCATGTGGCGGATGCCGCTGAACCTGAAATGGTTCCGCCCCGGCGGCCAGGATTTTCCGCTCGGCCTCGCGCTGACGTTTTTAGTTTTGTTCGCGACCGCGATCATCAACCTTTTCACCAAGCAGGTCGCCACCATCTCGGGCATCAGTTTCACGCTCGCGCTGTTCGTGATTTTCGAGATCTCGGAAAAGATCAACGGGCAGGTTGCGCACGCCTACGGCGAGGAGCCCGAGAAGTTCAATCTGGAACTGATCGAGGAAAACCAGGTCGATTCGATTGGCCTCGGACTGTTCGCGCCGCACAAGAAACTGATTGCGATTCGCGATCCCAACAATCTTGCGCATCTGCATCGCTACCTGTCCGAGCGCGATGACGCCGAGCTGATCGCGCTGACCGTGCGCACCGAGAAAGGGCTCGCCTCGAGCGACGGCGGCCAGATTTTCAGCGACGCCGAGGGCAAGCTGTTCAGCAAGGTGGTCAAGGTCTGCGAGGATCACGGCCGCGCCGTCACGCCGCTGGTGGTGGTCTCCAACGACCAGGTCTATGCGATCGCGCGGATGGCGTTTCTGCTGAGCGTCGATGAAGTCGTGATGGGCGTGTCGGAGCGCTTCAACCCCGACGTTCAGCTCGAGAACTTCGCGATGCATTGGGGATCGCTCGGCGACGCCGAAGAGCGTCACGTAAACGTGCGCGTGCTCTCCGACCAGCGCGACATCCGAGCGGAGATCTAGTCGTACTGTCTCCTCTCCCTTTTAGGGAGAGGATGAAGGTGAGGGTCTTTGTTACAGCGCGCGCTTCGCGCGCGGTTCAAGATTCTGCCTCCGTCTTAAACGCCGTCAGCCTTGGGTGGCGATGCGACTCCAGCTATGATCGCTTTTCTGGATTAGAGCGATGATAGCAATCGTCGATTACAAGGCCGGCAACCTGACCAGCGTTCAGCGCGCGCTCGAATTTCTCGGCCACAGATCCGAGATCACCGATCGCGCCGAGCGCATCATCGCCGCCGATCGCGTGATATTGCCGGGCGTCGGCGCGGCCGGCGCCACGATGGAAAATCTGCGCGCGCTCGGGCTGGTCGAGGTGCTGCGCAACGACGTAGCCCGCGCCGGCAAGCCGTTCCTCGGCATCTGCATCGGCATCCAGGTCCTGTTCGATCGCAGCGAAGAGGACGACGCCGAATGCCTCGGCATCATCGCGGGCCGCGTGGCGCGCTACCCGCGATCGATCGACGGCCGCCCGCTCAAGGTGCCGCAAATCGGATGGAACCGCGTGCGCCAGACGAAGCCGCATCGAGTGTTTGCCGGCGTGCCCGACAATACGCACTTCTATTTCGTCAATTCGTACTATCCGATTCCCGACGACCCCTCGATCGCGATTGGCGCGTGCGACTACGGCGTGCCGTTTACCGCGGCGGTCGCGCGCGACAACGTGATCGCGACGCAGTTCCATCTCGAAAAGAGCGGCACGGCCGGCCTCAAGCTGCTCGACAACTTCTGCCGCCTGAGTTGCTGACGATGCTCGCGAAGAGAATCATCCCGTGCCTCGACGTGCGTGACGGCAAAGTTACCAAGGGCGTGCAGTTCCTGGAGAACGTCGATGTCGGCGATCCGGTCGCGATGGCGCGCTACTACTATAAGGAAGGCGCCGACGAGATTGTGTTCTACGACATTACCGCGTCCAACGAGCGCCGCGGCATCATGCTCGATGTAGTTCGCTCCGTCGCGCGCGAGATTTTTATTCCGTTCAGCGTCGGCGGCGGACTGCGCACGCTCGACGACATGCGCGCGGTCCTGCTCGCGGGCGCGGAGAAAGTGTCGATCGACTCGGGCGCCGTGCGCAATCCCGCTATCATCTCGGAGGGCGCGCGCGCGTTCGGCAGCCAGTGCATCGTGCTTTCGATGCAAGTGAAAAAAACCGGCGTGCGGGCGGAAGTGCCGACCGGTTACGAAGTCGTGATCGACGGCGGACGCCAGCCGACCGGCCGCGACGCGCTCGCATGGTCGCTCGAAGGCGAGCGGCTCGGCGCCGGCGAACTGTGCATCAACTCGATCGATCGCGACGGCACCAAGCTCGGCTACGATCTCGAAATCACGCGCCGCATCAGCGAAGCCGTCTCGATTCCGGTGATCGCATCCGGCGGCGCCGGCGAGCCCGCGCATCTGCGCGACGCGTTCACCACCGGCATGGCGGACGCGGCGATCGTCGCGTCGATCGTTCACTACGGCGAGCATCCGATTCCCGCGTTGAAGTCGTATCTCAAAAGCAACGGCGTCGAGATTCGCGACGCCGTCTCGGTTGACCTGGGCGCGCGGTGAAAAGTGAAAAAATGAAAATCGCGTTCGTAGTTTCGGAGTTCAATTCCGAAGTGACCACGCCGATGGAACAGCGGGCGCGCAGCCATGCCCAGTCGCTCGGCGTCGAAGTCGCGCGCGTGGTCAAAGTGCCGGGCGTGTACGACATGGCGCCGGTGGTTAAAGCCCTGCTGCAGCGCAAGGAAATCGACGGCGTGGTGATGATTGGCGCGGTAATCAAGGGCGAGACTAATCACGATGAAGTGATCGCGCATGCGATCGCCCGCGCCGGCATCGAGTTGGCGCTCGAGTTCGACAAACCCGTCGGCCTCTCGATCATCGGACCGGCGATGACCGACGAGCAGGCGGTCGCGCGAATCGAAAACGCGAAGAACGGCGTCAACGCAGTAGTCGGGGTTATTCGCGCGCTCAAGGAAATTCGCGGCTAGCGTCGCCGACGCTCCACAGGTGTTGAGAAACCGCGCCGCCACTCGTTGAGAGCATGCGCGCGACTGCTATACTCTTCGAGGTTGGTGGTGAAGATGACGGCAGAGGCGGGCGGCGGGGCTGAGACTTTTTCCACGCGTACGGCGGCGAGGATTCTCGCGGTCACGCCTGAGCGCATTCGCTACTGGGTCAAGCGCAATCTCGTGCGTCCGCTGAATCTGGGCGGCCGCAACTATCGCTTCGCGTTCAACGACCTGCTCGAGATGCGCATGGCCAAGGAATTGCTCGGCACCCGCCAGCATATCGATCCGATCCAGCGAACGCTCGAGCGGGTGCGCGCGCTGGTCGATCCCGAGCGCTCGGTCACCTCGCTGAAACTCGTCAACGACGAAGGCCGCATCGTCGTGCGCGACGGTCCGGTGCTGATCGAAGCCGAGACCGGCCAGTTGATTTTCGATTTCGAGCGCAGCTATCAGCCCGGCAAAGTTGAAGACGGCTTCGGCCCCGCGCGCGTGCGCGAGCGTTTCGAGGAGGCGCGCCGGGTGGCTGACGAGGATCCGCTCAAGGCGCTCACTATCTACAGCGAGCTGGTCGGCCGCGAGCCCGGCAACTTCGAGGCGCACATGCGGCTTGCCACGCTGCTCGAACGCGAAGGCGATTTGGCGGGTGCGATGCGTCATCTGCTCGGCGCGGCCACGATCATTCCCGCCAGCGCCGACGTGCACCTGAAGCTGGGTCTGCTCTATCGCAAGAAAGACGAGCATCAGAACGCGCTGCGAAGTTTTCAGCGCACGCTCGAATGCGACCCGACCAACGTCGAGGCGCATCGCAACGCCGCCGAGATCTACGAAGCGATCGGCCGCAAACGCGACTCGCAACGCCACCTGAGCGCCATCCACCGCCTGATCAAGGGCGACTGATTGAATCACGGCAACTGGCGGCGATAAGCTCGCGGGTATGCCACGCGATTCGCTGAAACCGATCGACGTACTGCGCCACGAACTGAAGGCGCTGCGCTACATTCTCGACAATTTTCATGCGGGCAAGCTCGGCGCCGACGGAATTCCGCCGCGCGACGACTTCCAGTCCGCGCAAGGACGCGCGCTCTACGATTCGATCGTCAAAGCTCCCGATCGCAAGTCGGCTGAGGCGGCGATCGCGGAGCTCGAACTCGACGACGTTGACCTCGATTCGTTCCTGCACTTGCGCGGCGACCACTACTACACCTATCCGGCGCTGGTCCGGGAGCGCGCGGCCGCGATTCGCACGGGCAAGCTCACGGTCGAAGGCACGTGAGCTCCTCGATCCCCAGGGAGTTGCACCTGCTGCTCGATTCGGCGGGCGCGCTGATTGTCTTTCAGGAAAAAGGCGCGACGTGGGCCGGAGTGCTCGCGTTTTCGAGCGAAGACAAGGCGCGCGAGTTCTGCCGCGTCAGCAATCTCGACGCCGCCGAAGTCGCCGCGCTCTCGACTGCTGATCCGCAAGCAGTCGCCGGCTTGATCGCCTCGATCAAGCGCCGCGCGATTCGCAATCTGTTACTCGATCTCGACTACAAGACCGGCGCATCCACGCAAATCGATTTCGAGGGCGACTCGTTCGGGGCGATAACACCGCGCCAATTCACCGCCCCCACTCATCAGACCAGATAGGCCGATGGCGTCTATCCGCGCATCGATGCCCGAGTTAATCGAAGAGGCGCGCCGCCGTCTCGACGGCATCATCAAGCCGACGCCGCTGATTCGCAGCACGACGCTCGACCGGATTCTCGACGCGCAGGTGTTCATCAAACCGGAGAATTTGCAGAAGACCGGGTCGTTCAAGATTCGCGGCGCCTACAATCGGATCGCGACGCTGACCCAGGAGCAGAAATCGCGCGGCGTCGTCGCCGCGAGCGCCGGCAATCACGGACAGGCGCTCGCTTACGCCGCCACTCGCGCGGGCGTGTCGGCGACGATCGTGATGCCGACCAGCGCCGCGATTGCCAAGATCGACGCGACCCGCAGCTACGGCCAGGCGGTCGTGCTCGAAGGCGTCGATTACCAGGAAGCGCGCGCGGCGGCCTCGAAGATGTGCGCCGACCGCGGCGCGACCTTCATCGACGCATACGATGATGCCGAAGTGATCGCGGGACAAGGCACTGCAGGACTCGAAATCGCCGGCGAGATTACGCCGGATGTGGTGATCGTGCCGGTTGGCGGGGGCGGCTTGATCGCGGGAATCGCGGCCGCGCTGGCGACACGCGCGCCCAACGCCGAAGTAATCGGCGTCGAGGCGGCCGGCTCACCGCAACTGTCCGCGAGTCTCGCCGCTGACGCGCCCGCATCGATCGGCCGTCCGGTCGATACCATCGCCGACGGTCTCGCCACCGGCCGCATCGGCGCGATGCCCTTCGAGGTGATTCGCGGGCGGGTCAAACGCGCCGTCACCGTCGATGATTTCGAAATCGGCGAGGCCGTGCTGCTGATGCTCGAGCGGCTGAAGCTGCTGGCGGAGGGCGCCGGCGCCGCCGCGCTCGCCGGCGCGCTGAAACTCAAGGACGAACTGAAAGGCAAGACCGTGGTGCTGGTAGTAAGCGGCGGCAACATCGATATCAACCTGCTCGATCGGATCATCGGCCACGGGTTGGTGAAGGTCGGGCGGCTGTTTCGCGTTGCGGTCGATTTGCGCGATCGGCCCGGCGAGCTGGGCAAGTTGATATCGGCGATCGCAGCAACCGGCGCCAACGTTCGCGCGATCGATCACGATCGCACGCGCCGCGACGTCGCAATCGGCGGCGCCCGCGTGATGCTCGAACTGGAGACGCGCGGCCCCGCGCATATCGACACGATCCGCGAGCAACTGAAGAGCCTCGGCTACGTGTTCGAGGTCCCGGCACTCGGCTGATTGCGGCTTGATACTTACGTGAACATCGACGCGATGCCGGTCGGCCTGACCAGTTTGCCGGCTGGCTTCATCGACTGCGCCAGATCCTCGAGCTTCTGCTTGAACGCTTCCATCTCGGCCGCCTGCTTGGCTTCGAATGTCGCCGCCTCGCGCGCGCGTTTGCGCTCGAAGGCTTCGCGATCCGACCGGCGCCGATTGTAGAAGCCTTCGAAGGTCTCTTTGACCGCGCGGTACATCGCGGTTTTCGGCACGTACGATCCCGAGCACGACGGGCAATGGAACACGACGCCCTTCTCGAACAGCCGATACGGAATCGTCCACGGCTCGTTGCAATCCTTGCAGATGACGGGGACTTCCCACGCCAGCGGATTGAACTCGGCGCTTGACGCCGACGTTGCCGCGACCGCTGCTGGAGCGGCCGGCGCAGCGACCGGCGCCGGCTTCGGCGCCGCTGGAGCGGGCGCTGCCGCGACTGCCGCGCCATTGGCCGCAGGCGCTTCGGCGCCGCCGCCCTCTTTGCGAAAGCGCGACGGTGCGTCGTCGGGGAACGTGGTCTCGGGATGCAACTCGCGCGCGCGCTGGAGCAGTATGCCCTCAGTTTCGAGATTGGCGGGATCGGGAATGCAGCAATCGACGGGGCATACGGCGGCGCATGCTTCATGGTCGTGAAAGCCGACGCACTCGGTGCACTTGGACGGGACGATATAGTAGATGTCCTGCGCAATTGCGGCACCGGGCGTGCCGTTAAGCTCCCACGGCACTCCGCCCGCATAGATCGCCGTGTTCGGGCACTCGGGCTCGCACGCCCCGCAATTGATACATTCGCTCGTGATCGTCGTCGCCATCTGGTGAACCCCGGTCTATTGCCGAAACTTGATCGTGATCAGCTTGAAACTCTAACAACGCTGATTTCAGCGGGCAATCGCCTCAAGCCGCGACGCCTGCGTGCGATGCGCGGTTTTCGCGTGATGCGGTTTTGACTATGCTGGGCGCGAAGCCGCGGTACGTCCGCAACCGATCGCGACCGCAGGAGTGCAGATGGATCTTCAATTCACATCCGAAGAAGAAGCGTTTCGACTCAAAGTGCGCAGTTGGCTCGCCGACAACATGCCGACCAGCGGGCTCTCCGATACTCGCGAGGGGCGCGAGGACAAGACCTGGCTCACGCGCGCGAAAGCGTGGCAGCGCCGCTTGTACGACGCCGGTTACATCGCGCTCGCGTGGCCCAAGGAATACGGCGGGCAGGCGATGGATCCGGTGCGGCAGTCGATCGTCAACGACGAGATGGTGCGGGCGAAGGCGCCCTACAACGTCGGCGCGTCGGGGCTCGGGATGCTCGGGCCGACGCTGATTTCGTGGGGCAGTGAGGAACAGAAGCAGCGCTACCTGCCGAAGATTCTGACCGCGGAGGAAATCTGGTGCCAGGGTTATTCGGAACCGGGCGCGGGCTCCGACCTGGCTTCGTTGAAGACGCGCGCGGAGATCGTCGGCGACGAGTTCGTGGTCAACGGCCAGAAAGTCTGGACCTCGGGCGCGCAGTACGCCGACATGATGTTCTGCCTGGTGCGCACGGACCCCGAGGCGCCCAAGCATCGCGGGATATCGTACATCCTCATCGACATGCGCACGCCCGGGATCACCGTGCGCCCGCTGGTGCAGATGACCGGGGATCGCGGCTTCAACGAAGTCTTCTTCGACAACGTCCGCGTGCCGCGCAAAAATCTCGTGGCCAAGTTGAACGAAGGATGGATCGTCGCCAATGCCACGCTCTTTCACGAGCGCAACATGCTCGGCTCCGCCAGCGGCAGCGAGCAGCGCTTCAATCGCCTGCTGGCGCTGGCCAAAACGATCACGCGCGGCGGGCGTCCGCTGACCGAGGATCCCGTATTCCGCCAGCGGCTGGTCGATCTGGAGATTCGGGTCGAGGGGATGCGCTTTCACGCGTTGCGCCAGCTCACCGATCAGATTCGCGGCAAGAATCCGGGCGTCGAGGCGATGATCAACAAGCTGGTCGGCACCGAGCTGAATCACGATCTCGCCACCGCGGCGATGGAAGCGATGGGCGACTACTCGATGCTCGCGCGGGACGACGAAGCCGCACTCGATCACGCGTACTGGCCGTACGAATGGATGTTCTCGCTCGGCCTGGTGATCGGCGGCGGCACCTCGCACATCCAGAAAAACATAATCGCCGAGCGCGGCCTGAAAATGCCGAAGTCGCGGTGAAGGGTAAGGTAAATCACTTAATTTAATGTGAAACCCTTCCTGGGTTTCACGCTTCCTTGGGCAGGGGTGACCCCTGCACCCGGTGAGAAGGGAAGATGCGGGACTTCGTCCGTGCAAGAGGGTTTTTTCTAGCGCAACCGGTTCCCCTTCCCACAATGGGAAGGGGTTAGGGGTTAGGTATGGATTTCGGACTAAGCGAAGAACAACAGCAGCTCAAGGAAAGCGCGCGCGCATTCTTAAGCGGCGAATGCCCGACCACGTTCGTGCGCAAAGTAATGGCGACCGACGACGGCTATCCGCGCGAACTCTACGACCAAATCGCAAAGCTCGGATGGACCGGCCTCATCGTCCCCGAAAAATTCGGCGGCGCCGGCCTCGGCCTGCTCGATATGGCGATGATCCTCGAAGAAGGCGGCTACGCTGCGATGCCGGGGCCGTTCCTGTTCTCGTCGGTGCTGGCGGCCAGCGCTCTCAAGCTCGGCGGCTCCGATCAGCTCAACGCAAAATGGCTCACCGCGCTCGCCGAGGGCAAGGCGATCGGCACGGTTGCGGTCGTCGAGAACGCAGGCAGCATCGATGCGCGCGATATCCACGCGATCGCCTCGAAGGGCGGCACCGGTTGGCGGCTCAACGGCATGAAGATGTTCGTGCCGTATGCCAACGTCGCCGACTTCATCGTGGTCGCGGCCAAACGCGATTCTGATATTCGTCTGTTCGTGGTCGATACAAAATCGCCGGGCCTGACCATTCGATCGCTGAAGAATCTCGACCTCACACGACGTGTTACGAGCGTCGAGCTTCGAGATGTTCCCGGCAAGCGGCTTCATGGAGGCGGATCGCAGCTCTTCGCCAAGCTGGTTGACGTCGCCGCGGTCGCGGTCGCGGCCGACTCGCTTGGTGGCACCGAGCGCGCGCTCGAGATGGCGGTCGATTACTCGAAAGTCCGCGAGCAGTTCGGCAAGCCGATCGGATCGTTCCAGGCGCTCAAGCATGCCGCCGCGGAAATTGTCGCCGACGTCGAGCCCGCACGCGCGATGCTCTGGTATGCCGCCTACGCGCAGGACACCGGCGCCGCCGACGCGTCGCGCGTGGCTGCGATGGCGAAGGCGCGCCTGTGCGATATCTACAGCCGCGGTACCGACCGCGCCGTCCTGATGCACGGTGGCATCGGCTTCACCTGGGAGCACGACATGCATCTGTGGTTCAAACGCGCGCGCTTCAACGAGTCCTACTTCGGCTCGCCGGCGTTCCATCGCGAGCGCGTCGCGACTCTCGGCGCTTATTGAGGCGGTCGAGTGAAGTTCGACATCTTCTACCAGCTTCCCGAAGCCGCCAATCAGATCACGACCGAACGCTATCGAGAGCTGATCGCGGAAGCGGCTGCGGCCGATCAGCTCGGCTTCAACACCGTGTGGCTGGCGGAGGTGCACTTCGCGCCGCGCTTCTCCGTGATGCCGACGCCGCTGATGCTCCTCGCGGCGATTGCCGAGCGCACGACCAACATCCGCCTCGGCATGGCCGTCAACCTGATGCCACTTCATCATCCGATTCGCCTGGCCGAAGAAATCGCGACGCTCGACGTGCTGAGCGGCGGCCGCGTCGAGTTCGGTGCCGGGCGCGGCGCGTTCCCGCTCAACTACCGCGGCTACGGCGTCGAGATGGCGGACAGCCGCCGGCTGTTCGAGGAGGGCCTCGCCGCGGTCAAGTCGGCGTGGACGGAAAAGCGCGCGGACGGCATCGAAGTGGTGCCCAAGCCGATCCAGCGGCCGCATCCGCCGATTCGGCTGGCCGCCAACAGCGCCGACACTTTCACTTTCGCCGGCGCGAATCGCTATCCAATCTTCGCCGGCGGTCCGGTGAATCCGATTCCCGTGCTCGCCGAGCGGCTGAAGATCTATGAGAGCGCGCTGAAAGCCGCGGGACACCAACGTCCTGACGATTGGCTGGCGGCGGCGCTGATGGTGTTCGTCGGGCGCGATCGCGCGCAGGTGCGGGCGACGATCGAGCCGAGCCTGCGCAACTACTTCAACGCGGTCAGCGAAATTATCGAGCCTGAGAGCCTCGCCGCCGGCGCGCAGGCAGAATTTCAGAAAGTCCGCAACCGCCTGCGCACGATCGATTACTCGACCGTCGATTCAATTATGGGAATTTTCGGCGACCCCGAATACTGCATCGACCGGGTCGCGCAACTGAAGGAGCTATTCGGTTTCTCACGATTAGTATGCTGGTTCGAAATCGGCGGCATCAGCGGCCATCAGAACGTGGTCGCCGCGATGCGTCTCTTCGCGGACCGCGTGATGCCGAAATTCAGGTGACTGCGGCGTGACTGACGAGGACCTCGTTCGTTCCTTATTGGATTACCTCCGAGCCGCGACCGCTTGCCCTGCTTTGGCCTATGCCGAGGCGCCGACGCGGATGAGCGGCGGCTACGACGCCACGATTCTCAGATTCAGTTTGCACGGCGCGCCTGAGCCGGTCTCCGGTCCGCTCGTGCTGCGACTCTTTCAGTCAAACGTGGATGCGCAGCGGGCGCCGCGCGAGGCGGCGGTGCAGAACGCGCTGGCAGGATTGGGTTATCCGGCGCCTCGTGTTTTTGTCACCGAGGCGCGCGTAGAAGCGTTAGGCGGCCCCTTCATAATCATGGAACGCGTGCCCGGACTGCCGCTCGGATCGGAATTCGAAGGACTCAGCATCAAAGGCCTCAGGCAAGCTTTCGATACCCTTCGCCAGTTGCCGCGCGCTCGCCGCGAGATGTTGCGGCTTTGGGACGAGGCGCAGACGCGCCTGCAGGCTCTGCCGGTGTCAGATTTCGTCGATCGGATCGAGAGGGCCGGCATCTCGGGCGAGACTCTTACCTTCGATGCTAATTTCGCCGGCCTGCGTGCCTCCGCCGAAGAGTTTGGTCTGGAAGGACTTCGTCCCGCTATTGACTGGCTCGTTCAGCATCGGCCGACCCGGTCGCAAACTGCGGTTATCAGTCACGGCGATTTTCAGCCCCTGAACGTTCTCGCCGATAATGGACGCCTGACCGGCGTGATCGACTGGGTGAAGACGACAATCGCTGATCCCGCCTTCGACTACGGAGCGGCGATAGCCATCCTTGCGACCGTGCCGATTCATGTTCCCGCCGTTTTGGGTTGGGGCATGCGCGCATTCATGAACAACCTGGCGCGCACCCATGCGCGTCACTCTCGATCTCTGCCGCAGAAAGACGCCGCGCTTCGCTACTACCAGGTTTTCAATTGCCTGGTTCAGATGGTCACAGTCGGCCGCAACCGCGCGCACGGAAAGATGACGCATGGAGTGTACAATTCGGCTGTCGGCGTGGCGAATCTGGTCAACCACGTACATCTGCTGAGCGGAATCCAGGTGAGTTTGCCATCCTGACAACGCCTACGTGATAGGCGAAGCGTGAGGCGGCGGTTCAGACGACATCTTCACAGCGCGCAGGATGTCGGTCTTGGTCACGACTCCCTGCATGGCGCCGGCAGCATCGGTCACCAGCAGCATTTGCGCGCCGCGCTCGCTCATCAGCAGCCGCAATGCCTCGCTCAGGTCGCAGTCTTCGGCCACGCGGATTGCGTTGCGGTCCGCGAATTCGCCGACCGTGACTTTGTCCCATTCTTCGGGCGCGACTTTGCTCACATCGGATACGGAAATCGTTCCCGCCACTATGTCGTCTTCGTACACCGGGAAGATCGTGTGACGGTGATGCGCCGCGACGCTCGCGACGAACTCGCGAACCGTCGATTTGGCCTGCACTGAAATTACGCTGCGCTGGATCACGTCGCGCACCGTCATCCCCGACAACTCCGCCAGCTTGGCGGTTTCGTGAAGATGCTGGTCGCCGGAGACCGACGCCTCGCCCGAGATTGCATAGGCGACCGCGGCGCCAATGAGGCTCGGGATGATGTACGAATGGCCGCCGGTGGTTTCCGCGACGAAGACGACCGCCGTGAGCGGGGCTTTGTAGCCGGCCGCGATGAACGCCGCCATCCCGACTGCGGCGTAGAGATCGTGCGTCGGCGCGTGAACCACCGATTGCGCATAGGCGTTGCCTAAAGCGCCGCCGACCAGCAACAACGGCACGAACATCGCGCTGACGCCGCCCGAGCCGAGCGTGAAGATTGTCGCCAGCAGTTTCAACGCGACGAACAACAGCAGCACCTCGGTCGGTAGCGGATGCTTGAGCACATAGCGCACGGCTTCGTAGTTGGGACCGATCGGAATCAGCGGCCCGTCGTAAATGGTGACGAAGGCGAGGCCGCATAGCGCGGTGCCGAGTCCGCCAATCGTCAGCTTCAACCAGTGCGGTATCCGGCTGGCGACGGAAAACCTCCGCACGCGGCGAAACGTGATGTCGAAGACGATTGCGATGAGCCCGATGCCGGCGCCGAGCAGCGCCGACCACCAGATGTCGCGCGCGCGGAAGCTGGTGCTGCCCGCGAAACCGAACAGCGGCTGCGCGCCGACTATCGAGACCAGCGTCGCGTACGCCACCACCGACGCGATTAGCGACGGCAGCAGCGCCTCGTGCGCGAGGTCGTCCTTGTACGGCATCTCGAGCGCGAACACGATACCGGTGAGCGGCGCGCGGAACACCGCCGACATGCCGGCCGCCGCGCCGCTGATCAACATGATGCGCCGGTCGCGCGCCTCGAGGCCGAATCGCCGCAGCTTGGTCCATAGCCACGACCCAATCGCGCCGCCGCTGTAAATGCTGGGACCTTCGAGCGCCGCGCTGCCGCCCGAGCCGACGGTGAAAATCGCCGCCAGCAGCTTCCACCAGAACGGACCGATGTCGATGTCGCCCTGATGCTCGTGATATGAACGAACGATTTCCTCGGTCGAGTGCTCGTCGGGGTCGGGCGTGCGGAATTGCATTATCAAGCCGGTCACGAAGAAGCCGGCGACGAGTCCGACCACGATTGCCCAGTGATGGCTAAGGTAGTAGGGAAGAAGTGCCGCCCAGATGACGTCCAGAACAAGCACGGCGATGCCGGTTATGATGAGTCCGGTTAGGACGCCGATGATAGGTGCAACGAGTAGCCATTTCTGGATGTCGCGGGAGTACGTTGCGGTAAGGTCTTCAGTGACCAGCGCGGTGTACTTTCGCAGTAAGGGATGCTTTAAGAATCTTGAGTCCAGGACATTCGACAAAATTCCCAATGACGCGATCCTTTCCCTCCCAAGAATGGAGGCCGACAGTTAATCTGAATTGTTTACACTAATGTCTCGCCGTGGCACAGTCGCAGCAACGGGTGTAGCAAAAGTGCCACAAGCCATTCGATCCGGGACATTGATTCAGCCGATGCTCCGCCACCGTATGCAGAATGAGACTGATATTCAACGTCCAAATATGGGATTTGCGGGTTATCGAGGGCTTCAATTGCCTTCGCAACATCATACGACACCTAGGCGCATCGTTCCTCGTCTTGCAATGACTCCCGAAGGGACTCCAAACAAATGGCACGGCAATTGGATCATTGACTGGAGACTTCACCCAGTTTCGTTCGGACAACTTTAGTTGACCATAATGCAGAAATCCGTGGGACCCGGATTTCGTCTGACGATGGGGGACTATGAGCGACCAAGATAACGAAAAAGAGCAGGATAAGGACTTAACCGCGTTGAATCCCGCGGTCAGGATCTTTCTCGTCGAAGATAATCCCGACCACGTTTTTATCGCACTCACCGTGGTCAGGCAGGTGCTCGGCGACGATATCGAATTGGTGCATGCCGCCAATGCCGACGAAGCACTCCTGATGATCGCGCAGTTCACCGAGCATGACCGCCCGGATCTGTTCCTGGTGGATCTGCGGCTGCCCGATAACGGCGGCTTCTCTGTATTGCAGGCGACCCGCGCCAACGAGGCGCTCGCCGGGGTGCCGATGTTCGTGATCACCAGCTCGCTATATGATCGCGACATCGCCGAGAGCTACCAGCTCGGCGCGTCGGCCGTGCTGTGCAAGCCGCTCTCGCGCGCCAAGCTGCGCGACGAGCTGGTCCGCGTCGGCGCGTTGCCGCTGTCGCAGCGGCCGAGCGACCCGGCCTATCGGCACTAGTCAAGATTAATCGCATACACGTAGGCGGGCTGCGAGTTGTAACGACTCGCGGCCCGTTTGCTTTTGCAGGCTTGACGCTCGCGCCTGCAAATAGGATTCTCGCTGACGGTCTGCTCGACAGCGGACGCGACTTGCATAGCGGCGAAATCATCGCCCAGGAGTTGCCGTGAAACCCTACACCTTCGAGACTAGCGACGCGCTGATGGAGCGCGCAAAAAAAGTTGTCCCCGGCGGCATCTACGGACATCAAACGCCTCTCGTCCTGACCAAGGGCGCATACCCGTCGTTCTTCGCCCGCGGCGAGGGCTCGCACATCTGGGACGTCGATGGCAACGAGTACATCGACTACATGTGCTCTTACGGTCCGATCGTGCTCGGCCATCGGCATCCGAAGGTCGAGGAAGCCGCGCGCCGCCAGATGGAACTTGGCAACTGCTTCAACGCACCCGGTCCGGTGTGGGTCGAGCTTGCGGAGCATCTGGTGTCGATCACGCCGTTCGCCGACTGGACGGTGTTCGCGAAAAACGGCTCCGACGTATGCACCTGGGCGACTGAAGTTGCGCGTCACGCGACCGGGCGTCCGAAGATCGCGATGTGCGCGGGCGCTTACCACGGCACGCACGCGTGGTGCACGCCGATGCCCAACGGAGTGACGCCGGAAGATCGCGCGAACGTGGTCAATTTTCGCTACAACGACCTCGAGAGTCTGCGACGCGCGGTCGAGGAAAACAGCGGCAAGGTCGCCGGCGTGATCATCTCGCCGTTCAAGCACGACGCCGGTCACGACTCGGAACTGCCGGTCGAAGGATTCCTGCCGGGCGTGCGCAAGCTTTGCGACGACAACGGCATCGTGCTGATCCTCGACGACGTTCGCGCCGGCTTCCGCTTGCACATGGGCGGTTCGGGCGAACTGTTCGGCGTGCGGCCCGACCTGACGACCTACTGCAAAGCGATCGCCAACGGCTATCCGCTGGCCGCCTGCCTCGGGCGCGACAGCCTGAAGCATGCGGCGATGGAAGTGTTCTTCACCGGATCGTACTTCACCAGCACGGTGCCGATGGCGGCGAGCCTGGCGAATCTCAAGGAGCTGCAGGCGAGCGGCGGAATCGAGCGGATGCGCGCGACTGGCGAGAAGCTACGCACCGGTTTGCTGGCGCAGGCGCGCAGCGCCGGAATCGAAGTGACGTACTCGGGACCGCCGGCGATTCCCTACATGACGTTCAAGGCCGACGCCGGCCATTTCGATCGCGCGAAAGTTTTCGCCGGCGCGTGCTCGCGCAGCGGCGTGTACATCGCGCCGCGCCACAACTGGTTCATCTCGGCCGCGCACACCGATCGCGACATCGAGCAGACCCTGAACGTCACCGAGCAGGCATTCGCGGCCGTGCGCAAGCAATTCGGCGCGTAGCCGCGGAGAGTATTTGACCGGCCGCACTCTCGACTGGCACAGCGATGCGATGCACGAATTGCGGCACTGAGAACGCCGCCGGTAAAAAGTTCTGCTCGCAATGCGGCAGCGGGCTGGCGCTTCGATGCCCGAAATGCGGCTCCGAGAATGCGCCCGGGTCAAGATTCTGCGGCGATTGCGGCACCGCGCTGACTTCCGGTGCGCCGAACGCGAGCCCATCGCAGGACCCATCTGCGGCTGTTCGAGTCATGGACTCGGGCGATGGCGCGCTCGAGGGCGAGCGCAAGACGGTCACCGCGCTGTTCGCCGATATCAAGGGATCGACCGAACTCGAGCGGGATCTCGATCCCGAAGAAGCGCGGGCGATCGTCGATCCGGCGCTCAAGCTGATGATCGACGCCGTACATCGATACGACGGCTACGTCGTGCAGTCCACCGGCGACGGTATCTTTGCGCTGTTCGGCGCGCCCGTCGCTCACGAAGATCATCCGCAGCGCGCGCTCTACGCCGGCCTCCGGATGCAGGACCAGTTGCGCGCATACTCGACGCAGCTGGTCGCCGACGGCGGTAACCCACTGCAGTGCCGCGTCGGTGTGAACACGGGCGAGGTCGTTGTCCGCTCGATCGCCACCGGCGGCGGCCACACCGAATACACGCCCATCGGCCATACCACCAATCTCGCATCGCGCATGCAGGCGGTCGCGCCGGTTGGTTCGATCGCCGTGGCGGAATCGACGCGCAGGCTTTGCGAGGGCTACTTCGCGCTCAAGCCGATGGGACCGACCAGGGTTAAGGGGCTCGCGGAACCGGTCAACGTGTTCGAGGTTATCGGCCTCGGGCCGCTGCGCACGAGGTTGCAGCGCTCGGCCGGGCGCGGGCTGACGAAGTTCGTCGGACGCGCGCGCGAGATGGATGCGATGCGCGCCGCATCGGAGCTCGCAAAACACGGGCGCGGGCAGATCGTCGCCGCGATGGCTGAGGCGGGCACCGGCAAGTCGCGCCTGTTCTTCGAGTTCAAGGCTATTTCGCAGTCGGGTTGGATGGTGCTGGAGACGTTCTCGGTCTCGCACGGCAAAGCCAGCGCCTACCTGCCGGTGATCGACCTGCTGCACGGCTACTTCGAGATTCTGGCCGGCGACGATGAACGCAAGCGGCGGGAGAAAGTAACCGGCCGCGTGCTCGCGCTCGATCGCAATCTGGAGGACACGATCCCGTACCTGTTCGCGCTGTTGGGAATCGCCGAGGGCGACGAGCACTCCCGCCATTGGGAATTGACACTCGATCGTCTCGACGAATATCTGCGTGACGTGCAAAAAAAGGACCCGCTCGCGCAAATGGATGCGCAGGTTCGCAAGCGGCGCACGCTCGACGCGATCAAGCGCATCCTGCTGCGCGAATCGCTCAACCAGCCGCTGATGGTGACTTTCGAGGACCTGCACTGGATCGACGAAGAGACGCAGGGCTTCCTGAACCTGCTCGCCGACTCGATCGGCACGGCGAAGATCCTGCTGCTGGTCAATTACCGTCCCGAGTATTCGCATCAGTGGGGATCGAAGACCTACTACACGCAGCTGCGGCTCGACCCGCTGGGCAAGGAGAGCGCCGACGAGATGCTGTCGGCGCTGCTCGGCGACGGCCCCGACGTCGCGGCGTTGAAACGCGTGATCATCGAGCGCACCGAGGGCAATCCGTTCTTCATGGAAGAGACCGTGCAGGTGCTGCTCGACGAAGGCGCGCTGGTGCGCGACGGGACTACGGTCACGCTCACCAAGCAACTTGGCGACCTTAAGATCCCGCCGACCGTACAGGGCATCCTCGCCGCGCGCATCGACCGATTGCCGCCCGACGCCAAAGAGTTGTTGCAAACGCTCGCGGTCATCGGGCGTGAATTTCCGCTGTCGCTGATCCGCGCGGTCGTGCCGAAATCCGACGACGAACTCACCCGCATGCTCGATGACTTGCAGTTGGGCGAGTTCCTTTATGAACAGCCCGCGGTCGGCGACGCCGAGTACACCTTCAAGCACGCGCTGACGCAGGAGGTTGCCTACAATTCGGTACTGATCGAGCGGCGCAAGCATTTGCACGAACGAATCGGCGCGGCGCTCGAAACGCTCTACGCGAGTTCGCTCGACGATCATCTGGCCGAACTCGCGCATCACTACGGCCGCGGCAACAATCCCGGCAAGGCGGTCGATTACCTTGGCCGCGCGGCGGCGCAGGCGGTGTCGCGCTCGGCCTTCAACGAAGCTCTCGCGTATGCGCGGGCCGGAATCGCGCTTATTCCCGCGCTGCCGGCGACGGCCGGGCGCGTGCAGCGCGAGTTCGATCTTCAGAACGCGCTGGCGGGGGCGGCGATGGCGGTCGAGGGGTTTGGCTCCCCGGTGACGACGCAATGCTATCAGCGGATGCTCGAACTCGCGCGCGAATCGGGTGATGATGCGGCGCTGTCCACAGCGCTGAGCGGTGTATGGATGGACCACAACGTCGCCGCCCGTCACGAGGAAGCGGACGAAGTGGCGCGTCAGATGCTGGAGGTGGCCGAGCGCGCCAAGAGCCCGGCCTGGATTGCGGACGCGCTCTGCGCTCAAGCGTGGACGCAGTATCATCGGGGCAACTGCGGCGGCATTTTACCCAAACTAAAACGGGCGACCGAACTTTGCCGTGATGGAGCCGGACGAGTCACAGCCGACGGCAGCGATCCAATTGCATGGTCACTCTCGTTTGAGGGGAGAATCGCCTGGGTGACAGGCTATCCTGACCGCGCTCTCGATTTATCTGAGCGGGCGATCAAACGGTCGCGGGAGTTGAGCCAGCCATTTTCACTCGCGCAATCGTTGCACTGGTCTAATGTAATTCGCTTCTGGCGGGGCGATGTGTTGGAAACTCAACACCTGTGTGAACAAATTGACGCGCTGTCACAGGAGGGAGGATTCGTTTCGTTTCGCGGGTCGACGCGCATCTACGAGGGCTGGGTTGCGAGCATGCAGGGCGAACATGAGCGGGCGATCGCGATGATTCGCAGCGGCCTCGAAACCCCGATTCGAATCATGATCACGTTCGGCAGCGCAATCCTGGCTGACGCTTGCCTGCGCGCCGGACGCTACCAGGATGCGATGGACGCAGTGGCCGCCGGTCGCGAGCATACGCGCAGTACTGGTGAGCATTACGCCGAATCCGAGATCGAGCGAGTTGCGGGCGATGCGCTTTTCCTGATGGGTGCGGAAAATGCCGCCGAGGCCGAGCAATGCATGCGGCGCGCAATCGCGATTGCCGCCGAGCAAGGCGCGAAGTCATGGGAGCTGCGCGCGACGAGAAGCCTCGCGCGATTACTCCGCGATACCAATCGCCGCGACGAAGCGCGCGCGATGCTCGCCGGCTATATGCAACTGGTTCACGGAAGGTTTCGACACCGCCGACCTCAAGAATGCCAAGGCGCTACTGGAAGAGCTTGCATAAAGAACATGAAGAATGCGCGCAGTTCTTCCCGCCCGGTCAGACGCCATCAATGCGGCGCCTGAACCACGAATCCCAGCACGGCCGCGGCCGCCGCCATGCGCTGGTCATAAGTAACCAGGGCTTGCAGGTCGGCAGCGACCCGTTGCGCCGCCGCCAGGTGTATCGCATCGAGCGATCGGAGCACTCGCGCGTCGAGCGCCGCCGCGGTATCCAGCAGAGAATCGTCCAGACGTATGAGATGAACCCGGTCAAGGACCATTCGCGCTCTGCGCAGGGCTGAGGGTCCGAGGTGACGAACGGCGCGGAGCACCTCGGTTCTTGCGAGCGAGCACGAGATGCGATCGCGATGGCTGCTCAGGAAGCGGCGAAGCGCCGGCGATTCAGGCTCGCGCACGACTAATTTTACAATTGCGGACGAGTCGAGATAGATCATCGGGTTGTATTGCCTGCTCAGCGTTCGTGCCGGCGCATGCGCGCAAGGCGCCGCGACGGGGGCTCATGTCCCCCAGGAAGAGACAGCGGCGCGCCGAGAGCCTCCAGATCCTTGCGGGCGCGCCGCAAGCTGCCGACGCTCTCAAGAAAGGCGATCGTGTCTTTTGCGGCCAACGGTACAAGTCGAGCAACGGGCCGTCCGCGCTCTGTTACTTCGACCTCTCCTCCACGGCTGACCTCGCGCACGATCTTGGCGGCGTTCTGTTGAAGCATTCGAATCCCAACTGATTTCATGTGCGTCATTGTAGCACATCATGCAAGATTTGAAGAACCGCGCGCGCCCGCCTTGTCTGAAGGGGACCTGCTCGACGAGCCGGGCTGACGGTTACTCGCCGCTCAGGAAGCGATAGACGAGTTTCTCGAAGTGCTGGATGCCGCGTTCGCGCGACAGCATCAGATGCCCGCGCTCGATCGCGCCTGAGCGCAGGCCGCGCTGCACCGATTCGCACAGCACGATATCCTCGCGCGTCACGAGGTCGCTGAATTCCACGTCGTTGCGAATCTGCGCTTCGCTCGCGTCGCCGGCGAAAAAGTAGTCAACGATTTGCCGCGAGTGTCCCGCGTCGATCGGCACGACGGAGATCGCCTGGAGATTCGGCGGATTGCCGTAGAGCGAGAATAAAACGTTGGGCCACAGCGTCGCGTAGTTGACGCCGTCGCCGGGCGATCCGACGATCGGGCCGTAGTAGGTCGAGAAATATTCGTGATCGGTCTCGACCCGGTAGGCGTTGGTGTCGATCACTTCGGAAAACTTCGGATGCGCGATCGGGCAGTGGTAGCATTCGTTGAAATTCTCGACGACGATTTTCCAGTTCGCGGCAATTTCGTAAACGTCGCGCCGCAGCATCCGCATTCGCGCGAAATCGATCCCCGCACGCTCGAAGGTCGCCGGCAGTTCCCCAATCACATCGCGCAACGGACGCGCGGCCGGCGATGGGTTCACGAAAATCAGCGGCCCCCAGGTCTCGACCGCGAACGGCGCGAGCGAGAGCGTCTCTTTCGCGAACGACGGCTGCTCATTCTCACGCGGCGCCGTGCGCAGCGTGCCGTCAAGATTGTAAGTCCATCCGTGATAGTGGCATTGCAGCGTCTTGCGATTGCCGGCGCATTCGAGCACGACTTCGCTGCCGCGATGACGGCATACGTTGGCGAACGCGCCCAGCCCGCCGGCAGCATCGCGAACGATCACGACAGGTATGTCGCCGAGATGCGTCCTGAAAAAATCGCCCACGCTCGCGACCTGCCCGGTATGTCCAACGTACTGCCATGCGCGATGAAAGATGCGCTCCTTCTCGGCCTGGAACACGCCGGCATCGACGTACCATCGGGCCGGCAGCGTCTCCCCGCGCTCGAGCGCGCTCGCGGTTTCAGGGTCGCGACAAATGTTCGAGCCCATACTGTCTCAGTCGATCACTTCGGCTCCAGCACTATCACCGGAATCTGACGCGTCGTCGCTTTCTGGTAGTCGTTGAAGGTCGGCATCACTTTGGCTTGCGCGTCGAACAGGCGCTGACGCTCGGGGTCGGTGGTGATGGTGGCCTTGGCCTGAAATTTCTGGGTGCCGACCTCAAGCGTGACCGTCGGATTAGCCTTGAGGTTGTGGTACCAGGCCGGATGCGTCGGGAAGCCGCCCTTCGACGCGATTATCACGATACGCGCGCCGTCCCGCGTGTACACCAGCGGCGTGGTAAACGGCTTGCCACTCTTGGCGCCGGTGGTCGTTAGCAAAAGCAGGGGCGCGTTAACGAATGGGCCGCTCAGGGCCTTGCCGCCATTGGCGCGAAATTCATCGACCAGTTTGTCGTTGAACGCGCGCATCGCTTTTTCGTTGAACTCAGCCATCACAATCTCCTTTGTCTTTCCCCAATCCCTGTAAGGGAGAGGATCGAAGGTGAGGGTCCTATTACAGCGCGCGCTGCGCGCGCGATTCAAGATTCTGCTTTTCTCAAATCTGCGGCCATTTGTTGTTCCATGGACGCGCTTGTTCGTACGCGTACGACGCTTGCAGCACCAGATCTTCGCGATGGCGCTCGGCGACGATTTGCAAGCCGCATGGCAGGCCAGAGTCGGTCAGGCCCGCGCGCACCGACGCACCCGGATGCCCGCTCATGTTGAACGGATAGGTAAACACGATGGCGTCGAGCGGATTCTTCAGCGGCTTGCCGTTGATCTCCGTCGGCATCGGACCCTTGGCGGGAAACGCCTCGGTCGGCAGCACCGGGCATAGCAGCAGGTCGTAGCGCTCGAACACGCGCTGGCACCATTCATTGAACTCGGTGCGGCGCCGATACGCCTCGCCCATATGCTTCCACGAGACGCGAACCGCGCCCTCGGTGCCGGTAGCGAACGCGCGGCCAAAGTCTCCGCGATTGCGGTCGAGCCATTCATGCAGCATCGCATAGCCCTGCCCCGCCCCTACCTGCATCCACGCGCGGCCGGTATCGGGCACCGGATCGTCGATAGTCGTCACGCTGTGGCCGAGATCCTTGAAGACGGCGGCGGCCTTCGCGATTTCGCGGGCGACGTCGGTCTGCACGAGATGTCCGAAGTCAGGATGAAACGCGATGCGCAATTTTTTCGGCAGCCCTTCGAGAATCGCGGCGTAGGAAATCCCGGGATGAGGCAGCGAGTCGGGATCTGCCGGGTGATAGCCGACGACCGCGTCCATGAAAATAGCGGCGTCGCGGACGGTGCGCGTGATCGGACCGTGCACGCTGGTGTCGTTCCATTGTTGCATCCCGAGTGTCGGGTCGTTCGGAATCCTGCCGTAGTTCGGCTTCAGCCCGTAGCATCCGGTGTAGCACGCGGGGATTCGCACCGAGCCGCCGCCGTCGGAACCGGTCGAAATCGGCACGACGCCGCCCGCGATCGCCGCCGAAGTGCCGCCCGACGAGCCGCCGGGCGTGCGCTCGAGATTCCACGGATTGCGGGTCGGGCCGAACAGCAGGTTCTTGGTGAATGCGGTGTAGCCGAACTCGGGCGCGTTGGTCTTGCCGATCACGATCGCGCCGGCCGCCTTCAGCCGCGCCACCTGGATCGAGTCGGTCGTGGACATGTTGTCCTTGAACGGCTTCGACCCGTGGCTGTTCACCAGGCCGACGGTGTCCTCGAGGTCCTTGACCCCGAGCGGCAGCCCCGCCAGCGTGCCGACTTGCTCGCCGCGCGCAATCCTCTCGTCGAGCGCGCGCGCCTCCTTCATCGCAGCGTCAGCCCGCAGCGCCACAAACGCATTAATCTTCGGATTAGTCTGCTCGATTCGCCTGATCGTGACGTCCATCAACTCGCTCGGTTTGAGCTCGCGCTTGCGAATCATCGCAGCAAGTTCATGCGCCGGCTTCCAATGCAGTTCAGACATGGCGGACACCTCCCCGGACAGGGCTGCCGCGAACTTACTACGATGACGCCGGAATTAGAAAGCGACACCGAACAAGGGCCGGGAACAATCCAAGACGCGCGACAAGCGCTCTGATTCCCTCCTCCGATGTTGGAGGAGGGTTAGGGTGGAGGACCATATGGGGCGCAATTGCCTGTCGCGCCGCACAGCGAAGCCGGTTCCGGTCGTGGATCGCCCGTTGCGGGCCTCCTTACCGTCTTCGGCACTCCGCTGGCCTGCTCGATTATGCAATGCTTGCTGTCCACGAAAGGAGAAACGCGCCGTGAAGAAGATGCATTTCACGCGGATGGATCAGGGCAGCGACGAGGATTTCCAAATCCTCAAGCGCGTGCATGAGACCAATCTCGTCGAGCTGCCGGACCGGCTGATCGCGATGGTCAATGACCTGTCGGCCGACCGGGAATACAACCTCGACCGTCGCGGCCACAGCATCCAGGCCGCGACGCGCGCGCTGCGTGACGGCGCCGACGAAGAGCTGATGGTATGCGCGTTGCTGCACGATATCGGCGAAACGCTGGGACCGATGAATCATGGCGAGGTGGCAGCCTCGATCCTGCGCCCGTTCATTTCGGACAATCGCTACAATATGCTCAAGTATCACGGACTGTTTCAGACGTACTTCTACGCACGGCACCTCGGGCTCGATCCCAACGCGCGCGAGCAGTTCAAGAATGAGCCGTGGTATCAGATGACGGTGGACTTCTGCGCGAAATACGACGAAGTGTCGTTCGACCCCAAGTATCCGAACGAGCCAATCGCAACCTTCATTCCGATGGTGCATCGCGTGATGAACAAGCCGTGGCTTCCGCCGACGAAGGTGAAGTGAAGCGGGAGGGAAGGGGACAGTCAAATCACCTGCGCGGTGGGCGGCATGGGTGACCCCTGCACCCGGTGATAGGACGCGAAATCCGCGCATCGCGCCCTTCGCGAAGTTATCCAAGACGCGCGACACGCGCTCTTATTCCCTCCTCCACTGTTGGAGGAGGGTTAGGGTGGAGGACCATGTGCGGCGCAATTGCCTGTCGCGCCGCACCGCTGACACCGCGGTAGATTGACTCCCTAACAGGTGTTAGATAGGTTTTTTGGCAAGACAGTGCGAGGCGTTGCTAAAAATTCGGGCGGGCGGGCGAGCGCGAAAGTGGTCGAGCTGCGGCGGCCTACTGATACGCGCGACCGCGTGTTGCAAGTGGCGCAGGTGTTGTTTGCCGAGCGCGGGTATCGCGGGACTTCGCTGCGCGATATCGCCAAACGCATCGGAATCAAGGCGCCCTCGCTGTTGCATCATTTTCCCTCGAAGCAACTGCTCTACCTCGCGGTGCTCGACAAGATGTTCGAGAGTCTCGAAGATGCGGCCAACGCGATTGCGTGGGGGCGCGAGAACCGGCAGGAGCGGATGCGCCAGGCGGTCGGCAACGCGATCGATTTTATCGCGATGCACCCGGACTTCGTGCGAATCATGTGGAAGGAGATGGCCGACGAAAGCGGTATCGGGCGGCAGGTTCTGAAACGACGGTTACCGCCGCTGTTTTCGACCGCGGTGAATTTTATTTTTCGCGGACAGCGCGACGGCGAGTTCCGCCCCGAAGTCGATCCGCTGCATTTCATGTGGAGCCTGAATTCGATCACGATCGGCTACTTCACGACGGCGGCGATGCTGCGGCGGCTGTGGGGGATGAACCTGCTCGAGCCGGCGATGATCGAGCGGCGCAAGCGCGAAGTGATCGACATGGTCGAGCGCACACTGTTCACGACTGTGCAGGAGCCGTCGGGACAGTAATCAGCGATTTTTCGCGAAACGATTTGAAGAACGGAACACTAACCCCTGGCCCCTTCCCCAGAAGGAATGGGGAAGGGGAAACGGAGTCGGGGATCACGCTGTCCTATCCCCCTAACCCCCTTTCCAAGATGGAAAGGGGGAACAGAAAGCGGAGCGCGGATTTGAGGTTCGCGGCACGCTGATTGGTGATGGAAAGGGGGAACAGATAGAACTTAAGGAGAGAATTGGGCCTATGAAGTTAGGAACTTTTTATGAGCATCAGCTGCCGCGGCCTTGGAAAGAGGGATCGGAGCTGAAGCTGTTCAAGGACGCGCTCGACCAGGTTGAGCTCGCGGACAAGCTCGGCATCGACCATATGTGGGAAGTCGAGCATCACTTTCTCGAGGAATACGCGCATTCGTCGGCGCCGGAGATCTTTCTGGCGGCGGCCAGTCAGCGCACCAAGCAGATTCGGCTCGGTCACGGAATCACGCTGCTGCCGCCGGGGTACAATCATCCGGCGCGCGTGGCGGAACGAATCGCGACGCTCGATTTGGTGAGCGGCGGACGCGTCGAGTTCGGCACCGGCGAATCGTCGGCGGAGCTGGAGCTGGGCGGGTTCAACATTCCGCGCGCCGACAAGCGCGAGATGTGGCAGGAGTCGCTCGGCGCGATCGCGCGGATGTTCGTCGAGGATCCGTTTCAGGGTCATGAGGGCAAGTACTTCTCGATGCCGGTGCGCAACGTGGTGCCGAAGCCGGTGCAGAAACCGCATCCGCCGCTATGGGTCGCATGCTCGCGGCGCGAGACGATTCATCTGGCGGCTAAGCTGGGAATCGGCGCGCTGACGTTCGCGTTCGTGTCGCCGGACGAGGCGCGGACCTGGGTCAACGACTACTACACGACGCTCGAGAACGAGTGCGAGCCGATCGGATATGCGATCAACGCGAATATCGCGATCGTCACCGGCTTCATGTGCGACGAGAACGCGGAGTTGGCGCATAAGATGGGCGAAGAGGGGCTGAAGTTTTTCTCGTACGCGCTCGGCCATCACTATGCGTTCGGAAAGCACGAGCCCGGGAAGACCAATATCTGGAACAATTTCAAAGCCAGCCCGTTTACCTTGCCGGGCATGGACGGCAGCAATTCATGCGTCGGCTCGCCGGATCAGATTCGCACGCGGCTGCGCGAATTCGAGGAAGCGGGCGTTGACCAGGTCGTGTTTATCTCGCAGGCGGGCAATAACAAGCACGAGGACATCTGCTCGTCGCTCAACCTGTTCGCGGAGAAGGTTCTGCCCGAGTTCAAGGAGCGCGAGCCAAAGCGCGCGCATCAGAAGGCCGAGCGGATGGCGCCGATTCTCGAGCAGGCGATGAAGCGCAAGCCCGCGCCGAAAATCCCCAAGCATGACGGACCGACCGTCGTGCAGGCCGGGATGCTGGTATAGCGGCGCGGGAGAGGAGCGCGCGCGGCGCGCGATTTCAGAGACCGGAACCGGCTTCGCGTGGCGCGAAGCTGTCCGAGATGCTTCCTTCCGCTCGCGTCGCTCGCTTCCTCAGCATGACAGAGGCGCTCGCGTCGTCAGAATGACAAGAGGCCGTCCCGAGCGGGGCGGCCCTTTCATTTGCGCGCCGTCAATCTCTGACCGGCGCGGTCGGTGCGGGTCCCACTCGCGTGAACTTCACCGGGAATCCAGTGCAATCGCCCGGGGTGACGAGCTCTTCGCGGAAGTTGCTCGCGTCGCTGACGATTATTCGCGCCTGCACCCATCGCGCGCCCTGGAATCCGTGATCGGCGCAAATCTGACGGGCCTTCACGATGCCGGGCACGTTTTGATCGAGCGTACCTTTCCACACAATCTGCCCGGGCGGAATATTTTTGTTGCCGTCAACCAGGGTCGCGACGTAATTGCGGCCGCGCAGCATCTGGTCCACACCGATTACCACTCGCAGCGGACCGCCCGGATAAGTCGCCATCCAGTTGCCGTTGAGCAGGCGCGCGACATTCATCGGCGGCGGCGGCGGTTGTACTGGAGCGGGCGGCGCTACGGGCATCGACGGCTCAGATTGTTGGAACGATTGCGAATTGCATGAGGAAGCGACGCACGCGAACAGAATTGCGAGCGACGCAACGGCGGCGGGTGAAGTCAATGAGCGGCGTCGAATCCTCGGACGGGGCATAGGTTCCTCCAGCGGACGGATGGTCCACGAGTATAGACTGAGCTACGGCGCAGCGCAGCATAGCCGTTTTTTTACCTCACCGCGTCAATCTCCGTGAGTTTGCTCTGGACGCCTAAGTTGCAAAGGCTGGAGTCCTCCGCTACGTCGTGCAAGTGTTGGATGATGAGGGTGGGCGAGCTTGCCAGTCGAGTTGCGATTGTTGCGCTCGCCCTGTTTACGACAAGAGGCATCGCGATGAGTACATCAGGAGCCAGCGCCGGACCGCCCGCAGATACAAAGCTCGATGCGGCACGTAAAGTAAAAGTGCTCACCGAAGTGCCGATGAGCTTCTCGTCAGGAAAGAAGGTAGATCCCGCCGACTGGAAGGATTTCGTCCGCGCCCAGAACGACGACCTCAAAACCGGGCCCGCGGTTGGCGAACGGGTGCCGGATTTCGAACTCGCCGATCAAAACGGCAAGCAGTGGTCTCTGCACGATCTCATGGGACGCAGCGGACTGCTGCTGGTGTTCACGCGCAGCGCGGACTGGTGACCCTATTGCAGAAGCCAACTCGTTGAGTTGGAGCACACGCGCGCGGAACTCGAAAAGCAGGGCGTCAAAGTCGCGTCGATTTCATACGACGCGCCCGCCACGCTCAAGCGATTCTCCGATGCCTACAAGATCGAGTATCCGATGCTGTCGGACAAAGGCAGCATGGTCATACGAAAGTACGGAATCCTGAATACTAACATTCCAGAGGGACATCCGTTCTTCGGGATTCCATTTCCGGGCGATTACCTGATCGATGCCAACGGCACCGTGCGCGACAAACAGTTTCTCCCGAACTACGAGACGCGGCCGGCCGCATCGGAAGTGCTCCTGAAGAACTTCGGTGTGTCGGAGGGTGCCAACGGCCTGACGATCAACGCCGGCGACGTTCGAGGGACGATCACGATATCGTCGGAGCGCGCAGTACCTGGCAGGCAACTCGGGGTTAAGGCCGAGTTCGAGATTCCCGCAGGATGGCACATATACGGTCAGCCGTTGCCGAGTAACTACGTCGCGACTTCAGTGGAGTTCGATTCCGAGACGGTCAGTGCGCAGTCTTTCGATTTTCCGAAGGCCACGGCGGTTGAGTTCAAATCGTTGGGCGAGACGCTGCCGGTTTATTCCGGAGCGGTCCGCGCCTTCGGTCGAATCCTTATCAAGTCGAATCTCAAGCCCGGCGAATACAAGCTCAAAGGCACACTCCGTTTCCAGGAGTGCAACGATCAGATCTGCAAGCTGCCGCAGAAAATCGCGTTTGAGATCCCGCTGACGATTGATCCGATGGTCGCGGGCGCGAAGTAGGGTCCGACTGATTACATTAGCTGATACGCGCGCGCGACGTTCTCGCCGAGAATCGCGCGGCGTCCCGACTCCTTCATCGGCGCGATCATTCCTTTGAGCTCCTCGAGATAGTTGCCGGGATGATCGGGATGCGGATAGTCAGTCGCCCAGAAGAATTTATCCTCGCCGACAATATCCATCATCGCCGCGATGGTACGTTCGTCGGGATCGGCAGAGATGAAACACTGGCGCTTGAAGTAGTACGACGGCTTTTCCTTGAGCCGGACCGACGCGCCGAGCGTGGTGCCGTTGAAGATGGCGTCGCCGCGATCGAGGAAGTAGCCGATCCAACCGGCCTGCGATTCGAGGACTACGGTGCGCAATTTCGGAAAGCGGTCGAAGACGCCGAACTGGAAGAACGTGCCGAAGGCGTGCTGCACGCCCTGCCCCGCGAACAGATCGTAATACCACGCGGCCCAGCCGAAATTGTCGTAGCGATGGTGGATGCCGAAGCTGGCGGGCTCGAAGGTCGGATGAATCGCGAGCGGAACGCCGAGATCCTGCGCCGCGGCGAAGACGGCGTCGTGACGCGGGTCGCCGTGCGGGACGCGGGTGATTGTGAACGGGCATACGAATGCGCCCTTGCATCCATCCTTGACGGCGCGCTCGAGCTCGCGCGCCGCTTCGGCCGGGTCGCCGAGCGAGAGATGCGCTATTGGGATCAAGCGTCCGCCGGAGTCGCGGCAGAAGTCGGCGATCCAGCGGTTGTAGGCGCGGCAGTATGCGGCCGAAAGTTCGGCGTCGAAGAGTTCGGCTTCCCACAGCAGCCCGATGGTCGGGTAGAGGACCGATTTCGCCATCCCTTCTTTGTTGAGCAGCTCGAGCCGCTCCTTCATCACCATCGTCCCGAAGGCGGCGCCTTTGAGGTAAGTGTTCTCGGGTTTCGGCGCGAGCATCCGCACCTGTTCGGGCTTGGTGTCGCCGCGCATCGCGCTCTCGCGCAGCTTGCGCGCGTCCTCGACCTTCTTGCCCATGCCGCCGAGCGAGCCGAGCAGGCCGGGCGCGGTCATCTTCGCGCGTTTGCGATCAATTTCGAGGTACTCGAAGCCGTCGTCGCCGACGCGAATGCGCATCGCGCGATCGCGATACTTGGGGTCGAGGTATTTTTCCCAGAGATCGGGCGGTTCGAGAATATGTCCGTCGCAATCGATAATTAGTTCTTCGGTTTTCATATTAGCTACTCCGCAATAGTCAGTGAGTAATCAGAAGATGGCGAGCGGATTCACCGGCGACGCGGTGCCGCGCTCGAGGATCAACGGCGCCATCGAGAACATGAATTCGTTGCGGCCGAGGCCGGCGCAGGCTGAGGACACGGCGTCGAGGTCGGCGTTGTCGATCAGATGTATGCCCATCGCGACCAAAGTGCCGACGTGAATCGGCAGCGGGATACCGTCGTAACCGCTGGGCACGACGTCGCTGACGGCATCGCAGCCGAGAACGGCGACGCGCCGCTCGTGGAGCCAGGGCAGGCAACTGGCGTCGAGGCCAGGGAGACCGACGCGCATCGGATCCCATCCGCCCTTGACCTTGCGCATCGCGGCGCGGCCGGTGCGGATCAGCAGCACGTCGCCTTCCTCGACGTGAACCTTCTGCGCTTTCTCGGCGGCGTCGAGGTCGGCAGGGAAAATTTTATCGCCGGGCTCCATCCACTGGATTTTTTTCAGCAGCGGCATGTCGAGCAAGACACCGCGACTGACTATTCCGGCGCGGGTGACGTCGATCGCGCATTTTTTTGCGCCGTGCGATCCTACCTCGCTGGCGTCGAAGCCGTTGTACATTTTGTTCTGCCAGAAAACGTGACAGAGCGCGTCGATATGAGTATTCGCCATGCCATGGGGCGCGATCGCGAAATAGTCACCAGAATAGGGCAGCGCCTGCTCGTGCGAGTCGGCGCCCGCCTGCACCATCAAGTGAGTAACCGGGTTCGGATTGTCGGGCGCGGGGATAGTCGCGAGCGGCAACGCCATCGAGACGCTCTCGCCGGTCTGCACCAGGCGGGCGGCGGCCGCGCGTTTCTGATTGGTGATGAAGTTGAGCGCGCCGCGCTGGTCGTCCTTGCCCCAGCGGCCCCAGTTGCTGAGCTTCTCGAACATCCCCTTCACGTCCGAGGGCGTAAGCTTGCCTGCCATGATAATCTCTCCCGCAGAGCTGGATAACTGGAAATCGGTATAGCACGCCCGGCGGCGGCACTGTCAATTTGAACGATCGGTATGTGAACGCAGGAGTGAGACTTGGGCAACGAGTACATCGAAGCGGCGCGAGTGTTTCATGAAATCACCAAGCATTCGTACACCAGCGTGCGCGCGTCGCCGCATTTTCTCGATTGGGACAACAAGCCGATGCCGTACAAGATTTATCCCGGCGCGGCGTCGGTCGCGTTGCCGCGCGATCTGAATCTGTCCTCGACGCCGACGCTGGCGGCACTGTCGTCGTACATGCCGGCGGAATTTTCGGCGGCGATCGAGTCGGCGGCGCTGACGCGCATCCTGTTTTGTGCCGACGGACTGACGCGGCAGAAGCGGGTCGGCGACGACGACTACCACTTTCGCGCCGCGGCGTCGGCCGGCGCGCTGTATCCAATCGAGATTTACGTTGCGGCGAGCGACGTGGACGGCCTCGAGTCGGGCCTCTACCATTTTTCGCCGGCGGACTTGCGGATGACCGGGCTGCGGCGCGGCGATTGGCGCGAGCAACATCGCGGGCGCGGCGGCGAAGCGTCCATCGGTTCTGCATGCGCGGGTGGTGATCGCAATGTCGGCGATTTACTGGCGCAGCGAATGGAAGTATCGCGCGCGGGCGTATCGCTATTGCTATTGGGACGCGGGAACTATCCTGGCGAATATGCTGGCAGCGGCGGCGGCCGAGGAAATCTCCGCCGAAGTGATCACCGCGTTCGATGATCCGGCGCTCGAGGCATTGCTCGGCATCGACACTGAGCGCGAGGGCATGATCGCTCTGGTCGCGCTCGGACGCACCGAGCAATCCGCCGCGCAATCGCCGGTGGCCGAGCCGTTGACGCTGGAGACGATCCCGCTTTCGTCCAATGAAGTCGCGTATCCTGATCTCGTCAAGATACATCGCGAGTCGCGGCTGGTGACGGCCGATGAAGTCGCGACGGTGGCGGCCGCGAAACTGGATTCCGCCCGGCCAATATCGAGCACCGGCGCGATTCATCTGGATACCATCACGTCCGAAGAGTCAGCGGGACTGGGCGAGACGATTTTGCGGCGCGGATCGTCGCGGGCCTTTGCGCAGGAAGCGATCACCGCCGCAGAACTCGCGACTATAATGGCGGCTTCGAGCGAGCATCCGCAGGCCGACTTCCCGCCGCTGACCGACACCTATCTGATCGTCAACGCGGCAACAGGATTGGAGCCCGGCGCGTACTACTACGATCGCGATGCGCGTGCGTTCGAGTTGCTGAAAGCGGGCAGCTTTCGCGGCGAGGCCGGATACCTGTGCCTCGAGCAGCCGCTCGGGATGGATTGCTCGGCGCTGGTTGTCTATATGGCGGAGCTCGAACGTGCGCTGGCTGCGTTCGGAAACCGCGGCTACGGGGACGCGCATCTCGAGGCAGGGATTCTCGGCGGACGCGCATATCTGGCGGCGTATTCGCTTGGGCGCGGCGCGACGGGACTGACTTTCTACGACGATGACACGAGCAAGTTTTTCGCGCCGCATGCGGGTGGGAAGAGTCCCCTATTGATGGTGGCGATTGGAGTTCCGCGCTCGCGGACGAAAGCGTAGGGGTGCGGAGAGAAGGAGCGCTGCGCGATTGAAGAGACTTTTCGTACAATCCGCCGGCTCGAGCTTGGGCATACGGAACCCTAACCCCTAACCCCTTCCCCAGAAAACGGGGAAGGGGAAGAAACTCAGGGAAGTCGGTCGCGTCCTATCCCCCTCACCCCCTTTCCAGAATGGAAAGGGGGGACAGAAAATTCGGTTCCGAGCGTTTGCGGAATGGACAAGGAGAAACCCGAAGCTCTTTTGCCTGTTCCCCCTTTCCGAATCGGAAAGGCGATTGTGTTGCTGTTCACCCACAGACGGGGTATGCTCGTTCACAGGCGGCCAAATACACCAAAGTTGCCTGCTGAGTTTACTCGACGTGAAAGAACTACCGCTCGCTGAGCTTTTCAATATCCTTAACAACTTCCACACGGCGTTTTTGGCTAAGTTAGACGGGAGAAGTGGGGATTTTCGCGGAGGCGTTGAAGAAACTGCCTTAGGACTAAAGACGATATGCGCGTACATTGGGGTGTCCGACGATCTACTTCACCAGGTCGAGAACCTAGCGGAATCTACTAAGAAAGGTTGGATCAGTGATGACGCTCTGTTCGTCCTTGCTTTCAGTGTAATCGGCAGTGTTAACCATCTTCTTGAGCGCCCGCGATTCAAGGTAATCGAGAGCGACAAGCTAGAGTTTTTCAATAATCCCCGTGCACTATTCGGGGAACCTATCATCGAAAGATTTCCCATTTCGGGAAATGACATTGAAGAGGCGGGAAAGTGCTACGCTGCTGGCCGTGATACGGCCTGCGTATTTCATCTCATGCGAGTGATGGAAATTGGATTGCGAACGCTAGGCGCTTCGCTTAAGGATGCGCGGCTTGATCCAAAGAAAAATCCATCTTGGGACGCGATTCTAAAAAAGTGTGAGGAAGAACTAGCTAAACCCATAAGAGACCGCGCGCCAGAATGGAGAGATGACGACACATTTTACTCCACTGCCACGGCCAATCTGCGCGCTGTTAAAGATGCTTGGCGGAATCCGACGTTACACGTCGAACAGAACTACAATGAAGAGACTGCATTGGAGATATGGAATTCGGTACGCGCGTTCATGCGCCATCTATCCGGGAAACTCTCGGCAGAATAAAGATTATGTTTTTTTGGCAGAGCCAGACGCCCAATCGGTCTTCCGAAAGATCGCGTCGAACTTCTTCATGTCAGCGTTCGCGAGTTCCTTTCGTAGGCGCTCGTCGTCGGCGCGCTGCTCGGCGCTTGGAACGTACTTTTTTCTTGCGCGGGTCGTGCGGGCCTTTGCCTTTGTGGAAGCCACCCCGATACTTTAGCGCTTCCACACTCGCACGGCTAGTTACTGCACGTCGTAATCAGATCTGCAAAGGCGTTCGGATTCTTGCGATTGTTGAAGCGCCACGCGAATTCATTCACATAGAGCGGAAGATATTGTTTGCTGACTTTGTGATAGTTCCCGATGATTCCGCGTTTGAAGAGGCTCCAGAATCCTTCGATTGTATTTGTGTGAGTGGTGCCGACTACATATTCGCCCTGACCGTGGCGTACCACTCGATGATTCAGATTGCTACCCAACAGCCGATAGCCGGAGTGCTCATCGGTCGCGATCAGCTTTACGTCCTTGGAAACGGTCTGGCGGACGAATCCGTCCAGTGTCGCGGTATCGGTATTTTCGATCACTTTCGCGACGATCATCCCTTTGCGAGCTATCGCACCTATGACTGCAACCTTGCCCTTAGTGCCAGTAAGCGCGGCGGCCTTACGATCCTTGGCGTGCATGTTGTGCGCCTTCCCGCCGACAAAGGTTTCATCCACTTCCACGATGCCAGTCAGCGGCATCACGTCGCCTTTCATCGCGGCGCGCCAGCGCTGACAGATGTACCAAGTAGTCCGATAGTCGTGGCCGGAATCCTCGCCGAACATCACGCGATGGACTTGCAGGGCGCTCATGCCCTTCTTCGCGGTCAGAATCAGGTAAGCGATCTTGAACCAGATGATCAGCGCGATCTTAGTATCCTCAAAGATGGTGTGAGTGGTCACGCTGAAGTTATAGCCGTTGCGTCCGCCACAGTCCGCGTTTCGGCAGCGCCAGCTATAGGACTTACGAGTAATCGCAGTGACCTTTTCCTTTCGATTGCACCGAGGGCAACGAACCCCATCGGGCCAGCGCCGGGCAACGAGGAAATCGCGGCATGATGCTTCTGTCGGAAAGCGGCGATCAAATGCAGCTAGTGTTTCCATGACTCAAATATCGCAGAAATCGACCTGTGGGTCAATACCAACATAATCACCAATCGGAAAGGGGGTTAGGGGATAGGACGGCGCCGCGGCCGGATGTTTTTTCTGGTTCCCCTTCCCCAATTTTTCCTGGGGAAGGGGTCAGGGGTTAGGGTCGTTTTGTTTCCAGTGTGGAATGAGGGAACGGAAATTCCCGGGAGCATTTTCGGGATGATTCACGAGGCTTCGTTTTGGAGGGGTGCCTATGTTCACCTGATTCGATCTGATTATTCTTTCGCTGAGGTTGATAGTTTCATGAAACTGCCTGAGTTCCGGGATTTGGATCTCAGCATCGCACGGGCCCGGATTGCGCTGTCGCTGATTGCGATGCTGTCGCTGTACATCGATCCCAGCACCGCGGGTGGTCTGTTCCACCTGAACGTTTACGCGTTGACGACGCTGCTCTGCCATCTGGCGTACAGCGTTGGGATGTATCTCGCGCTGAGCCGCAGTTTCGCGGACGGGAATCTGCAGGTGCTTTCGATCAGCCTCGATCTGTTCTTCGCGACCGCGGTCGCATTCATCACGGAAGGGCAAACGAGCGCCTCGTACGTATTTTTTGTGTTTGCGATTGTCGCCGCCGGCAACCGCGCGAAGTCGCGTCCAATAGTGACGGTGACGTTTCTAAGCGTCGCTCTATATTTGCTGGTGATCTTTCTGACCAAGGGCCTAACCAGCGTTTACGATATGCGCGCCGTGTACCTGGCGATCGCCGGATACCTGATCGGCTTCTTTTCGGAGCAGCGCGCGCTGTTCGAGGCGCAATTGCGAGAGCTCGAAACGCGCGCCGAGCGGCAATCGATCGCGCGGTCGTTGCATGACGGCTACGTCCAGGCTCTGGCGGGAGTTAACTTGCGCCTCGAGACCTGCCGCGCGCTCCTGAAGCGGAATCAGCCGCAAGACGCGCTGCTGGAAATCACCGATCTGCAAACCGGCGTCGCCCGCGAGTATGACGCGGTGCGAATTTATCTGCGATCGCTCGCCGGGATCGAGCAGAGTCCGGCGGTGGAGCTCGGTGCGCGGGCTTCCGATCCGGGCTTTGAAGTTCGCGCCGCGTTCAGTGGCCGCAGTCTTCTCGGCGAGCATATACTGCAGATCATGCTCGAAGGCCTGCGCAACGCGAGGAGCCACGGACTGGCCAACCTGGTCAGAATTGACGTGCACGAAGCCGACAACAAGGTTTCAATAACGATCGAGGACGATGGCGTCGGCCTGTCGGACTCGTCGTCGCGGCCATGGGCGATAGCGTCGAGAGTCGCGGAGTTGGCGGGGCACATGAGCATACACAGCGATGGCAGCACCCGGCTGCAAATCGAACTGCCGAACAGCTAGGCATGCGAACCCCGCTGCGCCTCATTATCGCCGACGACCACGCGCTCTTCCGGCAGGGACTGAAGTCGCTGCTCCAACTTCAAGCAGACACCCAAGTCGTCGCTGAAATCGAATCGGCGGACGATGTCGAGGCAGTAGTCTCGGACACCGACAGCGACGTTCTCCTGCTCGACCTGCAGATGGATCGCTGGATGATGGAAGACATCGCGCGGCTCAGCCGCCTGACCAATGTGATCGTGCTGACCGCGAGCGAGAGTGCCGAGAATGGCGTCAGAGCCTTGCGGCTGGGCGCGAAGGGCGTGGTGCAGAAGCGCTTCGCGATCGAGACATTGATGATGGCGGTGAGATCGGTGGCGGATGGAATGGTGTGGATGCCACCGACGGTGCAGACCGAGTTCGCGCGGCAGGAAAGTTCGAGTGGCAAGGAATTGACGCCGCGCGAATCCGAAATTGTGCGCTACGTCGCCTCGGGATTGAGGAATATCGAAGTCGCAGAGCGGCTATCGATAACCGAGAGCACCGTGAAAACTCATCTCAACAATATTTTTCAGAAGCTGGGCGTGCGCGATCGTCTCGAGCTGACGCATTACGCGATCAAGACGGGGATGGTCGCGGTGCTCGATCGGAGCCGGTGAGACCTCTCCCCTAGCCCCTCTCCCTTTTGGAGAGGGGAACCAGATGATGCGCGCTGTAAGAAGACGAGTGATGCGTATATGACGGGCATTGCCGTTAGATGCGGCAGCGTCGTTTGTGCAGAATTTTTTGCGGCAGCGAAGATAACTTCCAGTTAAGCGAACATTTGAAACCGAGGGTGGATCGCTCACTCCATCGATGGTTCTACGGCTTGATGCATCGATAGGTGGACGCACGGATCAAGCGCGCTGAGGCATACGTCTTGCTCCAAGGCAATGCGGCGCGAACATCGTGTCCGTCGCGCCGCGCGGAGGCGCGGAGGCCAACGCCAATTCAACCTTGGAGGGAGACGATCGATGTACTCAGGAGCAACGGGATTGTGGGAGAGAATCCGCGAAAGCTGGCGCGATCCGATGGTTCGCCGCAACGCGGGTTACCTGATGGCCGGCAAGATGATCGGGCTGGGGCTCGTACTCTTGTTGATCTCGAAATGGTACCTGCCGGCGACGGCCTATGCTGACACGGCGCCGGCGTTGCCACCGGCGAACGTCAACGCGATCAACACGGTGTGGACGCTGGTAGCGGCGTACCTGGTTTTCTGCATGCAGGTCGGCTTCGTCATGCTCGAATCGGGCTTCGCCCGATCGCGCGAGACGGTCAACATCATGGTCGAAGGAATCGCCGACACCTGCATCTGCGGCGTGACCTTCTGGTTGTGGGGCTTCGCCTTCATGTTCTGTCCGGGGACGCCGTGGATCGGCACCACCGGCTTCATGCTGCACGGCCTCGCACCTACCTACGGCACCACCGGCGTGCCGCTGCTGGCGTACTGGGTTTTCCAGTATGCGTTCGCGGACACCTGCTCGACGGTAACTTCCGGCGCCATGATCGGCCGCTGCGATTTCATCGGCGACCTGCTCTACAGCGTCGGCGTGACGGGCTTCATCTACCCGATCATCGGTCACTGGGCCTGGGGTCCGGACGGATGGCTGGCGAACCTGAACCCGGTCAATTTCCATGACTTCGCCGGATCGACCGTCGTGCATACGATCGGCGGAACGATCTCACTGGCCGGCGCAATCGCACTCGGGCCCCGCCTCGGCCGCGTTTTCAAACGCGACGGCGGAGGACCGATGAAGCCGCACGATTTGATCATCGGAGCGACCGGCGGACTGATCCTGTGGTTCGGATGGTACGGCTTCAACCCGGGCAGCACACTGTCGGCGATGGACGCCCAGGGTATCGGCCGCGTCTCGTTCAACACGACCATCGCGGCATGCTCGGCGGGCCTGACCTCGCTCTTCTATTCATACTACAAGGGCGGCAAATGGGATCTCGCGCTGACGGTTAACGGATTTCTGGCAGGCCTGGTCGCAATCACCTGTCCCTGTTACTGGGTCGATCCCGAAGGCGCGTTCCTGCTCGGAATCGGCGCCGGCCTCGTGGTGGTCTGGGGTATCGATCTGCTCGAATACCTGCGAATCGACGATCCGATCGGCGCCGTCCCGGTGCACATGATCGCGGGAATCTGGGGCACGCTCTCGCTGGGGCTGTTCGCTGCGGGCAAGTACGGGGCGCCAACCGCGTTGGGCGCGGATACCAGCAGCGTTGTCACCGGCCTGTTCTACGGCGGCGGCATGGGCGTTTTGAAAGCGCAGATGATCGGTAGCTTCTCGATCACGATCGCGACGTTCGTGGCCTCGATGGCGTTGATGTACGCGGTGAAGTACGGCTTCCGCCTGCGCATCCCGACCGAGGGCGAAATCGAAGGACTCGATCTCAGCGAGCATGGCTTCCCGGCATATCCGGAATACGTAGTCACCGGCGACGACGGCTGTCCGAAGTCGATCGACGATGTACCAGTCGGCAGGCGCACCCTGGCGCGTCCTTCCAAAGCGAAGAAGGTCGCCTAGGAACCTGCTTAATGTCCGAAACGAAGCGCATGGACACTTTTACGGGAAGTAGTTCTTGCGTACGGAACCAGCGGGCCGGCCTCAGTCGGAATCAGCCACCGACGCGAGGCCGGCCCGAGCTTACGAAGACGGAACTAGATTGTGATAACGGCAGCGAAAAGATTTGTGACCTACCTGGCGCAGCAGCGGCTACGGCGCAAAGTGATCGGCGCGCTCGAAGTGAATCGGCGGGCCGGGGTTCGCAACGACGGACTCTCGCTCAAGAGCATGCGCAATCGGCTCGAGGTGGAATGGCAGGCGCGGGAAATTCATCCTTGGGATCAAGGGATGGCGCCCGAGCGCGCGGCGCAAAAATTCGTGCAGCAGTGCCTCGCGGATGTGGACGCGGCAATCTCCCGACTGTTCGCGACGCTGCCGGACACCGATGAGATCGTGTTGCGAGTGCTCGACCCAACCTCGGGAGATCCGATCGTGGCGGGCACCGTCACGCGCGCGGAGGCGACAGCGGCTGCCGCGGGGTCCGTCGGGATGAAGCTGAAATCGATCGGATTGGTATATCGACTGGTGAATTGGCAATTCGAGTCGCTGACGAGCTGAAAAAGTGCCGCGGGGAACGAGATACCGTGTCTGCTGATGACTGCCTGATGAGCGGATGCCTGCCGATTAAGCAGGTACATTGCATCTTTCATCAAGATCTATTCGATTTTGAAATGGCACTTTTCCTGCTTTAGGCCTCCACATGCTCCCGCCCGTAACGGGAGCCAACGCGTGCGCACGGTGGACAACCACCTCCGCCGTGAATCGAAGGAGGCAAGATGGCTGAAGAACAGAAAAAGATGGTGCCGACCCTCGGCTTGACCGGAGTCACGGTCAATGCGATGGCGCTCATCGCCCCGGGAGCATTCCTGTGGATTACGTTCGTCCAACAGGCGGGGTACGCGTTTCCGTCGGGGATGGCGATGTGGGCCGGAATTTTCGTGGCGCTGATGTTGGCGTATGCCACCGCGCTGTCGTACTCGGAGCTGGCGAAACTTTATCCGGGTGCGGGCAGTTCGTACTTGTTCGCGGAGCAGGCGTTCCTGAGCCGGACCAAGGCATACAAGTTCGCGCGCGTGGCGAAGTTCGTAATCGGCTGGTCGTCGCATCTCTACTACTGGATGTATCCGGGGGTCATGGTCGCCACGATGGGCATCATGATCGGATACATCGTGGGAACGATCGCGCCGGGAACGATGAACGCAGGAATACCCGGCCCGGTTTTCATGGCGCTGATCGCGATAATCTTCGCCTACGCGGTGGCATGGATCGCGTTCCAGGGCGTCAACGGTTCCACGATGGTCAATATCGCCATCAACGGAATTCAGATCGTGGCGCTGCTGTTTTTCTCGGCGCTGGCGATTGCGTACCGCTCCGCGCATCCGGCGGGATCGATGGGCCTCGGACTCGATGCGAACGGCAATACGGTCGCGGCGAAGCTGGGCCTCTATGCCATCGCCGGAGATCACCCGTCGCATGCGAGCGCGCTCTCGGTCATCCTGCCGCACAGGTTTGACTGGGTGATGCTGCAGGCGACGGTCGCGATTCTGCTGCTGGTCGGCTTCGAGTCGGTGACCTCGCTCGGCGAGGAAGCGATCAACCCCAAGAAGGACATCCCGCGCGGCGTCCTGCTGTCGCTGACGATCCAGGGGTTGTTCTGCTACCTGATCGAATATTTCGCGGCCAACTATTTCCTGAACAGCGCATACAGTCTGGCGGACGCCAAGGGCTCGGCGGCGCCGCTCGGCGACATGATGACGATCATCGGCAACGCGCTGCTCGGCGGACACGGCACGGCGTTCATGTTGATGGAAGCGCTGACGGTCTTCCTCGCGCTGATCGGCACCACGCTCTCGTGCATCAACACCGGCGCGCGCGTGACCTACGCGATGGGCCGCGACGAGGAAGTGCCCGAGCACTTCGGCATGCTGCACGGCGAAAACCTGACGCCGCATCGCGCCATCTGGGTGCTCGCGACTATCTCGGCGGTGCTGGGCGCATACGCCGCGCTGTTCTACTTCGCCGGTGGCTCCGCGCCTGACGACAAGACGATTGCGACTCTGCCGCACAACATCTGGTACGCGCTGGGGATGAGCTCGAACGCGTCACTGTCGGCGCTGCCCAACGGACTGCTGCTGGTCACGCTCACCTCGAACTTCGGCACGTTCCTGCTCTACGGTCTGACGAACATCGTATGTATCGTGGCCTACTCCGAGCGGCACGAATTCCACGGTTTCAAGCACATGGTGGTGCCGATATTCGGCGCGATCGCGAACTTCGCCTGCCTCGCCTTCTACATCATCGGACCACTGGAAGGACTCGGCAGCGTGAAGGAACCGCTGATGGCGGTGGCGATCTCGATGATTTGGGGCATTTACGGTGGGTGGTACTTCATACGCAATTCAAAGAAGAAGGGTAAGGAAACGATTCTCGTAACCAAGCCGGCCTGATCCCGACAAGCTGGTTCGGCGAATAAATCCCTGGGGCGAGCCGCGAGCTTTAGCGGCCCGCCCCTTGGCCGTTGAAACAATTTGACTTCAGGGCCAGTTTATTCTGGGTAGCTCATTGCAAATGGATTCGCCGCCTTCCGCTCCGCCTTCGATGGAGCAGGCTTTCGAGCTGGCGCTGTTGACCGATGTCGGCACGACGCGCCCCGACAATGAAGACTCGTGCGGGCATTTCATCGAGAGTCCCGACAGCGTGGTGTTCGCCGTTGCCGACGGCGTCGGCGGTTACGAAGGCGGCGAGATCGCGAGCCGGATGGCAGTGGACATACTGCTTGAAGCCTACCGCGAGAGTCCGCCTGAGTGGGGCGCGGCCAAGCGGCTCTATCGCGCGATCACGCGCGCCAACATCGGGATTCACGACAAGGCGCTGACGGTGCCGGAACTGTCGCGGATGGCGACCACGATGACGGCGGTCGCGGTCGAGAAGGGCATCCTGTCAGCGGTGCACATCGGGGATTGCCGGCTCCATTTGATTCGTCACAGTCAGATCTCGGTGGTCACCAAGGATCACACGATGGTCGCGGACAAAGTCAGGATGGGGATGATGACCGCCGCGCGCGCGAAGACTCATCCTGAGCGTGGGATGCTGCTGCGCAGCCTTGGACGCGAGCTGATAGCGTCGATCGACCGGATCACGCTGCCGCTGTTCGAGCGCGACCGGCTGATCCTCTGCAGCGACGGCCTCTACAACACGCTCGAGGACAAGGAACTCGAATCGATCTCGCGCGAGGTTGACGCCGAAACGGCATGCCGCAACCTGATCGACACCGCCAACAAGCGCGGCACCGCACGACAACCTGACCTGCGCAGTCTTCAGAATGACGTCGCACACGGGGCATACAATCGCCACCGGCGGCTGGCGCGAACGCTTGCGCGGCCTGTTCGGCCGGCGATGAGACAATTTTGGGCGCCCTCCCCTTCCATTGGCGGCGCTCTGGATGTTAACGTCCGCTGACTCTTTTGCCGAAACGGTCCTGAAAAATGCGCGAGGTCAGCGTCGGTGAAAACCTCGATCAGTACAAGTTGATCGAGGTTGTCGCGCGCAGCGGGATGGCGTCGATCTTCAAGGCCATCGATCAGATCGACGGCAAGACCGTCGCGATCAAAGTTCCCTACATGCAGTTCGAGAGCGACGTGATCTTTTACGGCCGCTTTCAGCGCGAAGAAGAAGTCGGGCGCCGCCTCGACCATCCCGGCATCGTCAAGGTGCTCACGCCGAAAAAGAAAAGCCGCATGTATATCGCTATGGAGTACATCGAGGGCGACTCGCTGCGATCAATGATGCGGGAACCCGGGCTGCCGCAGGAAAGGGCGCTGCAACTCGCGCGGCAATTGGCGGAGACGCTGGTGTACATGCACGGCGAGGGCGTCGTGCATCGGGACTTGAAGCCTGAAAATATCCTGGTGACGGCCGGCGGCCAGACCAAGGTCATGGACTTCGGAATCGCGCTCGACGAATCGGCGCGGCGGCTGACGTGGTCGGGGTTGTCATCGACCATCGGCACGCCGGACTACATGGCGCCCGAGCAGGTCAGCGGCCGGCGCGGCGATGTCCGCACCGACCTCTATTCGCTCGGCACGATTCTCTACGAAATGCTGACCGGGCATCTGCCGTACTCGGGCCCCAACGTTTACAACGTGATGCGCGCGAAGACCGCCGAAGATCCGCAGCCACCGACCGCGTTCAAGCCGGAGCTCGATCCGCATCTCGAGGAGATCGTGCTGCACGCGATCGAGCGCAACCCACGCGACCGCTATGCGAGCGCGGGCCAGATGCTCGAAGACCTGCGCGACCCGTCGAAGGTCGTAGCGCAGAATCGCGCGGAACATCTCCATCCACGCAGTCTGGCGATGCAGAATATGCGGCGCCGGCTTGGGTACGTGATGTTTTTCACGTCGCTGATTGGCGCTTTTTTGTTTCTGATCTGGCTCGCAAACCGTTACCCGGCGGCTAAGGGTACTCCGCGCCGGTCATATCGAGGGCAGACGAGATGATGCCGAGACGATCGCAAATCGGATTGGCCGCGGCGATTTTCGCGGCGCTGGCACTGTTCTCGTTGCCGACGCTTGCGCATGCGCAAACCGCCGCGTCGTCGCCGCCGTTGGACAATTCGCTGAATCTCGCGTGGCTGCTGGTCGCCGGTTTCCTCGTGATGTTCATGCAGCTCGGATTCGCGATGGTCGAGACCGGCTTCACGCGCTCGAAGAACGCCGTCAACACGATGGCGATGAACCTGATCATCTACCCCATAGGCATCCTCGGTTTCTGGCTCACCGGCTACGGCTTCATGATGGGCGGCGTCGCGCACTGGCCGTCGCTCGGGACGGCCGCGATTGGCCATCACGAGCTGTCGATCACAATCGGCGCGCATTCGTACGGCATCCTCGGCTTCAGCAAATTCGCGCTGCTCAACGTCAGCCGCGATCCCGCCAGCCTCGGCATGTTTCTGTTCTCGCTGGTGTTCATGGACACCGCCGCGACCATTCCGACCGGCGCGATGGCCGAGCGCTGGCGGTTCAAGGCGTTCTTCATCTACGGACTGTTCATGTCGATGTTCCTGTATCCGTTGTACGGCAACTGGGTGTGGGGCGGCGGCTGGCTCTCGCAGCTCGGCGTAAACCTGGGGCTCGGCCACGGCCATCTCGATTTCGCGGGATCGTCGGTGGTGCACATGACGGGCGGAATAACCGCGCTCGCCGGCGCTTACATGATCGGTCCGCGCATCGGAAAATTCCGGCGCGATGGCGCAATCGGAGCGCTGCCGGGCCACAACCTGCCGATGGCGGTGAGCGGAACGTTGATACTCGCGTTCGGATGGTTCGGCTTCAACTGCGGCTCAACGCTGGCCGCGTCGGATCCACGAATCGCGATCATCGCGGTGAACACGATGCTCGCGTCCGCCGCCGGCGCGCTCTCGTCGCTGCTCTACCTGTGGCATCGCTACAACAAACCGGACATCGCGATGGCCTGCAACGGCCTGCTGGGCGGACTCGTCGCGATCACGGCGCCGTGCGCATTCGTCACGCCGGCGGCGGCGGTTTTGATCGGCACAATTGCGGGATTGCTGGTCGTGTGGGCGGTGCTTGAACTCGAGCGCCGCTATCGAATCGACGATCCGGTCGGCGCGATCGCGGTCCACGGCGTGTGCGGAATATGGGGCGCGCTCGCGCTCGGCCTGCTTGCCGACGGCACCTACGGCGACGGCTGGAACGGCGTCGCGGGACCGGTGACCGGCTTGCTCTACGGCGACGTGGGCCAATTTTTCGCGCAGTTGATCGGCGTGACGGTGAATATCGTCGTGGTATTCGGACTCTCGATGCTGTTCTTCAAGATTGTCGAGCGCACCATCGGCAACCGCGTGCTGGTGGAAGTCGAGTGGTCGGGGCTCGACGCGCTGGAGATGGGAAGCGACGCTTATCCGCATTCGTAAAACATATCGGAATCACGCGAGTAGCGCGCGGGCAGCCACAACAATTTTAATGTGAAACCCGCGGTGGGTTTCACGCTTCCTTCGGCAGGGGTGACCCCTGCACCCGGTGACAGGATGCGGGACTTTCGTCCCCGTTAGGAAGTTGTTTTGGGCAGGAGCTTCATCTCTCTCTCTCAACCTGTTGACAATGGGTCTTCAGATTGTCTATTGTCCCTAGACAATAGACAAATGCCTTCGCGAAGACGCATAGTGGTCGATGATGCTTCGACCGTTCCGGTATATCGGCAGGTTGCCGATCAGATTCGGACGCTCCTTGTCGCCGGAGAGTTCTCTCCAGGTGAGCGTCTGCCTACCGTCAGGCGACTTGCGATAGATCTTGCCGTAAACCACAACACCGTGGCCGAAGCCTATCGGACGCTCGCTGAAGAAGGCTGGCTCGATCTGGGTCGCGGACGGGGTGCTCTAGTCCTGGTTCGCGGCACTCCTCAACCCAATGAGCAGACGCGGAATCGCTTTACGAGGCGTCTTCGAGAATTGGTGGCCGAGGGCCGGGCGGCGGGCGTCTCGAACAAACTGATTCGCTCGGAGTTGGAGGCAGTGGCAGAGACACTCGGCACTCGAATCTCGTCGAAGAAGATCTGAGATCGAACGAAGCATGATCTGGCCAAACCTCCTGACCGTTAATCTGCCGTGGACTTTAGCAGTGGTGTTGTTCGGCGCGCTGGAATATCTGATGCCAGAACTCACGCGGCGCGATGTGATGTTCTCCGTCAGAGTACCTTGCGCCGCAGTCGAGAGCATCGGACCCGCAGTTATCGGCCGATACCGAAGATTTTGACGGCGTCGATTCTCTGTCGCTGACAGTAGTTCTGACGCAACCGCGCGTACTATCGGACTGGTCGGGAGCGCTTGCGTTCGCCGTTGAATATGTCGGATTTGCAGTCGCGCTGTTCAAGGCGCGCAGTGCGGTCTGGGCGCACGCGTCTGCGGTGACTACAACTCGGGAGGCCGATCTCAATGCCATCGATCCTCCGCCGACCATAATTGTAGCCTTTGCGATTCCCCTTTTGTGCGTCGGCTCGGTAGCACTGTGGACCTATTCCAATTGGAACGCGCTCCCGGACCCTTATCCGATTCATTGGACCACGGGTCTCGAGCCAGATGCCTGGGTTCCAAGAACTCCTCTACACGTGTATGGGCTGCTGGGCCTGCTCACCGGAGCAACCGCGCTAACCGCGATACTATGCTGGGGATTACTCTTCTGGTCGCGACGGCGGCAGTTGCCTCGCCGTGCGGATTCCACAACCACGCTCGCAATCATCGGCATGCTTTGCGCCGAATACGCGATGGCGGCGACGGCGATGCTTCCACTCGGATTCAGCGCCCACGGAACCGACCTCGCCATTTTTATCGCAATAGCTGCGGCTTCAATTTTCCTGATCGTCACCGGGCGAGGAGGCATGTCGGAAGATGCCGGCGGTTTAGATGTGGTGGCGTCGGACGCGAGCCCTGATTACGCGTGGAAGCTCGGGCTCTTCTACTTCAATTTTGGCGACCCCGCGCTGTTCGTCGAGAAGCGATTTGGTATCGGCTGGACTATTAACCTTGGACACGCGTGGGCATGGGTATTTGGGGCAGTCGTGTTAATCCCAACGGCCGTGGGTATTGCGTTCCTGGTGGCACTACAGAAATGAAAGACGCTCTTGGAGGAGGAGCCATGATAAGAACCGCGTTGATCCACTCTCTCGCTGCGATCGCGATCTTCGTTTGCGTACTCGGCCCTGCCGATGCTCGTGCGGCGAACCAGGCTGCGGTGGAGCAGGCAACAAAAGCCGCCGCGGCTTGGCTCAAGTTGCTGGACGACGGCGACTATCAGGCTTGTTATCAGCAGGCGAGCCAGATTGTGAAGGACCATCTATCTGAAGACGGGTTCGTTCGCCAATTCAGCGCTGCACGAAAACCCCTCGGAGCGGTCGTCTCGAGAAACTTGAAGGTTGCGCAGTACGCGACCAGTCTGCCGGGCGCGCCGGACGGGCAGTACGTCGTCATCCAGTACGACACCTCATTCGCGAACAAGAAGTCCGCGACGGAGACTGTGACCCCGATGTTGGACCATGATGGCCAGTGGCGCGTTTCGGGTTACTACATCAAATAGACCCCGCCGTCGGTTCTGCTGCACGCGAGAAATCGGCTTCGGCGTAAACGACGCATCGCCTGAGCGATCGCGCTCGAATGCCTCGTAGCGCCGCATAGGTGACCGGCAGAGGCGGGTGGCGGCCTGCATTTCGTCGGCGTAGAGTGCGTTGACCTGAACAAACCAATGTTTTATTATATCCACACCTTATAAACACTTGACACAACTTTGCTTTCCTTCTATCTTCATCGACTCGCGACGAGGATAACCTTATGAAATTCGGCGGTGATTCCCCCGAACTCGATGCTATCGACCTGCAGATTATCGCCCTGCTGCAGGAGCACGGCAGGATTCCGCTGGTCAAGCTCGGCGAGCAAGTCGGGCTCTCGGCGCCGTCGGTCAACGAGCGCGTCAAGAAACTCGAAGACGGCGGCGTCATCATCGGTTATCACGCCACGGTCGATGCGGCGCGGCTCGGCAAGGACGTCACCGCGTTTATCGGCGTGTCGATCGCGCACCCGAAAACGATTTCGCTGTTCGAGGAATCCGTCGCCCTGCTCGACGACGTGCTCGAATGCCATCACGTCACCGGTCAGCACACGCTCATGATCAAAGTCAAAACCGAAAACACTTCGTCGCTCGAGCGGCTCATCAGCGCGATCCGCTCGATCGAGGGAGTGGCGCGGACGGAGACGATGGTGGTGCTGTCAACGCATACCGAGCGCGGCTTGATTTCGCCGCACACCAATGGCGACGCGAGCGAGCCGGTCAACGGCCGGCGGCATCGCCACGCCTCCGCGAAATCGGCGCCGCCGGATTCAAGGCGGGTGTCATGATGCATAACTACCGAAGCGTTCCGAAAAAGCAGGGCCTCTACGATCCCGCGCATGAGCACGACGCGTGTGGCGTCGGCTTCGTCGTGAACATCAAGGGCGAGCGCTCGCATGACATCGTGGCCAAGGGCCTGCAGGTGCTCGACAACCTGACGCATCGCGGCGCGTGCGGATGCGATCCGCGCACGGGCGACGGCGCCGGAATCCTGATCCAGATACCGCACGAGTTTTTCGCGAACGAGGCGGCGCGGCTCGGATTCAAACTGCCGGCGGCCGGAGAATACGGCGTCGGCCAGGTCTTCCTGCCGCTCGACGCGGTCAAGCGCCGGGAGTGCGAGGACGCGTTCGAGCGAATCGTCAATGAGGAAGGTCAGCAAATCCTCGGATGGCGCGACGTGCCGGTGGTCGAGGCGGCGTGCGGCGATATCGCACGGCGCGGGATGCCTGCGATTCGCCAGGTCTTCATCGCGCGCAGCGCGGACGTCAACGGCGCCGAGGCGCTCGAGCGCAAGCTGTACGTAATTCGCAAGCGCGCCATGACCGAGGCAGAGAAACTCGGTCTGTTCGATCCTGAATTATTTTATTTCTGCAGCCTGTCGGCGCTGACTGTCGTTTACAAGGGTCAGTTGATCTCGACGCAACTGCCGGAGTTCTTCCCGGACTTGTTGAACGACGCGTTCAAGAGCGCGCTCGCGATGGTGCATCAGCGGTTTTCGACCAACACGTTCCCGAGCTGGGACCGCGCGCATCCGTACCGCTTCATGTCGCATAACGGCGAGATCAACACGCTGCGCGGGAATATCAACTGGATGGTGGCGCGCGAGAAACTTTTTTCGTCGCCGCTGTTCGGCGACGACATCAAGAAGCTGCTGCCCATAGTCGAGCCCAACGGCAGCGACTCCGCGACCTTCGACAACTGTCTCGAGCTGCTGATTCGCACCGGCCGTTCAATTCCGCACGCCGTGATGATGATGATTCCGGAAGCGTGGCAGAACGATCGGCAGATGAGTGACAGCAAGCGCGCGTTTTACGATTTTCATTCGTGCATGATGGAGCCGTGGGACGGCCCGGCGTCGATCGCGTTCACCGACGGAATCAGGATTGGCGCGGTGCTCGATCGCAACGGCTTGCGTCCGTCGCGCTACACGGTGACCAAGGACGGGCTGGTGGTGATGGCGTCGGAGACGGGCGTGCTCGACATCGCGCCGGAGAACGTCGCGCACAAGGGGCGGCTGCAGCCGGGCAGAATGTTTCTCATCGACACTGCGCTCGGCCGAATCGTGCAGGACGAAGAGATCAAGGAGTCAGTGGCGGCGCGGCAGCCGTATCGCGAATGGCTCGACCAAAGTCTCGTCACGCTCGAGTCGATCCCCGAGGCGAGCGGTGCGCCCGCGGTTGAATGCTTCGAGCCTGACGAGTTGCTCAAGCAACAGCAGTCGTTCGGATACACGATCGAGGATCTCAAGATGATCCTCGCGCCGATGGCGACCAACGGGCAGGAGCCGGTCGGATCGATGGGCACGGACACGCCGCTGGCGGTGCTGTCGAACAAATCGCAGCCGCTCTACAACTACTTCAAGCAATTGTTCGCGCAGGTGACGAATCCGCCGATCGATCCAATTCGCGAGGAATTGGTGACGTCAACCGAGACCACGATTGGCGCCGAGGATAATCTGTTCGAGGAGTCGCCACGACATTGCCGGCAGCTTCAACTCAAGCAGCCGATTCTCACCAACGAAGAACTCGAACGAATCAAGCGGCTCAACGTCGAGGGTCTGCGAACGATCACGCTGCCGACGCTGTATCGCGTCAACGATGGTGAAGCGGGACTTCGCGCCGCGCTCGACCAGCTTTGTAAAGGCGCGTCGGACGCGATCGAATCCGGCTACACGATCATCGTGCTGTCGGATCGCGGCGTGAATGCGGACCTCGCGGCGATACCGGCGCTGCTCGCGACCGGCGCCGTGCATCATCATCTGATTCGCGAGGGGACGCGCACGCGCGCGGGACTCGTCGTCGAGTCGGGCGAGCCGCGCGAGGCGATGCATTTCTGCCTGCTGGTCGGCTACGGCGCCGGCGCGGTCAATCCGTATCTCGCGTACGCGACGATGGCCGGGATGATTAGCGACGGCCAACTGCGCGACATCGACGAAGACACCGCGGTTCACAATTTCGTCAAGGCCGTCGGCAAGAGCATCACGAAAGTCGCGTCCAAGATGGGCATCTCGACCACGCAGAGTTATCGCGGCGCGCAGATCTTCGAGGCGATCGGGTTGGCGCAGGACGTGATCGACAAGTACTTCACCTGGACGCCGTCGCGCGTGGCGGGCGTCGGCCTCGACGCGATCGCGCGCGAAACGGCCGAGCGTCATGGCTATGCGTTCAAGGTGGCGGTGAACCTCGACGGCAATCTCGACGTTGGCGGCCAGTACCAGTGGCGCCGTGGCGGCGAGTTCCACATGTACAACCCGAACACGATCGCACGCTTGCAGCATTCGGTGCGATCGGGAAGTTTCCGGCTGTTCAAGGAATACACCAAGGCGGTGGACGAGCAGAGCCGCTCGCTGGCGACGCTGCGCTCGCTGCTCAAGTTCAATTCGAGCCGGCCGTCAGTACCGCTCGAAGAAGTCGAGCCGGCCACCGAGATCGTCAAGCGCTTCAAGACGGGTGCGATGTCGTTCGGATCGATCGGCAAAGAGGCGCATGAAAATCTCGCGATCGCGATGAACCGGATCGGCGGCAAGAGCAACACCGGCGAAGGCGGCGAGGATCCGGCGCGCTTCGTGCGCGATGCCAACGGCGATTTCCGCCGCAGCGCGATCAAGCAGGTGGCGTCGGCGCGCTTCGGCGTGACCAGTCACTACCTCGTCAACGCCGACGAACTGCAAATCAAGATGGCGCAGGGCGCCAAGCCGGGGGAAGGCGGTCAGCTTCCCGGACACAAGGTTGACGATTTCATCGCGAAGATTCGCTACTCGACGCCCGGCGTTGGATTGATCTCGCCGCCGCCGCATCACGACATCTATTCGATCGAGGATCTCGCGCAGCTGATCCACGATCTCAAAAATTCAAACAATCGCGCGCGCATCAGCGTCAAGCTTGTCGCGGAAGTCGGCGTCGGCACCATCGCGGCCGGAGTGGCGAAGGCCAAGGCCGACGTCGTGCTGATAAGCGGCTACGACGGCGGCACCGGCGCGTCGCCATTGCAGTCGATCAAGCATGCGGGAATTCCGTGGGAGCTCGGACTCGCCGAGACCCAGCAGACCCTCGTGATGAACGGTCTGCGCGGACGCATCAACGTCGAGACCGACGGCCAGCTCAAGACTGGACGCGACGTCGCGATCGCCGCGCTGCTCGGCGCCGAGGAATTCGGTTTCGCCAGCGCCGCGCTGGTCGCGTCGGGATGCATCATGATGCGCGTCTGCCACCTCAACACCTGCCCGGTCGGCATCGCGACGCAGGATCCGGTGCTGCGCGAGAAGTTCGCCGGCAAGCCCGAGCACGTCGTGAACTTCATGATGTTCATCGCGGACGAATTGCGCGAATACATGGCGCAGTTGGGCTTCCGCACCGTCGCGGAAATGGTGGGGCACGTCGAATGCCTCGACGGCAACGAAGCAATCGCGCATTGGAAAGCACGCAACGTCGATCTGGCGAACATTCTGCGTCGCCCGGACGTCGGCCCCGACGAACCGCTGCATTGTGTCGAGCTGCAGGATCACGGCCTCGACAAGGCGCTCGACAATCAGATCATCGAGCTGGCGAAAGACGCGCTCGAGCATCGCAAGCCGGTCGAGATTCATCTTCCAATTCGCAACGTGAACCGCACTGTCGGCACGATGCTATCGGCGGAAGTGTCGCGGCACTTCGGCGCGGAGGGATTGCCGCCGTACACGGTTCAAATTCATCTCAAGGGTTCCGCGGGTCAGAGTTTCGGCGCGTGGCTCGCGCCGGGAGTCGCACTTCATCTCGAAGGCGACGCCAATGACTATTGCGGCAAGGGACTGTCGGGCGGATTCATGTCGGTGCGGCCGCCAAAAGAAGCGACCTTCAAGGCCGAGGACAACATCATCATCGGCAACGTCGCGCTGTACGGCGCGACCGGCGGCGAAGCGTTCTTCCGCGGCGTGGCGGGCGAGCGATTCGCGGTGCGCAACAGCGGCGCGCATGCGGTCGTCGAAGGCGTCGGCGACCATGGCTGCGAATACATGACGCGCGGGCTGGTCGTGGTGCTCGGCAAGACCGGGCGCAACTTCGCGGCCGGCATGAGCGGCGGCGTCGCGTACGTGCTCGACGAAGACGGTTCGTTCGCCGCGCGCTGCAATCCTGGAATGGTCGAGCTGGGAGCGGTAAACGCCCCGGACGAGCTCAAACAGTTGCACGCGCTGATTGTCCGGCATCAGCAGTACACGGAGAGCGAGGTCGCGCGGCGGATCCTCGACAAGTGGGACGAGTACACCAGGAAATTCGTGAGAGTATTGCCGACTGAGTATCGGATGGTGCTCGAGCGGCAGCATCTCAACATGGATTCCGACCTCGCACGGCTCGCGGCAGTTTAGGCGAGTGAGTAATCGACTGACTAATCAGAATTGATTGGAGAGAGCGCGGTTTCGATGGGAAAGATCACGGGCTTCATGGAGATAAAACGCGAGACTCCTTCGCGGCGTCCGGTCGGCGAACGCCTGAAGGACTGGCGCGAGTTCGATCTCAAGATGCCCGAGGACAAGCTGCGCGCGCAGGGCGCCCGTTGCATGGACTGCGGAATCCCCTTCTGCCACAAGGGCTGCCCGCTCGGGAACATCATTCCCGACTGGAACGATCTGATCTATCGCGGCAGGTGGCGCGAGGCGATTGAGCGGCTGCATGCGACCAACAACTTTCCGGAGTTCACCGGCAGAATTTGCCCCGCGCCGTGCGAAGAAGCCTGCGTCCTCAACATCAACAACGATCCGGTAACGATCAAACTGATCGAGAAAAACATTATCGATCATGCATGGGCGGAAAAATGGATTGCGCCGATGCCGCCCGCGCGCAAATCGGGCAAGCGCGTCGCCGTGGTAGGCTCGGGACCGGCGGGGCTGGCATGCGCACAGCAACTCACGCGCGCCGGACATTCGGTGACGCTCTACGAGCGGTCGGATCGGGTGGGCGGATTGCTCACCTACGGAATTCCGGACTTCAAGCTGGAAAAGTGGATCGTCAATCGGCGCGTCGAGCAGATGAAGGCCGAGGGTCTCGAGATTGTCACCAACTGCCGCGTTGGAATCGATGTACACGCGGATGAAATGCGCTCGAAGTACGACGCCATCGTACTCACGATGGGCGCGACCAAGCCGCGCGACCTGCCGATACCGGGACGCGAGCTCAAGGGGATCCATTTCGCCATGGATTTCCTGCCGCAGCAGAACAAGCGCAACTTCGGCGACGCACTCGACGCGGCCGGCGAGATCACCGCGAACGGAAAACGCGTTGTCATACTGGGCGGCGGCGATACCGGCTCCGATTGCCTCGGCACGTCGAATCGGCAGGGCGCGATCGTCGTGCATCAGTTCGAGTTGCTGCCGATGCCGCCGGAAAAGCGCACCGACGAAATGCCGTGGCCGGATTGGCCGATGATCATGCGCACTTCGAGCTCGCACGAAGAGGGCGTCCAGCGCGACTGGAGCGTGAACACGAGCAGGTTCTCCGGCGAAAACGGCGCGGTGAAAAAGCTTCACGGCGTGCGGCTCAACTGGAAGCGTGACAACGGGCGGATGGTGATGGAGCAGATTCCGGGCACCGATTTCGAGATCGAGTGCGACCTCGTGCTGCTTGCGCTCGGATTTCTCGGCCCTGAGCCCGACGGCATAATTTCGGAGCTCGGTCTCAAGCTCGATCCGCGCAGCAACGTGCAGTGCGAGAACTACATGTCGAGCGTGCCCGGAGTGTTCGCGGCCGGCGACACGCGTCGCGGACAGTCGCTGGTGGTGTGGGCGATATGGGAGGGACGCGAAGCCGCGCGCGCGGTTGACGCCTACCTGATGGGCGAGACCTTCCTGCCGTCGAGCCCCGAGCTCTGATGATTCGGCTGTACGACTATTTGATATCGGGCAACGGCTACAAAGTTCGGCTTCTGCTGACGCAGCTTGCGATTCCGTTCAAGCGAATCGAGCTCAACATCACGAAGGGCGAAACGCGTACGCCGGAGTTTCTGCGCAAATTTCCCAACGGCAGAATCCCCGCCGTCGAACTGGACGATGGCAAACTGCTGTTCGAGTCGAACGCGATCATCACGTACTTCGCCGAAGGCACGCCGCTGATGCCGGCCGATCGTTTCCAACGCGCGCAGGTTCTTCAGTGGCTCTTTTTCGAGCAGTACAGCCACGAACCGTACATCGCGAGCGTACGCTACCTGGTGATGCATCCGGAGGTCGCGGACCCTCGCCGCCCTATCGTGGACACGATGATGCGTCCGCGCGGATATGACGCGCTCGGCGTGATGGAAGGGCAACTGAAGTCGCGCGAATGGTTCGTTGGCGAGCGCTACTCGATCGCCGACATCGCGCTTTACGCCTACACGCACGTCGCCGGCGAAGGCGGCTTCTCTTTGACCGGTTATCCCGCGATTCGCGCGTGGCTCGAACGTGTGAAGTCGCAGCCCCGGTACATTCCGATCACGCAGAGTTGAGTTCATCGGCGCAGGCCCATCGCGTCGAGCTTGCGAATCACCCACTCGATTCGATCCTCGCCCCAGAACGGTTCGCCGTCCACGATAAAGGTCGGCACGCCGAAAATCTTGTCGCGATCGGCCTCGGCGAAGCATGCAGCCAGGTCGGCGCGCGCGTCGGTGTCGGCATAGCGAAGAAATTCGGCGGGATCGAGACCGACTTCAGCAACGATCGCTGAGATTGCGTCGCGGCTCTCGACATCGAGTTCCTGTTTCCAGAATCGGTCGAACACGCGATCGGAGTAGGGCCGGAATTTTTGATTCTTCGCGGCGTAGAGGCCGCCGTAGAACGCGAGGCGCGCGCTGAAAATCTTTTTCGGGGGATAAATGACGAGTCCGCGCTCCTTCGAGATTCGCCGCGCGTCGATATACAGGTACCGAACTTTGCGCCGGTCGGCGTCCTCGCGATCGAGCGGGCCGTAAACCTTCCTGATGTTCACGCCATAGGGAATGAAGCGGACGCGCACGTTGTGGGATTGTTCGAGTTCGCGGGCCGGCTGCATCGCGAGATACGAGTAGGGACTCGTGTAGGCGAAGTACAACTTGATTTCGTGAATCGTCACTGCGACGCTATCGCGAGAAAGTCGGCGAGGTGGACGACCTTGATTTTCGATTGGCGGCGGCGAAGTTCCGCGGCGATTTGAAACTCGCATCCGGGATTCGCGAGCACGACGTAGTCAGCGCCGGTCGCAACGATATTGTCGGCTTTGCGGCGCGCCAGCTCGCGCGCCATCGCGGGCTCGGTCAAATTGTAAGAGCCGGCCGAACCGCAGCAGAGATCAGATTCCGTCATCTCGACCATCGTCACGCCCGGAATTGACGCGAGCAATTTGCGCGGCGCCTCGCGCACGCCGAGCCCATGTGCGAGGTGACAGGCGTCGTGATAGGTGACGATAGATCGGAATTCGCGCTTCGGCTTCAACGGCGCGTCGAGCAGGATGGAACTGAGGTCACGGACTCTCGCGGAAACCGCGCGCGCATCCGCCGCGAATTCAGGATCGTCTTTGAGCAAGTCGCCGTATTCGGCGATTGCCACCGAACATCCCGACGCGGCCGAGACGATCGCATCGGCGCCGGAGTTCTTCAGCGCGCGAACGTTGGCGCGGGCGAAATCGAGGGCTCGAGATGCGTTGCCTGAATGCAGATCGAGTGCCCCGCAGCATGAGGTCGGTTCGAGCCGAACGACTCGATAGCCGGCGGCGGCGAGCAGACGCTCACTGTTCAGATTTTCCGAACTCGCGAGCACTTGCGCGACGCATCCGTGATGCACGACGACCGTCGGTGCGTTCGCTTGCGGCGAATTGGTTGCTCCATTTGCGAGTGGGCGCGATCCGGATTCAAGCGGTGGAAGAAGATCCAGCCAATCGCGAATCGTGTGCGGCATGACGGCTCTGAGAGCGGGTCTCAGGCCAAGGCGATCGACCAGCTTCAACGGCGCGAGCAGCGTCTGGAGACGATTTGGATATGGGAAAATTGCGCTCAGCGCGCGCCGTTTGATTCGATCGGCAAGCCCTCGACGATGATTGCGCTCGACGAATGAACGCGCACCTTCAATCAGGCGGCCGTAGTGGACGCCGGACGGGCAGGCCGTCTCGCATCCGCGGCAGCCGAGGCACAAATCGAGATGGCGCGCGGCGTCGTCGTCGAGCTCGATGCGTCCTTCGGCGAGCGATTTCATCAGGTAGATCCGGCCGCGCGGCGAGTCCATTTCGCTGCGCGTCACCACGTAAGTTGGACACGCTTCGGCGCAGAGTCCGCAATGAACGCAATCGAACAGCAGCTCGTAGTCGCAGACGTCGCGAACCGGTTTCGATGGCGAGAGCGCGGACGCGGCCATTCAGATTCCCCCGACGAAGCATCCGGGGTTGAAGATCCCGGCAGGATCGAAGGCCGCCTTGAGCCGGCGCATAAGCGCGAGCGCGCCGACGTTGGGAGTGTCGAAGAATTCGAGTGAATCGCGAACAGCGGGCGCGGCGGCGAGCAAGCGAAGATTGCCGCGCGCCGAGTGGGCGGCCTCGCGCCATCGTGCAACCGTTTGGCTCGCGGTTTCGGCGGATGATTCGCCGACGAGGAACATCTGCGCGACGCCGGAACCCGCGTGCGCGCGAAATTCAGCACCGCAGGCTTCCACCGCGCGCGCGAGATTCGCGGGTGGCACCGCCATTTGCGCGGACAGCCCGGCCGAATGAAAATCGAGATCGCGCAACTGTTCGTATCTGCGCATGGCCGCGTCGCGGTCGAGGATTTCGCCGCGCGCACCGAGCAGATCGCGAATCCGCTCAGCCTGGTAGCCAATTTCGAGCGCACTTCCGGAAAAACCGGCTAGAAGCAGAAATCGTTCGGTAAAATCGAAACGCATTGCGAGAGCCGGACTTAGTATATCGAGATTACTCAGTGGCAACGCATCATTGACTATGTGCGCGGCGGCGAACGCATCCGCCGCGCGCGCATAGGGTATGAGCGCGAGGCAGTATTCCGGTGGAATCGGACGCACTTTGAATGTCGCCTCAGTTACTATTCCCAGCGTGCCGAACGAGCCGCCCATCACTTTCATCAAATCATAGCCCGCGACGTTTTTGACCACGCGGCCGCCGCCGTGAACAAGGTTGCCGCCGTGGCCGACGAAGCGAACGCCAATCAGCAGGTCGCGCGAAGTACCCTCTGAGAGGCGCAGCGGGCCGCAGTGCGACGCACCAATCAACGAGCCGAGAGTCGTTATCGCGGGGTCGCATGGATCGAGCGGAAGCCGCTGGCCTGAAGGCGCCATCGCTTCGTTCAGCGCGCCGACAGTGATTCCCGACTCCGCGACAACTGTCATGTCGTCGGGTTCGTAGGCGATTATCCGGGCCCGTCGCGCCATCGAGATACCAAGTGCGACCGGCGACCGCCGGATCCCCGCGAGCGAGCGCGACGCGCCGATGGGTGCCAGCGCAATTCGATCGGCTTCGCACAGGCGGACGATTTCACAGATTTCTTCGACCGACGCGGGCTCGACGATCGCATCGGCGGCGCGCGCCTCGCGACTGGTTGGCGTGCGAACATGGCCGGCGCCGACGATCGACTCGAGACGGTTCGCAAGATTTGAAGGTGGAGTGGCAGCCACGATCTTTTAAATCGGTACCTGGCGCCGCGGGGTGGCGACCTCGACGCATGCGCCGGGCTGCGGGATGACTTTGCCGGGATTCGATCGCTCGAATGGATCGAACACGTGACGCAATTCCGTCATGACGCGAAGATCGTCGGGCGAGAACATCAGCGGCATTTCGCCGATTTTCTCGACGCCGATTCCGTGTTCGCCGGTCAGGCTGCCGCCCATCTCGATGCAGGCTTTGAGGATCTCGCGGCCCGCGTCGATCGCGCGGCGGACCTGGCCGGGCTCGCGCTCGTCGTAGAGAACGATCGGATGTAAATTGCCGTCGCCGGCGTGGAACACGTTGCCGATGCGCAAGTCGTAGCGGCGGCTGACGTCGGCGATCACGCGCAGAATCCGTGGCAGGCAGGTTCGCGGCACCACGCCGTCCTGAGTCGCGTAGTTCGGTGCGAGCCTCCCGACGGCCCCGAAAGCCCGTTTGCGCGCTTTCCACAACAGCGCGCGTTCCGCTTCGTCGCGCGCGAGCCTTACGCTCGACGCGCCGGCCGCGCTCACCGTCTTCGTCACCTCATCTGCATAGGCTGTCAGTCCCGCCTCGAGACCTTCGAGCTCGATGATCAGCACTGCCCCCGCATCGAGCGGCAGCCCCACATGAAACGCGGCTTCGACCGCGCGAATGATGAGCTGGTCCATCATTTCAAGCGCGGCCGGCACAATTCCCGACGCGATTATCATCGACACGGCGTGCGTCGCGGTGTCGGCGTCGGGAAAAGTGGCGAGCAGCGTGCGATGGTTCTCTGGCTCGCGCATCAACTTGAGCGTTGCGCGCGTGACGATTCCGGTGGTGCCCTCAGCACCGACCACGGCGCCGACCAAATCGTAGCCGCATCGTTCTTCGGTCGAGTCGCCGAGCTCGACGACCTCGCCGTCAGGCAACACCAGCTCGAGTGCGAGCACGTGATTGGTGGTCACGCCGTATTTCAAGGTATGCGGACCGCCGGAGTTCTCGGCAATGTTGCCGCCGATCGTGCACGCCACCTGCGACGACGGGTCGGGCGCGTAGAAATATCCGTTCGACTTGACGGCGTTGGTGACGTGCAGATTGACGACGCCGCTCTCGGCGACGACGCGCCGATTGTCGAGATCGATTTCGACGATCCGATTCATTTTCGACGTGCAGATCATCGCCGGCGCGTTCAAGGGAAGGCATCCGCCGGAAAGACCGGTGCCGGCGCCGCGCGGAACGAAGGCAACGCCGCCGCGATCGAGCGCGGTCAACACGGCGCTCAACTGCGCGGTCGTACGCGGCAGCATCAGCACGTCGGGGACGCTCTTCTCGACGGTCCATCCGTCGCACTCGTAAACTTTCAACTCGGTCGCGCGCGAGACGATCCCGTCGGCCCCGAGAATTTCGCGCAGCTGTTCGAGCAGTTTGCGATCGATGGCGTTCATTAGTATTGCGACGGCGCGTTCAACCTCCGCAGCACTCTACCACGGCGGAATGCTTTTGCGTTTGATCCTTGGCCGTCATAATAGCAAGGTTCGATTTCAGCAACTGCGGCGATCGATTGGAAGGAGAAACAAAGGTGGCGGAATCATTTCCAGAATTGAGGCCGGCGGCGCGGATACTGCTCGGCCCGGGACCGTCCAACGTCAATCCGCGCGTGATGAAGGCGATGGCGTCGCCAGTCGTCGGGCATCTCGATCCCGATTTCCTCAAGGTGATGGAGAATATCAAGCAGCTCCTGCGCCTCGTGTTCCGCACGAAAAACGAGATCACGTTTCCGGTCTCCGGCACCGGTTCGGCTGGGATGGAAACCGTGATCGCGAATCTCGTCGAAGACGGCGACGAGGTCGTGGTCGGCGTCAACGGCGCGTTCGGCGCGCGGCTGGCGGAGGTTGCGTCGCGACAAGGCGCGAAAGTTCACAAGGTCGAGGCGGAATGGGGAACGATCGTCGAGCCTGGCCAAAGTAGCGGCGGCGTTGAAGGCGGCGAAAAATCCCAAACTGGTCGCAGTCGTCCACGCCGAAACTTCGACCGGGATACATCAGCCGATCGAGGAGATCGCCGAGCTGGCGCATCGGCACGGCGCGATGATCGCGATCGACGCGGTGACGTCGCTCGCGTGTGTGCCGGTCGAAATTGACAAGTGGAACATCGACGCCTGCTACAGCTGCACGCAGAAGGGTCTCGGCGCGCCGCCGGGCCTGTCGCCGGTGACGTTCAGCGAGCGCGCGATGGAGTCGGTGCGCAAACGCAAGACGAAGTGCCGCTCATGGTACTTCGACGTCGCCCTGATCGAACAGTACTGGGGCCCCGACCGGCTGTACCATCACACGGCGCCGATCACGATGAACTATGCGCTCTACGAGGCGCTGCGGATCGTCGTCGAGGAAGGGCTCGAAGCACGATGGCGTCGGCATCGCGTCAACGCGGCCGCGTTCCAGGCTGGAGTGCGCGCGATGGGTCTGCAGCTCGCGGCGCAGGAAGGATACCGGCTGCCGCAACTCACGACGATCGCGGTTCCGGCGAACATCGACGACGTGAAAGTTCGAGCGGAACTGCTGCGGCTATTCAATATCGAAATCGCGGCGGGTCTGGGACCGCTCAAGGGCAAAATCTGGCGCATCGGTCTGATGGGCGAAGGTTCGCGGCGCGAAAACGTGATGCTCGCGCTCAACGCGCTCGAAGAAATTCTCGGTTCGATGGGATTCGAGATCGCGCGAGGCCGTGCGCTGACCGCCGCCGACAATTCTTACAGTGCGGAGGGAACCGGCGCGGGCGAGCCACCGGCGGAAGCGTCATGAAGATGTACGACTTCACGCTCGCGCCAAGCCCGCGGCGAGTGCGGATCTTCCTCGCGGAGAAGGGAATCAGCGTCGAGCTGGTGCAAGTCGATATCATGCGCAACGCCAATCGCACACCGGAGTTCTACCGGAAGAACCCGCTCGGCTCATTGCCGATTCTCGAGCTCGACGACGGCAGTTGTCTCTCGGAAAGCGTCGCGATCTGCCGCTACTTCGAGGAAATTCAGCCGGAGCCGCGGCTGTTCGGCGTCGGCGCGCGCGAGCAGGCGATCGTCGAGATGTGGAATCGGAGAATCGAGCTCGAAATCTTCGCGCCGGTGGGACAAGTATGGTCGCATCTGAGCAAAGTCGCGGAAGGACGTGGGCGTCGAATTCCGGCGTTCGGCGAAATTCAAAAGCACGCGGCGCTCGATCGCATCGCATGGCTCGATTCGGAGCTCAAGAGTCGAGAATTCATCGCGGGTGACAGGTACTCGATCGCCGATATCACGACGTTGTGCATGATCGACTTCGCGCGCACCGTGGATATCCGGATTCAGCCGGATCAGGCGAACCTGACGCGATGGTATGCCAACGTATCCTCGCGGCCGAGCGCGAACGCGTAGTCACTGACTATTCGCAAATAGTCACTCGATTAGCTACTCGTCCGAATCCTCCGCCTCGGCGCCGCCATTGGAGCCATTGCCGTTGCCTTCGTCCTCCTCGCGCTCCGCCATTCCGGCGACCGCGCGGACGCGCTCCTCGCCTTCGAGCCGCACCATGTGCACGCCCTGCGCGTTGCGGCCGGTGATGCGCACCCCTTTTACGGCCAGGCGTATGATCTTGCCGCCGTCGGTTATCAGCATCACCTGGTCGTCGGTGCCGACTTGCCGCACGCTGATCACTTTGCCGGTCTTGTCGGTGACGTTCATCGTGATGACGCCCTTGCCGCCGCGATGTGTAAGCCGATAGTCCGAGGCCGGCGTGCGTTTCCCGTAGCCGAGTTCCGACACCGTCAGGAGAGTTTCGTCGTCGCGCACGGTGGACATCGAAACGATTTCGTCTTCGACCAGAATCACCGTCTTGCCTTCCTTGACGGTCTGCGACTCGAGTTCCATGCCGACCACGCCGCCGGTCGCGCGGCCCATCGGGCGCGCCTCTTCTTCCTTGAAGCGAATCGCCTGGCCCTCCCGCGTCGAAAGCACGATTTGCTGATTGCCGTCGGTGATTCGCACATCGACCAGCGAGTCTCCGTCTTCGAGATTGATCGCGATGATTCCGGTCGAGCGAATATTTTCGTATTCGTCGAGCGCGGTCTTCTTCACGCGGCCGCGGCGAGTCGAGAAAAAGACGAACTTGCCGGCGATCTCGCGCGGCACTGGAATAAACGCGGACAGCGTTTCTTCGTTGGCGAGGCTCAGCAGGTTGGCGATCGAGCGCCCCTTGGCTGCGCGGCCGCCCTCCGGCAGTTCGTAAGCCTTGAGCTCGTAAACCTTGCCGGCGCTGGTGAAGAATAGCAGGCGGTCGTGGGTTGAGACGCGCTCGAGATGCTCGACGAAATCCTCTTCGGTGGTAGTCGCGCCAATCTTGCCGCGGCCGCCGCGCTTTTGCGTGCGATAGAGCGATAGCGGCGTGCGCTTAAGGTAGCCGCCGTGCGTGACGGAGACGAGCACATCCTCTTCGACGATCAGATCCTCGATCGAAAACTCGCCTTCGGCCTCGACGATCTGGGTGCGGCGTGGGTCGGCGAATTCTTTTTTAATTTCGTCGAGCTCGCCGGCGATCAGCTTCAACAGTTCCTTCTCGTCGGCCAGTATTTTCTTGTAGCGCGCGATGAGGGTGACGGTTTCCTTGTGCTCGGTCTCGATTTTTTCCCGCTCGAGCGAAGTGAGCCGGCGCAGCGTGAGATCGAGGATCGCCTGCGCCTGCAACTGCGAGAGCCCGAATTGCTTCATCAGGCCCGAGCGCGCGGTCTCGGCGTCCTTCGATCCGCGAATCAGCTTGATGACGGCGTCGAGATTCTTGAGTGCGATGAGCAGACCGTCGAGGATGTGGAGGCGCGCCTCGGCCTCCTTCAGCTCGAACCGCGTGCGCCGCGTCAGCACGATCTTGCGATGCTCGAGGAACGCGACGAGCATCTGCAGCAGGTTCATCTCCTTGGGACGGCCCTCGTGGATGCCGAGCAGAATGATGCCGTAACCCTGCTGCATCTGGGTCAGCTTGTAGAGCTGGTTGAGCACGATGCGCGGCTCGGCGTCGCGCTTGAGCTCGATGACGACGCGCATGCCGTCGCGATCGGATTCGTCGCGGATGTCGCTGATGCCTTCGATGCGCTTGTCGTTGACCAGCTCCGCCATCCGCTCGATCATGCGCGCCTTGTTCACCTGGTACGGAATCTCGCGAATGATGATCGACGCGCGCGAGCTGCGCTTGTCGGTCTCGATGGCCGCCAGAGCCCGCATGGTGAGTGTGCCGCGGCCGGTGAGGTACGCATCACGGATCGCCTTGCGGCCCAGCAGTTGCGCGCCGGTCGGAAAATCAGGGCCGGGCACGATGTCGAGAATTTCCTCGTGCGTGATGCCGGGTTTGCTGATCAACGCCAGCAGCGCGTCGCAAATCTCGCCGAGATTGTGCGGCGGGATGTTGGTCGCCATGCCGACTGCGATGCCGTCGGAGCCGTTCACGAGCAGGTTCGGAAACTGCGCCGGCAGAATCTCGGGTTCCTGATGCTGCCCATCGTAGTTCGGGACGAAATCGACGGTGTCCTTGTCGATGTCCGCGAGCATCCGCTCCGCCAGCCGCGTCAACTTGCACTCGGTGTATCGATACGCGGCCGGTGGATCGCCATCGACCGAACCGAAGTTTCCCTGGCCATCGATCAGCGGATAACGCAGGCTGAACGGCTGCGCCATGCGCACCAGCGCGTCGTACACCGACATGTCGCCATGCGGATGGTAGCGCTTGAGGACTTCGCCGACGACGCCCGCGCATTTCGAGTAGCGCCGATTCGCCAGCAATCCTTCGCGGAACATCGCGTACAGAATCCGGCGATGCACCGGCTTGAGGCCGTCGCGAATCTGCGGCAGCGCGCGCCCGATATTCACCGACATCGCGTAGTCCAGGTAGGACTGCCGCATGTCGTCTTCGATATTCAGCAGCGTCGGTTCGTTGCGATGCGGTTCGTTGCCGTTGGTCGTCTCAGCCATTTAATCCGGGCTCCCCCGAGTTACATACAGAAATTCGGACTAGTCGCATTGTTGCCCCAGCGCCGCCCACTCCTGGATTTTCCGCAGCAGCTTGTCGCGATGAAATTCGCGGCGGTGAGGCAGCAGATCGTATGCGAAGGAATCCTCAGGATGCGCGATGCCGGCGAGGTCGAGCGCGATGCCCAGGTTCTGCTCCGCGTCGCGCGCGTCGCGCTCACAAACGGCGCAGTTGGTCGCCATGATCCGAATTTCTTCGTGCAACGACTCCCTCGATGACATGCGATGCGTTTGGCCCGCCGCCGGGGCATCCAAAGTTGCCGTCGTCAGATGTCGAGGCTGCGGGTGTTGAGCGCGTTCTCTTCGATAAACAGGCGCCGCGGCTCCACCTGGTCGCCCATCAACGTGGCGAAGGCTTCCTCCGCCGCCTCGCGCGACGAAATCTGCATCTTCAGCATCGATCGCGTATCGGGATTCATCGTGGTCGCCCACAACTGCTCCGGATTCATCTCGCCGAGACCTTTGTAGCGCTGGATCTCGACGCCCTTATTTCCCGCCGCCAGCACCGCATCGGCGACCGCCTTCATCGTGTCGAGAGTCTCGGCCTCGCGCGGTCCGGACTTCTCGGTCTCGTTCGGCTTCAGCTTGTATGGCGCACTGATCGCGACGAGTTCCGGTCCCAGCCGGCGTATTTCGCGCAACTCACCGGTGCGCAGCAGCGTCATATCGACGACCGTCGGCGGCCGGGCGCCGTTTTGCGTATGACTGAACACCGCGCGGAAATGCGCCTCGCCGTCGGGTTCGATTTTGAATACGAGGTTGTCGTCCTTGGAATCCTTTCGGATCGCCTCGGCCATCTGCCTGGTCGCTTTCTCGGACTCGAAACTCTCGTCGCCGATCGTCTTGTCGGCCGCCAGCCGCGCCAGCGACGCGATGATCGCCCGCTCCTTCGAACGCCGCTCCAGATTTTCGTACATCCTTTCGAGAAACAGCGCCTTGCGCACCAGCGCCTTCAGCGCCGCACCCTTGAACTCGCGCGCGTCCTTGCCCTTGCCCGCTTCGAGCGTCACCGCCTCGGCGCCGAGATCGGTCAGATAGTCTTCGAGCGCCGCTTCATCTTTCAGATAGCGCTCGGTCTTGCCTTTCTTGGCGCGGAACAGCGGCGGCTGCGCGACGTACAGATAGCCGTTTTCGATAATCTCGATGAACTGCCGGTAAAAGAAAGTCAGCCACAGCGTCCGGATATGCGATCCGTCCACGTCCGCGTCGGTCATGATCACTATCTTGTGATAGCGCAGCTTGGTCAGATCTTTCTCGCCCGCCACACCCATCCCGAGCGCCGAAATCAGCACCCGCAGCTTGTCCGACGACAGCACTTTGTCGATCCGCGCCCGCTCGACGTTCAGAACTTTGCCGAACAACGGCAGTATCGCCTGCGTGCGCCGATCGCGCGCGCCCTTGGCCGATCCGCCCGCCGAGTCGCCCTCGACGATGAACAACTCGGCGTTGGCCGGGTCGCGCTCCTGGCAATCCGCCAGCTTGCCCGGTAGCGATCCCGAATCGAGCGCGCCCTTGCGGCGCACCAGCTCCTTGGCTTTGCGCGCGGCCTCGCGCGCGGTGGCGGCTTCGACCGCCCGCGCCACGATCCGCTTCGCCACCGGCGGTGTCTTCTCGAGGAATTCGCCGAGCTTCTCGTTCACCAGCCCCGACACGATTCCTTCGACCTCGGAGTTGCCGAGCTTGGTCTTGGTCTGGCCCTCGAACTGCGGCTCGCCGATCTTGATGCTGACGATCGCGGCGAGGCCCTCGCGCGTATCGTCGCCTTCGAGCCGCATCTCTTTATTCTTGAACAGATTGTTCTTGGTCGCGTAGTTGTTGATCGTCCGCGTCAGCGCCGACTTGAGTCCCGACAGATGCGTTCCGCCTTCGGCGGTATGAATATTGTTGGCGTAGGTGAAAATCACCTCGTGGATCGCGTCGGTCCATTGCAGCGCGACCTCGACATCGACGCCCTCGCGCACGCCCTTGAAGAAAATCACGTCATGCAGCGCTTCACTGTTCTTGCTGAGCGTCGCGACGTACTCCGCGATTCCGCCCTCGAAGTGAAACTCTTCAGCCTTGTTGACGCGCTCGTCGCGCAGCCTGATTCGCAGCCCCGCGTTGAGGTAGGCCATCTCGCGAAGGTACTGCGCAATCATTTCGTACTTGAACTTTATCTCCGGGAAAATCTTCGAGTCGGGCGTGAAGGTGGTCTTGGTGCCCTTGCTGTTGGTCTTGCCGCGATCTTCGACTTTGGTTTTCGGAATCCCGCGCTCGTAGCGCTGAAAATAAATCTTGCCGTTCTTGTGAACTTCGACTTCGAACTCGTCGCTGAGCGCGTTGACCACCGACGCGCCCACGCCATGCAATCCGCCCGAAACTTTGTACGCGCTCTTCTCGAACTTGCCGCCGGCGTGCAGCACCGTATGCACCACTTCCAGCGCCGATCGCTTTTCCGTCGGATGCATATCGACCGGGATTCCGCGGCCGTTGTCCTCGACCGAAATCCGATCGTCGCTCAGAACTACAACATTGATTTCGGTGCAGTGACCCGCCAGCGCTTCGTCAACCGAGTTATCGACGATCTCCGTGACGAGGTGATGCAATCCCCGCTCGGCGGTGTCGCCGATGTACATGCCGGGACGTTTGCGAACCGCTTCGAGTCCTTCGAGAACTTTGATGGACTCGGCGCCATAGCCGTCAGACAATTCTTTATTTGCCATAGAAAAGAGCGAGCGATGAACTACCTTTCCGCCACACCACCGCCTGCAAGAATTGTAGTCGTCAACGGCGCGAAAGTAAAGGAACAACAGGGCCGTTCGATCGGCGAATCAAACGATATTTGAATTCTCTGCCTGTTGACAGAAAAGAAGCGGATCAGCGGGCATTTTCTGTCGTCTCTACCCGACGATCAGCGAGCCTTTAATTAAAAGCTCACCGTACGCCTAACAGAACATCATTCTGCGAGATTCGATGCCCACAGGTCCGTGCTGAAAACGGTTCGGAATCTCACCTGTTTTTTCACTCGCAGGCGCGCTCGATTCCGTCGAAAAATTGCCACCACATTTCGAGCGATCGCTCGACCGCGGCCCATACTTTCGCGCGCTCGACTTCGCTCATCGGCGTATGACTTAGAATGTTGTCGCCGACGTCGCTGTGATCGCGATCAGCGATTTCATGCACGTCGAAAAATGCGACCTGCTCCCGCGAAAGTCCGTAGTTCTTTTCGAGCGCGCGCGCGAACGGCGCGAAGTTGCCCGGCACCTGGCCCTCCGCCGCCAGATTGATTGCGCCGATTCCCTCGGCGAACGAGCGGTCCTTGGTCGAAAGCTCGAACCAATCGATCAGCGCCGCCGTCGAGGGCAGCGCCTTGCCGTGAATCATATCGTCGCGGCTGAGCCCCAGTCCGAGTCCAAGCCGGATGAACAATTCCGGATGCGGCGCGCTGCCGGAAATCTTGCCGGTCTCCTCCTCGTACAGGCTCTCGGCGAGCTTGACCCGCTCGTCGGCGTTGACGCATCGCGAATGCAGCGCGCTCAGCGCCCGCGGAAACTCGCGCACCTGCAAAAAGAACTGCGTCGCGAAGGCGCACATTCCGGTCTGCGAAACTTTGCCCTCGGCAATTCGATGCCAAATCGGATGACGCCCGAAAGAGCGCCGCTCTTTGACCATCGCGAAGATCTCGCGCACGAATCCGTCATTCGCAGCCATGGCTAAACCTCATACCCGCGAATGTACGAAAGCGCGCCCGCAATGTGAAGCGAATCGAATCGAATGCGGGGCTACGCGCCCCGCGCCCGCGGCAGGGGTGACCCCTGCACCCACTGTTCGGTAAGGGAATATGCGGGCTGACGCCCGGTTAGGAAGCTTTGGGCGTGAGGACGCGAAGCGACCTCGTGCCCGTAGTCGCGCACAAAGCTCGACGTTCCTGCCATAAAACTTCTAACAGGGACGGAGTCCCGCATCTTCTCTCTTATCACTGGGTGCAGGGGTCACCCCTGCCGAGGGTGCGGGGCGAGCAGCCCCGCGTCTCAATCGACGTGTTGCAAATCGGTCAGCATCTCCTGCGGCCCGATGTATCCGACTTTGCGCTGCGCCACTTTGCCGGCCGAGTCGATTAGCATGGTCGTCGGCACGCCCTGGATTTCGTACTTGCTGGTCAGCTCCGCGGTCTTTTTGTCCTGCGCGGTGAGGTTCGCCTTCATCCGCACGAAGCGCTTCGCCTCGGTGACCACGGACGGATCGATAAAGGTCGAATGCTCCATTTCGCGGCACGGAATACACCAATCGGCGCTGAAGTCGATCAGCACCGGCTTGCGCGCTTCGGTGGCTGACGCGAGCGCTTTGGCGTTGAACGGCTCGAAGCGAAGTTTCTCCGGCGCCTGCCGCGGATAGAGCATGAAGGCGAGCGCCGCCACCGCGACCACGCCGATCGCCGACCGCATCAACAGGAACGGACGCCAGCTACGACCCTCGCGCGAAATGAAGCCGAGGTAAATTCCAACGCCGGCCGCGTAGTACGGCAGGATTCGCGTCATCAGGTTGTTCGGCACCACCGGATCGAGAAAGTAGAGCGCGAGTCCGACCAGCACGAAGCCGAACAGATGCTCGACCCACGCCAGCCACTCGCCCGATCGCGGCAGGCGCCGAATATGCCCTGCCGCCATCGCGAGCCCGATGTATGGCACGCCAAGCCCCAGTGCCAGCGTGAAGAACAGCGCGAAACCAAAAAATGGGCTCCCGCTTTTCTCGACCATCAGCAGCAGACCGAGCACGATCGGCCCGATGCAAGGCGCCGCGACGACGCCCATGCCGAGGCCCATCAGAAATGCGCCCGCGTAGCCGGGATGCGCCGCGCCCGCGCGCTGCAGCATCCACTGAGGCGGCTGCAAAACGAACAGGCCGAAGCTCGACGCCGCCAGGGCCAGGAGCACCGTTGCCAGGGCGACGAGCACGAATGGATTTTGCATCGCGGCGCCGAACAGCCCGCCCGACATCGCGACCGCTACTCCCACCGACGAGAACATCAGCGCGATGCCGAGCACGAAAACCATCGCGAGGTACATCACGCGGCGATGAGTGCCGCCCTGGTTGCCGAAGTAGGCGATCGTCACGCCGATCAGCGGATAGACGCAGGGCGTCAGATTCAGCGCGAGGCCGCCGAGAAACACCGCGAGGAAGCCGAGCAGCCATCCGTGATTGAGAAAGATATGCTCGATGGCGCCGCCCGCGTCATCGCCGCCGCCGACTCCACGGCCCTTCGCGCCGCCCGCGGCAACGCCCTCGATCGCGCCCGCGGCCGCTCCTGGAGCCGCCAACGCGACTGTCGTGCTGACGGATGCGGGCCGCAGACATTCGTTGTTGTTACAGCCCTGGTAGTCGATCGTGACCTTGAGTTCATCGCCCGGCTTCGGCGCGAAGTCGGCAGCCGCCTTGAGCGGCACCTCAAACTTGAGATCGCCGCCGAACACCGCAATCTTGTCGCCACCGGCCGCAGGATCGAGCGTTATCGTTTCCGCCGGCGGATACTTGATTGCGCCCGGCGTCACGCTGACCGGCCCGCTGACCTCGAGCTTGGTCGGAATGTAATCTTCGCTGAACGGCTTGTCCGAATTGATATGCCAATCCGGAATAACGGCGGCGGCGACTTTGAGCGTGCTCGAACCGCCGGCCTTCAGCGGAGGATCGATCGTCGCGGAATTGATTATTACAAGGTCATTCGCCTTGACGGCATGCGCCGCAGGCACCGCAAGCAAAGTTACGGCAAGGAACGCTCCAGCCAGTATTGTGCCGCGCAAAAGCGATCGGAAATTGCCCGTCATTGCTTTCCTGAGAAAAAACTATGCGCATGCGGCCGCGGTTGCTGAACAGTGTACATCTATTTGGCGGCGCCTGCGTGCTTGCCGTTGGTCGAAAGCGGGACCGATCCCACGATTTCCAGTCCGTAGCCCGGCAGATTCGCCAGCCGCGGCGTCGCGTCCGACATGATGATCATCTTGCGCACGCCAACATCGCGCAGAATCTGTGCGCCGATTCCGTAATCGCGGAAATCAGCTTCCGGCTGGTTGGCCCGCGTAGTCGCGCGCTTCGCCGAGCGCCCATTGTCGAAATCCGCCGCCAGCGCATTCGACTCGCGCTTGAGATACAGCAGCACGCCCTCACCCGCCGCCGAAATTCGTTCCATCGCGGACCGCAGCAGGTTGCGCGTGTTGCGCACCGAGTAGCCGAACACGTCGCCGGGCAAATACTCGCGATGCGCCCGCACCAGGATCGGCTTTTTCGGATCGACCTTGCCCATCACCAGCACCAGGTGCTCGGTATAATCGACCAGGTTGCGATAAACGATCGCGCTGAATTCGCCGTACGCCGTCGGCAGCTTCGCTTCCGCGATTCGCTGCACCATCGTCTCGTTGCGCAGCCGATACTCGATAATGTCCGCGACCGTGACAATCTTGAGCCCGTGCACTTTTGCGAACTCGACCAGGTCGTCGCGCCGCGCCATCGTGCCGTCATCCTTCAGAATCTCGCAGATGACGCCGGCCGGCTTCAGTCCCGCCAGGCGCGCCAGATCGACCGCGCCCTCGGTCTGCCCCGTGCGCACCAGTACGCCGCCGTCGCGTGCGCGCAGCGGATAGACGTAGCCGGGCGTGATGAACTCACTACCGCTGGCGTCCTCGCGCACTGCCTGCAGAATCGTCGTCGATCGATCCTGCGCCGAGATTCCCGAGCCCGACGCCCGCCGCGCGGTGATCGCCGTCGTGAACGCGGTGCCGAGCGGCGCCTGGTTATCGCCAATCATCATGCTGAGGCCCAGCCGGTCGATCCGCTCCGCCGACATCGGCAGGCAAATCAGCCCGCGCCCGAACTTGGCCATGAAGTTGACGGCCTCGGGCGTCGCCTTCTCGGCCGCCATGCACAAATCGCCCTCGTTCTCGCGCTGCTCGTCATCCATCAGGATGATCATATGTCCGCGACGAGTTTCCTCGAGCGCTTCCTCGATCGAAATGAACGGCGCGCGCGCCTTCTTGCGGGGACTTATCTCACCAAACATTCTGCGGCTCTCGCTAAACTCTTACTCAACTATATACCGTCAGCCAAGCATTCCCGAAGGTCGGCGCGATGCTATCTTGGGCGAGGTGGCGGCGGAAATTAATACGGCGGTCCTGCTGGGGGCTGGGCGCGGCAAACGTCTGGGCGATTTGACGGCAAACACGCCGAAACCGATCCTCGACATCGCAGGCGCGCCGCTGATTTCGCACATCGTTGACGCGCTGACCGGCGCCGGACTGGCGCGTTTTATCGTGGTGACAGGCTACCTGTCCGCGCAAATCGAAAAATGGGCGAAAACCTACGAGCGCGAAAATCCGGGCGTCGGAATTATCACCGTCAGGCAGCCGGAACTGAACGGAACCGGCGGCGCGATGCTCGCGGCGAAGACTCATCTCGCCGGCCACGCGCGCTTTGTCTTCGGATGGGGCGACATCCTGATGGACCGCGCCAACTATCCGCGCTTCATCCATCACGCGCGGATCGACGAGTACGATTTGATGCTCGCAGTGAATCGCGTGAAGGATCCGTTTCGCGGCGCGGCGGTTTACGTGACCCCGCACATGATAGTTGAACGGCTCGATGAAAAACCGGCGCCCGGAACCGCGCAGACCGAATGGAACAACGCCGGGCTCTTCGCCACCGGCCAGATAATTTTCGACTACCTCGCGCGGCTGACGCCGTCCGTGCGCGGTGAGCTCGAGCTGCCCGCCGCAATCGCGCAAATGATCGCCGACGGCCGCGTCGTCCGCGCGGTTGATATGCGCGGATTCTGGAGCGACGTCGGCACGCCCGAAGATCTCGAGGCGGCGCGCGCATGGTTCAAGCCCAAAAGGAAGCGGCGATGAATCTGCCCGACGGATGGGACGCCGAAGAGTTGGCGCGCGCGAAACTGCTCGGCGCGAAGATTCCAACCAGCGCGAACGCGCAAATCTTCGCGGCGCGCGCGCCCGGGCGCGTCAATCTGATCGGCGAGCACACCGACTACAGCGGCCTGCCCGTGCTGCCGGTCGCGATCGATCGATCAACGATTGTTATTGCCGCCGGCAATGACACCGGTGAAGTCGAGTTGGCGAACGCCGACCCGGCGTGGCCTGCGCGTCGTTTCGAAATCGAACGTCATATAGCGCCTTATGAAACCGGCGATTGGGCGAACTACGTAAAGGCTGCGATTCAGGGCGTGCTTGATCAATTCTCTGCGCGCAGCAACTGGCGCGGCGCTTCGATGGTTGTCGGCAGCACAGTGCCTCCCGCCGCGGGGCTTTCGTCATCGAGCGCGCTCACCGTCGCTACCGCGATGGCCTTCATGGCGGTAAACCAACTCGAACTGGATCCGCTGGAAACCGCGGCGATGGTTGCGCGCAGCGAACGCTACGTCGGAACGCACGGCGGTGGGATGGATCAGGCAGTCTCGATTCTCGGCCGCCGCGACCACGCGCTGTTCATCGAGTTCGACCCGCTGCGCGTGCGCGCGATTAAGATGCCGGCGAACGCGGCGCTGGTCGTCGCAGATAGCAGGCAAATCGCGGACAAGTCGGGAACGGTGCGAGCGGAATACAATCGGCGCGTCGTCGAATGCTCGCTGGCGGCGCGGATTCTCGGGCATGCGCTCAAGCTCGACGGCGTCAGAATCCTGGGCGACCTCGTTCGCGCACTGCCGCATCGGAACGCGGCGGACCTTGTTGAAACACTCGCGGCGGCGGCGCCGGCCCGGCTCAACGCGAATCTTAAAGAGGCGGCGAGTATTCTCGGCGTCGCGCAATCGTCGCTCGACGCGGAGCTGCTCGGCCACGGATCGACTCGAATCGTGCTGGATTCAAGCCGCCCACTGGAAATTCTAAAGCGCGCGCGTCACGTCCTGAGCGAGACCAATCGCGTGATTCGCGCGGCGGACGCGCTCGAAGCGGGTCATCTCGACGAGATGGGCGCGCTGATGAACGCGTCGCATCAGAGTCTCGCCGGCGACTTCGAGTGCAGCACGGCGCGCCTCGACGCGCTCGTGGAATGTGCGCGGCGCGGCGGCGCGCTCGGCGCACGGCTGACGGGCGCGGGCTTCGGCGGTTCGATCGTCGCGCTATGCGACGTGACCAGGGCGGAGGCGGTGATCGAATCGATCGATCGCGGCTACTACGCGCAGCAGCATCCGGGCGCGCCGCCGGAACCCTGGCGCGCCGTGTTCCATTCCGGCGCGGGCGCGAGCGTGCTCGATTTGAGTGCTACCGCTTGATCCGCAGGATGCGAGCGGAGTGCGGCGGCAGCTCGATCGTATCGAAGATTTCGATTTTCTCGTCCAACGCGAGGTCGAGCGCAACGATTTCGCCCGCACCCAGATTTAGATCCGACCTTTGCACGCGTGCCGACGAGTCGCCGCGATTCAGAATCATCGCGATCGCGCCGCCGTCTTGAGTTTCAGTGATCAGTCCGCGAACGTCGCCGTTGGTCATCAGATTCAGCGCCAGCACCGGCTCGCGCGCCGCGTTGGAATCGATCTCCTCGGCGATTTGCGCGGCTGCACGAAACAGTTTTCCCGCTTCGGCGTCGAGCAGGCTCATGTCGTCGGAAATCAACAGCATCCCGCCGCTGCCGACGATCGTGGCGGCCAATGCGGCGCGTTCGTCGGCGGTGAGTTTGGTTTTGCGCGCCCGCAGCATCAGGCAGTCGGGATCGTTGAGCCACAGTCGCCGATGCATGAAGCTGCGCGCGATGATCGCGTCGAGCGCATAAACCGTTGACGGGTCGCCCGCCCCGGAAGCCGTCGATCCCCAGAACGGCGATACGTCGGGCCCGATGCGCATCCCGTCCACGACGCCGACCGCCTGCCCCAGCGGGCATCCACAGCCGAGGATGAACGCGTCGTCGCCGGCGCCCTCGCGAATCGCCTCGAGGCCCTGCCGCAGCGTTTCGCCGCGCGTAAGATTTTGATCGTGACGCTTACCGGGCGCGGCTGCGGCGTAGAGAAAATCGAGTTTCAGATACGAGTAGCCGAAGTCGCGCGTGAGTTTCGCGAACAGCTGCCGCAGGTGCGCGCGAAACGCCGGGTTGCTCGGGTCGAGCGCGTACGCGAACTTGTCGTCGCTTCCGGTCCAGTTCGGATTGTAGCCGGCGCGAACCGGCTCGCCGCTTTCCGCGTGCATGATGAACCAATCCGGATGATGCGCCATCAGGCGCGAGTCGCGCGCGGCGAGAAATGGCGCAGTCCAGATGCCGGCCTTGAATCCCGCCGCGCGAATTTCGCCGGCAATTTTCTTCAGCCCGCTCGGAAACTTGGAATTGGTGATATCCCAATCGCCGAGCGCCGCCTGGAAACCGTCGTCGATCTGAACTACGTCGAGCGGAAACTCGGAGCGCATCGCCTCGAGCGACTTGAGATTGGCGCGGATCGCGTCTTCTGTGATCGCGTGAAAGTAGTGGTACCAGGAACACCATCCGCGCTGAAACGGCGCGCTCACGCGCGCGTTCATCCAGCGGCCGGCGGCGTCGGCCCATCGCGCGGCGAGGCGCGCCGCGGATTCATCTGCGGTGGCGATCAACAGTGGATCAAGTTCGCGATGCGCGCCCGGCGCCAGGGTTACGTCGTCAAGGATCGCACGTGCGGTTATTTTCTCGGGACTCGCAACTGTGAGAGTCGAAAGCGACGCGGTGGCGCCGATGAATCCAGCCAGCACACGCTCCGTGACATTGTTGCTTTCGACGATTGTGAAAAGCTCGGAGGTCTGAGCCTCCGGAAAATTCTGGCGGGCGAGTCGTCTCGCTCTGATGATTGACGCGCGTGATGAAATTGGCAGTGTCGCGCGGATGGGTTTGCGACGCGCTTACATCGTGTCCCCCCGACGCGCTCCACGACTGGTAGCCATGCTTGAAGAATCGCGCCGGTGCCGACGCCGCGAAGCCGGTCGCGACGTCGAAGATCGCGGAAGTGAGTCGAACCGCGTCGGCGCCGCGATTGGCGACGGTCGCACGCACGATGGTACCGCCGATCGCTTTTTCCAGATGCGTGGAGAGCGTGACGCCGTCGCGGCCGGCGCTGGGCTCATCCGCGGCCAGAGCAAGCGCGCGCGCATCTCCCGCAGCGTCGAGGAAGCGCAGTTCGATTCGCGAGACCAGTGCGTTTGCCACGCCGGTGAGGTTTGCAAACACGCGCCATCGCGGCAAGGTACTCGATTGATTAAATCGCCTCTGGCAAAGTGGGGGAGTTCGCCAGCTCGGGAGGGCAAATCATCGATACCGTTCCGGAGATAGAAGCCGCCGAGCTTGACGAGGCGGGCGGCGACGTTCCCGCGCAGGATAACTGGAGCGGCAGGCTCGCCGCGTTCCGCGCGCTGCGGCATCGCAACTTCAGGCTGTTCTTCGTCGGCCAGCTGATTTCGCTGATCGGCACCTGGATGCAGATGGTCGCGCAATCGTGGCTGGTGCTGAAGCTCACGAACTCGTCGATGATGCTCGGCATCGTCTCCTTTGCCGGCTTCATGCCGATCGTGCTGGTCGCCTTGTTCGCCGGTGTGGTGGTCGATCACGTCGATCGGCGGCGCCTGATTATCGGCGCGCAAACACTCTTGATGCTCAGCGCGTTCGTGCTCGCGGCACTGACGTGGGCCGGCGTCGTCAAGGTCGAATACGTGATCGCGCTCGCCGCGCTCAACGGGCTGGTGAGTTCGTTCGACATGCCGGGGCGGCAGGCGTTCGTGGTCGAGATGGTGGGACGCGAAGACCTGCCCAACGCGATCTCGATGAACTCGATGATCTTCAACGGCGCGCGCATGATTGGCCCGGCCATTGCCGGTATGTCGCTCGCAGTGATTGGAATCGCCGGCTGCTTCCTGCTCAACGGCGTCAGCTATCTGGCCGTCATCTGGAGCCTGCTCGAGATGGAGCTGCCCCGGCGCGAGCGGCGCGAATTCGGCGCCACCATGATGCTCCAGGTGCGGCTCGGACTCGCCTACGTCTGGCGCCATCGCCCGACGCTGTGGCTGCTGGTGCTGGTCGCGATCAACATGGGAATCGGGATGCAATATTCCGTGCTGATTCCGATCTTCGCGCGCGACCTGCTGCACGTCGGTGCGCATGGCTACGGCTTCCTGATGGCGGCGCAGGGGTTGGGCGCGGTGATCAGCGCGATCGTCATGAACATGCGCTCGACCGCACCCAAAACGCTGCGGCAAAACCTGGTGTTCGGAATCTTCTGCATGGCAATTGCGACGGCGGGCTTCGGCCTATCGACCTGGATGTCCATCTCGCTGCTCGCGCAGATGTTCATCGGCGTCGGCTTGATGAATCACATGGTGACAACCAACACTCTGCTGCAGATGTTCGTAACCGACGAACTGCGCGGCCGCGTCATGAGCATCTATACGCTGTCCTTCATCGGCACCGCGCCGATCGGCAGCCTCGCAGTCGGCTTCATCGGAGAGCATTTTAGTCCGCGCGCGGCCGTGTTGTTCTGCGCGGTATTCTCGCTGATGTGTGGCTTCATCTTGCTGACCAAGCTGAAGTTGATCGCCCATGCACAGGCGGAAATTGAGCAAACTACTGTTAGGGGTTAGGTTGCCGAAACACTCTCGAAAAAATCGTGATGCAGATAACGCCGCGCGCGCCGACTTGATTCGCGCGCTGCCGCCGATCGACGCGTGCATCCGCGCTGCCGAGTCCAATCCCGCACTGGCCGGCTTCAGCCGCACCTATCTGAAAGTCATGGTGCAGCGCGCGCAGGCGGAAATCCGCGCCGCGATTCTTGCGGGACGCGACACGCTCCCGCGCGATCGCGACGCGCTGGTCGATGCCGTGGTGATCGCGGCCGCGCGCGCTGTCGCCGCGGATGAGCCGGTGCTTGCGCCAGTCGTCAATGCCACCGGAGTCGTGCTGCATACGAATCTCGGGCGCGCGCTCCTGGCCGAGTCCGCGATCGAGGCGGTCGAGATGGCGGCGCGCTCGGCCGTCAACCTTGAATACGATCTCGAAACCGGCGCCCGCGGCGACCGCGACTCGCTCGTCGAGGACGAGATTTGCGCGCTCACCGGCGCCGAGGCCGCAACCGTCGTCAACAACAACGCCGCCGCGGTCGTGCTCGCGCTCAACTCGCTCGCTGAAGGGCGCGAGGTAATAGTATCGCGCGGCGAGATGATCGAAATCGGCGGCTCCTTTCGATTGCCCGACGTGATGTCGAAGAGCGGCGCGATTCTGCGCGAAGTCGGCACCACCAACCGGACCCATCCGAACGATTATGCCGGCGCGATCGGTCCGGATACCGCGCTGCTGCTGAAAGTGCATCCCTCAAACTACCGCGTGGTCGGCTTCACCAGCGAAGTGACGCTCGAAGACCTGGTGGAAATCGGGCGCGCGCGCGGAATCGACGTGATGGAGGATCTCGGCGCCGGCGCCTTGATCGATCTGACTGAGTTCGGGATTCCGCGCGAGCCCATCGTGCGCGATCGTATCGCCGCCGGCGCCGCTGTCGTCACGTTCTCGGGCGACAAACTGCTCGGCGGGCCGCAGGCGGGCGTGATTGTCGGTCGGCGCGCGGCGCTCGATCGGATCAAGCGCAATCCGCTGAAGCGGGCGCTGCGCTGCGACAAGCTGACGCTCGCGGCGCTCTCCGCAACGATGCGCCTCTACCTGCGCTCGAAAGACCTCGGCTCCGAGCTGCCGACTCTGCGATTCCTCGGTCGCAGCGTCAGTGAGATTGCGTCGATCGCCCCGCGCGCGCGGGAGATCGTGGCGGAGCGCCTCGGCCCCGGTTTCGTCGTCGAGATCGTCGATACGTCTTCGCAGGTCGGCTCCGGCGCGATGCCGGTCGAGGAGCTGAAGTCGGTCGCGCTGCGCGTGACCCATCCGGACAAATCCGCCAACGCGATCGCCGCGATGTTCCGGCGCACGCGCATTATCGGCCGCATCGCCGACGATTCGTTCATTCTTGATTTGCGCACGATCGACGACCCGGCAGTGTTCGCGGTGAAGCTGGAAACTGGCTAGACAGTATTGTTAAACCTCGCGCGCAGGAGCGTTGCCCCAAATGAAATTCGGAACATTTCTCTACCAGACCTCGCCCAACAGTATCGCCGCGGTCGCCCGCAAAGCCGAAGAGTGCGGTTTCGAATCGCTGTGGATTCCCGAGCACATCATCCTGCCGGTCACCTACCGCTCACCCTATCCGTATTCCTCGAGCGGCAGGATGGGCGCGCCGCCCGAGACGCCGCTGCACGATCCCCTGCTCGCGCTGGCGTACGTTGCCGGCGTGACGACGAAGATTCGGCTGGCCACGGGAGTTTTCGTGCTGCCGATTCGCAACGCCTTCACCACCGCCAAGGCCGTCGCCAGCCTCGACGTGCTCTCCGGCGGGCGTTTCATTTTCGGCGTCGGCATCGGCTGGCTCGAAGAGGAGTTCGACGGCGTCGGCATGAACTTCAAGGATCGCGCGCTGCGCACCCGCGAATATCTCGCCCTGATGAAGGAGCTGTGGACCAAGGACGCGCCGGAATATCACGGCAAGACGATTAGCGTCGAAGGCTTCAAGTTCATGCCCAAGCCCGCGCAAAAACCGCATCCACCGATCGTCTTCGGCGGCAATACCGAACCGTCCCTCAAGCGCGCGGCGAAGCTCGGCGACGGCTGGTATGGAATCGCGGAAGGCAACGACGAGATCGCGGCGACGATCAAGCGCCTGCGCGAGCATGAGCGTACGGCCGAGCGGACGACGCCGCTGGAAATCACCGTGAGCAGGCTGCGCGAGCAGTTGAAGCCCGGCGATATCGAAAAATTTGCCTCGATGGGGGTATCGCGAATAATAATCGGGCCGGCCGCAACCACGCGCGATCAGCTCGCGGCGATGGAAAAATTTGGCGCCGAAGTGATCGTCGAGGAACTAATCGGCGTATCGCATTTCGCGCCGATTTCATCGAAACTTGCGCCTGAGGATTTCTTAACACCATGAAAAGGTGCCCCCGCTGCGAAAAAACCTACCCCGACTCGGAAACCTTCTGCGAAGCTGACGGCACCGCGCTGGTTCAGGCCGGCCCGGCCTTCGCCGAAGGCGCGCGCGGCGACGAGGGCGCACAAGTCGAGTGTCCAGTATGCGGCGGCAAAGCTCAGCCCGGCGAACTGATCTGCAATTTTTGCGGCGCCCGCCTCGGCGTGGAAGCGGCACCCGAAATGTACACGCCACCGCCGCCGCGGACGCCAACCTCGAGCAATCCCAGCGCCGTCCGGCGCGATCCGTCGCCGTCGATGCGAATGACGGGGCAGATGCCGCCGGACGACGGCGACAAGGAAGGCCGCGGGATGTTCGGCATCGTTGGCTACCTGCTCGCCGCGATCATCGCGCTCGGCGGCGGCGCCTGGCTCGCGCTTCATCTGAGCAAGGGCGCGCAAGAGCCGGTCGCGAACGCGTCGCCGTCGGCGGTCGCCTCGGTAGCCGCGCCCGCGCCGACCGGACCAATGGTGGCGTTGGCCAATGCGATACCGGTGCAGGTCACCGGAGAATCGGCGTCGGCGCCCGAGCGCAACCAGGATACGGCGCAGAAATTTTTCAACGATAACAAGGGCCCATTGCTCGACAGTTATACTCGCGCGCTGGCCGGCGACAGCTCGATGCGCGACGCCATGATCGTGCGTGTCAGGGTGCTGCCCAACGGCGGCGTGAGCAACGCCGAAGTCCGCACTTCGACCAATCCCAATCCCGCGTTCGACGCGGAAGTGGCGAAAGATGTCTCGGCCTGGAATTATGCGCCCTTCAGCGGCAGCGAGGTCGAGATCGATTACCCGATAATTTTCACCAACGATCCGGCCTCCAGGGACGGGCTCGAGACGCAACTCAAGACCAACCTGGCCGGCCTGAGTGCGGGCGAGCCGCCGGAATATACCAGCTCGTTGCCGTCGCCGGCCGCGTCGGCAGAGGCGAACGCGCCGTCGCCGGCCGCCGTCGAAACCCCAATCGCGGCGGTCGCACCGCCGCCTGCGCTCGCGCCGCCGCCCCGCAAGCATCATGTCGCGCCGCGCCCGCCCAAGCCGCCGACGCTTACCTTGCAGCAGCGCGTGCTGCAGGTGCTGTCATCGAATCCGCGGACGCGCCGAGTGAACTGCTATACCAGCGGCAGCACGGTGACGATTTTCGGCAAGGTCTTCGACAATGACGCCAAGCTGTACGCCGAAAAAATCGTGCGCCAGGTCCCCGGCGTCGGCAACGTGATCGATTCGCTGCAGACCGACACCGCCGATTGGGCCGCCCGCCAGGCTGCGATCGCCTCGCAGCTCTATGCCGCCGGCCTGAACAGCGTGACCGTCAAGGTGATCGGCCACGACGCGTATCTTAACGGCACGGTCAAGACCGACGCGCAGAAGCAGCAGGCGGTGACGATTACCGAAAACGCGTCGCCGGTGCATGTGGCGGGAAATTTGATCAGAGTGGTTCCCGGGAACATGTTCGGATTCTGATTGGCGGCAGCGGATAAAACTGGCCGGAGTGATTAATCCCGCAGCCTGTGTTACTATTGACACGGTTCGAGCCGAACGCTTATATGGCGGAAAGAGCGCGGGATACGCCGCTCCATCAGGAGGACTCAATTTTCCATGGCTGACGCAGTACCTACTACCCCTAAAGAAATCTTCGCGGCGATGCCCAGTCGCTTCAACAAGGACGCGGCGAAGGGTTTGAACGCGACCTACCAGTTCGACCTTTCCGGCGACAACGGCGGCAAGTGGAACGTCGTGATCAACAACGAGACCTGCACCGTCAACGAAGGTCCGGCCGCTTCGCCCAGCATCACGATCTCGATGACCGCGCAGGACTACGTCGATATGACGACCGGCAAGCTCAACGGCCAGGTCGCCTTCATGAGCGGCAAACTGCGAATCGCCGGCGACATGGGCCTCGCGCTCCGCATGCAGAGCCTGTTTGCCTAACCATTGAATCGAACTCAACCATGACTTGAACGCCGGTCGGGCGAAACAAACCCGGCCGGCGGAAAATCCGCCTGAAAGAATCCCACAGACAAATCATCTCAAGCCGAAACGCGCCGATAAATTTCAAATTCGGTACGCAGTCAAGTCACAATCTTATCCACTGATTTAAAGATCCCAAGGCAGCCCGAACGCGAGCGCCAAATACTGTTACTACATCGATTTCGAAAATTAATATTCTGTTTTCACCAACAGTCCTAAGGATAAGGAGGACAAATCCACGTCACAGGAAGAGAGAACCCAAATGAGTTCCGCGGACTTCGAGGGCGACCTCGACAAGCCTAGCGGAGAAGCGGCCGGCGACGGCCAGGACAACGATTCGCTGGCCTCGAAACTGTCGAAGGAGCTCAGCAACTGGCGGCGCTCGCGCACCTCGTCGCGGCCACGGAATTCTGACGGACCGATCCAGAGCTTCTCGTCAGACCCGGCCCGTACGATCAAGGTTCGCGGTCATGAGACTTTGGTCGTTCGCAAGCCCAAGCTCGCCGGCAAGCCCACCAAGAATACGAATCACACATCAAATAATCAGTAATAACGCTCGTCGTCCGCGGATGTGGTGGTGGTGGTGTTGAGGAGTTAGGAGCGGAAGATTTCGACCGGCATCTCTCGCGATGCTTGCCGGGCCGGATATACGGTCGCCAGCAGGCACAGTAGCATCGAGGCTAGCGCCACCGCGGCGAAGTTCGACGGCGCGACGGCGATCGGCAGCGTCGAGATGCCGTAAATCTCACGCGGGATGTGTATGAACTGGTAGTGCGCCAGCGCGAAGCATCCGGCCGCGCCGAGAATCAATCCGGCCGCCGTTCCCGCCGCCCCGACGATCAGTCCCTTGAGCACGAAAATCAGCCGCACGTCGCGCCGCGTCGCTCCCATCGCGATCAGCACCGCGATGTCCTTGCGCTTCTCCATCACTACCATGATCAACGTCGCCACGAGGTTGAACGCGGCGACGCCGATCAGCATCACCAGCACCAGCGCATAGACGCGCTTGAGCAACGCGAAGCCCGCCGCCGCCGACTCGTTAAATTGGATCCAGTTCTGCACCCGATATGGACTCGGGAACATCTGGGTCAACGCGTCAGTGACCGCGTCGGTCTGATCGAGGTTGACCAGATGGATATCGACGCCGTCAACCTTGGCGCTGCGGCCGAAGAAATCCTGCGCGTTGGTCAGATTCATGAAGACCATGTTGGTGTCGATGAAGTTCATCCCCGAATCGAAGATCGCGCCGACCACGAATTGCCCGCTCTTCGTCGAGAGCGATCCGTCCGGCGAAACAATCGGCGCGACTATCCGAATCGTGTCGCCGCGCTTGGCCTTGAGTTTCTTCGCGAGGCTCACTCCGATCGCGAGGCCGCCGGTGGTGACCGCGGGCCCCGCGGCGCCGGCCGGAATCGTGTAGCTGCGCGCGAGATCGTCGAGGCCGCCCGCCGTCATGTAGCGGCCCCATTGCGTGCGCACGACCGGATTGTTCGGCTCCACCCCGCGCACCACGACGCCGCCGATTCCCCGTCCCGAACTCAGCATCGCCTGCCCGATGATGTACGCCTCCGCACCGTTGACGCCGGGCACTGTCGCAACTTTCTTCTCGATGTCGCCGTAATTTTCGATCGATCCTCGCGAATTGAGTATCTGGACTTGCGGGCTCAGGTTGAGCACACGCTCCTTGATGCTCTGCTCGAAACCGCCCATCACCGACAGCGTCATCGTCAGCGCCGCGACGCCGATCATCACGCCAACTGCGGTAAAGATCGTCGTGATCGAGATGAATGCGTCTTTGCGGCGGGCGCGCAGATAGCGGAGCGCAATTTTGAGTTCGTATCGCACGATGACCGCGAGCGAAACTCAGAATATCACGTTCTCTTTCTTTAGCTGCTCGATCTCGTCGGCGCTCAGCGACAGCATCTTGCCGAAGACTTCGTCGTTATCCTGGCCGAGTATCGGCGCCGCTCCTCGCAGCGTGCCCGGCGTACGGCTCATGCGATGCTCGAGTCCCTCGTACGGCGACGCGCCCATCTCCTTGTGCTCGAGCCAATGCCAGAAGCCGAACGCTTCGAGGTTGTCGTCCTGGTGAATATCGACGCAGTTCTGGACCGGATACGCGGCAACTCCAGCCGCCTGCAACTTCACGGTGAGCTCGTGCGCGTTATGCGCGCGCGTCAGCGAATTGACGAACTCATCGATTGCGCCGGCATTCTCGATTCGTGCAGCCGCACTCGCGAAGCGCGGGTCGCTGGATTCTGCCGCGATCGCTTTGAGCAGCGCGCGCCACTGCTCGTCATTCGCGACGGCGATCGCGATCCAGCGCTCGTTGCCGTCCTCGTCGGCGCATCGGTACGCCCCGTGCGGCGCGTAACGCGCCGACGCGTTGCCTTGCGGACCAAGCACGCGTCCAGTCGCGTGATAGTCGATCAACGCCGGCGCGAGATTCTGCATCGCCGCCTCGTACTGCGCCATGTCGATGTACTGGCCCTTGCCGGTGCGGCGCCGATAGTCGAGCGCGGCGAGCAGCGCGAACGCGGAAAAGCGCGGCGCGATGAAATCGGTGTACGCGCCATACGGCGGCGTGCACGAGCCGGGGCCGTAACCCGAGATGTAGTAAAAGCCCGACAGCGCCGCCATCAACTGCCCGAAGCCCGGATACAGCGCGTTCGGCCCGGTCTGTCCCTGCATGCAGGTCGAGAGCATGATCAGGTCCGGCCGCAGCTCGCGCAGATTTTCGTAATCCATGCCCCAGTTGCGCATCGCCTTGGGCGTGAAACTCTCGACGATGATATCGGCCCACGGCACCAGTCGTTTCGCGAGTTCGCGCGCTTTGGGCTTGCCCAGGTCGAGCGTGATTCCCTTCTTCGACGTGTTGTAGCTGGCGAAAAATTGGCTGCGGTTGATTCCCGGCATCGCGTCCTTCCACGGCGGTCCGATGCGCAGCACATCCGGATGCGAGGCCGACTCGACGCGAATCACCTCGGCGCCGTTGTCGGCGAAATACTTGGTCGTGATCGGGCCGACGCCGACCCAGGCGAAGTCGAGAACGTGAACTCCTTCCAATGCGAAACTGCTCATCTCGAATTCTCCCGGTTAAATCGAACCCGCCGCGCGTAGTTTGGTCAGCCGCTCGGGCGCGAGGCCAAGCAGGCCGCGGTAGATCTCGTCGCTATGCTCGCCGACTCGCGGCGCACGCGTGCTCGAGCCGATCGGCGTCACCGACATTTTCGCGAACGGCCCGGGGAACGTCAGCGTGCGCCCAATAGTGTCGTGCGGCACCTGCGTCCAGAAGTCGCGTGCCTTGAGCTGTTCGTCCGCCGCGATATCGGCGGACGTCGCCACCGGCGCGAGAAAAATTCTCCGCTTCAATCCCTGCGCGTAAATCTCGTGCTTGGTCATCGTCAGCAGGAAGCGCTGGATCGTGGTTTCGAGATCGTCGATCTGATCGCGATCTTCTTTGGTCATCTGCATGAACATCCCGGGAACCCACGAAATCCAATCCTTGGTGCGCATCCATTCGGACCCAAATCCCTTCTCCCGCATCCACTCGATCAGCGCTTTGGTCGAGTTGCCGAACGTCGTGCCGCCGGTGATCAGGATCGAGATGTGCCCGTCCTTGCATTCGTAAACCATCTTGCGCCGCGCATCGGCCGAACCGACGAAAATTCCGGTGCGCGAAAGATGATTGCCGTGCAGAAACGGCATCGCCTGCTCGTTCATCAGCGTCCACACGATGCAGGCCTGCATGTTGACGACGATGCGCTGGCCGATCCCGTCGATTTGCCGCGGGTAATGCGCGAGCATCATCGCGACCGCCGCCTCGCCACCGGCGTGCAATCCCGCTTGCGGCAGACTCATCTGAAGCGGCGGCCTGCCCTCCTCGCCCATCAGGTACATCATGCCGCCGGCCGCCCACGAGATGATGTCGGCCCAGTTGTAATCTTTGCCCGGACCGGTGTCGCCGAACGGCGTGATCGACGCATAGATCAGCCGCGGATTTTTCTTCGCGATCGCGTCGTAGCCGAGTCCGATCGAATCGAGATAGCCGAGCGGATACGACTCGACGAGAAAATCGGACTTCGCCGCGAGCTCGGCCACGAGCGCGCGCCCGTCAGTATCGCCAAGATTCGCCGTCACCGATTTCTTTCCCGCATGATAGGCGATCGAGTAAAGGCAGTGCTCGGCGTCAGCTTTATCTTCCAGATACGGCGGGATGCGCCGCGTCGAGCATCCGCCGATTGGCTCGACCTTGATAACTTCGGCGCCGAGATCGGCGAACATCTTGCCGCACAACGCGCCTTTCTCGTCGGTCAAATCGAGCAGGCGCAATCCTTTGAGCAACTCTGATGGCATCGGTGAATGAACCTCGAATCCACGCGGCTGAATCTCGGAATTTTATATCCTACCTCACCAAAGATGTAACGGCGTGCGTAGCTTGGGCACTCGGTCGCGGGGCAGGAGAGTGCGGTTTCATACCACCTGTTGTGGTTTTGGACAGACTCTCTACCATCGGTAGCTTCGTTCCGTCAAAAGTTGTTTTTACACGAGGCGGTCGCCGCCCGGTTTCGGATACGAGATCGGCGAGCGAGCGGCATCCTGACTGATTGTCCATAACGTTCGTTGTACCATTGAAAATCGGTCGGCATCAGGCTGAACAGTTCAGCCCTGAACTCGCGGGGGGGGCAAAACAGAGTGCGGGCTACTTTTGTTGGCGGGCGTGGCGGGCGGCGCCGATCGCGGTAGCAAAGTCGGCATGCTCGGGAATCAGGAAGCGGCGGCCGAACGGGAAACTGAGGCGCTTCATCTCCTGCATGAAGCGGAACAGCCGCGACAGCTTGCCCGTCAGCACGATATTTTCCTGCCCGCATGCGCGCGCGCTCGCGAGTGCGAGCACGCCGATCGATTCCGTGATCATGTTCATTATGGCGAGCGCCTTGTCCTCGGGCGTCGCGTCGGCGCTGATTTTGCCGAAGTTCGCCGCCGTGGTGCCGGGCGGCAGGTCGCCGATCGAGCCGCCCGCGATGTCGCGGACGCTCAGATCGATCCGCCGCAGGTCGCCCTTGCGCGCGAGCTTCTCGAGCCGCTCGATCGTCGAGATGCCGAGCATGTGCTTGGCGAGTCCGAGCAGCGTGCCGCCGCCGACGCCGGTGCCGCTGAAATGCGCGATCTTGTCGCCATTGACGGACACAATCGCGGTGCCGGTGCCGAGCGAGACCACCATCGCGCTCTCGAGGCCGGCGAGCGAGGTGCCGCCGATCCCGATCGCGGTGAATTCGTTGACCTTGAGGACCGGCCGGCCGAGCAGGGATTTCGTGAGCACGCGCGATCCCGCGCCGGTGGCGGCGACGCATTCGACGTCTTCGAGCTTGATGCCGAAATCGGCGACGAGTTTGCCGAGCGCGCCTGCGGCCGCCGCGACCGGGTCGTTAGCCTCGATAGTTACGACGTGGACACCGCCATTTTCGAGGATGACGGCGTCGGTGGTCGATCCGCCGATATCGATGCCAACGATCATAAGGTGGTGCCGGCTCCTGTCCAGCCCGTCATGAAGCTAGATCAGCCAATGCCACCTGCGCAACGACACGGCGAGAGGGGTCGCATGCGCCGCAGCACCCGCACCTACCGGCCGCGATGCGTCCGGCCGCCTCTCCCGTGAAATAACGGGCGAGGTATTAAGAGCGGCCTTAGCGGAGGTTGGGGGCTGTGATACTTATTGAAAATGGCACGGCGCAAGGCTGATTCTTCGCAGAGTCTGTTTCCTCCGCGCACGCCGCTCAGCCAGCCGCTGGCGGATCGGATGCGGCCGCGCACGCTCGACGAAATTGTCGGCCAGGAGCATCTGCTGGCGCCGGGAAAGTTTCTCAGCCAGATGGTCGCGGCGCACGTGCTGCATTCGATGATCCTGTGGGGACCGCCGGGCACCGGCAAAACTACGCTGGCGATCGTGCTGGCGGAGCAATCGGGCGCGGTGTTCCGCAAACTTGCCGCGGTGACCTCGGGCGTTGCCGACTTGCGCGACGCGGTCGAGGCGGCGCGCCACGATCTCGAGGCCGGCAAGCGCACCGTGGTCTTCATCGACGAGATCCATCGATGGAACCGCGCGCAACAGGACGCCTTTCTGCCGCACGTCGAGAGCGGGCTGATCACGCTGATCGGCGCGACCACCGAGAATCCGTCGTTCGAGGTTATCTCGGCGCTGCTCTCGCGGATGCGCCTGCTCGTGTTGCAGCCTCTCTCAGAAGAGAACGTCGCAACTCTGGTGCATCGCGCACTCGCCGACAAGGAGCGCGGCCTCGGCGAGATGGGACTAAAGCTGGGTGTCGGTGCGATCGACGAGATCGTTCGCTACGCCGGCGGCGACGCGCGCCGCGCACTCGGCACGCTCGAGATTGCGGCGGAGTTCGCGCAGAACGCGGGCGCGACAATAATCACGCCCGAACACATTCGCGAGTCGGCGCAGCAGAAAGCTCTGCTCTACGATCGCGCCGGCGAGGAGCACTACAACGTCATCTCGGCCTTCATCAAGAGCATGCGCGGCAGCGATCCCGACGCCGCGATTTACTGGATGATGCGGATGGTCGAGGCGGGCGAAGATCCGCTCTTCATCGCGCGCCGGATGGTGATCTTCGCGTCGGAAGACGTCGGCAACGCCGACCCGCGGGCGCTGCAAGTCGCGATTGCGGTCAAGGAAGCGGTGGACTTCGTCGGGATGCCGGAAGGCGTCATTCCACTCGCGCAGGGCGTGACGTATTTGGCCAGCGCGCCGAAATCCAACGCGTCTTATCTCGCGATGCGCGCGGCGGCCGAAGACGCTAAAACCCTTGGCGCGCTGGCCGTTCCGCTACACTTGCGCAACGCGCCGACGCCGATGATGAAAGGCCTCGGCTACGGCAAAAACTACCGCTATCCGCACGATTTCGAGGGCGCGCTGGTCGCGCAGAATTATCTGCCCGATGAACTCGGCGAGAAGAAGTACTATGAGCCGTCAGAGCGCGGCTACGAAATCAGGATTCGCGAATTCCTCGCCCGCGCGCGCGAGGCGCGCAGCACCACGTCGCGGCGCAAACCGAGCGGCAAAGATTGACGACAGCTTCGCGCACGCGAAGCCGGTTCCGGTCTCTGAAATCGCGCAGCGCTCCTTAAAAGCGAACCGCGGGAACGGATCGACTCCGTCCCCGCGGTTCACAAAATTCAGCCGACTGATTACTTCGTGCCGAGAACCGAGTCCTTCAACGCCTTGGCGGCGGTGAAGCGAAGCCGGGTGCGCGCAGGAATCTTGATCTCCTGACCAGTCGCCGGATTGCGACCCATCCGCGCCTTGGTCTTGCGCTTGCGGAAGATGCCGAGGCCGGCCAGCCGCAGCGATCCTTCCTTCTTCAGTTCGCGGACCACCAGCGCGTTGAGCTCCTCGAGCACGGTCTTGCCCTGCTTCTTGGTGAGTCCCAGCTTTTCAGCCATGTAGGCTGCTACCTGCGATTGCGTCATCATCCTCCTCCTTGCGTTGCGGGTTGCGGGCTTTCAGTGAGGGTGAACGAGTGGCGCGGGAATTTCAAGTGCGGGCGGCCTCGAAATCGCGATTTTTTCTAGGGTTCGTGATGGTTTTTGCACAGGCTCGTCGCCTTTCCATTGAGCCCCAAGGGGTTTGCGCCGATGAAATCGCGCGGCCTGCACGATCATCCCGTCAGTAGCGGACTTCGACGAGGTACAGTCCGCCCGGCGGCGCGTTGGCGGGCGCCGCTCCACGATCGCATCCGGCGAGAATAGTGGCGATTTGATCACGCGTCAGCTTGCCGCGCCCCACGTCGATCATCGCCGCGACCATCGCGCGCACCATGTGCCGCAGGAAGCTGTTGGCCTCGACGCGGTACACAAGTACATCATCCGCGCGCGTCCACTCGCTCGAAATCACGCGCCGAATCGTCGTCCTCACTTCCGTGCCGAGCGAGCGGAACGCGGCGAAATCGTGATCGCCGACAAAGATTTGCGCGGCGCGGTTCATCGCCGCGAGATCGAGCCGGTCGCGCACGAGCCAGCTGTAGCGATAGTCGAAAGCCGAGGCGACCTGGCGATTCAACACGCGATATTCGTAAACGCGCGAGCGCGCCGCGCGGCGCGGATCGAAGTCGTCGGGCGCGACTACGATGTCGAGCACCACGATGTCCGCCGGGAGGATCGAGTTGAGCGCGCGCTGCAATTCGGTGGCGTCGAACGGGCGCGGAATCGAAATCGAAGCGACCTGCCCGCGCGCATGCACGCCCGCGTCGGTGCGGCCCGAACCGAACACGCGCACCGGCGCCGCGAAAATCCGCTCGAGCGCCGCTTCAATCCTGCCCTGGATCGAATCGTGCCTCGGCTGAAGCTGCCATCCGGAATAGTTGCGGCCGTCGTACTCGATCGTGAGCTTGAGGACCATCGCGCGGATCAGGCCAGGGCCGGCGAGCTGAGCGCCAACGTCTCGGCGATCCAGAGCGCTCCCAGAGCCGCCAGGCGCGTGTTGTCGAAGACGCACCATAGCGACACTGAGTCGGCGCGCGCCTCGACGCTGACCACGATGGCCTCCTGGCCGACGGCGTCGATCACGCCGAGCGGGTCGCCTTCTTCGGCAATCAGGATGCCGGGCGCGACGCGCAGCTGCTCAACCGGATCTTCGCCGTCGCCCGAGCGATCGCGCGGCCGCTGGATATCGACGGTCAAGGCCGAACCGTGAAGCACGGGAATTGCCGCGGCCTGCACGGAGAGCGTCGGCGCTTTGCCGAGCAGCATCGCGACTTGCGCGGCGATTGCGGCCGCGACCGAGCGTTCGTGCTCGCGCATGAAGGCGTTGAACCCGCGCTGGACTTCGTCGTCCTCGAGCTCGAGGCGCGCACTCAAAAGATCGGTGGTCTGATCAACCGTGGCCGTCAGCATTTCCATGCCGCCGGCGCTGGCGCCAAGCATCGCGGTCGCGGCCACGAATCCAGCGCGCGTGCCCAGCGCCGTGAGACAGGTGGCGAGCACGTGCGCGGCCGGATGAGGAATCGCGAACACCTTCGATTTGCGCAATTGCGCGAACGACTCGCGCGATGTGAGTCCCGGCGCGACCATTGGCACGTCGGTGGGCGGGCGATTCGCCGCGCTCAAGTCGATCAGAATCGGACCGGGCTGTGCGGCAATGATTTCGGCCGCACGCGCCGACGGAATCGCAAGGAACGCGAAGTCGAAGTCGTGAAGCTCGGCCGGATTCTCGAGCGCATCGACCAGCCGCTCCTCGCCGCCGGCGTCAACCGTCTGCATCGCGCCCGCTTCGGTCGTGAATAGTTTCAGCTCACTGAGCTGGAAGCCGCGCGCGGCGATCAGTTCGATTAGCTGGTTGCCGACCGCGCCGGTGGCGCCGACAACCGCCACTCTCGGCTCGCGGGTGATACTCATTCGTTCTCGCTTTCGGAACTCTCGAGCTTTTCGCGCACCAGCCGGCCCATCGCCTTGCATCCGATGATCTGCGTGCCGGTGCCGCCGTGCAGATCACGAGTGCGATAGCCGTCACGCACGACGGAATCGACCGCCTGCGAAATCAACTCGGCTTCCGATCGCATTCCGAGCGAATGTTCGAGCAGCATCGCGGCCGACAGGATTGCGGCAAGCGGATTGGCCTCGTCGCGGCCCGCAATGTCCGGCGCGCTGCCGTGAATCGGCTCGTACAGTCCGACCCGGAAGCCGGCGCTGTTGAGCTCCTCGCCGAGCGACGCCGACGGCAACAGTCCCATCGATCCCGCGAGCACCGAAGCTTCGTCGGTCAGGATGTCGCCGAACATGTTCTCGGTGACGATCACGTCGAAGTCCTTGGGGCGGCGTATCAGATGCATCGCCATCGAATCGACCAGCTGATTCTCGAACGCGACGTCCTTGTACTGCGCGCTCAACTCAGTTGCGATCTCGCGCCACAAGCGAGACGTCGAGATGACGTTGGCCTTGTCGACCGACGTCAGTTTCTTGCGGCGATCGCGCGCCAGCTCGAAACCAAACTTGAGCACGCGAACAATCTCGGCTTCGGTGTAGAAGCAGGTATCGACCGCCTCGCGTCCTTCTTTCGTGGTGCGCTTTTCGCTCGGCTTGCCGTAGTAGATGCCGCCGGTCAGCTCGCGAATGACAACCATATCGACGCCGGCGACCAATTCGGGCTTGAGCGGCGACGCTGCGATCAGCTCCTTCACTGTTTTGACCGGACGCACGTTGGCGAACAATCCCAGCGCTTTGCGCAGTCCAAGCAAACCCTGCTCGGGACGCTTCTCCGCGTTAGGCTTGTCCCATTTCGGTCCGCCGACGGCGCCGAGCAGAATCGCGTCGCTGTCCTGCGCGTGCTTGAGCACTTCATCGGGCAGCGGCGTGCCGGCGGTGTCGAGCGCGTGCCCGCCGATCAGGCCTTCCTTGAACTCGAGATCGACCGCCGATCGGCGCGCGATGATCTTGAGCACCTGCAGAGCTTCGCCGACGACCTCGGGGCCGATGCCGTCACCTTTCAAAACTAGAATTTTATAGGCCATGCGAAAGCGTTGAACGCCGGGACGTGAATGATCGGGAGAGCCGTCGGACAGTCTCGACCCGTCAGTGTATAGCCTCGAAACTCAGGATAGCCGGTTGGCGCGACGGCGCTGTAGCAAACCTCGCCACAATGGCAGGAGTCGCGGAAGGCCGCATCTCGCGCGGGATGAAGAGCGAATTCAAGTTCAAACTCAAGCTCTCAAAGCACTAGCCCAAGAATCATGTTGCGGCAAGCCCCGTTGCCGCGGCTCAGCGGACGTCGCTGGTCGGCTTGAGCGGCGCATGCTTGCGCGCCTTGAGCCGGTTGAGCGCGTTGACCAGCGCCAGCGCACTCGCCATGACGATATCGCTATGCGCGCCCTGGCCGGCGACGGTCACGCCGTTTTCGCGAATCATGCAGCTGACTTCGCCGAGCGCGTCGGTGCCGCCGGTGATCGCCTTGACCGCGTAACGTTCGAGCGCCGGATTGATTTCCGCGATTTTGTAGATCGCCTTGTAGCACGCATCCACCATTCCGTCGCCTCCGCCCTCGGCCGTGTGTTCTTTTCCATCAACGCGCAGAGTGACTTCCGCGTGCGGCGTGCTTTTGCTCGACGAGCCGACCTTCAAATCGACCAGCTCGAAATGATCGACCGTCCGGCGCGCGCTTTCGGTGACGAGCGCCAGGATGTCGTCGTCGTACACGATTTTCTTTTTGTCACAGAGCGCCTTGAACTCGGCGAACGCCTTGTTGACGTCAACGTCCTCGATATCGACGCCGAGTTCCTTGAGCCGGTTGGTGAACGCGTGACGCCCCGAATGCTTGCCCAGCACCAGCTTGTTTGACGGGATGCCGATGTCCTCGGGCTTCATGATCTCGTACGTCAGCTTGTACTTCAGCACGCCGTCCTGATGGATCCCGGCTTCATGCGCGAACGCATTGTCGCCGACGATCGGCTTGTTGGCCGGCACCGATTGCCCGATCACCTGCGACAACAGGCGCGAAGCCGGATAGATCTGCTGGGTCTTCACGCGCGACTGCACGCCCATCAGGTCGCGGCGCGTCTTCATCGCCATCACGACTTCTTCCATCGAGCAGTTGCCCGCGCGCTCCCCGATGCCGTTGATAGTGCATTCGATCTGACGCGCACCGTTGCGCACCGCCGCCAGCGAATTCGCCACGGCCAGCCCGAGATCGTTATGACAGTGCGCGCTCCAAATGACCTTGTCGGCGCCGGGAACCTTCTCGCGCATGTACGCGAACATCCGGCCGAATTCTTCGGGGATCGCGTGGCCGGTGGTGTCGGGCAGATTGATCACGGTGGCGCCGGCGCGAATCACCTCGCTGCAAACATCGACCATGTAATCCCAGTCGGAACGCGACGCGTCTTCGCACGAGAACTCGATGTAGTCGAGATGCTTCTTGGCGCGCGTGACGGCCCACGTCGCGGCGTCGAGCACGTCCTCGCGGTTCATGTTGAGCTTGTACTTGAGATGAATCTCGGAGGTCGCGATGAAAATATGAATCCCCGGATGCGCCGCCTTATCGACCGCACGCAGCGCCGCATCGACGTCCGGCTCGCCCGTGCGCGACAGGCTCAGCACCACAGGCTCGGTGACTGCCTGTGCGACGCGAGTTATCGATTCGAAGTCGCCGGGCGAAGAAACCGCGAAGCCAGCCTCGATGATGTCGACGTTGAGCCGCTCGAGTTGCCGCGCGAGCGAGATCTTCTCCTCGACGTTCATCGTGCAGCCGGGCGACTGCTCGCCGTCGCGCAGCGTGGTGTCGAAGATCCGGACGTAATCCGTGTCGTCGTGCGAAGCCGTGTTCGCGTGTGCCATCGTCATTCCTCCCGCATCATTGCCGCGGGATCAGCTGCCGATCGTTCGCCATGGGCGGAAAGTAGAAAAGAAAACGCCCCGGGCGGCTTCGATCGGCCCACTGCCCGGGGCGTGTGTCTCAGTTTAATCAGGCCGTTAAACCTGTCCGGACGCGCGCCTGGCGTGGGCCCTTGTAAGGGCCAGGCTAAGCAGCAGCTCCGGTAGCAGGTTGGAAAACATCGTGTACGGATTCTAAGCGTCGGTGGAGAGGTCAGTCAAGCGGCCTCAGTGTTGGACTGGCGGATACTCGCGCAGACTGCGAGTGACGCGGGCGGGAATCGGATTCACGCGCTTTCCCATTGGCGTCGTGCGACTTGTCGGCCGCGGCGACCGGGCGCAGCACTGAGACCTTGGCGCTCAGGCGTTCGCCGCGAATCATCAGCCATGGACCCGAGAGGACGTAGGCGCTCGAGAGCAGGAAGGCGGTCAGTTGCGGCATCGCGAACAGCATCGCGGCGGCGACCATCATGATGATCACGAGTTCGACCTGCGCGCGCTTTTCGAGCTTGATGGTTTTGAAGCTGGGATAGGGAACGCGCGAGATCATCAGGCCGCCGAGCGCGAGCGTGATCGGCACCATGATCGCGCAAAGGGTTCGCGGCGAATCGAGTTCGAAGTAGCTGTAGGCGAGGACCATCCCGGCCATCATCGCGGCCGCTCCGGGCACCGGCAGGCCGACGAAGCGGCTCTTGTCGGCGGTCGCGGTCTGCACGTTGAAGCGCGCCAGGCGCAGCGCTGCGCAAATCACGAAAAGTCCGGTGACGCCGATTCCGAACGAGCCGATTGGCTTCAGCGCCCACGAGTACGCCAGCATCGCGGGCGCGACGCCGAACGCGACCACGTCGGACAGGCTGTCGTACTCGACGCCGAACTGGCTCGAGGTGCGCGAGGCGCGCGCGACGCGGCCGTCGAGTCCGTCGCAGACGAACGCGATCACGATCATCACGGCGCCGACCTCGAAGTGCCCGCTGACCGACGCGACCATCGAGTAGAAGCCCGACAGCAAGCCGATCGACGTGATCGTCGCGGGCAGCAAATAAACGCCGCGCCGCAGCGGGCCGTCCGCTTTGGCCGCCGGCTCGCCGCCCTGATCCGAGTAGAGAGTCATCCGCAAGCGCGCGTCACGCGAGCGGCGGGAGTTGCGGCTCATTGCTCGATTGCTCCGATGATTGATTCTCCGGCGCGCACGCGATCCCCGAGCGACACCGTGACGCGGTATTCCGGCGGAAAAAAGTGATCGACGCGGCTTCCAAACATAATCAGGCCGATCCGCTGACCTGCCTGTATTCTATCACGCGCCCGAAGCCGGCAAACAATCCGCCGGGCGAGGTAGCCGGCCACCTGCATCATGCCGAACATGCGGCCCGCCGCGTCGGTCATCGCGATCAGATTTCGCTCGTTGCGCTCGCTGGCGTCGTCGCGAAACGCCGCGCGAAACTCGCCCGCCGTGTGTTCGACCATCGTGACTTCGCCGGCGACCGGCGCGCGATTGACGTGGACGTTGAGCGGCGACATGAACACCGACACGCGACGGCATGGCTTGCCCGTCGAGCCGGGAAAAGAAACGTCGGAGATGTCGGTGACTTTGCCGTCGGCGCCGGAGATGACGACATTTTCGGTGCGCGCCGGGAAGCGTTCAGGATCGCGAAAGAAAAGCGCGACCGGAATTGCGAGGATTACTATGATCGCGCCGATCGAGTTGAGGCCAAGCGCAATCAGGATGATTCCGAATAGCGCCAAGCCGAGCGACATCGCAACGCCTTCCGTCGCGATTCCGATCGTGCTCGCGATACGCGCAAGGACCGCGCCCGGCGCCGCGCGCCCGCTATCGGTTTCGCCCGCCACGCGCGTCTAGTTCTTCGACTTATCGACCAGCCGGTCGCTCGCGAGCCACGGCATGAACGCGCGCAGCTTGCGCCCGACCTCTTCGACCGGGTGCTGCGCCGCTTCCTTGCGCAGTTCGCGGAAACGCGGCAGCCCGGCCTTGTAGTCGCCGATCCATTCGTTGGCGAACTTGCCCGACTGGATGTCCGCGAGGATTTGTTTCATCGCCGCGCGCGAATCCTTGCCTATTACCTTGGTCCCGCGCGTCATGTCGCCGTACTCGGCGGTGTTGCTGATCGAGTAGCGCATGTTCGAGATACCGCCCTCGTAGATCAGATCGACGATCAGCTTAACTTCGTGCAGCGTCTCGAAGTACGCCATCTCGGGCGCGTAGCCGGCTTCGACCAGCGTCTCGTAGCCGGCACGAATCAGCTCGGTCAGTCCGCCGCACAGCACCGATTGCTCGCCGAACAGGTCGGTCTCGGTCTCCTCTCTGAATGACGTCTCGATGATCGCCGCGCGGCCGCCGCCGATCGCGCTGCCGTACGCGAGCCCGACTTTGGCGGTGTCTTTCGACGGATCCTGCTCGACCGCGAGCAGGCACGGCACGCCGCGGCCCTTGGTGTATTCGGAGCGCACGAGATGACCGGGGCCCTTGGGCGCGATCATGAAGACGTTGACGTCGGCCGGCGGCTTGATGAATTTGAAATGGATATTGAAGCCGTGGCCGAAGGCCAGGTATTTGCCCTTGGTGAGATGCGGCGCGATTTCGGCTTCGTAAATCTCCGCGCCCATCTCGTCCGGCACCAGCATCATGATCACGTCGGCGCGCTTGGCGGCCTCGGCGGTATCGAACACGGGCAGGCCCTGCTTGGCGGCCTTTTCGCGCGACGTGGACTTCGCGCCGAGCCCGACGCATACGTCCATCCCGCTGTCGCGCAAGTTGAGCGCATGCGCATGGCCCTGGCTTCCAAAGCCAATGACCGCGATTTTTTTGCCCTTGAGCGCGGACAGGTCCGCGTCGCGGTCGTAGTAAACCTTCATTTCGATGTTCTCCCGAATTTTTCCGCTGTCTGACTTATTCAGCTTCGCGCGCCCGCCGGCTCTGATGATTGTCGTGGTTGAGCTGGACCGATCGCGCCATCGCGACCTTGCCCGACCGCACCACTTCCTTGATTCCGAGCGGCCGCACGATCGCGATGAACTTCTTGATCTTTTCGGAGTCGCCGGTCAGCTCGACGGTGATTGCGCGCGGGCCGATATCAATCACGTGGCCGCGAAACGCCGTGACGATCGAGTCGAGCTCCGAGCGCGTGCGCTCATCGACGGAGACCTTGACGATCACCATCTCGCGATCGATCGTCTCGACGTCCTTGAAGTCGGTAATCTTGATCACCGACACCAGCTTGTTGAGCTGCTTGTTGATTTGCTCGACGATCTGATCGTCGCCGGTGGTGACCAGCACGATGCGCGAGACCGTCGGATCGAGCGGATCCTCGTTGACGGTCAGGGACTCGATGTTGAAGCCGCGGCCCGAAAACAGTCCGGCCACGCGTGCGAGCACGCCGAATTCGTTTTCAACCAGAACCGATATCGTATGACTTGTCATGCGGTGGAGTGCGCGCGCTCATGGCCGGACCCTTGGCGTCAGCGAGCCTCTTGTTGATAGCGGCCGAGAATCGCCATCATGCGGTCTTTCGAGGCCAGCTTGAGCTTCTGGATGCGCTTTTCTTCGATTTCCTCTTCAGTGGTCAGATAATGTTTGTGTCTAAAGACTTCGAGTTTTTGTTTGAGCTCTTGATGCTCCGTGTAGAGGGCCCGCAGGTCCTCGTCGTGGGTCAGATGCTGCCGAATGAGTTCTTCTTCTCGATGCTCCATACGCCCTCCGTACCTGTGCCTGCCGGATTTTTCGATGTGGGCTTGAACGTAGCCTCCGGCGTCCTGATGTATAGCGGCTCAATCGAAGCCGCTCGATCCGTTTCACCACGGGCAAACCGCGCCCCGCCCAGCGCCGCGACGCAGACTCCGCGCAAATCGAGCATCCCTGTATCGAAACCCGCCACCCAATGCCCTCGCGATTTCACAAGGGCCGCCGCATCCTTCGCTCTTTCGTCACCGACAAACATTACGTCCTCGGTGATGCGCGATGCCAGGTGTTCCAGCGCGATTACCAATTCCTCTGACAGTTTTTCTAGCCCATCGGCCACGACCCGGTAAAGAGCCGCGTAAACTTCGCCTTTGCGGGCATCCACAACCACGCAGACCAGCCGTCCTTCATCGGTATTGTGGCGCTCGAGCGCGGATAATGCCATCGCGTCAAAACTCGGGATTCCGACGAGCGCGCATCCCGACGCCATCGCGATTCCCTTCGCATAGCTGAGCCCGATCCGCAGTCCGGTGAACGAGCCGGGGCCGGTGCCGACCGCGATTGCGCCGACATCGTGAATCGACAGTCCCGCCGCGCCAACCAGCTCGTCGATGGCGCTCGGCAATGCGGCGCCGTGCGACGTGGCCGAACGCTCGAGCGACGCGGCGACTTTGCCGCGTGCGATCAACGCGAGGCTGGCGATTGATGTGGAGGTATCGAGTCCCAGGACCGGGCGCGTTCCGGCCGCTTGTTCGAGCAGCCGATTAACCCTGCACAATACGCGAGATGTCATTGAAGATCACAAACGCCATCAGCGCCACGAGCAAAAACAATCCGACCTGGAGCATCGCTTCGCGGTAGCGAAGTTCGAGCGGCTTGCCCTTGATGCCCTCGAAGACGAAGAACAGCAGGTGCCCGCCGTCGAGCAGCGGCACCGGCAACAGATTTATGATGCCGAGCTCGAGACTCAGCATCACGGTGAACATCGCGAGGTTCGCGAAGCCGCGATGCGCTTCCTGGCCGGCCATTTGAGCTATCATGATCGGACCGCCGAGGGCCTCGCGCACCGGCGTGCTGCCGGTGAAGATGCTCGCGATTCCGACCACCATCTGCACCGTCATCTCGACCGAAGTCTCGCCCGCCTCTTCGACCGCGCCGAGCGGACCGAACCGCTTCATAACTTCGTCACCGCTCGGCTGCACGCCGATTACCCAGGTGGTGGCGTTGGTGCCGTAGATGGTCTTTTGATCGAGCCGGGTCGGCTTGATCACGATCGTGCTTTGTGTGGATTTGCCGTTCTGCTGACGGTCGATATCCAGTTTGACGGGGGAGCCGTCGCCCGCCTTTACGGTCTTGGAGAAATCGGCCCAGGTTTCCATCGCCTGCCCGTTGACCGAGAGGATGCGGTCGCCGGTGAGAAGTCCGGCCTTCGCCGCCGGGAGATCTTTCGTCGTCTTGCCGATGACCGGCAGCAGGGTTGGCACGCCGTACATGAAAACGAAGGTGAGCAGCAGCGGCGCGAAAATAATGTTGGACAGGGGTCCGGCCAGCACGATCAGCACGCGCTTGCCGAGCGACTGAGTCGGGAACGCGCGGCTGCAGTACGCTTCGACCAGCACCGTCGGAGGATTCTCCGCCAGCGCTTTGATCGCATCGTCAACCTTGGGCTGACTGCGCAGTTCACCTAGAAGCAGCGCCTCGTCGGGTTTCAGATCGCGGCCAAGAACTGTTTGCGCAACGCCGGCGCCGGCAGCGCTCAAACGCCCGGACAGCGTGCGGATATGGTCGTCGAAGTCGGCGCCGGCCAGGACCGCGCCATGCTCGCGCGCGGCGCCGATCAGGTCGAGGCCAATTTCGTGAAGATACAACTTGATTTCGTCGGGCGTGGGTTTCTCGCCGACTTCATCGCCCAGCATTCGGACGTAGCCGCCGAATGGAGTGGCGCCGAGCGAGTACTCGGTTTCGCCGCGCCGGAACCCGAGAACCTTTGGCGGATAGCCGACCGAGAATCGCAGCACGCGCACCCCGACTTTCTTCGCCATCGCAAAATGTCCCGCTTCGTGCACGACTACGAGGACGGCGAAAACGAGTGCTGCGTATAGAATGGATGCAATCATTTAGTTTGCCCGCGCGGTCCGTTACGGAAAGATCCCGAGCGCGAAAATGCGGCTCTCAAAGCCGCATCATCGGAACCAATAGTAGGCGAAAAAGAGCGCGAAGACCAGTGAACATGTGCGGTCGAGCAGGCCGCCGTGACCCGGAAAGATCCAGCCTGAGTCCTTGACACCCGCCGCGCGCTTCAATGCCGACCCGGCCAGGTCGCCAAGCTGCGCAAGGATGGAAATCATAGCCGCAAATAGCAGGATTTTGCCCATGTCCCACGTCCCGCCGATCATCTTAAACAGCAGCCAGGCGCCCACCACGGTCACGATCAGGCCGCCGACGGCGCCCTCGACGGTTTTGTGCGGACTCAGGCTCGGCGCCAGTTTGGTGCGGCCGAGGTAGCGGCCGGTGAAATACGCGCCGCTGTCGCTTGCTACTGCCAGTAGGATTACCAGCAGCAGCAGGTGGATGCCGTCGGGGCTGTTGCGCAGCAGCGCGAAGAACGGGAACAGCACGCCAACGTACGCCGCGCCGATGAAGACCAGTCGCGGGCCCCGCAGTCCTTCACCGCCGCCATTGAGTTCGACCCTCAGCGCCAGCCCGAGCATCATCAGGATCACGAGCGTCGGCACCACCCATCCGATCCATCCCGCGTCGCCGCCGTAGAGCAGTCCGAGTAGCGGCACGCCGCCGACTGCCGCAAACAGCGGCAGCGCGACCCAATGCAGCGCACCGGTCATCGCGGCGACTTCGTAAAGTCCCCAGATGCCGGCGATCGCGTTGACAATCGTGAAGAGCCAGGCCGGCGCGAAAAGAACCAGCGCTCCAACCGCGGGCAGCAGGACCGCCGCCGTCAGAATCCTAGTTTTGAGCACGCAGGCGGGTGTCGGAGCCGTTGGTGACGGCGCCGAAGCGGCGCTCGCGAAGCTGGAAGGCGGCGATCGCGCTCAGGAACTCGCGCTCGCGGAAATCGGGCCACAGCGTGTCGGTGAAATAGAGTTCGGTGTAGGCGAGCTGAAACAGGAAAAAATTGGAGACGCGCAATTCGCCCGAAGTTCGAATCAGCAGGTCGGGATCGGGCAGTCCGGTGGTGGTGAGTTCGCGCGCCACAAGTTGCTCGTCGATTTGATCGGGCGTAAGCGCGCCGTCGGCCACCGCGCGCGCGATCGATCGCGCCGCATTGACGATGTCCTGGCGGCCGCCGTACGACAGCGCCAGCGCCACCGTCATCCCGCGATTGTCGCGCGTCGCCGCGACCGTCTCCGCCAGCGCCTCGCGCACCCGCGGCGGCAGCCGCTCGGTGTCTCCCAGAGCCAACACGCGGATGTCGCGTTTCATCAGGCGCTTGGTCTCGGTGATCAAGTAGCGATGGAACAGGCCCATCAGGAAGCTGACCTCGGTGGTCGGGCGGCCCCAGTTCTCGCTCGAAAATGCGTACAGCGTGAGGTAGGGGATGCCGAGTTCGCGCGCCGCATCGACCACCGCGCGCACCGAATCCTTGCCGCGGCGATGGCCCTCGTGACGCGACAGCCCGCGCCGGCTCGCCCAGCGGCCGTTGCCGTCCATCACGATTGCCACGTGACGCGGCATCCGCGACGGATCCAAAGACAGGTTCGGGAAATCGTTTAGGGGTAGTGAGATGGCCACTTGAGGTTCAGTCTTCACCTAAGTTCGCGCGCCGTTTGGACATGATGACGGGCGAGCTCAGACCTCCATGATTTCCGCTTCTTTGGCGGTCAGCACTTTGTCGATTTTTTCGATGAACTCGGTCGTGAAGGTCTGCACCTTGGCCTCGCCCGCGCGCATCTCGTCCTCGGTCGCCTGCTTTTCCTTGTGCAGTTCCTTGAGCATGTCGTTGGCGTCGCGGCGATGGTTGCGGACGCCGACGCGGAATTCCTCGCCTATTTTGCGCACGTGCTTGACCAGGTCCTTGCGCCGCTCCTCGGTCAGCTCGGGAATCGGAATGCGAATGATCTTGCCGTCGTTCATCGGGGTCAAGCCGAGATCGGAAGTCTGAATCGCCTTTTCGATGTCGTGCATCGCGCCCTTGTCGTACGGCGTGATCACTATCAGGCGCGGCTCCGGCGCCGACAGACCCGCCAGTTGCCGCAGCGGCGTCTTCGCGCCGTAATAATTCACCTGGAGATTTTCGACCAACGCGGTTGACGCACGGCCGGTGCGGACGCGGCCGAGCTCGTGGCGAAAGGCCTCGACAGTCTTGTCCATTTCCTTGCGCGCGTCTTCGATTGTGTCCGTAAGCATGCTCACGGTGCGCTCTCCACCCGGGTCCCGATTTGCTCGCCCATCACGGCCCTTCTTATATTACCCGCTTTGCGCAAATTGAACACGATGATCGGCAGATCGATTATCCATGCACATCGAGATCGCTGTCGAGTCCATCACCTTCAGGTTCTTCTGCAGCACCTCGATATAAGTGAGCCGGTCGAAGCGCTTGGCCCCCGGCTCGCGCACCGGATCGCGATCGTAAACTCCGTCCACCGTATGGCTCGCCTTGAGGATTACCTCGGCGCCGATTTCCATCGCGCGCAGACTCGCCGCCGTGTCGGTGGTGAAGTAGGGATTGCCGGTGCCGGCCGCGAATATAATGACGCGGCCCTTTTCCAGATGGCGCACGGCGCGGCGGCGAATGTACGGCTCGCACAGCGCCTGCATCTCGATCGCCGACAGCACTCGCGTGACGACGCCGACGTGCTCGAGCGCGTTTTGCAGCGCGAGCGAGTTGATCACCGTCGCCAGCATGCCCATCTGGTCGGCGGTCGAGCGATCCATCCCGCGCGCCTCGTAGTCGCTGCCACGGATAAAATTGCCGGCGCCGATTACCAGCGCCAGCTGAACGCCGAGCGCCGCAACTTCCTTGATTTCGAGCGCGATCTCGGCCAGCGCGTCGAGATCGAGTCCCGAGCCTTGCGCGGGCGCGAGCGCCTCGCCGGATAATTTCAGCAGAATACGGCTGAAGCGCGGCTTGCCGTTCGGCGCACTTTGAACCTCAGCCATTTCTCGAAGCTCCCGTCGATGTCCCCGTCGAAGCCCCGTCCCCAGTTGAATCCGCGCGCGTCAGGCCGCCTCGGTGGACTTGCCGTCGAGCGCCTCGCCCATCTGGTAGCGGGCGAACCGGCGCACCTCGATCTTCTCACGCATCTGGATGGCGGCCTCGCCAATCAGATCATTGACCGTCTTGTTCGGATCGCGCGCGTAAGCCTGCTCGAGCAGGCATGCTTCCTTGTAAAATTTCTCGATCTTGCCATCGACAATCTTCGCCACCACCGCCGGCGGCTTGCCCTCGGCCTGCGACGCGTAGATCTGGCGCTCCTGCTCGAGCACGGCGGGCGACAGATCCTCGCGCTTCACGACGCGCGGATTGAGCGCCGCGACCTGCAACGCCAGTTCCTTCACCAGCGCCTGGAACGCCTCCGACTTGGCGCAGAAATCGGTCTCGCAATTAACTTCGATCAGCACGCCAATCTTGCCGCCCGCATGAATATACGAACCGACCGCACCTTCCGATGCGACCCGGCCGGCGCGGCCCGCCGCCGCGGCGATGCCCTTCTCGCGCAGCCAGACGACGCCCTTTTCGAGGTCGCCGTCGGTCTCCGCCAGCGCCCGCTTGCAATCCATAATGCCGGCGCCGGTCTTCTCGCGCAGTTCCTGAACCAGCTTCGCAGTTAATATCATCACAATTCCTGGGTTGAGCTAGTATTCTTGGCCGGTCGCTCTACTGCAAGCGACCGGCTCATCGACCGGCTCCGTTTCGGACTTGAATTTCGAGTCGTCGGCTAAACCGCGCTTGGCGAATCGGGCGCCGATGCTCCCGTATCTGCCGACGCGCCGGCATCCGAGCGAATATCCTGCTGCCCCTTGGCGCGCTCCTCGGCAATCTGCTTGCCTTCGAGAATCGCGTCCGCCACGGCGGCCGTGAACAGCTTGATCGCGCGAATCGCGTCGTCGTTGCCGGGGATTCGATACGCGATCAGGTCGGGGTCGCAGTTGGTATCGACCACCGCCGCAACCGGGATGCCGAGGCGGTTCGCTTCCGCGACCGCGATGTCTTCCTTCTTGGTGTCGATCACCCACAGCGCGTCCGGCAGCTTGCGCATATTCTTGATGCCGGCCAGCGTCGCCATCAGCTTTTCATGGTCACGGCCGTTGTCGCTCATCTCTTTCTTGGTGAGCGCCTTGATCATCTCGGGATCGGCCATCGTCTCTTCGAGCTTGCGCAGCCGGTCGATCGACGCGCGGATAGTCTGGAAGTTCGTCAGCATCCCGCCAAGCCAGCGGTTGTTGACGTAGTACATGCCGCAGCGCTCGGCCTCTTCCTTGACGATGTCCTGGGCCTGCTTCTTGGTGCCGACGAACAGCATCGTGCCGCCCGCCGCCGCGAGGTCGCGCGCGAAATCGAAGGTCGCGCGGAACATCTTCACGGTCTGCTGAAGATCGATGATGTAAATACCGTTGCGGGCGCCGAAGATGTATTGCTTCATCTTCGGGTTCCAGCGGCTGGTCTGATGGCCGAAATGAACGCCGGCCTCCAGAAGCTGCTTCATACTGATTTCAGTCATAGAATTTAGTCCTTGCCTCTTGGCCCCAAGGGTGGGGTAATCTGTAAGTATTAGCAGGATGGGGGATTGTAGGAAAGTGTGAAGGGCGCTCTACTGGTTCCGAGGCGATGGCCCTGAGGTTCAAGGCGAGAGCCACCCACTATGGCGCGAATGTAGGTTTTCGACCTTCCAAGCGGAGATCATCACTCGCGACGCATCTATCTAAGGTCGCCCATAGCCCCTTTCTCGATTCTGCCGGGATCTCAGCGAACTGTTTGGCCGTGAGTTTCCGCGTGTCAATCTTGGGAGCGACTTCTCTGTCGCTTGCGAGCCTCGCATTACAGCGCGCAGCAGTATCGAACACGTCGGCGACCAGCCATTTCTTTAGCGGCGCATTTAGATCAGGTCGCGGCGTTTCGTGAATTGGAGGATTTGCAGGGAGTAGCGGCGGAATCATCAGATACCAGCTTACGAGCGCGAGCGCGGTAGCGTGGCGGGACTTCACGCGCGAGTCACTCCGACTTTCTGGCCGCTTTCAGCCGGATATCGTCGCTGGCGACGCAGGCGGCGTTAACTGCGCGCGCTTTTCCCAACGCGGCGTCGTGTTTTCTGGAGGCGCTTGAGCCTGCCGGTCTTGTCGAGCGTGATCGGGTCCTGCTCGCTGTTCTGAATGTTCGTCAGCGCATTCTCGCAATTGTCCTCGGTGTCGTAGCTGACGACCGCAATCCAGTGCGAGATCGGCGTGTCGGAATCGACATCGTGGGGAATTTTGGCCGAGTCGGGCGGTATCATCAGTAACCATCCCACGACTGCAAGCGCTGCGAGGTGGAGGCTATTCCGGTGGCGCATCGGGGATTAGTTATACGCCTCTCGAGAGAAAAAATCATGGAGGGCTGTGGCGCCAGGGCGGGCACGGCGGCCCGCCCCACTATAGGAAAACAGGACACCCAATCCAGTGGACCAGGCCGCCGCAAATAGTGGGGCGGGCCGCCGTGCCCGCCATCGTCGCGCGGGCGTCCGCGCCCGCGCCTACCTAATCTCTCGGCCAAACCCAGCGATACTCTTTAAGCTCAGGCCACCGAGCAAACGGATTCCCCAGTATATAGTCGAATTTTTGTCCCAGCTCTTTTTCATCGCGGACAATTCGGTCGAAGTACTCGTCCTGCCAGACTCGCCCGCGCCGTCCGTGCCGACGCTGCATCGCATGCGCGGTGAACGACTTCCACGAATGAATGATCTTCTCGAGAGGCTCGTCGTCCAAGGTTCGCAGCAGGACGTGCACATGGTCGTTCATGATCACGTAGGCATACAGCTCGTAGCGCTGTTCGTGCCGATGATGCAGTTCCGCCGCGATCAAATCGCGCTCCGACGGGGACAGTTCTTTGGCTGCGGCGAGCCGCCACGTCACGAAATAGATCGTGTCTCGATCGCGGTAGTGTGGCAGGCGTCTTCGGTAGAAGTGAGATGAGTCATTCATTGGTAAGCGCGGGCGCGGACGGCCGCGCGTCGATGGCGGGCACGGCGGCCCGCCCCACTACATCACTCATCACTCAATGAGGGCAGGCATGGCGGTCTGCCCCACTAATGGCGGAGGCCCGCACCAGACACCAGCGAGCGCAACTTACGCGTTCATCGATTCCAGGAATTCTTCGTTGGTCTTGGTCTTGTCCATCTTGTCGATTAGGAATTCCATCGCTTCGACCGCGTTCAGCTGCGTCAGCAGCTTGCGCAGAATCCACACGCGGTTGAGCGTCGCACGCGGCAGCAGCAGCTCTTCCTTGCGCGTGGTCGAGCGCTGGATATCGATGGTCGGGAAGATGCGCTTCTCGAGCAGGCGCCGGTCGAGCGCGATCTGCTGATTGCCGGTGCCCTTGAACTCTTCGAAAATAACTTCGTCCATGCGGCTGCCGGTATCGACCAGCGCCGTCGCGATAATCGTCAGGCTGCCGCCGTCTTCGGTGTTGCGCGCGGCGCCGAAAAATTTCTTGGGCTTATGCAGCGCGTTGGAATCGACGCCGCCCGACAGGATCTTGCCCGACGGCGGCACCACCGTGTTGTACGCGCGCGCGAGCCGCGTGATCGAATCGAGCAGGATCACGACGTCGCGCCCATGCTCGACCAGCCGCCGCGCCTTCTCGATTACCATCTCGGCCACCTGCACGTGACGGGTGGCGGGCTCGTCGAAGGTCGAGCTCACGACCTCGCCCTGCACCGAGCGCAGCATATCGGTGACTTCCTCGGGCCGCTCATCGACCAGCAGCACGATCAGCACGATCTCCGGATGGTTATGCGCGATTGCCTTGGCCATCGCCTGCAGCATCATGGTCTTGCCGGTGAACGGCGCCGCGACGATAAGACCGCGCTGGCCCTTGCCGATAGGCGCGACCAAATCGATGATGCGGGTGGTCAGATCTTCGTGATTGTATTCGAGCTTGATCCGTTCCTCGGGATAGAGCGGGGTCAGGTTGTCGAACAGGATCTTGTCGCGCGCCTTTTCGGGATCCTCGTAGTTGATCGATTCAACCTTGAGCAGCGCGAAATAGCGCTCGCCTTCCTTCGGCGGCCGAATCAGGCCGGAAACCACGTCGCCGGTGCGCAAGTTGAACTTGCGAATCTGACTCGGCGAAATATAAATGTCGTCGGGACCGGGCAGGTAGTTGTAGTCGGGCGCGCGCAGGAAGCCGAAGCCGTCCGGCAGGATTTCCAGCACGCCCTCGCCGAGGATCGATCCGTTCTTGGCCGCCTGCGCCTGCAGGACGTTGAACGTCATCTCCTGCTTGCGCATGTTGGTCGCGCCTTCGACGTTGAAGTCGCGCGCGATCTGCGCCAGCTCGGTAATCTTCGCGCGCTTGAGCGACTTGAGGTTGAGCACCCCGTCTTCGCTGAACACCGGCGCCGGCGGCGGAAGATTCGGATTGCTGTCGAGATTTACTTGCCGCGGTGTGCCGTTGGTCGAACGCGGATCGTCGAAGCGACCCTCCTCGCTCTTCGCAACGTGTCTGCCCTTGCCCATATGCCTTCCCCGCAACCTGGACTCCATCAACTTAATGCTGCCAATAGCCGCCGCTTGCGCGACGCATATCGCAGGTTATGAACGTTTGTTCCAATGGCCTCCACAACTGGAGATGCCATCATAGACTTTTGAATGTTCAAGCGGCCGGGATTCGGAACAACTAACGCCTTGAGTTCAAGTTCGGAATTACGGACCGCAGGGAAACGGGATTTATTTCACCACCCAGCCCGTCTCAGCGTCCTCAGTGCGGAAGCTCAAGTAAAACGCTACCTGCGCGATGCCGCGAAGTCAACGGGGCTCACGCGCGGCGCGCCCAAGGATCGACCAACTCGATCCGGAGATCCTGGAAATGGCGAACATTACGGGTAGCGAGCGTCGCCCGCCTGGCGGCAACGATGCCCGCGATTTCGACGTCGCGGAAGTCAACCGACTTTCCGGCTGCACGCCGCTCCGCCGCGCGACCCGCCGCTTCATCGGCCGCCTCGTCGTCGAAGGCGAGGATTCGTCCCTGGAAATCTTCGTCGAGCGCGCGCCGGAATGCGTCCTCGAGCTGCCGGCGGCGCCGTCCGGGCGCGATCAACTCCAGGCCGAAGCGGATCTCGAAAACCGTCACCGCCGTGGTCCAGACCGATTCCGCCGGCTGGAGGTCGAGCCACTCGACGACCGCCGATTCGGGCTCGCGTCGCATCAGCGCCGACAGAACGTTGGTGTCGAGCACAATCACTTCTTGAAGACTGCCGGCCGCGGCTTATGCCCGCGAAGTTCGGCGACGTCCGCTTGAAGACCGATAGCGGCGAAGCGGCTGCGCAGACGGCTGCCCAAGGCCTTCGCGGTGCGGCTTTCGAGCTTCACCGCGTTGCGAAGAATATCGCGCGCTTCCTCCTCCATGCTGCGGCCGTGACGCCGTGCCCGCCGTTGCAGCCCGGATTTTACACTCTCCTCGAGATTTCTGATCACCAGTTGCGCCATCGGCTTCCGTCGGCTCATTGATATCATGATATCACTTGCCGCGCCGGGCTTCAATCGATCGCGGGATCGCGTTTTGCGGGGCGGTCGCACGATCCGCCGCTAAACCTTTCCCCAGAACGCGAATACTACCGCGCCCAGGATGCAGACGAACGATCCGACGTAGTTCCAGCGCGGCGCTTCGCCCAAATAAAGAAAAGCGAAGACCGCGAATACTATCAGCGTCACGATCTCCTGGATGATCTTGAGCTGGTAGGCGGTGAATTCGCCGTAGCCGATCCGGTTGGCCGGCACCTGGAAGCAATATTCAAAAAACGCGATCAGCCAGCTCACGACGATCACCTCGATTAGCGGCCGATCGCGAAAACGCAGATGGCCGTACCACGCAATCGTCATGAAGGTGTTCGAGCAGAAGAGCAATGCGACGGTTAGCATGGCGCTATTCTTAGCGAACCGCCGACGCGCGTCCAAGTTAGGAAGTCATCTCGATCATCCTCGACCAACCGAGCAGCGCGAAGCGCCCGCGCGTCATCCTGCCGAAGCGAGCATCGCGAGCGCATTGTTTGTCATCACTGACGACGGGAGCGTTAGCGACGGGAGGAACGGATCTCGGACAGCTTCGCGCACGCGAAGCCGGTTCCGGTCTCCGAGTTCGCGCGATACGCGCGCTCCACTAAGGGGATGAAGCTCCCTTCACTTCAACTCGATCCAACTCCGCAACTCTCCCGCATCGAATGGAAGCTTCTTTGTCGCCAGAAATTCCTCAAAATCGACCGGCAGCGGCGCGATGAACTCGAGCTGCTCGCCGGCTCGCGGATGTGTCAGCGAAAGCGCCAAAGCGTGCAGGGCCTGTCGATGAAAAAATCCAGCGCCACTCCCCTTGCCGCCATACAAAGGATCGCCGAGACACGGATGCCCAATCGACGCGAGATGCACGCGAATCTGATGCATCCGGCCGGTGTCGGGTTTCACCCGCACCAATGACGTTCCCATTTCGTCGGCATCCGCGGGATCGAATCGCGCGATCACCGTGATATGGCTGACCGCGTCGCGCGGCGCATTCGATCGCACCGACATCCGCTTGCGCTCAATCGGATGCCGGCCGACGGGCCGCTCGATCGTCAGCCGCTCGCGCGCGACTTTGCCCTTGACTATTGCGAGGTAGGTTTTGCTGACGCTGCGATCCTTGAACTGCCGCGAAAGCGCCGTGCGCGCAAACGGCGTCCGCGCCACCACCATCACGCCCGACGTGTCCTTGTCGAGGCGATGCACGATTCCCGGCCGCAGCACGCCGTCGGGCTCGGCCATAGCGGCCATTTCGGGAAAGCGCGCGAGCAGCGCATCCACCAGCGTGCCGTTGGGATGCCCGGGCGCGGGATGCACCGTCATGCCGGCGGGCTTGTTCACGACGATTATTTCGTCGTCGTCGAAAATCACCGAAATCTCCGGCGCGTCGCCTTCCTTGTAAATCGAAGGATCATTCAGCGCGCCCGCGGGAATCGCGGCGACCTCGATGCGATCGCCGGTGCGCACTCCACTCGACGCGCGCGCGGCCGCGCCGTTGACCGTCACCAGTCCCGCCTTAATCATCCGCGCCACCTGCGATCGCGAGTACTCCGGCGCCAGCCGCATCGACACGAACACGTCGAGCCGCATCCGATCGTGCTCGGCGCCCGCGCTGATTGTCGCCGGAAGAATCACGTGCGTGATTTACCGCATCGACGCGGAAATCACATGGTCCCGGGCGAAGGTAACGGCGGCGGCCCCGGCGGCACATTGGTCTGCGCCGGCGGAGCGCCCGCGTCAGGCGGACAGTTCTCGCTGGTGCTGGTCGCCGTCACGACGCCATAGGTCGTCTTCTGACAACCGGCCGCCGTCGAATCAGGCTGCGAATAAAACCAGCACCCAGCCAGCGCCATCGAAAACAGCGCAACGATTATCGTCGAAAGAATCGCTTTCATGCGAACATCTTACTCGAAGCGATGCGGTAGTGGATGCGCCTTTTCGTACGCGACGATTCGATCCTCGTGCGCGAGCGTCAGCGCGATGTCGTCGAGGCCTTCGAGCAGGCATTTCTTGTCGAACGGCTCGATCTCGAAATGCGCCGTCCAGCCAAAATCGTCGGACACCGTCTGTTTTTCGAGATCGATCGACAGCCGATACGCCTCGTAGTCGCCGGCCGCGCGAAAAATATGATCGACCTCTTCAGCCTTCAGCGTGACCGGCAGAAAGCCGTTCTTCAGACAGTTGTTGTGAAATATATCGGCGAACTCCGGCGCGATCGCCGCACGAAAGCCCGCGTCGTCGAGCGCCCACACCGCATGCTCGCGCGAACTGCCGCAGCCGAAATTGTTGCGCGCCACCAGAATCGACGCGCCCTGGTAGCGCGGCTTGTTCAGCACGAAATCCTGGTTCTCGCTGCCGTCCGGATTGCGCCGCCAGTCGATGAAGAGGCCCGCCTTGAGCCCGGTCCGCACGACTGCCTTTAGAAACTGTTTCGGTATGATCTGATCGGTATCGACGTTGGCCCGATCGAGTGGCGCCACCATCCCGGTAAAATTCTTGAACTTCTGCATTGCTATCTCCTACCGACTTGCCCACTCGCGCACATCGACGAAATGCCCCGCAATCGCCGCCGCCGCCGCCATCGCCGGACTCACCAGATGCGTGCGCCCGCCTTTGCCTTGGCGCCCCTCGAAGTTGCGATTCGACGTGCTGGCGCATCGTTCGCCCGGCTGCAGAACGTCGGGATTCATCGCCAGGCACATGCTGCATCCCGACTCGCGCCACTCGAAGCCGGCTTCCGTGAAAATTTTGTCGAGCCCGATACTTTCCGCCTCGGCCTTTACTTCCTGCGATCCCGGCACCACCATCGCATGCACCGTCGGCGCGACTTTATGCCCCTTGACGATTCCCGCCGCCGTCTTGAGATCGCTCAGTCGCGAGTTGGTGCACGATCCTATGAACACGCGGTCGATCCTGATGTCCTCGATTTTCGTCCCCGGCCGCAGCGCCATATAAGTGAGCGCGCGCTCGACCGTCTCGCGCTGCTCCTTGTCGCCAATTTCGGCCGGATTCGGCACGCTCCCGCGCACGTCGGTGACCATGCCGGGATTCGTGCCCCAGGTCACCTGCGGTGCGAACGTCGCCGCGTCGAACACCACGCTGCGATCGAACTTCGCGCCGTCGTCGCTGCGGAAATGCAGCCATCGCGCCGACAGCGCGTCGAATTCCTTGCCCGCCGGGATATACCGGCGCCCGCGCAGATACTCGACGGTGGTCTCGTCCGCCGCGACCATCCCGGCCCGCGCGCCGCCTTCGATCGACATGTTGCAAACCGTCATCCGCTCTTCCATCGAGAGCGCCTCGACCGCCGCGCCGCGATACTCGATCACGTGGCCGGTCGCGCCGTTGGTCTTGATTCGGCCGATGATGCCGAGGATCAAATCCTTCGCGCCGACTCCGATGCCGAGTTTGCCATCGACCCGAATCTCAAACGTCTGCGGCCGCTCTTCCCACAGGCACTGCGTCGCCAGCACGTGCTCGACTTCGCTGGTACCGATTCCGAACGCGAGCGCGCCGAACGCGCCGTGCGTCGCGGTATGACTGTCGCCGCAAACGATCGTCATCCCCGGCTGCGTGAGCCCCAGCTCGGGCCCGATGACGTGTACGATTCCCTGCTCGCGCGATCCGATATCGAACAGCCGCAGTCCAAATTCCGCGCAGTTGCGCCGCAGCGTTTCTATTTGCAGCTTCGATTCGGGGTCGGTGATCGGCTTGCTGCGATCGGTCGTCGGCACGTTGTGATCCTGGGTGGCGTAGGTGCGATGCGGCGCGCGAACCGTGCGCCCCGCGTGGCGCAAACCTTCAAACGCCTGCGGCGAGGTCACTTCGTGAATCAGGTGCAAGTCGATATAGAGCAGGGACGGCTCATGCTGTTTTTCGCGGACGACATGATCTTCCCAGATTTTCTCGAACAGGGTTTTTGCGGCCATAATGCGTCTCAACTCCCGCCACATCGGCGGCGTAACGATTTTATTGCCAGACTTCGATTGCTCAAACCGCCGCCGCCCGCCGCCCATTCTTGCCGCGCGAGTAACGCTCGATTCGCTCCGACAGCTTGCTCGCGAACGCGCTGAACGAGGCCAGCTCGTCGCGCGAAAATCCCGTCCAAATCGCCTCGATCGCCGCCTGCCGCGCCGCCCGCAGCTCCGCCAGCGTCCGCGTCCCCTTGGCGGTCAGCTTGTAACTCCGATTCCGGCGATCGTCGCGGCCGATCGCCGCCGAGACCAGCCCCGCGTCGAGCAACTGCCGCAGAATCTTCGAGACCGCCGCCGCCGAGCTGTCGCGGCTGCGCGCGAACATCGACGGAATAAAATGTTCGGTCGAGATTTCCTCGAGCACGCGCCACTGCTCGATCGTGATACCGGCGTCGCGCGCCAGCACCTCGCGCCGCCGCTCGAAAATCTCCGCCAGCGCCGTCATCGCCTCGATCGCGCGAAAGATCGGATCACGCCTTCCAACTGCTTGCATCAGGCAAGATATTAACTATAGTTAATCAATCTTTGCAAGCCACCGGATTTCGATCAAAGCCGAACGGCACAACTGTGATACACGCGATCGTGCCCCTGAGAGCAAAGTAGCGCGCTGCGCGCAACTTTGCGCTTCACACTGGGTGCAGGGGTCACCCCTGCCGCTCGCCGCGCAGGCGATCTTACTTGATTCGCCGCGTCGGCGCGGCGCGTTCCGCTTTTGCCAACCCGCGCGTGACGGCTTCGTCGCCGAATTTCTTCGCGACCGAATCCAGCGCGCGATTCAGCCGGTCGCGCTTGCGCTCCTCCAGCGGCGCCGATTCGAACAGCCCGAGCTGCGAATTATCTGCGCGCTCCAGTTGATGCACCTGCACGCCGGCCAGGCGAATCTTCTCCTTGCCGCCGACCTTCGACAGCAAATTCGTCGCGACGCGCGAGATTTCCGGCCCGTCGTTGGTCGTGCCGTCCAGTGAGAAACTGCGCGTGATCAGTGGATAGCGTCCGCCGCCGAGTGGACGCGCGAGTTTCAGTTTGAGCGTCACAGTGCGAGCGCGTACACCGTCGGCGCGCAGGCGTCGCGCAATCGCGTCGCCATGCGCAATCAGCACGCGGCGCAATTCAATCGAGCCGAGCGCGAGGTCGTGCGCGAAAGTGTTTTCCTCGCCATACGACTTGCGCTGCCAATCGGCGATCACCGGCCGCGAGTCGCGGCCCGACGCCAGTTCATGCAGATGCGGCCCCATCGTGCCGAACATGCTCTTCAACTCGGCCGGGTCGCGCCGCGCGAGGTCGCCAACCGTCTTGATGTTGCAATCGTGCATCCGCGCGAGCGTAACGCGTCCGACGCCCCAGAGCCGTTCGACCGGCAGCGGGGTCAGGAATTCGTGCAATTTCTCCGGCGCCACCGAGAGCAGTCCGTCGGGCTTCGACATGTCGCTCAAAATCTTCGCCGCCATCTTGGTCGAGGCGACGCCGACCGACACGACCAGTCCGATTTCCTCGAGCACGCGGCGTTTGAGATCGCGCGCCGCGTCCATCGGCGGGCCCAGCAGACGCTCGGTGCCGGTCAGATCGATAAACGCCTCGTCGAGCGAGAGCGGTTCGACGATTGGACTGAAACTCTCGAACACGCGCATCACGACGCGCGAAATTTCGACGTAGCGATTCATCCGGCCGGGCACGAAAATCCCTTGCGGACAAAGTTTGCGCGCCTGCCCGGTCGGCATCGCGGATCGCACGCCGAACTTGCGCGCCTCGTACGACGCTGAGGTGACGACGCCGCGCGCGCTGCGTCCGCCGACGATTACCGGCAGCCCGCGCAAGTCGGGATTGTCGAGGATTTCGACCGACGCGTAAAACGCGTCCATGTCGGCGTGCGCGATCACGCGCGGCCAATGCGCGGCGCTACCGCTGCTGGACGCGTCGAGACTCATTTCGGCGCCGAGAGTGTCGCGAAGATCGCGTCGGCCGCACTTTCACCGCTGCGGATGCAATCCGGAATTCCGACGCCGCGATACGCCGCGCCGGCGATCGCGAATGCTGGAATCTCCGCGACCGCGCGCTCGATCTCCGCCACCCGCGCCAAGTGTCCGACTTCGTACTGCGGCATCGAGTTGGGCCATCGCCTGACCTCGGTGAATCCGGGCGCCGCGCTGACTCCGAGCAGCGCGCGAAACTCGTCGCGCACCGCGGCGGTCATCTCCTCGTCGCCGAGCCGCATCATATCGCGGCTCATCTCACCGCCGACGAACGCGCGCGCCAGGATTGCGCCCGCCGGCGCGCGTCCCTCGAACTTGAAGCTGGAAAAGCTGCCCGCGATTATTCGCCGGCCTTCGATGGCCGGCACCACGAAGCCGAACGCGCGCGGCGGCCCGTCGAAGTCGCTCTCGCGATAGGTCAGATTGACCGTCGCCGCCGACGCGTAGCTGATCGCGCCGAGTAACTTCGCCGCCGACGGCGCAACCCCCGCAACGATTCTCGACGCCGCGTACGCCGGTGCCGCGCAGATAACAGCGTCAGCGTCAATCGAGTCGCCACTCGCGAGCGCGAGCCGCCACGCGTCACCGCTGCGCGACATCGCGACGACTTCGGCGCCCTTGCGAATCGACGCGCCCAGCCGCGTCGCGAGTGTCTCGGGCAGCGTCGCCATGCCGTTGCGGAAGCTCTGGAACAGGCTCCAGCGCGCGCCGCTCACGTCGGAAGTTTTCGCCGCACGCGCGTCCTCCGCCGCGCGCATCCCCTTGACGACACTGCCGTAGCGCCGCTCCATCTCGACAAAACGCGGCATCGTCGCCGCCATGCTGAGGCGCTTCGGATCGGCGGTGTAGATACCGCCCGCGAGCGCCTGCGCGACGCGGTCGAGCACCTCGCGTCCGAGCCGCCGCGTCACGAACGAATCGAGACTCTCGTCGTCGCTGCTGGTGCGCGCGGCGACGTACGGTTCGAGCGCGATCCGCAGTTTTCCGATCGGTGAAAAAAGCGGGCTGCGAAAAACCGGACCGAGATGCGCCGGCGCGAGTAGTGAAAATCCCGCGGGTATTTCGACCAGCCGGCCCGCGCGCACGACGCAGGTCTTGCGATAGATCTCGCGCGTCGGGATCAGCTCAGCGCCGAGTCCAAGCCGCCGCGCGAGGTCGGCCGCCGCAACTTTTTCGGACAGGAATGAGTCCGCGCCGGTCTCGATTACAAATCCGTCGCGCCGAATCGTCTCGAGCGCCCCGCCGCATCGCGCGCCGCGCTCGAGCAGTTGCACTGCCAGCGGGAACTCGCGCGCCGCCGCCAGCTCGCACAGCCGATACGCCGTCGCCAGCCCGGTGATTCCGCCGCCGATAACCGCAACCCGCCTGATTTGTGGGTCGGTGCCCGTGTGAGGTTCTCCCGCGTGCGATCAACGCGAATGCGCCGCGACAATCGACGCCATCATCTCGATAAACAGCGGATGGTCGCCGACGGTCGGCGCGCGTTCCATCCTGATTCCCGCCGCGCGCGCGACTTGCGCCGCCTCGATATCGAGATCGTACAACACCTCGACGTGATCGCACAAAAAACCGAGCGGCACGACCACCGCGATTTTCGCGTCGAGGCTCCGCAGCGTTTCCTTGATGTCGGGCTCGAGCCATGCGTCGCGCGGACTCCCGCTCCGGCTTTGATACGCGAACTGCCAGGTGTCGATGCCGAGATCAGCCGCGACAATCCGCGCCGACTGCGTGAGTTGCTCGACGTAGGGCCCGGCCTGCGCCATCGCGAGCGGAATACTGTGCGCGGTGAAGATCAGCCGCGCGCGCGATCGATCGGGGAACTCCAGCCGCGAGTACGCCTCGCGCGCGCGCGACGCCACCGCCGTAGTAAACAGCGGATGATCATGCCACGGCTCCGGATACACAACTTCGGGTGCGCCCTCGCCCAGCGCAACGCGCGCGTCGTTGACGGTAGCCTGGTAGCGCTCGAAGCTCGCCTCGCTGCGATGAGCCGCCATGATGAATCCGAGCACGCGGCGCGCGCCACCGTCGGCAAGATCGCGCAAAGCGTCGGCCACGTACGGCTGCCAGTTGCGCATCCCGACGGCAACGGGAACGCCGGCTTTCTTTTTCGCGAGCTCCGTGCGCAATGCAGCCGCTTGCCGCATCGTGAGATCGTTGTAAGGCGAGCGGCCGCCGAGAAGATCGTAATGATGCGCGACTTCCTCGTAGCGCTCGCGCGGAATCGGCCGCCCGCGCAGCACGTTGTCCAGAAACGGTCGCACCTCGTCGGCGCGCGTCGGGCCGCCGAATCCGATCATCAGGACGGCGTCGCATTTTGCCTTCGCGGCCATCGCGTCAGCGCGCGCTCATCTCGTGAACCGCGTCAATCAGCGCGATCGCGTGATCGACCGGCGTCTCCGGCAGGATTCCGTGACCGAGATTGAAAATATGACCGGGCCGTCCGCCGGCTTGATCGAGAATCGCACGCGCGCGATTGCGGATTTCGGCAACGTCGGCGAACAGCGCAATCGGATCGAGATTGCCCTGCACGGCGACGCTGTAGTTCAGTCGCGCCCACGCGTCGGCCAGATTGACGCGCCAATCGAGGCCGATCACGTCGCCGCCCGCCTCGCGCATCAGCTCGAGCAGATTGCCCGTCACGGTGCCGAAATGCATCACCGGCACCTCGGCGGGAATCGCCGCAATCACCGACGCCGTATGCGGCAGCACGAAGCGGCGATAGTCGTCGGGGCCGAGACTGCCGACCCAACTGTCGAAAATCTGCACAATGTCGGCGCCCGCCGCGATTTGCATCTTCAGATAATCCGCGGTGAAGCGCGCGAGCAGCTCCATCAGGCGATGCCACGTTTCGGGCTGCGTGTACATGAAAGTTTTGGTCGCCTGGTATTGCCGCGACGAGCCGCCTTCGATCAGGTACGACGCGAGCGTGAACGGCGCGCCGGCAAATCCGATTAGCGGAGTCTTGCCGCCGAGCGCGCGATGCACCAGTTTGATCGCGTTGCCGACAAAGCCGAGCGCCGCCACATCCATGTCGGGAATCCGATCAAGGTCGGCCTCGGTGCGAATCGGGCGATCGATAATCGGCCCGTCGCCTTTCTCGAAATGGAGTCCGACTTCCATCGGGATCAGCGGCAGCAGAATGTCCGCGAAAATGATCGCCGCATCGACCTTGAGCCGCTCGACCGCGGTGATGGTGACCTCGGCCGACAGCTCGGGCCGTTTGCACATCTCGAGAAAATCATGCTGCTCGCGAATGCGCCGATACTCCGGCATGTAGCGGCCCGCCTGCCGCATCAGCCAGATCGGCGTGTACGGCGTCGGCTCGCGGCGGCACGCTTTCATCATCGGATGATCGGCGAGTGGGGATCGCGTCGGGATTGAACTCGGAACTCGACGAAGAGTTGGCGATGCTACCGCTTCGATGCGATCCGCGTTCGCGCGCTTGGCGATTAGAATCAAGGTTGCTTGCGCCGCCGCCTCTTTAATGAGGTGCCCGAGCTTCGAATGCTCCGGCTCGAAATCGACACTCAGCCCATACGCTCGAATCTGCTCCGAGCAGACTGGCCCGATCGAGCCAACCGCCATGCGCGCGAAACCGTGCTTGACGCTGTCGCCGATCCCCTCGGCCTCCGCGAGCTGAATGACATTGGTGACCTGGTTCGAGCTGGTGAAAATCGCGACGTCCGCCGCGCAGCCCGCAATCGCATTCAATGCGGCCCGCAGAGGGGCGCGATCGGCCGGCAGCGTCCATCGATAAACCGGAACAATCGTGACGCGCGCGCCGCGCGCCTCAAGCCCAGCGGTCAGCTCGTGATTGGAGACGCCATATTCCTGCACGGCGACGCGCTTGCCCTTGAGCGCGATCTTCGCCGCCAGCGCGCCGAGCACTTCGCGCCACGTATTCGGCTCCGGCACGACGATCGACGGTTCGACGCCGAGATCGCGCATCACGCGAATCGGTTTCGGCCCGCGCGCAACAGTGGTGATCGCCGCAAGGGCCGCGACCAGCGCCGCGCGCTGATGCCGCGTTTCCATCGCCGCGAACAGGGCGCGCGTGCCGACGCCCGTCATGAAGATGACCGCGTCGAATTCGCCGGCGAGCAGGTGCTCGGCGAAATCGAGCGCCGCGTGATTGTCCTCGAGCGGCACCTCGCGCATCGCCGGCGCGACCATCGCGATGCCGCCGCGCCGCTCGATCATCGTGGCGACTTCCGCTGCCATCCGGCTTTCGAACGCGACGACGCGCAGCCCGCCGAAGCCGGGCGTGATGTCCGAGGAGTTGGATTGCGTTTCTGAATTCATCGCGAGCGCATCGTCAATCTTGCCGTGCGCGCGGCACCCCGTCCACACCTGCGCACTGAGTTGACAGCTTTCGCCATCCACATTATTTTCATGATATTGTGAAAGTTATGAATCGAGACAAGCCGCGCGCCGGATTTATCGAGCGCTTCGCGGCGGTGCTGACCGAGTCGGGCTTCCCGCGGATGCCGGCGCGGGTGTTTGCCGCGCTGCTCGCGACCGATTCCGGGCGGCTGACCGCCGCTGAGCTGGCCGCGCTGCTGCACGTCAGTCCGGCCGCGATTTCCGGCGCCGTCAGTTATCTGGTCCAGGTCAATCTTGCCAGCCGCGAAGCGCAGCCCGGATCGCGCCGCGAGCATTACCGCGTGCATAGCGAAACCTGGTACGAGGCGATTGCCAGCAAGGACCGGGTGCTCGATCGATGCGAGCGCAGCCTGCGCGACGGAATCGAGGTGCTCGGACGCGAGACGCCCGCCGGCGCGCGCATCGCCGAGACGCTCGCCTTCTTTGAGTTCATGCAGACCGAGTTGCCCGCGATGCTGGACCGCTGGCGCGCGCGCAAGGCTGAGCTCTTATTTTCCAGGACCAAGCGTCCCACTCCGCCGGCGCGATCGAGAGCGACCGCGTTGCAGGCGTAAGATGAAGGCACTGAACATCAAAGCGTTCGCTGGAATCCTGCAGCTCTTCATCGTCTTCGGGCTTACGATTTTCCTTCCCGCGTGGACCTTCGACTATTGGCAGGCGTGGATTGTGGTCGCGGTTTTCTTCGGCTGCACGCTCGCGGTCACTGTTTACCTGATGAAAAATGATCCGAAGCTGCTCGAGCGGCGGGTAAAGGCGGGCGTCGGCAATGAGCAAGAAAGGAGTCAGAACATCATACAAGCCTTCGCCGGGGCGGCATTCATCGCGCTTTTTGTAATCTCCGCGCTGGATCATCGTTTCGGGTGGTCCACAGTGTCGGGGTATTTGGTGGCGCTTGGCGACCTACTGGTCGCACTCGGATTCTACCTGGTATTCCTCGTTTTCAAGGAAAACTCTTTTGCGTCGGGCACGATCGAAATCGGCGACGATCAGAAAGTCGTCACCACCGGGCCGTACGCGCTGGTGCGTCATCCGATGTATATCGGCGCGCTGGTCATGCTGGTAGGTGTGCCGCCGGCGCTCGGCTCATTGTGGGGATTGCTCGCGATCGTTCCGATGACGCTGGTGCTCGTGTGGCGGCTGCTCGATGAGGAGAAATTCCTGGCAAGGAACCTCGCAGGCTACTCGGACTATCAGAGCAAAGTGAGGTATCACCTGCTGCCGTTGATTTGGTGACGGTCGCCCCTCAAGATTGGAGTCGCGATGAATCGACGCATTCTGTTCGCGGCTGCGACCGTGATGCTTTGTCTTGCGTTTGCCAATCCAGGCCGCGCCGACACCAGCGACTTGCAAGCCGCGATCGATTCGGCGCACGAACCGATTTTCGACGGGCTCGGCAACCTGCATCATCCCGTCACTACGAAAGTTAACTCCATACTCGCGCAAAAATTCTTCGACCAGGGTCTCACGTTGGTTTACGCCTTTAATCATGACGAGGCGGCTGGCTCGTTCGAGCAGGCCGCGCAGTACGATCCTGATATGGCGATGGCGTACTGGGGAATCGCGCTGTCGGTCGGGCCGAATATCAATCAGTCCGAGGATACCGATCGCGGCAAAATGGCTTTCGCCGCGATCATGAAGGCGAAGTCGCTGGAAGCCAACGCCAGCGCACCCGAACGCGAATATATCGACGCGCTCGCCAGGCGCTACGCGGCCGACGGCAAAATGACCGACGCGCAGCAACTCGCTTATGTGAATGCGATGCGCCAGCTCGCGCATGATAATCCCGACGACCCCGACGCCGGCACCCTGTTCGCCGAAGCGATGATGGACCTGCATCCTTGGAAACTCTGGACGCTCGACGGTAAGCCCGTCGAAGGGACGCCGGAGATTGTCGCCACGCTCGAGGATGTGCTTGCGAAGTATCCGGAGCATCTCGGCGCCAATCATTATTACATTCACGCGGTCGAAGCGTCGGCCGACCCCGGACGCGCCCTGCCGAGCGCTCAGCGGCTCCCAAAGCTGGCGCCAGCCGCTGGGCATATCGTGCACATGCCGTCGCACATCTACTTTCGCGTCGGCGACTACGATGCGTCCGTCGCCGCCAACGAAGCGGCGATCAAAGCCGACAAGGTTTATCTGCGCGAGCGCAATCCCACGGGCATCTACCCGATGATGTACGTGCCGCACAATATTCAGTTCCTGTGGGCGTCGTACATGATGGAGGGCAACGGCCGCGGCGCGTTCAAAGCGTCGCGCGAGCTCAACGACGCGGTGCCGCTCGACATGGTCCGCCGGATGCCGATGGCGGAAGGCATGTTGCCGACGCGATATTTCACGGAGGCGCGCTTCGGCAAGTGGGACGCTCTTCTCAAAGAGCCCACGCCGCCGGCGGATCATGACGTCTCATCACCGCGGTGTGGCATTACGCGCGCGGCCTCGCGTTCGCGGCGAAGAATCGTCCCGCCGACGCGCTGAACGAGAAGAAGCAACTCGACGCGATCGCCGCGGCGACGCCGCCTGAGCGCATGGTGGGATTCAATTCGGCTAGCCGGCTGCTCGCGATGGCCGAGGCGACGCTCGCCGGCGAGATCGATTCCGCGCAGGGCAATCATGACGACGCGGTCAAGCATCTGCAGCAGGCCGTCGCGATTCAGGACGCGCTCAACTACGAAGAGCCGCCGGCCTGGTACTATCCCATCCGCGAAACGCTGGGGATGGAACTGCTGGCGGATAGCAGGACGGCGGACGCGGAGCAGGTCTTTCGCGACGACTTGAAGCAGTATCCCGAAAATGGATGGTCGCTCAACGGACTCGCAATATGTCTCCGCGCGCGCAACGCATCGGACGAAGCGGCCAGCGTCGATGCCCGATTCAAGAAGGCGTGGGCGCACGCCGACGTGACGTTGCCGGCGTCCGTCGCTCCCATCGAAAAGGAAAAGACTGTCTCGCACTGAATTGCGCCGCCGGCCTGCAAGAAACCGCATTGCCGGATTTGCGATCGGTGTGTTAGCTGTCGGTTGTCGATCAAGCACCTGACGCTTCGCGGAGAATCGCAATGACTATTGGAATGAGTATTAGAACTCACCGGCTGATCCTCTCAACCATGTTCGCATTCGCCGGATTGGCCTGGATTTCCGCGCCGGCGCGCGCGCAGATGCAGCCGGCCGCGACCAGCACAGCTGAAAGCGCGCCGATTCCAGCGTCGCAGATTCCCAAGGACATTACCGACGCGATCAACTCGCCCGATCGCCCCGCCGCCGACAAGGCGCTCGACAAGGGCCGCCGGCCCGATCAGATCATGGCGTTCTACGGGATCAAGCCGGGCATGAAAGTCGCCGACATTTTCGCCGGCGGCGGCTACATGACCGAGTTGTATTCGCGAATCGTCGGACCGACCGGCACAGTTTATTCGCAAAACGGCCCGTTCCCCGAACAGTTCAAAAAAATCGAGCGACGCGTGGAACGAACGGCTGCAGGAGCCCGCACTCAAAAACGTGGTCAAGGTCAGCAAGCCGTTCGACGCGCCCGACCTGCTGCCGGTGCCGCCCGATTCGCTCGACGCCGTCATCATCCATCTCAACTATCACGACATGGTCGGCTTCAAACTCAATCGCGAGAACGTGAATGCGGCGGTGTTCAAGGCGCTCAAGCCCGGCGGCATTTACGGCATCGTCGATCACAGCGCCAAGCCGGGCGCCGGCGCTACGCAGACCACGACGCTCCATCGCATCGACGAGGATTTTCTGATCAAGGACGTCGAGAAGGCGGGCTTCAAACTCTACGGGGCGTCGAGCGCGCTGCGGCATCCTGAGGACGATCGCACCTGGAACGTGTTCAAGCATCGCGGCGAGACCGATCGCTTCATGCTCAAGTTCGTGAAGGCGCCGGCGATGGCGGCGGGCGTCAGCGGTTCCGGAGCGGGTCAGTGAAAGTCGGATTGTTCGCTCTCGGAATCGGCACGGGCGCGCGTCCCGGCGCGATTCTGAAGACGGCCGCTGAGGCTGAGCGCCGTGGAATCTCGACGCTGTGGGTGGGCGAGCACGTCGTGCTGTTCGATCGTCAGGACTCGAAATATCCGTACGCCGAGAGCGGTGAGTTTCCTCTGCCCGGCGGCGCCGACTGGCTCGATCCGTTCATCACGCTCACATTTGCGGCTGCGGTCACCCAAACGATTCGGCTGGCGACCGGAATCTGCCTCGTGCCCGAGCACAATCCTGTAGTGCTGGCAAAAACCGTCGCGAGCCTGGACCGGCTGTCGGGCGGGCGCTTCGCGCTGGGCGTGGGAATCGGCTGGTCGGCGGAAGAATTCGCGGCGCTCGGAATTCCGTTCGAGCGGCGCGCGCAGCGGACCCGCGAATATATCGATGTGATGCGCCGGCTGTGGTCCGACGACGCGGCGTCGTTTCACGGCGAGTTCGTGAATTTCGACGCGGCGAAAAGCTTTCCAAAGCCGGCGCGTGGCAGCAAGCTGCCGATAATTTTCGGCGGCGAAAGCGGCCCCGCGCTCAAGCGCACGGCGGACGTCGGCAACGGATGGTTCGGCTTCAATGTCGGCCCCGATGACGCCGCGCCGCTGGCGGACAAGCTGCGCGCGATGCTGAAGGCCAACGGCCGCGACGCGAGCGACGTCGAAATTATCGTGAGTCCGTACACCAAGAAGATCACACCTGACGATTTGAAGATGTACGGCGCCGCGGGCATCAACGAACTGGTGATAATTGCTAGTCCGCCCGAGGATGAGTCGCAGATTGCGGGATGGATCGAGCGGCTCGCGCGCGACTGGGTCGAGCCCGCGGCGAAGATTCGGTAGTGCGGGCATCGCGCGTTGCGCGCGAAGGAGCGCTGCGCGATTTCAGAGACCGGAACCGGCTTCGCGTGCGCGAAGCTGTCCGAGATCCTTCCTGCCGCTCGCGTTGCTCGCTTCCTCAGGATGACACAAGCGCTCGCGTTCCCTGCTTCGTCGGGAAGACACAAGCGCTCGCGTCGCTCGCTTCGTCAGAATGACGCGAGTGCTTGCGTTGATTGCCGGTCAGGATGACATGAGCGCAATATCTCACGCGGCGAGGATTTCGCGGGCTTTCTTCAGATCGAGCGTGATTTGCGCTTTGAGCGCGTCGGCGTCGTCGAATTTTCTTTCGGGGCGGATTCGCTCTATCAGTTCGAGCTTGATTCGCATCCCGTAGATGTCGCGTGAGAAGTCGAAGATATTCGCCTCGATCGAGCGCGCACTCTCCGCGAAGGTCGGGCGCATGCCGACGTTGGTGATCGACGGGTGCGCGCCGTCGTCGAGGATGACGCGGGTGGCGTAAACGCCGTCGGGCGGGATGCATTCGGTTTCGCTGGCGAGATTCGCGGTCGGAAATCCGATCGTCCGTCCACGCTCGCGTCCGCGCACCACCGGTCCAGTCAGGAAGTGATAACGGCCCAACAGCCGCGCCGCGCGATGCATGTCGCCGGCCGTGATCGCCTCGCGCACCTTGGTTGAACTGACTTCGATGCCGTCAACTTTCACCGGCCCGACCACATCCGTATCGAAACCCAACTCGCGCCCGAGCTCGACCATCACCGTCGCGTTGCCTGCGCGATTGTGGCCGAAGCTGACGCTGTGCCCGACGACCACCTCGCGCACGCCAATCTTCCCGCGCAGGTAGTCGCGCACGAAATCGCGCGGCGGGAGCAGGCTCAGGTCGAGCGTGAAGTTGATCACGATCACGCCGTCGATGCCCGACCGGCGCAGCAGCTCGAGCTTGTCGTCCGGCGTCAGGATCAGCCGCGGCGCGCGCGCCGGAACCAATAGCTTGGCCGGCAGCGGATCGAAGGTAAGCGCGAACGCAGTGCCGCCGGCCGCGCGCGCGCGATCGATCGCCGCCTTGAGTATCGCGCGATGCCCGAGATGGACGCCGTCGAAATTTCCGATCGCGGTGACCGGATAGGGATGGCGCGCGAGCGCGTCGAGGTCGCGAATTATTTCCATTCAATTTTTCGTCGTGCGCGAGTGCGCCGTTTAATCGCTCGCGAGATCTTTCATCATCGTGTCCGCGGCGTCCGCCTGGGGAGTGCCCGCGTGATCGGCGACCAGCTTCTGCAGGGTCAGGCGCGCGTCGATTCGATCGTTGAGCTTCACAAACGCCTGCGCCTCACGCAGCAGAGCGGCGGCCGCATACTTGCCCTTGGGAAAGCGCATCACGAGATCGTTGAACTGCAAAATCGCCTGGTCGTAACCGCCGGTCTCGAACAGCGCGTTGGCCGCGAAGTATTCGGCGGGCTCGCTCAGCGGCGATTTCGGGTACGCATGCTGCAGCTTGGTGAATTTTGTCACGGCCAGCGGATACTTGGCAGCCTTCATCGCGTCGAGCCCTTCGCGATAAATCTTGATGCCCGGCTCGTTCGAGGTCGCGGCGTCAGTAATCTCCTGATCGAGCTCAGCCGGCCACGTCGGCGCGATTTCCGCCGGCGTCGGCGGCGGCGCGGGTCCTCCGGCCGGCGCTTCTGCCGACGCTACGCCGGTGCCGGGTCCGACGCTGTCGGCCGGCGCGCCGGGAGGTGGCACGGCGCCGGGCGTTGCTGCCATGCCTGCTTGCAGCGCCTTCACTTCAGCCTCGAGGCTCGCGATGCGATCGTTCACGCCCGACGCCTGGCCGGCCGCGGGCGTTGTGTTGTGCTCGAGTTCGTCGATCTGATCGTTCTGCCGCGCGACCTGCGCCTTCAACGCATCTATTTGCTGACGGTCGCTGGCGATCATCCCGCGCAGCGTGAACTCGTTTTTGTTGAGCTGATCCATGCCGCTTTGATCGGTGCATCCCGCCAGTGCAAATGCCGCCACAAGAGCGGCGACGCCGATCATCCAGTTGGTTTTTCGCACTCGTCTATTCCTTTATTGGCTCGCCATTTTGCTGACCGAAAAGTGATCGCGCCGATTCTGCGACCAGCAGCTTTCATCGTGCTCGGTGCAGACTGGAAGCTCCTTGCCGTAGCTGATCGTGGACATTCTGCTATCGCTGATTCCGAGCGTTGCCAGGTAATCCTTGCCCGCCTGCGCGCGCTTTGCGCCGAGCGCCATATTGTATTCCTCTGAGCCGCGCTCATCGCAATAACCCTCGACCTGGACCTTGGCCTGCGGATGCGCCTGCAGCCAGCTCGCGTTGGACTTCAGCACCGAGCCGTCCTGATCGTTTATTGTGTAATCGTTGTAGCCGAAATGAATGTCGCTGAGCGGACCGCCGACATGCCCTCCCGTGAAGTCGTCGGTCGTACTACCGCCGCCCGCGCCGGTGCCGTTTTCGTTCATTTGATTTGGATTGGGATTAGTATCGCCGACCGGCGCCGGCTTCTTCGACGAGCATCCCGCCATCAACAGCATCACCGCAACACTCGCAATCGCCATCGCCCTGGCCAATGTCGAACGACTATTCACCCAACCACCCCGACCACGCTGGACAGGAATCATTGCCTTTACCCTCCGTCAAAGCGGAAATAATTTTCCGGTTGCCGACCATCATTATATAGATTCGCGAGTTGTGTCCGCGCGTCGAGCTGAACGCCAGGTAGCGCCCATCCGGCGACCAGCTCGGATATTCGTTGGAGCCGTTGCCATCGGTCACCTGGGTCGGATCGCCGCCGCCGATTGGAATCGTGAAAATATCGAAGCGCCCGCTGTTGCGGCTCTGATACGCGAGCTTGTCGCCCTTGGGCGAGAAGGCGGGCGTGGTGTTGTAGTCGCCGCTGTAGGTGACGCGCTTGGGCGAACCGCCGGCGAGACTCATCAGGTAGATTTGCGGCGAGCCCGATCGATCCGAGGTGAACGCCAGCGTCGCGCCGTCGGGCGAAATCGCCGGACTCACGTTGATTCCCGAGGTATCGGTGAGCTGGCGGATTTCGCCGCCGTCGCGCGTGAGCAGATACAAATTGGTGATACCGTTGCGCTCGATCGCCGCCACGATTTGCTCGCCGTCAGGCGACAGCGTGCCGCCGATCACGCGGCCGTGCGGGCTGTCGATCCGCGCCTCGCGCCCCAGTTGCAAATCCGCCAGGTAGAGCGCGGGCGCCATGCTCTTGAACGACAGGTACAGCACGTGGCGCGTGCTGCGGTCGAAACTCGGGAACAGATTGATCGTCGGATTGTCGGTCAGCTTGAACAAGTCCTGGCCGTCGATCGACTGCGTATAGACTTCCTTGAAGCGGCCGCTGCCGGTCGAGACGAACGCGAGCTTGGAATCGAACGGCCCCTTCTGCCCGGTGGCGGCTTCGAGGACAGCGTCGGCGAATCGGCGCGCCATTCGCGGCACGTCGCCGGCGTCGCCGGTGAAATTCTTGCCCATCATGCGCCGCTGCCCCGCGACATCATAAAGGTACGCGGTCAGCTTGACCCCGCCGCCGCTCGCGTTGACGGAACCCTTCACCAGGAAGTCGGCGTTGATCGAGCGCCAGTCGGCGAAATTGAACTGGCCCAGCTCGAAGCCCGACTGCTGCGGATCCTCGATGTACGCGTGCGGATCGAGCAGCCGGAAAAATCCCGAGAGCTCGAGGTCGCGGCGCAGTGTGCCGACGAACGCACTGCCGACACGATGGTCGTCGTCGCCGCCGAGATTTTTCAACCCCGATACCGCGATCGGCGAAAGCTGTCCGCCGGGTCCGACAATCGGCATCGTAATCGGCCCCATCTGTGCGCCGGCCTGACCCATCGCGGCCAGTACAATCACGCAGACAAAGGCGCATCCGTGAATTAACCGCTTCATGTCCGAACACTAGGGAAATAGATACTGGAAAAAGACATCCACACCTCCTGCAACCTGCCCACCCCTCAGGACTTGAGTTCGCCCAGCTGAAAGACCGCGTTGATTCCCGCGGAAAACTGATCGCGAAACTTTTCCGGTGGCGCCGGGAATGGCGCCGCACGCCGAATCGCGCGAATCACCGAATCGTCGAACGCACCGTCGTTCGAACTCGTGCCAATCTTCAACCCGGTCAGCGTGCCATCCGCGCCGATCGCGAATTTCACGGTCGCCGTCAGATCGTTCGAGCCGCCGGTAAACGTCCACGACTTCTTTATCTGATCCTGCACGGTCTTATAGTACAGCAGAAATTCGGGGTCCTTAAGAATACCGAGGCTGCCCTCGCCAGAGCCGATTCCGTAGCCTTTGCCTTCACTCGCATTACTGGCGACCACCGGTCCGCCGCCAGCCGGACCCTTGGCAGGGGTCTCGGAGGTGTCGCTATCGTCGTCATCTTCATCGTCGGGCGGCGGATTCTTCGCCAGCTCCTCGAGATGACGCTCGAGCAGCTGGTGCTTCAGCTTCGCAAGCTGCTGCGCGACGCTCGGCGTTGACGCAATCTTCGCCATCGTCGATTCGGACTTGGGCCGATTGCGATTCGCCTTGTCGGTGTCGGTTTCGGCGTCGCGCGTTTCGTCGGCTGCCGGGTAGGCTCGGGCGTCGGCGCGACGGTCGGTTCTTCGGTAGCGTCGATATTCGGTTCGAGTGCCGGAGCGGGCTCGACCGTAGGCTCGGGCGATGCTTCGACCGTCGGCTCCGGCGTTGGCGTCGGCGTCTCGGTCGGCGCGTCGGTCGGCTTCGCGCTTATTTTGAGCGCGTTCTTATCTTCGTTGAGCGCGACCTCGGTCTTGACCGCCTCGGTCTTGACCTTCGCCTCTTCCGGCTTCGTCGCCGCGGCCTTCGATTCTTCCGCCGCGTGCCGATTGATCCGCGGCAGATGCGTCCCCAAATCGCCGGCTGGAATATTGTCCACTATTTTTACCGTGTACGCGGGCGGCGCGGCGTCGGCGGGATGCAAAAATCGTGGCGCGATGAAAAACACGAACGCGAAAATCGCCACGTGCCCAAGCCCGGAGACGAAAATCGCCGCAAAGTATCCCAGCCGCGACGGACTCTCGTCACCGTTATGATCCCGCGATGCCACAAGTGGCGCTCACTTCGCGGGGGTGTCTGTGCCGCCAGCCGGCATCTCCGTCACCATCCCGACGTTTTCGATTCCCGCCGCCTTGATCGCCGCCATCGTGCGAATCACCTGCCCGTACGGCACCTGGTCGTCGGCGCGGATATACACCTGCCGGTCGGGGCGCTCATTGCCGATCGCCTTCAGCTTGTCCGTCAGTTCGTCGGCCGAGAGCTTGGTGTCGTTCAGATAAATCTGGCTGTCCTTGGTGATCGAGACGACGAACTGCTCTTCCTTGCCCGGCAGCGCCTCGGCCTTGACGCTCGGCAGCGTGACCTCGACGCCCTGCTGAATAATCGGCGCCGTCACCATGAAGATAACCAGCAGCACCAGCATCACATCGACCAGCGGCGTGACGTTGATCTGCGAAACCATTTGCCCGCGTCCTGGTCCTGAATCCATTGCCATGATGATGCCTTACGAAAGGAAATGACGCTCGGCGATATTCAAAAATTCGGCCGTGAAGTTATCCATCTCGGTCGCCAGCACGCGCACGCGCGCGATGAAGTAGTTGTAGAACATCTGCGCGGGAATCGCGGCGATCAGACCCGCCGCCGTCGCGATCAGCGCCTCGGCGATTCCCGGCGCCACCGCCTGGATACTCGACGAATGCGACGCCGACAGCCCGAGGAACGCAGTTATGATTCCCACAACCGTGCCGAACAGTCCGATAAACGTGCACGACGATCCGGTGGTCGCCAGAAACGTGATGCCCGATTCGAGCTTGGTCAGCTCGACGTTTTCCTGGCGCTTCATCGCGCGCATCACGTTCGCGATTCCGCCGAGGTCGGTCGAGAAGCCGCTGTCCGAGCCGACCGCCTGACGCTTGGCGCGGGTGAGTTGGAGCAGCTCCTGGTAGCCCGCACGGAAAACCTGCGCGACCGGGCTGCGCTTGAGGCCGACGCTCGCGGTATGAATCGCGGCGAGATTTTTCGATTCCCAGAAAATCGCGATAAACTTTTCGGACTCTCGCCGCGCCCGCGAAATCTGGATCAGTTTGTACAGGATGATCCCCCAGCTGCCGACTGAAAAAGCCACCAGCACCCACAAAACGACGGCCACCAGCGGGCCGGCGCCGAGCACCAGTTGCACCACCCCCAACCCGCCTTCACCGCTCACCTGATGGAGCATAAAACCGCCATAGAACCGAAGAATCGCACCATTATAAGGGTATCACCCGAGTCAAAACCAGTGAGAAAAGGAAACACACTATACTTAACGTGAAACCCATCTTTGGGTTTCAGCAGGGTTTGACCCCTTGCACCCAATATTAATCGCAAAATGGCGCGACCGACCGCGTCGCGGCCAGTCGGCGAGGGATCCGCGGCCGCCGCCGCCCAAAATACCCCCGGAAGCAAAATGGCGGCTTCGCCATTTTGCGATTAGTACTGGGTGCAGGGGTCACCCCTGCCGAAGGAAGCGTGAAACCCACCGCGGGTTTCACATTCAATAAAGTGATTTCCCCTTCCCCTGCGTTCGCGACACCGCACGGCGTACAATCTGTACATTACACTCGCACTTATCTAAGGTTCGGGTCGTTGTGCTCTCAGTGAACTTGCAGCTGGAGGATTCGAGCGGTGGCGATAAAAGTCGGGATTAACGGATTCGGCCGAATCGGCAGGATGTTTCTGCGCGCGGCGTTGACCAAGAAGGACCTCGAGGTCGTCGCCGTCAACGACATCACCAACGCAGCCACGCTCGCGCATTTGCTGAAATACGATTCCATCCACGGCACCTTGCGCCACGAGGTCAAGGTCGAAGGCGGCACGATTTTTCTCGACGGCAAGCCGCTGCATGTGCTCGCCGAACGCGACCCCGCCAAGCTGCCGTGGAGCAAACTCGGCGTGCAGGTCGTCATCGAATCGACTGGCCTGTTCACGGCGCGCGACAAGGCCGCGATGCATCTGGCGGCGGGCGCGAAGAAGGTCGTCATCAGCGCTCCCGCCGACGGTGCCGACGTCACGCTATGCCTCGGCGTCAACCATCACGTTTACGATCCGAAAAAGCACGACGTGATCTCCAACGCGTCATGCACCACCAACTGTCTCGCGCCGATCGGCAAAGTCCTGCACGAAAGCTTCGGCGTGACGCACGGCCTGATGACCACCGTGCACAGTTATACCTCCGATCAGATGCTGCAGGACGGTCCGCATAACGATCTCAGGCGCGCGCGCGCCGCCGCGATGTCGATGATTCCGACTTCGACCGGCGCCGCGAAAGCGATCGGGCTGGTGCTGCCCGCGCTCAACGGCAAGCTCGACGGAATCGCGATTCGAGTGCCGACCTCGAACGTTTCGATCGTCGATTTGACGGCGACTGTCGAGAAGGATGTTGACGTGAAATCCGTCAACGCCGCGATGAAGGCCGCGGCCGACGGCGCGCTCAAGGGGATTCTCGAATACAGCGAGGCGCCGCTGGTCTCGGTCGATCTCAACGGCAATCCGCATTCGTCGATTTTCGACGCGCCGCTGACCAAGGTCGCCGGCAAGCGCCTGGTGAAAGTATTCTCGTGGTACGACAACGAATGGGGCTACTCGAACCGCCTCGCCGACATCGCCGCTTTCGTTGCTGACCAGCTCTAGCAGTCCGGCGCTAACTTCCTAGACCGGCTTCGCTGACGGGGTCGCCGGCAATTCGGCTGTGCCACATCACGCGGGGCTCGGACATGTCCCACGGCGTTGCCCGATGGAGCAGGCAGCGGTTATCCCATACGACCGCGTCGCCGGGCGCCCACTCGTGATGATAGATGCGCGGCGGGCGGCAGGCGAAATCCACCAGCTCCTGCAGGAATCGCTCGGACTCGGCCGCGCTCATGTTCGGAATATTATGCGCGTGGCGGCCAATCACCAGCGACTTTCGTCCGGTCTCAGGATGGATCTTCACGATCGAACGCAACGGCACCGGGCCGTCGTGGAAGCCGTAGCCGCTGTATTCGCTGCCCTTCTTCGGCTGATGACCGAGCTTGGACTGGCTGTAGTAGAGCGAGTGATGCGCCGCGAGGCTCTCGACCTTCGTCCGCAAGTCGTCATCGAGCGCGTCGTACGCGGCTCTCATGTCGGCCCATCCGGTTGCGCCGCCGGATTTCGGCACCACTTCGGCGGTGAAGACCGCGCCCTTGGCCTGCACCGGCATGTAGGTGCTGTCGCAATGCCACCCCATATTGCCCTTCAGCACTTTCAGGATGTCGTTGTCCGGATCGACAATCAGCGTGCCGTCGGGCTTCACGTTGCTGAGCGCTGCCAGGTTGAACTCGAGCGGTCCGAAGCGCCTGGCAAAAGCGACCTGTTCATCGCGACTGAGATGCTGGCCGGGAAAAATCAGCAGCGCGTACTCGAGCCACGTGGCGTAGAGCTCGTGCCACACCGCGTCGTCGATCGAGGCGATCTTCACCCCGGTCACCACCGCGCCGAAAGTCGCGTCGAGAGGCTTGATGTCGAATGCGCGCGCCACGCGATCCCTCCGATCGAGCTCAAGGCGCCTAAACCGCCCTCGACTCAGAGGCTAGCGAACCCTTTGCGGAGCGGTCAAACCACACTTCGCATGTTTTTCCGCATCCTGTTAAGTTAATCGATCGATGCGGCGCGAAATTCAAAATGCTTGCCCAGCCGCCCGAGTCTGACTGAGCGTATCCGCGATGCCCGTCGTACCGATAACCAGCCTTCAGTTCAAAGACAAGAAGGTGCTCGTCCGATGCGATTTCAATGTGCCGATCGCCGACGGCAAGATTCAGGACCCGGCCCGAATCGACGCAAGCCTCGACACCATTCGCTATATCCTCGAGCACGGCGGCTCGGCCGTGCTCTGCTCGCATCTCGGGCGTCCCAAGGAGCGCACGCCCGAGCTCAGCCTCAAGCCGGTCGCCGAGTATCTGACCCAGGTGCTCGGGCAGAAGGTAAGGCTCGCGCCCGATTGCGTCGGCGACCACACCGGCAAGATGATCGACGCGCTCAAGCCGGGCGAGGCGTTGCTACTCGAGAATCTGCGCTTCCACAAAGAAGAGGAGGCCAACGACCGCGACTTCTCGCACGAGCTCGCGCGGCACAAGCAGGTCTATGTGAACGACGGCTTCGGCACGGCGCATCGCGCACACGCCTCGACCGTCGGCGTCACGCGCTTTCTCGCGGAGCGCGCGGCTGGGTTCCTGATGATGCGCGAGCTGGACGCGCTGCGCGCGGTCACCGAGAATCCGCAGCGGCCGTCGGTCGCGATCATGGGCGGCGCCAAAGTCTCCGACAAAATCGGGCTGATCAAAAATCTGCTCAACAAAGTCGATTCGATCCTGATTGGCGGCGCGATGGCCTACACCTTCCTCAAGGCTCAAGGCGTCGCGATCGGCAAGTCGCGCGTCGAGGACGACAAAGTCGAGCTGGCGAAGGAATTGCTCACTCAGGCCGCCGGCAAAGGCGTCAAGATCATGCTGCCATCCGATCACATTGTCGCGGGCGCGCCCGAAGCCGCTGCGACACCGCATACGGTCACTGAGATTCCATCTGAAATGGTGGGCCTCGACATCGGGCCGCAAACCGCCGCCGCGTTTATCGCCGAAATCGCGCGCGCGAAGACCGTCATCTGGAACGGTCCGCTCGGATTCTTCGAAATCCCGGCATTCGCCGCGGGCACGATGCGCGTCGGCGAGGCGCTCGCGAATCAAGCGGGCGTCATCTCGATAATCGGCGGCGGCGACACGGCCGCCGCGCTTGCGCACGCACCGTGGGCCAACAAGTTCACGCATATCTCGACTGGCGGCGGCGCCACGCTCGAATACCTGGAAGGCCGCGAGCTGCCAGGCGTAAAGGCGCTGGAAGTCTGACATGCGCAAGAAACTGATCGCCGGGAACTGGAAGATGCATCTGCTGCCGGTCGGCGCGCGCGCTCTGGTCGAGAGAATTCGCGCCGAGCTCGATCCGCTCGCCGCGACGCTGGCGAAGGATCGCGAGGTGATGGTCGCGCCGCCCGACATCCTTATCCCCGCCGTCGCGCAGGCGCTCGCCGGCTCGTCGATTCTGCTCGGCGCACAGAACATGCACTTCGAGGACAAGGGCGCGTTCACCGGCGAAGTCGCGCCGCCGATGCTGCTCGCATACGGCGTCACCCACGTCATCCTCGGCCATTCCGAGCGCCGCCATATCTTTCATGAGACCGACGATCTGATTAACAAGAAGGTGCTCGCCGCAATTCACCATCGGATGACGCCGATTCTGTGCGTCGGCGAGACCCAGGACGAGCACGACAGCGGCCGCGCACTCGACGTCGTGCTGCGCCAGCTCCAGCGCGGGCTTGAAGGCGTGGCCGACGACCACATCACCCGCATGGCGATTGCGTACGAGCCGGTCTGGGCGATTGGCACCGGGCGCACCGCGACGCCCGCGCAGGCCGAAGCAATCCATGGCGCGATTCGCGGCGCGATCCTCGAACGCTACGGGCGTGAACGCGCCGATACGGTCCGGATAATTTACGGCGGCAGCGTCAATGACGAGAATGTTGACTCGCTCGTGTCCAAGCCCGATATTGACGGGGCTCTGGTCGGCGGGGCAAGCTTGAAGGCTGACTCGTTCGCGCGCATCGTAAGGGCGCGGACGCGCTGAAGAAGACAAAATGGTATCAATCGTCATTTCGATTCATGTGATCGTCTGCGTCGCCATGACCGTCATCATCCTGCTGCAGCAGGGCAAGGGCGCGGAGGTCGGCGCCGTGTTCGGCGGTTCGAGCCAGACCGTATTCGGCGCCAGCGGCGCGGGCAACGCACTGACCAAGACGACGTGGGCGTTCGCGATAATCTTTTTCGCCAGCTCGATCTTCCTCGCGCTCGCGTCGTCGCGGCGCGTGACCGGCAGTATCTTCGAGGGCGGACCGTTTTCGTCGGCGCCCGCGGCGAGTGTGATGCCGGCGTCGAAGGCGGCGCCCAAGAACGCGAATCCCGCGGCGCCCGCTCCGGCCGGACATAATCCCGCCGGCGCAGCGACGCCGGGCTCGACCAAGTAGTCGCCGAATTTCCGCGGTTGCGCCGGATCGCCAAGACCCTCACGGTAACTCCGGCCGGCACGCACGATGCGCGGGTGGTGGAATGGCAGACACGCCAGTTTGAGGGGCTGGTGGTAGCAATACCGTGCGGGTTCAAGTCCCGCTCCGCGCACCAAAAGAAAAATCCACTTTATTGAATGTGAAACCCTGCGCGGGTTTCACGCTTCCGCGGCAGGGGTGACCCCTGCACCCAGTGTTAAAGCAGCGAGTCCCTCCGGCTATTCTTCGGGTTCCCTTTCCCGCGGTGAGTTTGTTGATCGGTGAAACACATGCCGTTGACCGTCGTCGCCTCCTGTCTGTCCCCCCTTTCCGATCCGGAAAGGGGGCTAGGGGGATAGGACGCCGGAAGCCGCACCGACCGCTCTATTGCCGGTCCCCCTTCCCGCGCGGGAAGGGGTTAGGGGTTAGGTTATCCGCCATCCACCGCCATCGTCGTCTCGTCCGTCCTCGTGTCATTCTGAAACGCGGCGAGAGAATCCCGGCCTTTTGCGACGTCATCACGACAGCCCGCGTGCTCACTCTTTGTGTCTTTCTTATTGCGCGATCCTCGTTTTGTGCCATCCTTACATTTCGGGGGCGATGAAGATCACATCCAGACTCGCACTTGCGGCGGCGTTCCTCCTGATACTGGCAACATCTCTCTATGCTGGTACGGTTGAGTTCGGTCTTCTTAACAGTTCCCAGTACGACAAATGGCTTTGCGATCCGTCGATGCCGCCGCCGGAAGCGCCGACGGAGTCGCGATGCAAGAGCGCCAAGTTTCAGGAGTGCTCAGATTCCTGCGACACGATAGCGGTCACTAATAATTCCGACGCGGCGGTCGAGGTGAAATTCGAGTTCAGCGGCGTGGGTTTTTCGGAGAAAGACACTAGCGGCGTCGGATTCTGGGGTAGCTGTCTCGGCCCAGACGGAGAAGAGCGGAGCTACTCGAACCCCGATTCGTGTGGCCATCTGCTTCCCGGAAAGCATTGCGCCGCGGCCATCATTTTCTGTCCGCAGCAATCGGGCACGAGCCGGGGCCAGGTGAAAGCAACTATAACTGAAGGCGGCAAATCGCGAACGACCATATTCGATCTGGTGGCAGACGCAAACTATAGTCCCGAGTTGCAAGCAGCGGACAAAGCGCGACGCCGGCATCTCGACGAGCTGATGAAAATCCCGCACGTGGAGACAGTCACGCTCGATCCAAAGGATGACGACAACCACGACATATTTATCAACGTGGAAGTGGACGACGATGGGAGCCTCGACAAAGTCCGGCGCGCCGCGCCGCCAAAAATCGAAGGCTACGACGTGGAAGTGACCAGATACATTGAGGTCGGTTACGGCGAGTAGGGGGATTCCGCAAGGCCACCAAGCGTTAGTTGTCGCGGCGGCTGCGGAGCGACGGGCGGTTGCGCGATGTAGCGATCATGAATGGGGAAGCCGTGGCGCTCGCGGATGCGGTCGAAAATCCGACGCATGCGATCGTCGTAGGCTTGCGGGACATACTCGGCGCGGCCGTAGAACATGTCGATACGCTCGGCCAGATGCGGGAAGCGCTCCTTGACGAATGGAATAAAGCGGCGCGCCGCCGCCGGCTTCAAGAACAGCGAACGCCACCATACACCCGACGCGTTCGCGCGACGCGCCGCGCGAATAACGTTCTCGATTGCCGCGGGGTCGTCGGTCAGGCCGGGAATCATCGGCATCATCAGCACGTTGCACCGGATTCCGGCGCGTGCCAGCTCGAACATCGCGCGCAATCGCAGGCCCGGTCGCGGCGCGCGCGGCTCGAGGATTCGCTGCAGCTTGCGATCGAGCGTTATCAGCGAAAAGTTAACCGACAGCTTCGAGCGTCGATTGATCTTGCGCAGCAATTCGAGATCGCGAACGATCAGGCTCGACTTGGTCGTGATCGACAGGTCCAGCCCCTGGAGCTGCGCGAACACCTCGAGCATCGAGCGCGTCAGCCCATACTTCCGCTCAGCCGGCTGATAGGGATCGGTCGCCGTGCCGATTGCGATCGCGTCGGTGCCAATCGGCGTGCGCGAGAGCGTGCGCGACAGCACCTCGGCCGCCATCCGCTTGACGAAAATCTTGCGCTCGAAGTCCATCGGATCGCGCAGCTCGAGAAAGTCGTGCGTGTAGCGCGCGTAGCAATACACGCATCCGAACTCGCATCCGCGATACGGGTTGATAGTCCATCGAAACGGCATCCGCGGGCTGTCGCATCGGTTGAGAATCTGCCGCACCGGCATCTCGATAAACTCAACCCCGCGAGTCGCGTCGAGTTCGTCGGGCGGCGGCGAATAAAGGGGCAGTGTGGCGGCGGTGTTCATCTGACGGCACGGCTATTTTCGCTTTTTCTTCGCTATCCTGTCAAGCGCGTGCGTCGAGCGGTTGAGGCCTCGAACTTTTGTTGAGTCGGCTTCTGTCACGGAGGGAAATTGAGAATTGAGGTCCTCCACCCGCCGCTCGAAGACGAGCGTCGGCCTCCTCCAACGATGGAGGAGGCGAGGATTCGGAGTTCGCGGTGAGAGGTTACGGCGCCGGCGGGGGGAATTGGGTGCGCAGGAAGGCATCGAAGGCGCGGTCGGGGAGCCATCGACGCAGGCCCATCAGGATGCGCGCGGCGAGTGTGACCTTGTAGCGCGTCTTCGGAGACGTTGCGGTGATTGCTTTTTCGATCACCTCGGCGACTGCTTCGGGCGGGGCGGCGAAGCGGGCCATCGGGCCGCCTTCGTAGGCTTCGCGGATTTGTTTTTCGAGCACCGCGTTGAACGCTGCGTAGGGCGAGTCTTTTGGCATCGCGATACTGCCGACGGCCGTGTCGCCGAAGCGGGTTTTGATTGGGCCCGGCTCGATTACGATCACGTCGATGCCGAAGCCTTTCACCTCGAAGCGCAGCGCGTCGCTTAGCGCTTCGACCGCGTGCTTGGTTGCGTGATAGTACGCGCCGCCGGGGAACGTGAGCTTGCCGCCCATCGAGCTCAGATTGACGACGCGGCCCCATCGCTGACGCCGCATCGCGGGCAGCACCAGCTTGGTCATCGCGACCAGCCCGAACACGTTGGTCTCGAACTGGCGGCGGATGTCGGTCATCGGCACTTCCTCGAACGCGCCTTCGAGGCCGTAGCCGGCATTGTTGATGAGCACGCCGACACCGCCCTCGGCGCGCTCGACGGTTTCGACCGCCGCGCGCATCGAGGCGTCGTCGCATACGTCGAGCGCGAGCGTTTTGCATCCGCGCGATGCGAGATCGGCGATCGACTCGAGCTTGCGCGCGGTCGCGTACACGTTCCATCCGCGAGTCGCCAGATGCTCGGCGGTGGCGCGGCCGATTCCGGTCGAGCATCCGGTGATTAGAACTGCTTTCGAGATCGATTCCGCCATTCGAGTGCTCCGGTTTTGCTGGTCGGAGTGTGACGAACTAATCTGCTAGATACTAGTCGGATAGCGCGAGTCGGAACCTCTCCCCCGGCCCCTCTCCCTTCTGGCGAGGGGAGGACAGACCGCGCGCTCGAAAATTCGTGCGGAGGAATCGCGATGGCTGAAAATGGGCGCGGGTATCGGCAGAAATACGGTGAGTGGGCACTGGTGACGGGGGCGTCGGCGGGGATTGGGCTCGAGTTTGCGCGCGCGCTCGCGCGCGAGGGCATGTCGATAGTGCTGACGGCGCGGCGCGAGGATCGGCTGAACGCGCTGGCCGCGGAGATCAAGGAGAAGTATCGCGTCGATACGCGGGTGGTCGCGGTCGATCTGGCGGCGAACGACGGCGTCGATCGGCTCGCCGACGCGGTTGCGGATTTGGAGATCGCGATGCTCGTCAACAACGCCGGATTCGGCTACGCCGGCCGCTTCGACAAGCTCGCGACTGACCGGCTGCGCTCGATGGTGGTCGTGAACTGCGTGGTGCCGGTGGTGCTGACGAGCCGCATCATTCCCGGGATGGTCAAGCGCGGGCGCGGTGCGGTGATCGTCGTCGGCAGTGTCGCGGGACGCCAGCCGCTGCCGCTGCATGCGGTGTACAGCGCGACCAAGGGCTTCGACTTGCTGTTCGGCGAGGGATTGTGGGGCGAGCTGCGCGGGACGGGCGTCGATGCGCTCGTGATCGAGCCGGGGCCGACGGCGACGGAGTTTCAGTCGGTGGCGGGTGAGAGCGTCGGCACCGATCACGGCGAGCCGGCCGAGAATGTGGTGCGGGTCGCGCTCGACGCATTGGGGAAGCATCCGAGCGTCATCTCGGGATGGTTCAATTGGGTGCGCGCCAATGCGGTGCGATTGGTGCCGCGCTCGACGGCGACGATAATCGCAAAGAAGGTGATCGAAGGGCAGACTCCGGTGGAGCTGAGGTAGAAGGAGCGCTGCGCGATTTCAGAAACCGGAACCGGCTTCGCGTACGCAAAGCTGTCCGAGATCCTTCCTGCCGCTCGCGCTGCTCGCTCTGTCAGGATGACAAGCAGTCGCTCGCGATGCTTGCTTCGTGAGGATGAACAGCAGGCACTCGCGATGCTTGCTTCGTCAGCGTCTGTGTTGAAAGACAAGGTCGGGGGACCAGGTAGCATGGTCACGGAATGACAACGACTCGCGCTCGCGCTGGTGGCGCCTATGCGCGCGGTTGCTCTCAGAAGAAGGGCGGATCATTCGGGGGCGCGGCGGCGGGGTCTTGGACGCGCGCGCTTTTGACTCTGGCCGGGGCGGTAGTGCTCGTCGTGCGGGTCGAAGATACCGAGGCGCTTCAATCGAATCACGCATAGCACGTGAAAGAGAATCAGCGCCGCGGCTGATGACGCGCAACCGAGCCTGACGAAGCGCTCGAGTTCGGCGGGAAGGCGGTCGGCGAAGACGAAGACCGCCAGCATCACCCATTCGGTGGCGAACACCAGGAACAGCAGCCGTTCACTATCAACATGGCTGGGCAGCCGTGCTGACGCCTTGGGATCTGAAATGCGGACGGTGCGCTTCTCGATGCTCGCGAAGATGTAGCGCGCGATCACCATGCCGCATCCGAGAGCGCCGAGTCCGAGCGGGTCTAAGACTGTCAATTTGCTCCGGCGGCTATTCGCGCGCTCACGGAATTATCGCGAGGTCGTAGGCTGGCGGCAGTTTCTCGGCGATGGTCGCGAGCGAGGAGCCGTCGGTAGTCGCGCGCATGACAGCACCGTCGTTGCATACCGCGAAGAAGCCGCCATTTTCCGGATCGGCTTTCAGCCGCATCACCATCCCGCGCCCGAAATTCTGTTCGGTGGAAATCGGCGCGAAACTATCGCCGCGATCGGCGCTGCGAAACAGCATCGCGTCCGCCCCCGTCGGTCCGACGCGCCAGCTCGGCGGCGGACCCATCGCAGCCGCGGTAAATAGGTCGTCGCGATCCGGCGCGCTCACCAGCAGCGGTATCGTGTAGGTGCGGTTGAGCCCGCGCGTCACCTGCTCCCACGACTTGCCCGCGTTGTTGGACATATAGAAGCCGCCGCCGGTAGTGGCGTAGAGGCGGCGCGAGTCGCGCGAATCCACCGCGATGGTATGAATGTCGGCGTAAAGGCCGTCGTTGAGCGGCTCGAAGGTCGCGCCGTCGTTGCGCGATCGGAAGATGCCGCCCTCTTCGACGCCGACGTACATCGTGGACGGCTCATGCGGATCGAAGGCTATCGAGCGCACGTGCGGAATATGCGGCGGCGGCGGAAACGTCCATCGCTCGCGTCCGGGAATTTTCAGAAAGCCGTCGGACTCCTTGAAGATGTGCCCGCGATCGTCGCTGCGAAACAGCCGCGCGTGCGAGGTGCCGATGAAGACACGATCCTTAACCGCCGGCGACGCCGCCACCGACCAGACTTCTTCTTCGCGCGCGAGCGGGGGCGTTACGTCGGTCCAGGTGCGGCCGCCGTCGGTCGATCGCGCGAGCGTGCCTTTGCCGCGGATTTGCTCGGTCGATCCGGCGTAAATGAGCGTGGGATCGGCACAGTCCTGCGCCATGCACCAAACGGCTGACGGATCGGCAAGCACCATCAGCGGCGTCGCGCCGCGCGCGGGATCCAGAATCACAATGCCCTTGGCCGTTCCGATGCAGATTCGCATCCCGGGTCACACCTCTTCCAGCCGCGTCCGAATCGTAGCGCAAAGGAGTCGAGGGAGGAAAGGAACGCTGTTGAAGGTGGCGTGGAATTACCTCGCCCGTTATTTCACGGGAGAGGCGGCCGGCCGCATCGCGGCAGGCGGTGAGGGTTCTGGGCGCATCAAGAGAGCTTACGCTGATCACTTCTACCCGCTGTTGCGGCTTGATAGACACACTCGCATGAAGACCCATCACGCCGCCGCGATCGCAATCGTCGCGTGGTACCTGATGATTCCGCCGGTCGGTATCGACAACATGGTTGACGCGCGCGCTCCGCTATCGCAGTGGCGAAAAGGCGTGAGCTTTAAATCCGGGAAGGCATGCGCCGACTCTCTCAAAGACGCGATTCAGAACCCGATGACGCCGGCGGAGTATCAAGCGGCGACGCAGGCAACCCGCAAGGCGAAGATGCATCCGCTGAGCATGGCGGAAATGATCAAGCGAACGGCGGAGTCGCGATGTGTTGCGGGCGACGACCCACGTCTCAAGGGGAAATAGTCGCGGCGCGATTGTATGTAGCGACGCGGATTCGGAACTTCGGAAATTCGGTCCTCCACCCGCCGCTCGAAGACGAGCGTCGGCCTCCCCCAACTAGAGGGGGAGGCGAATCCAGCGAAAAGTCGTTTACGTCAGCCTGACGCCGACTTTGAGATCGCCCGTCGCGACAAGCTCGGCGGGCGCGACCTTCTTCGGACTCGGATCGATTCGCGCGCGCTTGACCGTAATCGTGCCGCCGGCGAGCGCGATCTTCATCCCGTCGGCGTCGATGGCGGCTATCGTGCCCGGTTCGCCTTGCGACCTGGTTGCTGAAAACGTCGCTTCGTACAGCCGCATACGTTTGTCGCCGACGCTCGCGAATGCGCCCGGCTGCGGGTCGCATCCGCGGATCAGGTTGAAGACTTCGCGCGCCGGTTTGGCGAAATCGATCCTCGCGTGCTCGTCGCGGCACGGCGGCTCGTAGGTCGCCTTGCTCTCGTCCTGCACGATCGACGGCGCGTTGCCCGCTTTGATCAGATCGACCGCCTCAACCATCGCGTCGATGCCCATCGGGAAGAGCGTGTTGAAGTAGATCGAGCCGACGGTGTCAGTCTCCGCGATCGGCACGCGCTTCTGCACGAGGATCGGGCCGGTGTCGATGCCCTTGTCGGGCCAAAACCAGGTGACTCCGGTTTCCGCGTCGCCCTGGATGATCGCCCAGTTGATGCCGCTGGCGCCGCGATGGCGCGGGAGCAGCGAAGGATGAAAACAGATCGACTTGTAGCGTGGCGCGTAAAGAATTCGTTCGGGCACGATCAACGTGACGAAGGCGAGGATGGCGAGGTCGGCGTCGAGCGCCATGAACTGCTCGAAGGCGGCGTCGTGCTTGAACGACTTGGGCTGGCTCAGCGGCAGGTTCATCGCGCGCGCTTTCGCCGCGAGCGCGTCCGGCTTGCCGGCGGGTGGATCGGGCGGCGCGAAGACGTGCACGATCTCGTCACCGTGATCGACGAGCGCCGCGAGCGCTTTTTCCGCGAAAGCAGCCTGGCCGAGCAGTGCAATACGCAACGTGGCGATCCTCCCGGACTCTTGTACAGTTCTGTGGTCACGCTACCAAATCAAAAATCCAGTTGCACCTTGAAACGTCGTGCCGTCGTCGGCGTACATTGAACTGGGCCTCACGGGGGTGAGCGATGCACAGATCCGGCATTTTGACGATTGTCGCGGCGGCGATATTTGCGACCGCCGCGATTTCCGCCGCCGCGGATACGCCGGCAAATCAGCCACCGCCGGCGCCGGGCAATCACAACGAATCGCTCGTGGTCGGTGCGGGCGCAAAAAAGATGACGCGCACGTTTATCGTGCACGTGCCGCCAGGCTTCGACGGCAAATCAAAGGTGCCGGTGGTCATAATGCTCCACGGCGCGGGCGGCAGCGGCGAGGGCGCAATCCGCGAGACGGGATTTGACGCGAAATCGGATCACGAGGGCTTTGTCGCCGTCTTCCCCGACGGCACCACGGCGAATCCGACGTTGCCGGCGCGCTTTCTGACCAATCCGCGGCTGTGGAACGACGGCTCGGGCCGCGGCGCGATTGGGGTTGAAAATGTGGACGACCTCGGCTTTATCTCCGCGATGATCGATTTCCTCGAGGCGCACTATTCCGCCGACCCGGCACGAATTTTTTGCACCGGGTTTTCCAACGGCGCGTCGATGACCTTCAGCGTGGGACTCAACCTGTCGAATAAAGTCGCGGCGGTCGCGCCGGTCGCGGGCCATCTGTGGGAGCGCGAAAAACAGCTCGCCTATCCGGTTCCACTGCTCTTCATCGTCGGCACCGACGACCCGCTCAATCCGCTCGCCGGCGGCAAGGTGACGCTGCCGTGGGAGAAGATTGAAAATCGCCCGCCGGTCGAAGATTCGCTCAGGGAATGGGAGCGGATGCTCGGATGCGGTCCGCAAGTGCAGACCGCGCGCGGCAAAGGCGTGATGGAGATCACCTACGATCAATGCGCCAGGGGTGGCGAGGTCGAGTACTACCGCGTTACCGGATTGGGGCACATCTGGCCCGGCGGCAAGAGCCGGCTGCCGGAGAAATGGGTCGGCAAGCCGAGCGACAGCCTGATGGCGACCGACGTCATCTGGGATTTTTTCAAGGCGCATCCGCGGACGCCGGCCGCGAAGGCCAAACCGATCGCGAAGAACGATTGACAGGGTCGCCTGCGGGCCGCTTTGATTACCGATCGAATGTGTTGCACTCGACGGTTGTCTGAAATTCTCGCGTTCCTGCTCCTGTTCGTCTTGGTTGCCGCGCCGGCGCGCGCCCAAGACGCCGCCCCGGTGCATCGCGGACGCGGCCGCATCGTGGTGCTGATGGTGTGGGACGGGTTGCGGCCCGACTTCGTCACCCAGCGCGATACGCCGAATCTTTTTCGACTCGCGCGCGAGGGCGTGCGCTTCGACAAGCATCACTCGATCTTCCCGACGCTCACGATGGTCAACGCGACCGCGCTCGCCACCGGCGCGCCGCCCGGCGTCAACGGCCTCGAGGGCAATAACTTCTATGTGCCGCCGTCGGCGGCAACGCCGAAGGGTCAGATGGTCGCGGCCGAGGGCGCCCGGGCGATTCTGAATCTGAATGGGTCGAATGAATTCAAGGGGCGGCTGATCGGGCTCGACACTATAACGCAGGAAGTCGCGCGCGAGGGCGGCTACGTCGGCGTGATCGGCAAGCAGGGGCCGACCTCGGTATTCGATAATCGCGTCGCCACGATCGTCGATGGCAAGGACATCGTGGGCGAGGCGCAGAAGGATTACCTGTTCGCATCGGAAGACTTCACGTCGTCGAGTCAGAAAATAAATTTCGAGGTTCCGCCCGACTCGAAAACAACCGTCGCCGACGAGCAGCGCGATTTGTACTTCGCGCGGCTGGCGGTCGAGGATGCGTTGCCCGCGGCCAAGGCCGCCGCCGACGCGGGCCGGCCCGCGCTGGTCGTCTTCTGGCAGCATAATCCCGATCTCACGCAGCATATCGCCGGCCTCGGCACACTGCCCGCGATGGAAGCGCTCAGCCTGTGCGACAACAACCTGATGCGCGTGCGCGCGGCGATCGACGCGCTCGGAATCGCCGACAAGACCGACCTGATCGTCGTCTCGGATCACGGCTTCGCGACGATCAAGTTCCGCGTCGTGCTGTCGGCGATGCTGGTGGCGGCGGGAATCAAGAAATCGAACGACAGCACCGACGTGGTCGTCGTACCCAACGGCGGCGCGGATCTCGTGTACCTGTCGCCGACGGAATTTGCGACGCCGGAGGCGAAGCGCGCGGTGCTGCAGAAGATCGTCAACTTCGCCGAGGCGCAGGAATGGTGCGGGCCGATTTTCTCGCGCGATCCGGCGGCTGCGCCCGACGAGCCGACCCGCCGCGGACGACGCAGCCGCCGCGCGCCGAAGCCATATCTCGGATGGATCGACGGCACCTTCAGCCAGCGGGTCGTCGGGCTGTACAACGCCGCGCGCTCGCCGGACCTCGTGATTTCATTTCGCGAGGAGCCCGACGCCGACAACAAGAACCTCACCGGGCCGAACAATCCCGCGTTTCTAATCGGTCAAGCCGGACAAGTCTCCACGCCCAACAAATCCGCCGCGCTGATCCATCCGGTCAAGGGCGTCGTGTACGCCGACACTGGCACCGGCCAGACCTTCACCACCGGCATGGGGATGCATGGCGCGGCGGGCGAGCGTGAGATTCATAACTTTTGCGCGGCGACGGGTCCGGACTTCCGCCGCGGCTTTGTCGATTTCAATCCCACCGCCAACACCGACGTCACGCCGACGATCACGCAGATACTCGGCACGCTGCCCAACATCGGCCCTGGCGGCGTCGCACCCGCCGGACGCGCGATGACCGAAGCGCTGACCGTCGGCCGCCAGAGTGCGGGCGGCTCGCATACGCAGACGATGACCGCCGACCTGATGCTGCAAGGCGTCGAAGCAGTAACGACGCTCCACGTAACATGGATCGGCGACGAGCCGTATCTCGACAGCTCAACGGTAGATCACAAACCCCTCGGCAGCTCCCCGTAATTCCTATTCCCTCGTTCTGATTCCCTCCTCCTACGTTGGAGGAGGGTTAGGGTGGAGGACCATTTGCCGCGCAATTGTCCGTCGCGCGGCATTCTGAACTGCAAGAAATTTCAGAACTATAGGTCCTCCACCCGCCGCTCGCGGACGAGCGTCGGCCGCGTGTCTGTGACACCCCCCAACGTGGGGGGAGGCGAAGATCTTTTAATCCATCGCAGTGATCGAGCGGCCGCGGGTTTCGGGGAGTATCCATACCAACAGCGCGCCCATCGTCGAGAACAGCGCGCCGAGCGATAGCGTTGCGCCGAAACCGACGCGTGCGCCCATCATCGCAATCAGGATCGGCGTGAAGAACTGGAATCCGCGCGTGACGTTGAGGATCAAGCCGAGCGACGTGTTGCGAATTCGCGTCGGCAGCATCTCCGCGATCATCGGCGCGATTCCGGCCCAGATGCCGGTGCCGAAGCCAGCGGTAAACATCGCGATCGAGATTAGTCCCGGCACCGCCGCTGCTGCGTTCCACAATATCGTCGGCGGGAGCGTGCCCGCCGCCATCAGCAGACCGTACGCGCAAAATGCCGGCCTCCGTCCGTATCCGTCGGCGACGCGCCCGAACGTCAGGTAGCCAAGCACGCCGCCGATTTGCATCTTGATCAGCAGATGACTCGCCGCCACCGCCGTCAGCCCGCGCTTGAGCTCGAGGTATCCCGGCATCCAGGTGTATGTGAACCAGTACGCCTCCGAATTGAGCAGCACGATGACGAACAGCATCGCGAAGATCCGCCGATGCTCCAGAATCGCGCGCAAGTCCACGCCGCGAGTGCCGGCTTCGGTGCGCGTGCGACGCCAGACGTCGCTCTCCGGCATCCACTTCATCACCGCGGCGAGGACGAATAGCGCGGGCACGCCCGACAACATGAACGTCAGACGCCATCCCAATGCCGGCGCGACGTAGCCACCTGCCGCCGCCGCCAGCAAGACGCCCAGCGGTGCGCCGGTCTGTACGTATCCCGCGTAGCGCGCGCGCCGCTCGGCCGGCACGCATTCGGCCACCAGGCTTTGCCCGGGCGCCCATCCGCCGCCCATGCCGAGTCCGGTGATCGATCGAAACACGATCAGTTGCGTGAGATTGTGGCTGAATCCGCACAGCGCAGTGCCGACGCCGTAAATTGCGACCGTCGCCGCGATCATTGGTTTGCGCCCGAAGCGATCGCCGAGAACTCCGAAGGTCACTCCGCCGATCGCCGTCATCAGAAGCGACATGCCCAGCGCGATCGACGACTGCTCGGCCGTCAGATGGAGCTCGCGCGCGACCGGGACCAGCAGGAACGAGTAGAGGACCAGATCGTAAAAGTCGAAAATCCACGCGGCGAACGCCAGCGCGACGATCCGCAGATGAATCGGGCCGGCCGCGCGTTGGTTCATCAGCGGATCGCGCGACGGCGCTCTTTTGGCGACTGGCTCCATTGAATCGGGTATGGTTGGCTATTCATACCAGTTGCGACTGTCAAGGGAATGCGCATTTCGGAGGAGTGAATGTTGAGACGCTTTTTTCGCTGGATCGTTCGGACGGTGCTCGTTGCCGTGGTGCTGCTCGCGATCGTCGCCATCTCGGATTACATCTCGCATCGCGTGCAGCCCAACTCCGTGCTGTCGGTCGAGCTTGACGGCACCGTCGTCGAGCGCGGCACCAGCAGCGTGCTCGGACTGCTCAGCAAAAATGAAACGGCGCTCAACACGCTCCGCAATGCGATCGATCAGGCCGCGAAGGATCCGAAAATCGTCGGCATGGAGATCAAGGTTATCAACCCCGAGATGGAACTCGCGCAGGCGCAGGAAATCGTCGCGCTGATCAAGTCGTTCAAGAGCCACGGCAAATGGACCGCGGCGTACCTCGAGACCGCCGGCGAATCGGGCCTCGGCAACACGCCCTATATCGTCGCCTGCGCCGCCGACGAAGTTTCGCTGATGCCGCAGGGCGACCTCAACCTGATGGGCGTGCAATTGCGCGAGCTGTTCATGCGCGGCACGCTCGACTGGATCGGGATCACGCCTAATTTCGCGTCGGCCGGCCAGTACAAAAGCGCCGCCAACATGTTCACCAACAAGGATTTCTCGCCGGCCCAAAAAGAAGAGGACGAAGGGCTGGCCGGCAGCCTGTTCGATCAGATCGTCGCCACGATGGGCGACGAGCGCAAGCTGAGTCCCGACACTATCAAGGGTCTGATCGATCAGGCGCCGATCAATGCTGACGACGGGCTCAAGGCGAAGCTCGTCGATCGGCTCGAATACGAGGACCAGTTCACCGAGCGCGTGAAGAATCACGGCGGCTCGGTGCACAAAGTGGTCGATTACACCGACTACGCCCGCCCGAGCCTGTTTTCCAGCCTCGGCGGCGGCGATCAAATCGCGGTGATTTACGGGAACGGAGAGATTCAGCGCGGCGATGAAGGGTTCGATCCATTCTCGGGTCCCGATACCACCGCGATGACCTCCGACGACATGACTGACGCGTTCAAGTCAGCGCGCGAGGACGACGACGTGCGCGCCGTTATCCTGCGGGTCGATTCGCCCGGCGGCTCGATGCTCGCGTCGGAGCTTATCGACCGCGAGGTCGAGCTCACCGCGAAGAAAAAACCGGTCGTCGTCAGCATGTCGGGCTACGCGGCGTCCGGCGGATACCTGATTTCGATTCCGGCCGCGAAGATTATCGCCGAGCCCGGCACCATCACCGGCTCGATCGGCGTGCTCGGCGGCAAGTTCAACATCACGCCTGCGACGCAAAAAATTTATGCGAACACCGACGCCGTGAGCCGCGGCGCCAACGTCGGCATGTTCGACATGTGGGCCGACTTCACGCCCGCGCAATCCAAACAGTTCCAGGACGATATCGAGCGCAACTACCAGTACTTCCTGAAACTGGTCGCGGCCGGCCGCCACATCACCGTCGAGCAGGCCGACGCCGTCGCGCAGGGGCGTGTCTGGACCGGCGAGCAGGCGGTCAAGCTCAAGCTGGTTGATTCGCTCGGCGGGCTGGATGAAGCGATGGCGGCCGCGAAGGGACTCGCGCGCCTCGCGCCCGATCAGCCGGTCGGAATCGTCGAGCTTCCCGCGCAGCCCGGGCTGTTGGAGACTCTGAGCAAGGGCAAGATGTCCGCGATATTCACGCCGCGTCCGGCGGCGCGAATCGTTGAGCCGGTAATGCAGTTGATCCACGCCGCGCTCAGCGGTCACGCGATTTTCAGCGCCGCCTATTGTCCCGTGGTGCCGATGCTCTGATCCGGAGGCCTGCCGATGGATTCGCAACTCGAAGGATTTCTAAATTCGTTGGGTGAAGCCGAGCGCGCCGGCGGCCGCGTCCTGCACGAGCTTATCGACCTGGCCCATTCGCTCGAGCTGCGCGAGATGCTGAAGAAGGTCGGCCACGACGAGGGCTACTACGCCGGAGAGGTGTCGGCGCATGTGCGGCGCCTCGGCGGGATTCCATCGACCAGGACCGGCGACTTCGTCGAGAAGATCCGCGCGGTCGCAGATTTCCGCGGCAAGCTCGAATTGCTGAATCGCGGACAGCGATGGGTGATTCGCAAAATCGAGGAAAACGTCCCGACGATTTCCGACGCTCAGCTCAAAGCGTTCCTGGTCGTGATGGCTGAGGGTCATCGCGTCAATATCGGCGCGCTCGATGAGTCGCTGAAGCGGGGCGTCGTCTGACAGCTACGGAGCAAGTCGCGTGCGGCAAACAATAGTCGGACTGCTGATGGTCGCGGTGACGGCGGGGTACTTCTATTGGAAGGCGCGGCACCGCTACATGTGCCCGCTGTGCGGGCGCTACGTCAGATACAACGACGTCAATTGTCCGCATTGCGGCAACGATATGAATTTTCACCATCGCGCCGGTCCCGGCAGCAGATTCGGAGTCGCGCTCGGGCAGCGGACTACTCAGCGCCGGCGTGGCGGCGGCCGCTCCTCGCGGAACTGAGCGCGTCCGCGCCGCGTCACAACAAAGTCTCCGTCGAGGATTTTCGAATTGATCGATCAATCCGGGCGATTTCTGCGCACTCGCGCGCTACTCCCGCCAATGCTATAAACACTCCTCTGTACTTTCCCGATTATGCGCAACCGGAAACGGGGTGTAGCTCAGCCTGGCCAGAGCACTGCGTTCGGGACGCAGGAGTCGCTGGTTCAAATCCAGTCACCCCGATCTTTTCAGTGAATTGCCCTCCGGGGGCCGGTCCGCACGAACGTGATTACTGAAACACTGCTGATTCTCGGCGCGTATCTCATCGGCTCGATTCCAACTGGCGTGATCGTCGGACGCATGCGCGGGTTCGATCCGCGCGCCGTCGGCAGTGGCAATATCGGCGCGAACAACGTCGCTCGTGTGGGCGGCACGAGTGCGGCCGTGTTGACTCTCGTTGGCGACGCGCTTAAGGGCGCAATTCCTGTGCTGATCGCGCGCGCCGCCGGGTTTCCTGCCGCGGCTATCGCGTGGGTCGGGCTGGCGGCGTTTATCGGCGCGATTTGCTCGGTGTTCCTCGGCTTTCGCGGCGGCAAGGGGATCGCTGCCGGGCTGGGAATCTGGCTCGCGATTTCGCCGATGGTTATCGTGTGCGCGCTCGCGGCGTTTATCGTGGTCGTCGCGATCAGCCGAATCGTGTCGCTGGCGTCGATCGGCGCCGCGATTGTGCTGCCGCCTGCGGTCGCGATTCTGGGTTTGCCGCATCATTATTTGCTGCTCGCGATCCTGATGACGGCGCTCGTGCTGTTTCGCTTTCGCGGGAATATTCAGCGCCTGTCCCGCGGCGAGGAGCCGACGTTCCAGCTCAAGCGCAACAGTCCGACGAGTGCTGCGTCCTAGAAACTGCCTGCCGATTAATCGGACGCCCGTCAGTTAAGCATCCGCGACGCCGGCCTTCAAAAAATTGTGATGCCGCAATGCGTATCGCAACGGCCATCGCGAGTTGGCATCGCGCTTGCGTTGACGTTTGGCGCTGGAGGTTGGCGCAATCGCACGGGATCGACTAGGTATCTGTCAGTACCCTGCGAGGAGTGAGGCCAAATGACTACCGCCGAAAGAAAAGAGCTGGCCACCGAGTTTCTCAGCGAGTTCAGAGACCCCGACCCGGCGCGGCTTGCCACCATGATTGCCAACGACTTCGAGTGGAAGGTCATGACCCGGATGGAGGGGATGGCGCCGATAAAGGGTCACGACGGCCTCCGCAATCTCGTGAAAGGGCTCAAAGCGATGATGCCGAGCGGACTCGGTCTGCGAATCGACACGGTCATCGGCGAGGGCGACCGCTGCGCGATTCAGGCCGAATCGAACACCACCGCGTCGAACGGCAAGAAGTACAACAATCGCTACCACTTCGACATCCGCTTCGACGGCGACAAGATTGCTGAAGTCCGCGAGTATTGCGATACCAATCACGCGCGGGAGGTTTTCTTCAGCAAGTAGAGCACCGGCAGCGGCCGTCCCGAGGCGCGCCCGAATTGGGGTCTTGAACCATCTCCATCTTGGGAGAATGGTTATTGGGGATGAGGCGGGGGCCGGCATTTATTTCCGCGCGCGGCCCGACTGAGAAGCGACCGAGAGGAGACTTATGAAGAAGGTTGAAGCGATCATCAAACCGTTCAAGCTCGACGAGGTCAAAGAGGCCCTGTCGAGTATCGGGGTGCAGGGTCTCACGGTCAGCGAGGTCAAGGGATTCGGCCGCCAGAAGGGGCATACCGAGCTCTACCGCGGCGCCGAGTACGTCGTCGATTTTCTGCCCAAGGTCAAACTCGAGATAATCGTGTCGGACGAGCTGGCGGCGCAGGTGGTCGAGACTATCGAGCGCGCGGCGCGCACCGGCAGAATCGGCGACGGCAAAATCTTCGTGATGCCGATGGAAGAAGTCGTGCGCATCCGCACCGGCGAGCGCGGCGTCAACGCGCTGTAATAATTCTGTACTACACCCTTCGCGAAATACGCGCTGCGCGGATTTCGCGTCTTCGTCTTTTCACTGGGTGCAGGGGTCACCCCTGCCGCCCGCCGCGCAGGCGATTTTTATTTCCCCTTGCCTCGCGTGACCCCGCGGCCGAAGTCCCACTTGCGGCCTTTCTTGAACTCGCTGACGATTCGCCGCGACACCACCATCCGATGCACTTCGTCGGGTCCATCGTAAATTCGTGCGAAGCGCGCGTGACGATACATCCGCGCGAGCGGCGTATCCTCCGACACGCCCATCGCGCCATGCACCTGGATCGCGCGATCGATAACGTCGTGCAGCACCTTCGCGCCGAAGAACTTGATCAGTGAGATCTCGACGCGCGCCTCGTCGCCGGCGTCGATCTTCGCCGCCGCGTTGAGCGTCAGCAGCCGCGCCGCCTGGATCTCGGCCGCGGAGTCGGCAATCCAGTTCTGAATCGTCTGCTTGTCCGACAGCGGCCCGCCGAACGCCTGCCGATTGATCGCCCGATCGACCATCAGCTCGAACGCCCGCTGCGCCTGCCCCAGCCATCGCATGCAATGGTAGATACGCCCCGGTCCGAGCCGCTTCTGCGCGATCGTAAACGCCTGCCCGCGCGGCCCGAGCAGATTCGTCAACGGCACGCGCACGTCGGTGTATTTGATCTCGCAATGCCCGCCCGAGGTCTCGCCCATCACCGGCACGATACGCACGATCTGGTAGCCCTTGGTGTCGGTCGGCACGACTATCATGCTGAAGCGCTCATGCGCGGGCGCGTCGGGCTCCGTCACGCACATCACGGTCGAAAACGCCGCGACGTTGGCGCCGCTGGTGAACCACTTGTGCCCGTTGATTACCCATTCGTCGCCGTCCTGCACCGCGCGCGTGCGCAAGCCGGTCGGATCGGCGCCACTGACTTCCGGCTCCGTCATCGAGAAGCTCGGGTAGATGTCGCCGTTGACCAGCGGCGCGAGCCAGCGCTTTTTCTGCTCGGGATTTCCGTACAGATGCAGCATGGTCGCGTCCTGCGCCGAATGCGTGCCGAGGCCGGCGATCGCGTACTCGCTGCGGCCGACGATTTCATTGACGAACACATACGGCATGAACTCGAGCCCGCCGCCGCCGATTTCCTTCGGCAGCCCAAGCGCCCACAGCCCGCGCTTCTTCGCCTCAGCCTGAATCGCCTTGAACGTGCGCGACGCTTCCTCGCCGCCAGCTTCGAGAATTTTCTCGTTGGGATAGATCAGCTCGTCAAGAAAACCGGAAACCCGATTGCGCAAATCCTGTACTTCAGGACTGGCTTCAATTTCGGCAACACTTTGCATGACGGTCCTCCTCGCGCGCGATTCAAAGATTCTACCTCGAGCGCGCTACTCGCGCGGGCCGGCCGGCGGCCGGTAGATTCGCTCCTCCGATGCGCCCTCTTCTTTCTCTTGCTCCTGCTCCGACTGGTTCACTTCGACTGAGACCACCCCTTGAGGACGCTTGATCCGCTTGGCCGCGCCGCGCCGCCGCATTTCCATCGAATACCAGATAGTCACCGCCAGCAGCAGCAACAGCAGGATCGCGAACACCTGGCACAAACGGCCGAACCAGTCGTCGGTGCGCGAATACAAAGTCGGACCGGTGCCGATCGGCAAATCCGCCGTCGCCATCATGTCTTCGCCATTCACCGGCTCGCTCGCGACGATCTGCCGCCCGCGCGAATCGTTCGCCGACAGCATCCCGCCGCGCGCCGCGCGCACCAGCGAGAAGCCCGACTCGACCGCGCGCACCACCGCCATCCGCTGATGAATCACTTCCGATCCTTGCCAGTCCGACGCCGGCGCGACCACCAGCAGCACGTCATGCGCCGCGAGCTCGCGCGCTGTCTCGGGAAAGTCCAGGTCTTGCGAAATCAGTACCGCCGTCCGTCCCCATGGCGCATCGAATATCGCCGGCTTCGATCCCGCCTTGTAGTCCCATTCGAGACTCGGAATCAGGTGATGCTTGGCGTAGGACGCCGCGATTTTCCCGTCCGGCGCGAACACCACCGCGATATTCCTCTTCGGCGTGCGCCCAATCTGGTTGAGCCCGACCACCAGCCACACCCGCGACATCTGCGCGACTCGCTGCAGCCCGAGCACGACGTCCCATTCGTAACTCGGCGCGACTCCGATCGACTTCTCGGGCATGACGACGATTTGCGCCCCGGACTTGGCGGCTTGACGAATCAGCGCGGCATAATGCCCCAGGATATCCGCGGCGTCGGCCGGGTCGATGGACTCCGACTCCGGGATCAGGTTCTCACTGGCCACCATCGCGACTCGGACAATCGGAGTCGTGGGAGTTACTATCAAGCGGGTCCATCCGAAGATCAGCGCGAGCGCGAAAATCGTGAGCGACATCAGCGCCGGATGGAGCCCGTCCATGTTCCAGCGGCTGCGGTACCACGCCACCGCCAGCCCCGACGGCAGCAGCGACATTACGAACCCCACGCCGCACAGACCCAGCCACGACGTAGTCTGCAGCAATGCGATAAACCCGACTTGCGAATAGGCGGGGCTGCCCCAGGTGCCGTGGGGAGATTCGGTCGAGAGCGTGAAATAGAAGGCGACCTCCAGCGTCGGAAATACCAGCGCCGCCAGCCACCCCGACCATCGCCGCGTCGCCTCCGCGGCGCACGCCACGAAGGCCGCAAAGACCACTGCGCCCGCCAGATGCGACGCCAGCATATCGATCAGCGGCACCGACAGACCCTCGCCACCCCACGCGACCAGGTTGCCGACCAGGAAAGCCAGGAACGCGAGCTGCGCCGCCCGCGCCGTCCGGATCTCAGGCGCGATCGCCAGCATCGGTAGCGGCGCCAACAGACCGCACGGCCACAGCCCTGGCGCCGCAGCCACAAATTCGTAGAGCAACGCAGTCATCGCGGCGGCGACCGCCGCAATCGCGAGGCCGCCGATCGGATCTTTCAGGCTGTCCTCCGCGTTTCGCCGGAAGAAAGGATTCGCGCCTCTGCGCTGAGCGTCGCCTGGCCGCGCCGAATCGTAGATTGCGCGGTCGGCCATATTGTCAGACTTGATTGCGCGGCGGACGAGTCGTATCCGCCGGCGATTTAGAGTTCGCGATCACGCCTTCGTTCAGCGATCCCGAGCGAAAGCCCTTCAGATCGATCGCGACGAATCGAAACCCGATTTGCTTGAACTCGCGCTCGAGCGTCTCGCGCATCGCCGGCTCGAACACCCGCGCGATCTCGCTATGCTCGAGCTCCAGCCGCGCGACGTCGCCATGATACCGCACGCGCGCGACCGCGAAGCCCATCGAATGCAGCAGCTTCTCGCCGGCCGCGACTTTTTCGAGTCCCGCCGGCGTTATCTCGGTGCCGTACGGAAACCGCGACGACAAACACGGCGACGCCGGCCGATCCCACGTCGGCAAGCCCAGCGCCCGCGACAGCGCGCGCACATCGGCCTTGGTCATCTCGGACTCGACCAGCGGATGCCGTACGCGCTTCTCGCTCGCCGCCTGCATCCCGGGCCGATAGTCGTGCAGGTCGTCGAGGTTGAGTCCATCGACAATCTCGCCGATCCCAAGCTCGGCGGCCTTCGCCTCGCAGACCGTGAACAGGTTGTGCTTGCACAGGTAGCATCGGTTGATCGGATTCGCCGCGTAGCCGGGAATCTCGAGCTCGTTGGACTCAACGATCAGATGACGCGCGCCGATCAATCGCGCCATCGCCAGCGCCGACTCGCGATCCTCGTCGGGCATCGTCGGCGATGTCGTCGTCAGGGCGAGCACCGAATCGCCGAGCGTCTCGTGCGCCACTTTCAGCACAAAGGTCGAATCGACGCCGCCCGAAAACGCGACGATAAGATTGCGCATCGGCGCAAACACCGCGCGCATCCTCTCCAGCTTCGCGTCCAAGCCTCTCTCTATATCCATCTACAACAAACCTTGCCCAACCCCGGCCCGGATTTCTTCCCCTCTCCCTGTTAGGGAGAGGATGAAGGTGAGGGTCCTTGTACAGCGCGCATCTTTCGCGCGCGATTCAAGATTCTGCTTCCTGTTCTTGTGTCATTCAGAGCGAAGCGAAGAATCCCGATCTTTTCTTCACCTTGCTCTCATCGACAACTAAATACCCTCAGCCTGGAAAAGATCCGTCGTCAAATATCGCTCGCCGGTATCGCAGAAAACCACCACCACGATATTGCCCTTGCCCAGCCGCTTCGCGACCTGCAGCGCCGCGTAGCAATTCGCACCCGACGAAATCCCGACCAGCATCCCTTCTTCGCGCGCCAGCCGCCGCGAGAACAGTGTCGCATCCTCGTCGCTGACCGGGATTATCTCATCATAGACTTTGGTGTCGAGGTTGCTCGGGATAAAGCCCGCGCCGATCCCCTGTATTTTGTGAAAGCCCGGCTCGCCGCCCGCCAGCACCTGCGAATTCTTCGGCTCGACGGCGACGATCAGCACTTTGCGATCGAGATGCTCGCGCAAGTAGTGCCCGGCGCCCGTGATCGTACCGCCCGTGCCGACGCCGGCGACGAACGCGTCGATCCGCTTGAACTGCTGGACCAGCTCCGGCCCGGTGCATCGATAATGGATATCGGGATTGGCGGTATTGCTGAACTGCTGAGGCATAAAGTAGCTCGGGTTCTCGCGGCACAGCTCCTCGGCCTTCGCGATCGCGCCATGCATCCCGCGCGTATCCGGCGTCAGCACCAGTTTCGCGCCGTACGCCACCAGCAGCGAGCGGCGCTCCTCGCTCATCGTATCGGGCATCGTGAGGATCAGCTTGTAGCCCTTGACGGCCGCCACCAGCGCGAGCCCAATCCCGGTGTTGCCGGAGGTCGGCTCGACGATAGTGTCGCCGGGCTTGAGCTTGCCGGATTTCTCCGCCGCCTCGATCATCGCCAGGCAAATCCGGTCTTTGACACTGCCCCCCGGATTAAAATTCTCGAGCTTGGCCCAAATCTCCGCATCATCCTTGCCCGGAATCCGATTAAGCCGAACCACGGGCGTATTCCCAATCAACTCAAGCGGCGACCGCGCAACGCTAATAGGCATAGAGCCGATTCTATCCAGAAAATGCCGACGGTTGGAATGTAGCGAAGTGAGGGATTCCGCCGCCGGAAACTTGCTGCGATTATTCCGAATCTTACCTCGCCCGTTATGTCACGGGAGAGGCGGCCAGCCGCACCGCGGCAGGCGGTGAGGGTTCTGGGCGGCACCCACAGCTCATAGGTAGGACGGAATTTATTCGGTCAACTCAGGATGTCGCGTTCCGCGCCACCGATTATTCGCCTCTCCCGCTTGGTTGCGGCAGAGGCAGCCAACAGGCGCGGTGAGGGTTGCTTCCGCGCGCGACCCAAGATTCCGCTCCCCATCTTTCATGAAGTGGGGCGGCCCGCGATGCCCGCCATTTGCCTTGTGTCATTCAGAGCCGCTGCGGCGAAGAATCCCGGATTCTTTCCTCCCTCTCCCTGTGAGGGAGAGGATCGAAGGTGAGGGTCCGCTTACAGCGCGCGCTCCGCGCGCGACTCAAGATTCCGCTCCGCATCTCTCATCCTCTCTGCCGCTCGTCCTTGTGTCATTCAGAGCGCGTCTGAAATGATTCGCTTCCACCAGCCGAAGCCCTGAGCGCACGAAGGGGAAGAATCCCGGCTCCTTGTTCGCCTCGCCCCACGAGGGGAGAGGCCGACGCGCGTCACCGCGCGTCGGGTGAGGGACAACCGCAGGCGCGATTGTCTGACGCGACGACCCGGATTGCGGATACAAGTAGGCTCGTGCAAAATCGCCGTTGTGAGAATCCATTTCAACTCAGGAATGACCTTCGGACACGACCGAAAGGTTACGGTCAGCTAAACCAGCGGAACCGCCTTCGCAATGCCTTCACAGCCGCCCAAACCGAATACATTGGCCCTGAGCTGGTTCTATGGTGAACACCAGAAGGGAACGCTGATCCTTCAGCCCAAGTACCAACGCAATCCGATTTGGTCCAAGGGTCAACAGTGTTTTCTCATTGACAGTCTCATTTCCTTTTGTCCAATTCCGCAAGTGTTCATCAATATCAAGACGGAAGGAACTGGCAAGAACAAGACGACAATATACGAGGTCGTCGATGGTCAGCAGCGATTGCGAGCAATCATCGAGTTCATCAGTGACACTTGGACTCTCCTCAAAACGGCCGCAAAGTCCTATCCGGTGTCGGACATCTACAAAGACCATATTGGCGAAAAATATTCAGAACTTCCGAACAACCTCCAAAATGCCATTTGGGATTATCAGCTGGCGGTCCAGGAGATCAGAGGGTGGACTGACGAAGAGATTCGTTCGATGTTCCGCCGATTGAACTATGTAAATGAACGGCTAACCGCGCAAGAACTTAGACATTCGCAATATTTTGGAGAGTTCAACTCGACCGCTGAGACGCTTGCGAAAGATAGTTTCTGGGACGAAATCGACCTCTTCTCCCGTCGGGACTCCGCCCGTATGCGCGACGTGGAATTCGTAAGCGAACTTCTAGTCGTAGTCATCGATGGCGTTCAAGATGGTCAAAAGCAACTCGACCAATTTTATGCGGACTTCGATGTGACTTTCCCACAGAAGGCTCGTCACGTCGCAAAATTTAACCAGGTCATCGCTTCGCTGCGAACGATCCAGGAAACCATTACGGATAGTAGATTCTCAAAGGTTGCGGACTTCTACGGTTTGTTCGCGGCTGTTCTCGAGCTTAATCGATCTGCTTCGCGTCCGATTAGCTTGATTGCTTCCTCGACAGCTCTTGGAGAGCTCTCGAAGGAACTAGAAAAGCCGCCGGAAAATTTGAGGGGTATCGCGCGTCGGTACTATCCAACAGTAATCGAAGGCCCAAATAAATTGGCCAAACGAAAGGAACGCAAGGAAATACTCCTAAGCCTGCTACAAACTGCGTTGCATTGAAGCGCTGTGTCCACTCCCTCCAAGACCGTTGACCTCTTTCAAGAGCGCGTCCGCGAAGTTCTAGATTACTACGAAGAACTCCTGATGGCGGTGCACGGCAAGGTACGCGAATCCGCCTTGAAGAGCATGCTCGCTGAGCAAACCGTCATGTCGATGGCAGTATTGTGGGAAGGGTTCACCAACGACATTTTGCTCGTGCATGCGGCAGCCGACTCGCAGGCGTACTTCAGCGGCCTTAAGGGACGGATTAAACACAGCCTATCGGGAGGTAAGTTCGCGGGTGCCGTCAGTTCAATCAGGTTCTCGTTCCCAACAGGTCCTACAAAAGAACGGATGTCCAAGATAATCGATCCGTTGGGCTGGAATATCACAGCACCGGATTCAGATGCGCTCGCTAAGCGGGCAAACGAACTGTTAGAGGCAAACCGAGCCAAAAAGTTTTCGCTCGCTATTGAAGACAGAACATTTGTCGACTACTTGGTTCGCCTGAGGAATTATTTGGGGCATCGCAGTCCTAAATCGCGTGCTGAACTATTGGCGTCTATCGCTGCGATGCAAGGACACGCGCCGAATGCTGACTTGGTCGTGGCAATAGTGAACAAGGTTGGGACTTACTTAAAGCTCGAGAACCCTGGGGGTAAAACACGGGTAGCCATAATTGGAGCTCGCGTGGTGGAGGTATGCGAAAAGCTACGCTGACAATATTTCTCTGCAGTTGTCCCTCACCCGCGCCGGAGGCGCGGCCTCTCCCCACGAATGGGCGAGGCAATTCATCGCAGAAACATTTCGGAGCCGAGGTCTCTCCGCTGCGCTCGGGCTGACACAGAGATGAGAAGCGGGCGGACAAAGAATCCGGACGCAGAACCTCAAATCGCGCGCTGGAAACGCCCTCACCCGCTCCTTCGGCGCGGCCTCTCCCGCAACTAAGCGGGCGAAGCGGGTAATCAGTGGCGCGGGGACGCGACATCCTGACTCCGCGCGCTGTAATCGGACTCTCACCTTCATCCACTCCCTTTCAGGGCGAGGGAATTACACGCGCAGAGCATCCTGGAATTTTTTGTCCCTCACCCGCGCCGGAGGCGCCGTCTCTCCCCACGAATGGGCGAGGCAATTCGTCGGCGGAAGAATTTCGGAGCCGAGGTCCCTCCGCTTCGGTCGGGATGACGCGAAGACAATAAGCGCGATCGAGTAGTCCGGACGCAGAATCTTTGAATCGCGCGGGAAAATCGCGCGCTGTAATCGGACCCTCACCTTCGATCCTCTCCCTAACAGGGCGAGGGGATACGACGCGAGTCGGGATGACAGCCATCTAAAAGACGATTCGTGTTTTGTTCTCCTGAACTTTCGAACGTTTCACGTGAAACGTTTTGGCGAAAACCTCAGCATCGGAGCGCTATTTTTCGCCACTTTCGGAAAATTGGCGGCCATTCGCGCGCATCCGGATCCGGGATTCTTCGCTGCGCTCTGAATGACACAACGACGGAACGAAACCAGAAAGAGGGGCAACGACGTCACGCTTTCATCTTGAATCGCGGAACCCTCACCCACCGGCCGCGATGCGGCCGGCCGCCTCTCCCGTGAAAGTAACGGGCGAGGTGATTCCTCGGACGCCTCCTCCCCCAGAACCTCCGAGCGAAATGTCGTCCTCGACATTTCGCGATTTCGTTTCACTGGGTGCAGGGGTCACCCCTGCCGAAGGAAGCGTGAAACCCACCGCGGGTTTCACTTAGACTGTCTCCCGATGGCGAAGGTGAAACGCGTGCTGGTTATCTTTCCGGGCGCGCTTGGCGATCTGATGTGCCTGACGCCGGCGCTCGGCGCGATTTCGCGGCGGCATCCGGGGGCGTCCGTCGAGCTGATGGCGCGATTCGAGCTGGCGCGGCTCGTCGCGGGCAGGAGCGTCGTTGCGCGCGCGCATTCGCTCGATGCGCGCGAGGTCGGCGAGTTGTTCGCCGAATCGTCGGATGGTGCGCGGCGGTTCTTTGGGCAGTTCGATCGGATCTATTCGTTCTTCGCCTCGGACGATGCGCGGTTTCGGGCGCGGATGGCGGCGGCGACTGATGCGCAAGTCTCATTTCATTCGTTCCGCCCGAGCGGCGACGGCCATGTGTCGGAGGGCTATTTGCGATCGATCGGCGAGGATTCGTCGCCGGTAGAGGCGCGGCTTGAGCCGACCTCGGACGACCTCGCGGCGGCGTCGCGAGTGCTGGCGGAGTCGAAATGCGACGGCTCGAATCTGGTTGTGATTTTTCCTGGCAGTGGAAGTCCCTCGAAAAATTGGCCGGCGGCTAAGTTTGCGGCGCTCGCGGCGATGCTGGCGAAAGGATCCGGGATTCTTCGCTCCGGAGACTCCGCTCTGAATGACACAAGGGGGTCGTCTGCGGACTCCGCTCTGACCAACAAAAGTGGGGCGCCTTCGGACTCTGCTCTGAATGACAAAAGTGGGGGGCCTGCAGACTCCGCTCTGAATGACACAAAGGCTGCTCAGAACGACGACGGTATGTCAGTTGTGGTCATTCTCGGGCCGGCCGAAGCGTCTATCGAACCGATCTTTCGCGAGGCTGGCGTTGTTGTCCTCAAGGATCTCGACTTGCCGACGGTCGCGGCTCTCGCGCGCATCGCCGTGGCGTTCGTTGGGAATGACTCGGGCGCGGCGCATCTGGCGGCGGCGGTCGGTGCGTCGGGCGTGGTGATTTTCGGGCCGACTGATCCAGCGCGATGGCGGCCGCTTGGGCCCGGTCAGATCGACATTCTCAGGGGCGAGCCGATCGATTCCATCGAGCTGCGCGAAGTGGCCGGCGCGTTGTTGAAATTTGTGGCGCAGCGGCAAAGATAATAGACTGTGAGGCCGTGAATCGTCGGACAACATCCGTAAGGCACGCGCGAGTGAAAAAAGGCTTATGAGCTTCTTCAAGACGACGCTGCTGCTGGGGTTGATGACGGGGCTGTTGATGGTGATCGGCGGGCTGGTCGGAGGCCGCCATGGCGTCGTGATTTTTTTCTTTATCGCCGCCGCAATGAATTTTTTCAGCTACTGGTTCTCCGACAAGATCGTGCTGCGCGCGTACGGCGCGCAGGAACTCGACGCGGCCTCGGCGCCCGAGCTCTATTCGATCGTCAACGAGCTCGCGCATTCGGCGGGAATCCCGATGCCGCGCCTGTATATGATCGATTCCGACACGCCCAACGCGTTCGCCACCGGCCGCAACGTGCATCATGCGGCCGTCGCCGTGACCAAGGGCATCATGCGCATCTGCACGCGCGAGGAATTGAAGGGCGTCATCGGCCATGAACTCTCGCACGTGACCAATCACGATATTCTGACCAGCTCGATCGCGGCGACGCTGGCCGGCGCCATCATGATGATCGGCACGATGATTCGATGGGGCGCGATTTTCGGGCTCGGCAATCGCGACGACGAAGAAGGCGGCATCGCGGGACTGCTGATCGCGGGCATCCTCGCGCCGATCGCGGCGACAATGATTCAACTCGCGATCTCGCGCACGCGCGAGTACCAGGCCGACGCCAGCGGCGCCAAGCTCACGCACAATCCGCTCTACCTCGCGAGCGCGCTGCGCAAGCTCGAAGCCGCCAACGAGCGGATGCCGCTGGACGCCAGCCCGGCGACGGCGCACATGTTTATCGTGAATCCGCTGAGCGCGGCGGGAATGTCGCGGCTGTTCTCGACCCATCCGCCGATCGAGGAGCGAATCCATCGGCTCGAGCAGATGCAGGCCGGGCAGCTTGGGCAAGGGTGACGGTGACTGTCGATGGAAGATCAGGACGATAAGCGCGGATTCAAAGTTCAGGACCGCCGGCGGTTCTCGTCGGAAGGCGAAGCCAAGGAAGGCGGCGATGCGCCGGCGGCGGGTGATGAAGCGCTCGAGATAAAATCCAAGCCCGCCGCGAGCGCGGCGGAGACGGCGTCGAAGCCGGAGGCCGCCGCGCATCACGCGGCGAGTCACCACCCGAGCGAGCCGCCGCCCGAGCTGACGTTCGCGGCGTTTCTATGGAGCCTGTCGGAGCAAGCGCTGGCGGCACTGGGCGAAATACCAGACCCAGTGAGCGGCCATGCGATGCGCGACCTGGTCATGGCGCAGCAGATGATCGATATCATCATAATGTTGCGCGAGAAGACGCGGGGCAATCTCGACGCCGAGGAACAGGCGATGCTCAAAGAGATTCTTTCCGGTCTGCAAATGAAGTACGTTGAGTTGGCGAGACAGCCGAACCGTTGAGCGGCGGTCTTCGTATTAATCACACATGACGAATAAGTTGTTTCGACCTATCGCCTTCACGGGCATCGCGATCTTTGCGACGACCCTAATGCTGATTACCTCGCGCATCGAGGCCCGCGCGGCCGACTCGGCGCCGCCGGCGCCCGCGCACTTCTGGACCGAGCTGGCCGATCCGGCGCACGCGCCGAAGGCGCAGACGATGCCGGACTTCGTCGATCTCGCGGCGAAGCTCAGCCCCGCCGTCGTGAACATCTCGACCGACGAGGCCGACGAGCCATCGGAAGGCGCCGATTCGCCGGAAGATTCTCCCAACAGTCCGCTCGACCCGCATTCGCACCCTCCGTCGGAAGAATACGGCGGCCATTCCAAGGCGCTCGGCAGCGGCTTCATCATCACCAAGGACGGTTACATCCTGACCAACGAGCACGTCGTCGATAGTCCGGGCAAAGTCACGGTGACCACGCAGGACGGGCGCAACTATATCGCGAAGGTTGTCGGGCATGACGACAAGAGCGACATCGCGCTGCTGAAGATCGACGCGAAGCACGACCTGGCAGTCGCGCCGCTCGGCAACTCCGAGGACTTGCGCGTCGGCGAATGGGTGATGGCGATCGGCAATCCGTTCGGCTTCGATCATTCGGTGACGGCGGGAATCGTGAGCGCCAAGGGACGCTTCATTCCCGGCAACTACGAAGATTTCATCCAGACCGACGCGTCGATAAATCCCGGCAACTCGGGCGGCCCGCTGATCGATCTGCGCGGCGACGTGATCGGCGTCAATTGCGCGATCTACACGCACACCGGCGCCAGCATGGGCATCGGCTTTGCGGTGCCGATCGACCTGGTCAAGGAAGAACTGCCGCAACTCAAGAGTTCGGGCAAAGTCGTGCGCGGATGGCTCGGCGTTTACATCCAGAAAGTGACGCCGGAGCTGGCGGAGTCGCTGGGACTGGCGGATGCGCGCGGCGCGCTGGTGGCGAAGGTGCTCGACAACGGGCCGGCGCAGGCGGCGGGCGTCAAGCGCGGCGACGTGATCGTCGCGTTCGACAATCAGCCGGTCGATGTCTCGAACGAGTTGCCGTTACTGGTCGGCCGCACCGATCTGGGCCACAAAAGCATCCTCAAGGTGATTCGCGACAAGCAGACGATCGAGCTGCCGGTGACAATCACGCAGTCGCGCGAGCCTGAAATCGTGGCGGCCGCGGAAAAATCGGAGAAGCCCGACCTCGGCGCGGCCTCGTCGTTCGGCCTGCACGTCAAGGATCTCAGTCCCGATCTCGCCAAGGAGCTCGGCCTTGATACTGCCGGCGGCGTCGTAATTGCGTCGGTCCAGCCCGGTAGCCGCGCGGACGAAGCGGGACTGCGCGCGCGCGACGTGATCATCGAGGTCAATCGCGCGGCGGTCAAAGACGTGGACGCGTATCAGAGCGCGGTCAAGGCCAGCGCCAAGGGCAAGAGCGTGCTGCTGCTGATCCGGCGCGGCGACGCCACCGTTTACGTGCCGATCAAGCCGGAGGCCTGAGGCGGGGACGCATTTCCGATGTCCCCACGACGACTGCTGAAATTCGCGCTGATCGGCGTCGGTGCGATCATCCTGTTCGCGGTGCCGCCGACGCTGTGGCTGTTCTTCAGCTACTACCATCAGCTCGAAAATGAAGTTGTGGCGCGGTTCTCCGGCAAGCGCTGGAACATCCCGTCGCGAATTTTTTCCGACTCGATCCTGATTTACCCCGGGCAGGATCTTGAAGGACCTTGGATTCTTCGAGCGTCTCGCGCGCTTGAACTATCATCCGGTGGATGCGGGCAAGGTCGCGAGCCGCGGCGAGTACAGTTTCGATCGCAAGCGCGGCAAGCTCGACATTTTTCTGCACAGCTTCGCGTATCCATACGGACCTTTCGGCGGCGAATTGGTCGAGTTGAATCTCAAGGGCGATACGATCGACTCGATGAGCGATGGGGTGACGCACAAACCGGTTTTTTCGATCGAGCTGGAACCCGAACTGATCAGCGGCATCTTCGAGGGCGAATGGGAGCAGCGGCGGCTGGTGCGTCTGAGCCAGATACCGCCGACGATGATCAATGCGATCCTGGCGGCCGAGGATCATCGCTTCTACGAGCATCATGGCGTCGATATCGTGCGCACGATCAAGGCGGCGTACATCGATTTCACGTCGGGCCACGTGCGCCAGGGCGGATCGACGCTGACGCAGCAGTTGATGAAGAATTTTTTCCTGACGCGCGAGCGCAGCTACAAGCGCAAGGTCAAGGAAGCGATGATGGCGTACATCGCGGAGCGCGATTACTCGAAGGACGAAATCCTCGAGAACTATATTAACGATATATATTTGGGGCAGCGCGGGCAGGAAGGCATATATGGTGTGTGGGAAGCGAGTGAGTACTACTTCTCGAAAGAGCCGCGCGATCTGACTATTGGGGAAATGGCAACTATCGCCGGCCTGATCAGCTCGCCCAACCGGCTCAATCCGCTGCACCATCCTGATGCCGCGCGGACGCGTCGCGACGAAGTGCTGGCCTCGATGCTCGAGGACGGTTACATCGACAAGAGCGCCTACGACACGGCCGTCGGCGAGCCGCTGCACGCGCGCGAAGTTTATGCGGAGGGCAATGACGCGCCCTACTTCGTCGATTACGTGAAGAAGGAACTCGCCGAGCGATACCCGGCGGAAGTGCTGAACGGCGAGGGTTTGCGCATCTTCACCTCGCTCGACGTACACATGGAAAAGATCGCCGAGGCGTCGATCGCGCACAACCTCAGCGACCTCGAAGCGAAGCATCCCAAGCTCGCGCGGCGCGAGACCAAGGATCGGCTCGAGTCGTGCCTGATCGCGCTCGAGCCGCAGAGCGGAAAGATACGGGCGATGGCCGGCGGGCGCGATTACCATTCGAGCCAGTTCAATCGCGTTACTCAGTCCAAGCGTCAGCCGGGCTCGGTGTTCAAGCCGGTGACATACCTGGCGGCCTTCGACGAGACGCTTTCGGGCGGCGCGGAGAAGTTTCTGCCGACTAGCTACATCGAGGATGCGCCGTTCACGTGGCAGTACGGCGACATGAGCTGGACGCCGAATAACTATCGCGATCGATTCTTCGGCCACGTGACGCTCGAGTTCGCGCTCGGCGAGTCGCTCAACTCGGCGACGGCGCGGCTGGCGAACAGCGTCGGACTGGATCGAATCCGCGCGATGGCGTCGAAGCTCGGCTTTGGCGATCTGCCGGCCTACCCGTCGATCGTGCTCGGCGGAATCGAAGTGTCGCCGATGCAGGTGGCGCGCGCGTACGCGATAATCGCCAACGACGGGATGGAAATTCAGCCGTACGCGGTCACGTCGGTGGTCGATGAAAACAACAAGGTGATCGAGGGCCACGAGCTCGCCGCGCAGCAAGTGCTATCGCCCGAACTCGCGTATATGATGCAGTTCATGCTCGAAAACGTGATCGATCACGGCACCGGCGCGGGCGCGCGCGCGATGGGATTCACGCGGCCGGCGGCGGGCAAGACCGGCACCACCAACGACGCCAAGGACGCATGGTTCGCGGGCTTCACGCCGAATCTGTTGGCGGTGGTGTGGACCGGATTCGATCAAAAGGAAGAGCTGGGACTGACTGGCGCGCAGGCTTCGCTGCCGACGTGGACCACGTTTATGAAGGCGGCGACGGCGTCGCGTCCGGCGCTGGATTTTACCGCGCCGCCGGGGATCGTCGAGGAAAAAGTCGATCCGACCACCGGCTACAAGGCGACGCCCTATTGCCCGGTGACGATGATGGGAGTGTATCCGCAGGGGATGGCGCCAACTAAAGACTGCCCGTATCATACTTCACCGACGTCATTGACGGCGGTGGACCACAAGATGCCGGCGGAGCCGAATCCGGTGGCCGATCCCAACGACTAGGTTTCGATGATGCGATTGGGTCAATTCAGTTTCGTAATATTTCTGTCGATGCTGCCGATGTTCGCGACTGCGTCGCGCGCGGCGAGCGGTCCGATAGTGCTGGCGGAGTTGCAGGAAGAATCGATTCCGGCGCAGGATCTCGCGGCGCCGGGTCCCGCCGCGGCACCGGCGGCGGCGGCACAGGCGAATCCCGACGAAGGCACCTGGGAACGGGTGACGCCGAAGCCTGCGCCCGCTGAGAAGTCGTCTCCGGCCAGTGAAGCGGCGCCCGGAGCGCAGCAAGCCCCGGGGAGTCCGGCGCCCACCGCCACTCCGGCGGCGGCCCATGGGCAGCCGGCCGAGGCCGAACCGCCGGACGTCGCGCCGGCGATCGACGTCGGATCGATCGCGACGACGCCGGAAATCAGCGACTCGTCGCTCGCGCCGCTGATCGCGAGCGCGCCAACTCCGGCGCGCGCCGCCTCATTGAGAATCACCGAGCAGCAGCGGCTCGAACTTGAGCAAGGCCACACCGACGACGCGATCCGCGAGCTGGCGCATGCGATCTCGATCGATCCGAGCAACTCGTACGCGTACTTTTACCTGGGCCGCGCGTACATCGCGCGCAGGGATTACGTGCAGGCGCAGACGTTTTTCAAGCGCGCGGAAATCGGCGTCGCGGCGAATTCCGCGTGGCTCGGCGAGACCTATGCGTTCGAGGGCGTGTGCCTGGAGCAGGCGGGCAAATCCGCCGACGCGGTCGCGGAATATCAGAAGGCGCTCGCGGCAAGTCCGGGCAACCTGACGGCGCGCGTCGGCGTCACGCGGCTGTCGGCGTTCATGCCGGCGTCGGCAAGCGTGGCGGCGCCGGTCGTCGAATCCGATCAGACGGCGCCCGACGAAGCCGGCGAGCCGCCGCCTGCCGACGAAGCACCCGATCCGCCGGCACCACCATCCGCGCCTCCACCCACAGCGAACTGAACGCAAATGCGCAAATCGGTCTAGCGTGAAACCCACCGTGGGTTTCACACTTGCTTTCGTCTGACTGGCACTAGTAGAACCACTTGTCCTTGTCCCAGCGGAAAATTTCCGTGGTGCGAAGGTCGTTGATGGTCTTCGGCACCGCGTGCCGGGCTTCGTCCTCAGACTTGCCGGAGAGGTAGAAGGTGTATTCCTCGTAGGTAATCTTTCCGATCGAGTAGCCGTCCTTGGACTGATGTGATTCGCAGGCCGCAATCTTCCCATAGCCGGTATAGGTCGCGGTCTGGAAACCTTCTCTTGGAACGAATTCCAATTTCGACAGATTATTCGTCTGACGATCCTGCAAATCCTGCTCCCAATGTTTGCAAAAGTCCGGGAACAGCGCGGACGCCTTCCGGTATTCGATGTCGCGCTTGATCCGTTCGGGAGTGAGCTTGGTGATCAGCGTATTGACCTTTTGCCGCAGCGTCGTTTTCGCCGCCGGTGGGGTGTACGCCACTGGAACGGCCCCGCTATCCGAAGCCGAGGCGGATAATGTCTGCGCCGCCGGTTGCGATTGGGCATGGGCCGGTGACGCGCTTACCAGCGCCGCGATGACGAGGGCGCCGACGGCGGTGGTTGTTCGGATATTTTGTAGTTTCATGGGTATTGTCTTTTGAGTTGCGCCTCTTCGGTTCGCATCCAGGAAAAGGGTGCGACCGGCAACGACCTCCCTTCGACCCTTGAAACGCAAGCTCAGTGCCAGACAAAAGTCAGGAATTCACATTTTGCAGAAATCGTTTTTGATTTCGGTGGTTTTTCGGATTTGGTCAGCGGAAATGAGACCCGCTACGACTACTTTTAGTAGCACGTCTTCTACAAAGTGTTGCAGGCGGGATAGTGACAGTTCTGCCAAAGCCGGCTCTCGCACTTTTTGTGTCGTGCTCTTTTTGTGTCATCCTGATCAGACTTGCGATGCTGATACTCGGAATTGAATCTTCATGCGACGACGCTGCCGCCGCGGTGATCGAAACGAGCGCGGCGGGCATCGCGGAAATTCGCTCGAGCACCGTCGCCAACCAGGACGATATTCATCGCGCGTACGGCGGTATCGTGCCCGAACTCGCGTCGCGCAATCACGTCGTCACGATTGGACCGGTGGTCGAGCGCGCACTGATTGCGGCGGGATGCCGCCTCGCGGAGGTCGAGGGAATCGCGGTCACGCGCGGGCCGGGATTGGTGGGATCGTTGCTGGTCGGGCTGATGTTCGCGAAGGGTCTCGCGCAGGCAAGCGGGGTCGCGATGGTCGGCGTGAATCATATCGAGGGCCACCTGCTCGCGCCGTTGCTGGAAAATCGAATCGCGATGCCGTACCTCGCGCTGGTGGTTTCGGGCGGCCACACGGCGCTGTTCGCGGTCGAGGATTTCGGGCGCTACCGGCGCATCGGGCGCACGCGCGACGACGCGGCCGGCGAAGCGTTCGACAAGGTCGCGAAGCTGATGGGACTGGGCTATCCGGGCGGCCGGGCAATCGACGAGATGTCGCGGCGCGGGAATCGCAAGAGCGTGCGAATCCCGCGCGCGCACGTCAAAGGCGCGCCGATGGATTTCAGTTTCAGCGGCGTGAAGACGGCGGTCGCGACGCTGCTCGCTACGGAGAGCGGGCGCGCGGAGCGGCCCGAGGATCTGGCGGCGAGCTTTCAGGAGGCCGTCGTCGAGATGCTGGTGAAGCCGACGATCGCGGCGGCGCGCGAGCTGGGCGCGGACACGATCGCGCTGACCGGCGGCGTCGCGGCAAATTCGAGATTGCGCGACAAGCTGGCCGAGGCAGCGGCGGCTGACGGGCGCAGGCTGGTCGCACCGGCGCTGAAATACTGCACCGACAACGCGGCGATGATCGCGCTCGCGGGCGGCTACCGGCTGATCCGCGGCGAGCGGGACGCGTTGAGCATCGACGCGGAGGCGAACCTTTCTTTGTAGATGACGAGCGCACGAAAATCGCGCGTGGTTGATGATACAGCGTCGCGTCCGGCGCCGGCGCTGGCGCGGGCCGGCGTGCGGCCGGCGAAATCGCGCGGGCAGAATTTTCTGACCAGCGCCGGCGTCGCCGATCGAATCGTGGCGGCGGCGGAGCTATGCGAGACCGATTCGGTAGTCGAGATAGGTCCGGGTCTCGGCATCCTGACTGAGAAAATCGTGGCGCAGCCGCATCGCTCGCTGACGCTGGTGGAACTCGACGCGCGGCTCGCAGTCCGGCTCCAGGAGCGCTTCGCAGACGTTGGCGTCGTCAACGCGGATTTTCTTGCGATCGACTTCAAGGCGCTGATCGACGATTCGCCGGTCAAGGTGATCGGCAATCTTCCGTTCAACGTCGCGGCGGCGATACTGCGCAAACTATGTGACAACTCGCGCTCGATTTCGAGAATGGTGCTGATGTTTCAGCGCGAGGTCGCGGCGCGAATTCGCGCGACGCCGGGCGACGATGCGTACGGCGCGCTTAGCGTGTTCACCGCGCTGTACTGGAAGATCGAGCAGCATTTCATCGTCGCGGCCGGCAGCTTCCATCCGCGGCCCAAGGTTGACGCCGAGGTTCTCGCGTTCGCGCCGCATGCGATGCGGTCGTTTGCTGACGATGACGAACGCGACGTGCTCGAGACTGTGCGCGCGTCGTTTTCCGCGCCGCGCAAGACGATTCGCAACGCGATCGGCCACGCGCTTGGAATCGACAGCCCGCGAGCGGTGCGCGCACTCGAACGGGCGGCGATCGATCCGGGGGCGCGCGCGGAGACGCTCGGCGTGCCGGATTTTCTGAGACTGGCGAATGCATTGAACATCGAACTGAACGGCGGGATCGTCGCGCGCGATGCCTGAGCTGCCGGAAGTCGAATCGCTGCGGCGGATATTGGTTCGCACCGCGGTCGGCAGAACGATCGTCAGCGTGCGAATCGGCGAGCGTCGGCTACGGCGGCGCGTCACCGCGGATTTCGGCGGAGCAATCGCGGGCCGGCGAATAATCAAACTGTCGCGCCGCGCGAAATATCTGATCATCGAGCTGGACGGCGACCACGTGATGCTGGTGCATCTCGGGATGTCCGGCAGTCTGACGCATCGGCACGCCGGCTTCGACGCCGATGAGTTCGATCCGCGCCACGACCATCTTGAATTTTCGCTGGACGACGCGTCGCGGCTGGTTTACAACGACCCGCGGCGCTTCGGCATGGTGCGATTGGTCGAGCGCGGCGCGTTGGCTTCCACAGCGGAGCTGAAGGGTCTCGGGCCCGAGCCGTTGTCGCGCGAATTCAGCGCGGATTACCTTGCGGAGAAGGCGCACGGGCGGACCGCGGCGATCAAGAACCTGATAATGGATCAACGAATCGTCGCGGGGATCGGCAATATTTACGCGTCCGAGGTTTTGTTTCGCGCGGGAGTGCGGCCGACGCGGCGAGCGGGGCGCGTGACGCGAAGCGAGATCGAAAAAATCGCGGCGGCGGTGCCGGTGATTCTGCGCGCCGCGATTGGCAGCAACGGCACTACCTTTCGCAGCTATCGCGATTCGCGCGGACAGCCCGGGCGCTTCGCGCGCGCCTGCGGGTGTACGGCCGCGAGGGAAAACCGTGCTACACATGCTCGACGCCGATCAAGAACGTGGTGGTGGGGCAGCGTGCGAGTTTCTTTTGTCCGAAATGCCAGCGATGAGAATGATGCAAGGAAAGTGCGCGCGGCGAGCATCGCTCCGGGATTCTTCGCTGCGCTCTGAATGACACAAAAAATGATGCGTCGAGTTAAACCCATACTGCGAGTGTTCGCGGCCGCGATGATCGTGCTGTTGGTGGCGCGTTCGTCGTTCGCGCAGAGTGCGGCGCAGATTGATTGGAACAAGATCAACGCCGAGGCGCTGGACGACTTTCGCACCTATCTGCGTTTCGATACGACCAATCCACCGAGCAACACTGCGGCCGCGATCGCGTATCTCAAGTCGATTCTCGACAAGGAGGGAATCGCCACCGAGACCTTCGAGAGCAAGCCGGGGATGGTGACGCTGGTCGCGCGAATTCCCGGGCCGGCGGGTGTGAAACCGCTGCTGTTAATGTCGCATGCCGACGTCGTGCCCGCGGTGGGAGCCAACTGGACGCATCATCCGTTCGACGCCGACGTTAAGGACGGCTACGTGTGGGCGCGCGGCGCGATCGACAACAAGGCGCATGGGATTATGGCGCTGATGACGATGATCGCGCTCAAGCGCAATCACGTCGCGCTGCGGCGTGGCGTCGAGATGATGGTGAATCCGGACGAGGAAGCGGGCGGCGACAACGGCGCGACGTGGATGGTGAACAATCATTGGGACGCGATCGACCCCGCGTTCGCATTCAACGAGGGCGGTGAGGGCGCGGCCGACTGGCTCGGAATCAAGGGCGTCACGTTCACGGTGGCGGTGTCGGAGAAGCGCGTCGATTGGCTGCACGTAACGGTTCGCGGCAAGGGTGGGCATGGATCGGTGCCGAAGCCCGACAATCCGAACCTGATCCTGATCAACGCGCTGCATCGGTTGCTGGAAAAACAGCCGCCGATCCGAATCACGAAAATATTCGCCGACGCGATGGAATCGATCGCGCCGCTCGAGCCGAGTCCGGCGTCGTTCCAGCTCGCGCATCTCGAACAGCCGGGTGTAGCGCAGGCGGCGACGGCCGGCGTGCTCAGCCCTTACAATATACAGGCGCTGATGCGCGACACGATTTCGCTGACGATGCTGAACGCGGGCGTCAAGGTGAACGTGGTGCCGACGATTGCCGAGGCGGGACTCGATTGCCGGCTGCTGCCGGGCACCGACGCAGGCGCGTTCATGAAACGTCTGCGCGATCTGCTCGGCCCCGGCGACTTCAAGATTGAGTATCTGCAGCGGCCCGATGACGCGCCGCCGTCGCCGACTTCGGGCGAGGCGTGGGACGCGATCAAGCGCGTCGTGGCGAGCGATTTCAACGACGCGCGCGTGGTGCCGTGGATGACGACCGGCGGCACCGACTCGCGCGTGCTGCGCGCCAAGGGCGTCCCGGCGTACGGCTTCGTGCCGGTGATTCTTGGCGAGTCGGAAGTTTCGCGGATTCACGGCGACGACGAGCGGCTGTCGGTCGAGAATCTGAATCGCGGCATCAAGGCCACTTACGATTTGACGATGGATTTGTGCGCCGCGCGGCATTGACGCCGCGTATGTTATGGTGACGCGATGACCCTCGACATGCCCCTCGGAATCGGCGCCGCGATCGCGTTCATCTTCGGCGCGAGCGTCGGCAGCTTCGTCTGCATGGTTGGGTACCGGCTGCCGCGCGATCTTTCGATCATCACGCCGCGCTCATATTGCGAGAGTTGCGAGCGCGCGCTGCCGTGGTGGGCGAACATCCCGATTCTCGCGTATCTCGGATTGAAAGGGCGTTGCGTGATGTGCGGCGCGCCGATTCCGTTCCGCCATTTCCTGGCTGAATTCGGACTGGCACTGATCGCGCTCTATCTGTTCTTTGCCTTTCCGATCCCCGACGCGTTCGCGCGCTTCGTGCTGTGCGCCGCGCTGTGGACCGTCGCGATCATCGACTACGACTGGCGGCTGATCCCGAACATCATCACCTGGCCCGGGATGCTGGTGGGATTCGCCGCCGCGTCACTGATGATACCGGAAGTTGGCTGGAAGAGTTCGCTGATCGGAATCATAGTCGGTGGCGGCGTGTTATGGGGCACCGGCTATTTTTACCAGCTTGTGCGCGGTCGCGAGGGCGTCGGACTCGGCGACGTGTGGCTGCTCGGAATGGTGGGAGGATTTCTCGGCTGGCCGGGAGTTTTTTTCACGATGTTTTTCGGTTCGGTAATCGGCGCCGCGGGCGGAATCGCGTTCGCGCTCATGGGCGGCGCTGCGACTGCGCCGGCTCCGCTCGGCGAGCCGGCGACCGATCCGGAGGAAGCTGACGTTTCGATTTTGAAAACCGAAGTTCCGTTCGGACCGTACCTGGCGCTGGCGGCCGGCGTGTTCGCGCTCTTTCAGCCGCAACTGGCGCACTGGTATTTTTCACGCTAGCGGACGATGGCGGCGGGAATTTTCATCACGCTCGAAGGCGTCGAGGGAAGCGGCAAGACGACGCAGGCCGCGATTCTCGGCGACGCGCTGCGCCAGAGCGGGCATCGCGTTACGGTCACGCATGAGCCGGGCGGCACGCGCGCCGGCGAAACGATTCGCGCGATTTTTCTCGATCCGGCGGTGTCGCTCGACGTCGCCGCGGAACTGCTGCTGGTGCTTGCCGATCGCGCGCAGCACGTGCGCGAAAAACTGCGCCCGGCGCTGGTCGCCGGCGAGATCGTAATCTCCGATCGTTACTCCGATTCGACCACCGCCTACCAGGGCTACGCGCGCGGCGTCGATCTCAAGGTGCTCGGCGAATTGAACCGGCTCGCGACCGATAACGTGACGCCGGATCTGACTATCGTGCTCGACTTGCGCGTCGAGACCGGGCTCGAGCGCACGCGCGCGCGGGCAAAGGGGACCGGGCGCGGCTCCGATCGCTTCGAGGGCGAGCGCGCCGAGTTTCATCGAAAAGTTCGCGACGGTTTCCTCGCAATCGCCAAGGCGGAGCCGGCGCGCGTCGTCGTCATCGACGCCGATCGCCCGGTGGCAGTCGTCACCGCCGACATTCGGCGCGCGGTTGACGCGATGCTCGCGCGCCGATGACGGAACCGCCATGCCGCTAGCGTCGATCCTCGGGACATCGCGAAATAGCGCAGCGGCTGCTCGCCGAAATTCGCAACCGTCCCTCGCACGCATACCTGTTCGCGGGGCCGCGCGGCGTCGGCAAGGCGATCGTCGCGACCGGCCTCGTGCACGCGCTGATGTGCGAGCGAGCGCCCGGCGAGAATTTCTGCTGCACGACGGCGCGATGCCCCGTCCGGCTGGCGCCGCAGACTGAGCGCACGCGCGCGCGCGCCGGCGACGCCGACGCGCCGCATTGCGAATGCTGCTCGGCATGCGTGCAAATCGCGACCGGCGTGCATCCGGACTTCACTTATATATCGCGGCCGGTTGGCCGTTCCGAAGTTTTGATCGACCAGGTGCGCGAGCTGATTGCGCGGCTTGGAATCCGGCCGTCGCGTTCTTCGATTCGCATGGCGATTATCGACGACGCCGAGACGCTCGGTCCGCCCGCGCAGAACGCGCTGCTGAAGACGCTCGAGGAGCCGCCCGGCCACGCTATCATCATCATGGTGACGGCGAGCGAGCGCGCCTTGCTCGACACCGTTCGATCGCGGATGCGCGTGGTGAGATTTCCCACGCTGCACGCCGCCGAGCTGGAGGCGATACTGGCCGCGCGTGGGGTCGCCGACCAGGCTCGCGCGCGGGCGCTGGCGATGCTGGCGCGGGGCAGTGCGGCGAATGCGATCGCGCTGGCCGACGGCGACGAGCCGCCGATGAAGGAGCTGCTCGAGGCTCTCAGTCATGCCAAGTCGATTGACTTTGCGCGCGCGCAATCTCTTGCGCAGGAATTTTTTGCCAATCGCGACGCCGCCGCCGGCAACTTCGAGCTGCTCGCGAGACTGCTCGAGGAAATACTATGCTACAAACTGCTTAAGACCGACTTCATCGCGTTTCCGCCCGCGGCGCGGTCGCAGTTGGTGAGCCTGGCTGATAGTCTCGCGGTGGACGCGGTCGTGAAATGCATCGACGCGGCGGTCCGCGCCAGCGTCGCGGTGGGAGAGAACGCCAATCCGCGGATGCAGGCGGAGAATTGGTGGACGATTGCCGGGCATGCGATGCGGGGTGAGTAAACGATAGTGGCAGATATCGATCCATTCGAAGGCGCGCCGTCGCTGCCGAAAATTGTCGCGGTCAGTCTCCAGCAGACCGGCCACCTGTACAATTTCCTGGCCGGCGACCGCGACTTGCGCCGCGGCGAGCGCGTGCTGGTCGAGAGCGAGGCCGGCGCGCGCGTCGGCACCGTCGAGATAGAACCGCACGAGCCCGCGCAGACGATCGATCTTTCGCAGTTGCGTCCGATCATCCGAATCGCGAGCGACAGCGACTTCCATCACGAGCAGGAAAACCTCGCGCGCGAAGCGAACGCGCGCCGCTTGTGCGTCGAGCGTATCCGCGAACGCCGCGTGCAGATGAAGCTGGTTAACGCCGATTATACGATCGACGGACGGAAGGTGACTTTCTATTTCGTCGCCGAGGGCCGCGTCGATTTCCGCGACATCGTGCGCGATCTCGCCAACACGCTGCGCGTGCGCGTCGAGATGAAGCAAATTGGCGCGCGCGACGAGACCAAAGTCACCGGCGGGCTCGGTCCGTGCGGGCGCGAGCTATGCTGCTCGAGCTGGCTGCGCGACTTCGAGGCGGTGACGGTCAAGATGGCGCGCGAGCAGGGGCTGGCGCTGAATCCGTCGCGGCTGGCCGGGATGTGCGGACGGCTCAAGTGCTGCCTGCGCTACGAGTACGCGACCTACGTCGAACTCAAGCGCGCGCTGCCCAACCTCGGCAAGCGCGTGCAATGCGTCAAGGGCGACGGCAAAGTCGTGCGCCAGAATATTCTGAAGCAGACCGTGTTGATCCAGCGCGAGGAAGACGGCGGCGTGGTCGAAGTCACGCTGGAAGATCTGGTCGCCTCGCGCCCGCAATAGTCCGCCTTCAATCGCGACGGCGAGCCACTCAAGCCCTCGCGCCGCAGCGACAACCTCAAGCGCTCTTTCCTGATTTTTCTCGCGCGACGATCGGCACATCGAAAAAATTCGGCCGCATGCTATTGCTTCCGCCGGCGCTAGCCTGTAGAAAAATCCTACACTTCGTTAAATACGTACCGGAGTTGGCGTTGGGGAGGAGAAAAATTCACATGCGCAGAGCAATCGTGCGTCGCCGGCAGCAGCCTGGCCTTGGCATATCGCTTTCGATGTCGCTCCTGTTCCTGTTGTCGGCGCTGTCGGCGACAGCGTTTGCGCAGTCTGCGCGGCAGCCTGCCCCCACCTCTACCTGCGCTGCTTCCAGTGTGACGCTGACGAACCAGAATCCCTATCCAATCTGGATTGGTGAAAACGTCGGCACCGGCGCAATCCTGCTGCCGGACAACAGCGCCAACTGGGAGCTGGATGCCGGCGATTCCAGGAACGTGTGTGTGCCGCCGGATTGGACGTCGGGAATTTTCTGGGCGCGCACCGAATGCAACTTCGCAGGCACCTTCGGCCAGGATCCGGACGACGACTACGTCGATTGCACCTCGGCGAGTCAGTGCTGCACGACCGGCAACGTCTGCACGCCAACCGGCCAGATGACTCAGAATAACCATGTCTGTTACGGCGGAAAATGTGTAATCGATTGCAGCAACAGCACCGGCACGATGAACAATTGTAGCGCGCTCCCTACCTCACCCGCCTCCGTGTGCGTTGGTGGCGGCGCCGCTGGTTCCTACTGCGGCTACGCCGGCGGCGTCTGTAAAACGGGCGATTGCGGAAGCGGACTCTATCAGTGCCAGGGCAATTGGGACTCACTTTCGGCGGACGCGGGACCGGGAACGCCGGCCACTCAATTCGAGATCACTGATAATTCGGGGGCTGACGGCGGCGCTGGTGCGGCCAGCTACGATGTAACGAATCTGGCGGGATACAATAACCCGATAGACGTGAGCCTCGACTTCACGCCCTCAGGTCCAACGACCGATCCCGCCTGCTATGCGACCAGTTGTAACACCGACCTCAACACTGTTTGTCCGAGCCTGCTGCAAGTTATAGAACCTCCTACCGCCTCACCTGCCACCTCGGTCAGTTGCGGTGGCGGATATTGTCAGAGCGGCGCCTGCGAACAATGTCCTAGCGGTGGCGGAGCGTCCTGTTCAGGCGGCATGACCTGCGTCATAGGATGCGGCGCGCCCGGCAAGTTATGCGGGAGTAACTATCCTTCACCGGTGAGCGCACCGGGCGTCGCCAGCCTCGAGTGCGATACGACGATCCCCGGCTTTGATGACGCGCCGGAACTGGCGGAGTACCGCGACATGTATGACGCCGCGAACGATAGCGGGATCGCGGTTGCGAGCCCTATAGGCGTGACTATGTTCTCAGGCAACCAGGGCACGCCAACCTGCTGGGGCGGCCTTGATTGCGCGCCCGGCGAAACGTGTCTTATAGGTCCCGCGCAAACCGGAATCTCAGGCCTGCCGTCCTATGTTGGAATCTGCGCGACATCTAATCCGGGCGGAATTCCGACCGCATTGCCGGTGACGAACTGCAACTCAACAACCGATATAGGAATGCACTGCGGTGGTTATCCGAACAGTTCGGTTTATACCTGTGTCGCGGCTAGCGGCGTAAGCAGCTTGGTTGCTTGCCTGCCCAGTTATAACCCTCCCATAAAAGGTCTCGGCACGCTCGATAGCAGCAGCGGCTTCTTTACCGGGATTGGCGCTCCGCTTAACCCGGAATGGCAGGCGGCCGCGCTGTGGGCGTCCGGGAACGGAACCACGGCCGGCACTACTCCCTATTACGAAACCTTCTCGAACGCGTGTCCTCATCAGTACGCATGGACCTATGACGATCACACGGGCGGCCTCGCGTGCAACAGCTACCCGCTCGCTTTTACGGTCAGCTTCGGGCTGCTGGGCGCGCCGCCGTCTGCGACCGCAACTCCGTCGCCGACCGCGACCGTAACCGCGACAGCTACGACGACCGCAACCGCGACTGGCACAGGTGTCCCGACACCTACTGCAACCGCAACGGCCACGGCGAGCCTTACTCCAACTGCGAGCGCCACCAGCACAGCCACGGCGACAGCTTCGTCAACAGCAAGCTCAACCGCGACTTCCACTGCGAGCCAGACTCCGACCGCGACTGCCACCGGCACGGCTACGCCGACCGCGACGTCAAGCGCAAGTCTCACGCCGACGGCGACCGCTACTATCACCGCCACGGCGACCGCGACCGCGTCGCCAAGCGCAACACCTACGATGACGCCGACCCCGACCGGGACGGCGACGCCCGGATGCGCTCCGAGTTTCTTGTCGCTGGCGACCAATCCCTCCGGCACTTTCCCTTTCCCTGCGGCCGTGGCCGGGCACCCGGAGACCGGCTCAATGCAGGTCACCAATAGCGGGTCGCCTGGGTCGCTTGATCTTTCAACAAAGATTACGGGCGGCGATGCGACAGACTTTAAGGTGATTGGCGGAAGTTGCACGACGATCAACCGGTTGAAGACCGGGGCAACCTGCTCCTACGAGCTTAAGCTGAAGGCAAAGAAGAAGTTTCTTGGTGCGGTGAACGCCAACCTGGAGATAACCGGTACGTTTCGCCAGGGTGTGTGTCCAAAGGGCGACGTTCAGAATGTTGGAGTGCTACTGTCAGGCTTCGTCGCCTCCGCAGGCTCCAAATGAAGCCGTAAATTGCGCGGGCGGAGTGTTATCGACACTCCGCCCGCAATCGTTTCGCTTCCTCTAAGTGTTCAGTGACACTTAGAAAAAGGAGTTATAGGTCAGGTTGCTGTTAGCGCCTCGTTTGACGCCGCACTCCGCGCCTCACGCTATGACTCGGCGTAGGAATCTGATTGCCAACAATCGCGTTCGTGATGTCGAAGCAGCTCTCAGCGTCAATCCCATCGAAGATTAACAGCGCAAACGGATTGACGCCTGACAAACCAATCGTGGCGCTGTTCGTATTGAGGCCAGCCACCTCGAGATTAAGAGTCCATGCGCCGCACGCGTTAGCCGGCGCCGGCAGCGCGACCATCCGGGCTGACACCGTCTCGTAGCCAACGGTTTGAAAGAACGTCCCATAGCTCTCGTGATTTACCGTGTGTACGACAAACGGAGACAATCCCAAGAACAGTCCGGTGTCGGGGAGCGACGCGCAGGTACCTTGAACCAGCCCGATACCAATCCCAAAATTGAGTGCGTCTTCATCGAGGTCGCAGTCAGGGTCGCCATTGGACGTGAAAGTTATCCCCATGTTGACCTGGTCGCTATTTGCAGTAGTCGAGCGCGCGATTTGCACCCTCTCACTGTTCAGGGTGTAAGGACCCACCGCTCCGGCCTCGTAGGCGCCGCTGTCACAGGTGTAAAGGTTGCCCGGATCGGGCCGGCCGAAGAGCCGCTGATCGGTTCCCAGCGGTGTGAGATGTGAATCCTGTTCGGTGCAATCTGCGACCGGTATCCGGTCGATCGCATCGCTGCCCGATTCAAGCGCGACCGTCTCCGACGGTCCACCATTGTCCTGCAGTCCGAGAGGATCGAGGTTAAGCGCAGCAGCAGTTACGTTGTTCAGGCTCGAGCCCGCGGTGAAGGCGCAGCTATTGTCAACCGAGATGTTGTAGTTCTCGTCGGTCACCGGCGGTGAAGCGATTCCGGCGCAATTGCCGAGCGGCGACACGATGCCGGTGCCCGCATCCTCAATGTGGTCTGCGAAGATGTTGCCTTTAGAGTCAACCGTTCCGCCGTCGTTGAATATGGCGCTACCGGATTGTGCGTAGTTATGCTCGAAGGTGGAGTTGGTGAGCTTCAAGCTCGCACCCAAGATCACCCCGGCACTACACGTGGGGGGGGCACCCGGGAATGGAGCGACATCACAGGTCGGTTCACCCTCGACGTAGATGGCGCCACCGAAGGTGTTGTCGTATGTGAGTGCATCATTCTCGAAAAAGGTGCTGTTGGTGACCTCCATCCTGCCGGCAGCGGCGAAAATTGCTCCACCCTCGCCACCCAAGATCGGGACGACACAGAGTTCGGGAGTAACCTCAGCGGTATTGTCCACGAACAGGCAATCCTTTATATCCACATCTCCGCCAGTATCTGAGTATATTGCGGCGCCCTCTTCGGCGACTCCGTGCGCGAATGTCAGGTTGGTCAGCTCGAGAAACCTGTTCAGAGAACTAACAAACATTATCCCGCCCTGTGGCTCGCCAATTTGACCGCCATCGATCACGACGGGGCCGTCGCCGTAAGTGGTGATATCCAGAACCTTGTCCGAAATAGTCAGCGGAAGGCTACTGGCATCCACGAAGATCGTGCCGGTGACGCCGATGAGGATCGTATCGTCTCCGCTTCCACCGGGACATCCGGCGACCGCGGAACCGCTGTTAGCCGCTTCGATTGCGTCAGGCAGCGTGCAGATCGGCGAAGAAAAGACTCCAGCGAGACCGCTGGTCGTATTGACGGTTATCGTCGTGGCCCGCGCCAGCCCCGACATCGCCACAAACAAGAACGGCAATGCGATTGCCGCGAGCGTAAAGCGCCTTCGAACCCGCCATGGACCCCTCCCCGCAGCTCGTCGAGCCGCGCTGGCAAATTTTCAGCAGTAAACAACTCAAATTATCGGCAACACCTTCTCATCCGCCCAAGCTACTGTCAACGTCGTAAAGTGATTGGAATAGACAAATCCAGCTCGCAAAATGAAACGGGCGGAGTGTCAATCGACACTCCGCCCATACTTGTTCCGCCGCCCGCGTGTCAGTGCCGCTTGGGCAAGCAGTTATACTTCAGTGCTAGCGCCTCGTTTGACGCCGCACTCCGCGCCTCACACTGTGGCTCGGCGTAGGTATCTGGCTGCCGACGATCGCATTCGTAACGTCGAAGCAGCCCGCTCCGTCGCCCTCTTCATCAGTTAACACCAGTGCAAACGGATTGCCGCCCGGCAGATTTACCGTTGCGGAGTTGGTGTTGAGGCCCGCGACTTCAAGGTTCAGCGTGTAGGCACTGCAGCCGTCGACCGGCGCCGGCAGCGCGACCATCCTGGCCGAGATAGTTTCATATCCGTTTACCTGGAACAGAGTCCCATATTGTTGGTGATTAACCGTATGCACGGTGAAGGTATCGAGATTGGTGATGAGCCCGTTGGCGGGGAGCCCGGCACAAGTGCCCTGGAACAGCGCGACGTTGATGCCGTCATTGAGCGCGTCTTCATCGCCGCCCACACCCAGATCGCAATCCGGATCGCCATTCTCGGTGAAGGTCAATCCAATGTTGACCTGGTCTGAATTTGCAGTACTCGAACGAGCTATCTGCACCCGCTCACTGTTCAGCACGATAGGCTGCAGGGCGCCGGCTTCGTACGCGCCACTGTCGCAGGCGTTGGGGTTGCCTGGATCGGGCCGGGCAAAAAGCCGCTGATCGGTTCCAAGTGGTTGCGGCGTAGGAGAGCTTTGATCGGTGCAATCGGCGAGCGGAATCAAGTCGATCGCCGGGCTTATCGTTGGGGAGGTTTCAAGCGCCAACGTCTCCGTCGGTCCGCCGTTGTTCGCCAGAGTTTCGAGCAGCGGATCGGTGTTCTTAAGACTGCCAACGCCAGTGTTAACCATGCAGCTATTGCCAGAGTCTATGTTGTGGCCTTGATCGTTGATCCCGACAGTGGCGCAGTTCTGAGGTGTGTTGGCATCGAAGATTGTCCCCTTGACCAAGGGGCTTGTCATCGCAGCGTAGCCACCACCGGCCGAGGCCGAGTTTCCAGCGATGGTGACATTGGTGAGCTTCAGGGTGGCTGAATTATTCATATCAGCGATCGCGCCGCCGACGCTGCCAGTCGGGGCTACCGAACCAGCTATCGCGCCGTTGTTATAAAATGTGCTGTTGATGATATCGACTGTCCCGGCGCTGTTTATGTAGATCGCCCCACCCTTGCCACCGTGAGCGGTTATAAAGTCCTCCGCGGCATTGTTGACAAACAGGCAATCGTCAATCTCCAGATCGGTGCCATTTACGTATATGGCGCCACCGTGGACAGCGAATCCCTCCTCGAACGTCAGGTTTTTCAAGGTGAGCACGGTGCTCGTGACTGGGTACACAGGCGGCTCAGTCAGGACTATCCCACCCGATGTCTCAGGATTGGAATTACCGCTGATCGTAATGCCGCACGGACCCGAACCCGAGCAGCCTAACGAGGGACCTACGATGCTCAGATTGGCGTCGGAGACTAACAGCACGTTACCAACGTCAAGGAAGATCGTGCCGGTGACGACGAAAGTTATCTCGTCGTCGATTCCGTTTCCCGCGGGACACGCGTTCTGCGCGACCCCGGTGTTGGCCGCCTTGACCGCGTCAGACAGGCTGCAGTGCCCCGTCACGCTCCCGCCACTGAGCGTATCGACCGTTATCAGGTTGATGGGGATGGCGCGCGCCAGCCCCGACATCACGAGGAATAAAAACGGCAGCGCAATTGCCGCAAACGTAAAGCGCCGTGTCGAACCTGCCATGGACCCCTCCCCGCAACCGCTTGGCTGCGTTGGCAAATTTGCACCAGTTAACCAACTCTGGCGTGCTTGGCAGACTCTCCCACTCCGCCAACCTACTGTCAATTCATAGAATAGGGGTACCAGCCAGTTGCAATGCTGAAAATAGTTCGGGCGGGAGGTGAGTAAACCCCCGCCCGCAATCTCTCAGTTCGCCCGAACGTCCTTACCGCCGCGTCTGCCGCCGCACCCCGCGCCTGTCGCGTGCCGCCCAGTCTCCGGCTATTCTCGATCTTCCGATGGACACCCGCATCCACATCACGACCGCGATCATCTACAGCAACGGGCCGCCGCACGTCGGCCATGCCTACGAAGTTCTGGCGACCGACGCGTTCGCGCGTTTTCAGCGCCGCAAGCTCGGCAATGCCAACGTCACCTTCGTCACCGGCACTGACGAGCACGGCGACAAGAACAAGCGCGCCGCCGAAGCTGCCGGTCTGCATCCCAAGGCGTTCGCCGACAAGATCAGTACGCTCTTTCGCGATGGATGGGCCGGGCTCGACATCAGCTCCGACTTCTTTGTCCGCACCACCGACCCGGTGCATCAAGCGTTGGTGCAGAAGATGCTCGCGCGCTCCTATGAATGCGGTGACATCTACTTCAAGGACTATGAAGGTCTTTACTGCGTCGGATGCGAGCGCTTCTACACCGAGAAGGAACTGCTACCGGGCAACATCTGCCCGGTGCATAACACTCCGGTCGAACGCATCAAGGAAGGCAACTACTTCCTGAAGCTCGAGAAGTATCGCGCTGCTATCCGCGCCCACATAGAAAAAAATCCCGACTTTATCCGTCCCGAACGCTATCGCAACGAAGCTCTTAGGATGCTCGACGATCCGCTCGAAGACCTATGCATCTCGCGGCCCAAGGCGCGGCTCGATTGGGGCATAACACTCCCGTTCGACGACAAGTACGTAACCTATGTCTGGTACGACGCCTTCTGGGCCTATGTCAGCGAACTGCCTGACACCAGCGACGCGTCACTTACTGCGATTCTGCCGGTGACTCAGCACTTCATCGGCAAGGACATCCTTAAGACTCACGCGGTGTACTGGCCTGCGATGCTGTTGTCAGTGGGCCTGCCGCTCTACCGTCATCTGAACGTCCACGGCTATCTGAATTTCGGCGGCGCCAAGATGTCGAAAAGCTCGGGTGTCATCCAGGATCCGATCGCCTATCAGCAAACTCTCGGTCCGGACGTGCTGCGCTTCTTCATCCTGCGCGAATACACCTACGGCCTCGACGGCGACTTCACCGAACAGCGCGTGATCGATCGTTACAACTCCGATCTCGCCAACGACCTCGGCAACCTGACCAGCCGGGTGCTCTCGATGGCGGCGCGCTACCTCCAGGGCGCGATTACCGCGACTCCCGGTTCTGGTGCCGATCCGATCGACGCCGCGCTGGTCGGGACCTTCACCGCGCTGCCGTCGCGAGTAGCGCCTCTGGTCGAGGAACTCGCGTTCAATCGCGCGCTCGAAGCCATCTGGCAGGCCCTCGACGCCGCCAACAAGTACATTGTCGCCACCTCGCCCTTCACGCTCGCGAAGGATCCCGCTCAACTGCCGCGCGTCGCACAAATCCTGGCGAACCTGGTCGAAGGCTTGCGCGTCGTCGCCGACACCTTGGAACCCTTCATGCCGATAACGTCAAAAAAGATTCTCGCCCTGCTAAATGTGGACGAGACACAAGCGCGCGCCCCGTACGGCAAAGGCATCAAGCCGGGCCATCACGTGAATCCAACGACCCCGCTGTTCCCAAGAATCGACAAGAAAGCCGGCTCGTGAGCACGGTTGTAGATACGCATTGCCATCTGGCGGATGCGAAGTTCCACGACGACGTCGAAGACGTGATCGGGCGCGCATCTGACGCCGGCGTCGCGCAGATCATCTCGGTCGGCGCAATCGGCCCGATCGAATGCGACCGGCTGACGGTCGCGATCGCCGAGCGTCACGAAAACATATTTGCCGCCGTCGGCGTGCATCCGCATGACGCCAAGGACTGCACCGCCGAACGAATCGCGCAGTTGCGCGACCTCGCCGCGTCGAAGAAAGTCGTCGCTGTCGGCGAAAGCGGCCTCGATTTCCATTACATGCACTCGCCGCCCGACGCACAGGAAGCGTCACTGCGCGCGCATCTCGCGCTCGCCGCCGAACTCGAACTGCCAATCGTAATTCACTGCCGCGACGCCGAGCATCGCCTCGTCGAAATCGTGCGCGAGACGGGAATGCCGCGCCGCGGCGGCGTGATTCACTGCTTCACCGGCGACGCCACCGCGGCGCGCGAGTTCCTCGCGCTGGGCTTCTGCATCTCGTTCTCGGGCATCATCACGTTCAAAAACTCCGCGCCAATTCGCGAGGCCGCATCGATCGTTCCCGGCGACCGCGTGATGGTCGAAACGGACGCACCGTATCTCGCGCCCGAGCCGTATCGCGGCAAGCGCAACGAGCCCGCATACGTCATGCGCACGCTCGAGATGCTCGCGAATCTCCGCCGCGTCGACGTCGCCGCGCTCGGCGCGCAGGTGATCGCGAACGCCGCCCGCGTGTTCAGGCTTCCATTACCGCCGAAGCGCCCCTGATCCTAACCTCTCCTTGTCCGAGGAGAGGTCGGCGTAAGCCGCATGAAATGCGGTGTCGCCGGGAGAGGTGCAACGCTAGGTAGTGCACCGACACCGACTCGTCTAACCGCAACGCTGAGAAACTGGTCTGGCACGACAGCAGCACAACTATGCGCAGTTACGATGGCCAGCGCCGCACCTCTCCCGTCGCTCGCCTTCGGCTCGCGCCGACCTCTCCTCAGACAAGGAGAGGTTAGGAACCGGCATCTCAACCCAGTGGGTTGCCGCCGAAGATGATCGGGTGAATCGCGACGATCGCCGCCGTCAGCAGCGCGCCCACGCCGATTGCCGCCCACGGCATGTCGTCGCTGGTCCATCGAGCGCGGCCGCTGAGTAGTGCCGCAAACGGCACGAACGACGTCTTCGCGACGAACTCGCGATAGCTGTTGCCAAGCTCGCGAATCTTGCGCGTGTCCTGATGCATCCCGCCGAGAATTCCGAGCGCCGGGAACATCCCGAAGAAGATCACGTCCCCGGCCCATCCGTTCATCAACATGTGCGCGAGTCCAAACAGGCTGAATGCGACAAAACTCGGATGCCGCGTAATCTTCAGGAGGCCGCGCGGCTCGGTGCGATTCGCCGGCGCGCCGAGTCCACCCGGATTCGGATTGATGAAACTCCCGACGAACAGGATGAGCGCGATCAGCATCAGAATCCACGCCAGCCATCGAATTGGCGCGACCGCGCGCAGATACCAGAGCAAAGGCCCGGCGTGCTTGTTGCGCGCGAACTCGTAGATCAGCGGGCCGAGCGTCGCGGCCGCGACAATCGAATAGATGCCGCGGTAGGGCTGTCCGCCGACCGCATCGATCAAGCGGGCGCGCACCAGCGAGGACGATATGATCAGATGACTGACAAGGAACGAGAACGCCCACAGCGCGATCCATAGAGTCGCATCCATAAGGACCTCCGCCTCAGCCCGATGATCGCAGGATCTCGGCGCGCGTCAAAGCAGCGTGTCGATTGCAGAAGATGGCCAACTCACAAATCGGGGCGAGCGGGGTTGTAGGTATCAGGAGCACAAGATGATGATACCGACTATCCAGGCTGACGAGGCGCGGTTCACCGAAGTTGGGGAGCGCGTTGCGGAACATGAAATCAGCGACGGCGTGCGGCTCGCGCAGGCGTGTCTTATCGAGGAAATCCTCGGCGCGGTTTTCGGATCGATCACGCTGTGGTACTTGGTGAGTTCGATCATCAGCCTGGCGTGACATCCGCGATGCCCACCTTCAAACTCAAGCTGCCGCCGCCGTTCGAGGAGGCGGTGAAAACGATGGAGCGCGAGATCATGCGCTTCCTCGTGCGCTCGACCGGCGATCGCGACGACGCGATGGATCTGTTCCAGGAGACGTGGCTGCGCGCCTATCGCGCCTATCCGACGCTGCGCTCGGAAGACGGACTGCGGCCGTGGGTTTTTCGCATCGCGTCGAACCTGTGCCGCAATCGCGCGCGCGACCGGACGCGCCGCGGTCGCGTCTTCTCGAGCGAAAGCGCCGACAGCGAAAACGAATCGATCGCGCATCGCGCGCCGGCTCATCTGAATGGCGCCGGCCCCGAAGGCGCGCTTATTTTGAAGCGATCGATCGCGCGGCTGCCCGGCAAGCAGGGACAGGCATTGATGATGCGCAAGTTCGCCGGACTCGAATATGCGGAGATCGGCACGGCGCTGAATTGCACGGCGGAGAGCGCGCGCGCGAGTGTCTATCAGGCGCTCAAGAAACTCAGGCTCGAAGAGTGATCAATATGAAAAGCAATCAGACCTCCACGCGAAATCAGGATGGATCGATCGACGACCGGACGCTCGACGCGATGATCGGACAGACGCGGCCGCGCATCGCGCGCGCGATGAAAATCCTGCGGCGGCCGCAAGCGCGCGTCGGCGTGATTCCGTCACCGCTGGGAAAACTGCTGGTAGCGGAGAGCGACCGCGGTCTCGCGGCGATTCACTTTCTCTTCATCAGCGGCGGCGAGCGCACGCTCGAGCTGCTGCGGATGAAGTTCGATCTGATCGAGAACCAACCGAGTGCGCGCCGCATCGAGAAGGAAATCGATCGCGTGTTCGCGGGCGGTATCGACGCTGTCAACCGTCCGGTCGATTTGAGCCTGGTCGAGAGCGACTTCCAGCGGCGCGCATACAGCTTGCTGCGAAAGGTTCCGGCCGGTGCGGTGATCACTTACCAGGGTCTGGCGGCGGCGGCGGGAAATCCCGACGCGCAGCGCGCAATCGGCACCACGATGGCGACGAATCCGATTCCGATCTTCGTGCCGTGTCATCGCGTGATTCGGTCCGATGGAACGATCGGCAACTACGGCGGCGGCGTCGATAACAAGATCAAACTGCTGCGCGCGGAAGGATTCGAGGTCGGCCGCGATCTGCGCTTGCCCTCGCGCGCCGTGATGGGGCATCGCCACACGAAAATATTTTGCCGGCCCGATTGTTCGGCGGCGCGGCGCGCTGATCCTGACAATGCGTTAATCTATGCGGACTCGAGACACGCGCGGCATGAAGGGCTGCGGGCATGCAAGCTCTGCAAGCCCGAGTGAACTAATCACTGAGAAACAAAAAGAGCGACGCCGATTGCGGCGCCGCCCGTTTTGCCGGATCGCGCGGTTCGATTACTCGGTTTCCGACTGCGATTTCATCTGCTGGATCTGCTGGCGCTGATTCTCGATTTCCTGCTGTTGCTGCTGCACCTGGGCCTGCGTCTGTGCATTCTGATCCTGCGTATTCTGCATCGAATTGCCGACTACGTAGCCAGTGCCACCGCCGAGTACGCCGCCGATCGCGGCGCCGGCCAGCGGATGTCCAACCGCCGCGCCGATTAGCGCTCCACCACCCGCACCCAACGCCGTGCCGCCGAGCGTGCCTTCTTCACGAGTCGAGAGCGGCTGCCCTGAGCATCCCGCGATCACGAGCGATCCCGCCAATGCCAAACTCATGATAATTGCTGTTAAACCTTTGCGCATAAAACCTCCATCTTCCAATCACTATACGTCAGCCGAGCTATTCGGTTTCCTGCTGTCCCTTCAATTGCTCGATCTGCTGGCGTTGTTGCTCTAGTTGCGGCTAGCGCCAACGCTCCCGCCACAATAGCATGTTTGCGCATTATCGTTTTCGTCCGGCTATTCAGTCTCGCTCGAGCTCTTCAACTGTTGAATCTGCTGTTGCTGGCTCTGGATCTGCCTCTGCTGCGATTGAATCTGCGATTGCGTCTGGGCCTGTGCGTTTTCGTTGTTCTGCATTTCGTTGCCGACCGCGTAGCCGCCCAGCGCTCCGATTCCGCCGCCGATTGCCGCACCCGCCAACGGGTTGCCGACCGCGGCGCCGATGATCGCACCGGTTGCGGCGCCAACGCCGGTGCCGATGAACGTACCCTTCTCACGGGTTGAGAGCGGCTGCCCCGAACATCCCATAACCACCACTATCGCCACCGTCACGAACAGCGCCTTGATCATCGACATCGCATTTGTCCGCACGAGCTCTCCTCCCTAACGTTCAGCAGTTTTCATGCCCGCCCAGGTTGCGGGATTCTCCCAGTCAACCGCGGGCGAGTTTCATAGACCCACGATAGTTTTCTACCTTCTGCGTGGCCGATCAACCATTTCAAGTATTGTCTGGGGCACTGAAATTTTTACAGACTACACTTCTTTTTGACAGGTCACGCTAAACGAATATTCATCTTCGACGCCTGTCGCAACCGTCACGGCAGCACCGCGAAAATTCTGGTCGGGCCGCCGGTGCCGTCGCCGATCTTCATCGGGATGCAAAATATCGTCGCACCTTTCGCCGGCAGCTTATCCGCGTTGGCGACGTTCTCGAAACCTGGTTTGTTCGCACCGAGCCACAGCCGATGCACCGGGAAATCCTTCGAGTTGCCGGGATCCATGCTCGCCGTGTCGATCGCGATTGCCACGACCTTGCGATTTTTCAAAAGGAAATCCACCGCCGCCGCCGAATAGCCGGGAAACCGCAGGCCCGCAACGTCGCCGGGCTTGTCGGTGCCCATGTAGCGCTTCTTGTCGGGATAGAATTTGCCCCATCCGGAGCGCGCGACGACGATCGCGCCGTCAGGAATCGGGCCGTAGGCTGCTTCGTACGCCTTGATGTCCTCGACGCTGAGCATCGCGTCGCGATCTTTCGCCGCGCGTGCGGAGAAATCGATCACCGCGGCAGGCCCGATACAATCGGCGAGCGGAACCTTGTCGAGCGTGATCCCGTTGCGATTGAAATGATGCGGCGCATCGGTATGCGTGCCGCCATGCTCGGGCGCCGCGTAATCGCCAGCCGCATAAAAGTAATGCTCGGGAGTGTCGCCGTTTTTGTCCAACCGATGAACGAAGCCCTTCTCGTCGGGCCAGTAAATCGTCGAGGCGTCGAAGGTGTAGGTGAGGTCAATGATTTTGGCGGTATCGATTTTCACCGGAGTGTTCGCATCGGCAGCAAAGACCGCGGACGCCACGGCGAGCGTCAGCAGGGCAATCGTGATCGTCGCACTTTTCGCGATTCTGGTCATCGCGCGAGCATAATAGGCAACCTGCCGCCGCATTGGAATGTCTTGTAGCTGCGCCCTTGACCGTACTTCGATATTTCGATAGTTATAAAAATATGAAGAAAGAGAAAGCGATCGCCGCGCTCGCCGCCCTCGCCCAGGAATCGCGGCTCGACGTGTTCCGGATGCTGGTGCAGAGCGGCCCCGACGGAATCCCCGCCGGCGAAATCGGCGCCAAGCTCGGCGTGCCGTCGCCGACCCTCTCGTTCCATCTGAATCACTTGAAGCACGCGGGGCTGGTGAGGTGCCGCCGCGACAGCCGCTCGATCATTTACAGCGCCGACTACGTCGCGATGAACGATCTGATCTCCTACCTGATGGAAAACTGCTGCCGGGGCAACGCGGAACAGTGCGCGCCGGCAGCCTGCAAGCCTCCGCCAACGACGAACGTCAAACAACGCCTCCGCACAGCGGAGAGAGGGAAGGTGAACGCATGAAACGGATGCATATCCACGTCGCGGTCAAGGAAATTCCCGAGTCAGTGAAATTCTACTCGACCATGTTCGGCGTCGAGCCGTCGGTGGTGAAAGAAGATTACGCAAAGTGGATGCTCGACGACCCGCGCGTCAATTTCGCCATCTCCGCCTTCGGGCAGGCGGCCAAGGGCCTCGATCACCTCGGAATCCAGGTCGAGACGCCCGACGAATTGCGCGAGATTTCAGGCCGCCTGAAGGCCGCGGAAGAAACCGTGGTCGAACAGCGCGACGCCGCATGCTGCTACGCGCGCTCGGACAAGGCGTGGGCGACCGATCCGAATGGGCTGTCGTGGGAGACCTTCTTCACGATGGGCGAGACCACGGTTTACGGCGAGGATCTGCGGCCCGTCGCCGCCGTGAAGACCGTCGCGCCTGCGCCCACGAGTGCGTGCTGCGCGAAGGCGATCGCGTAAGAGCTGACGCCATGGCAAATCGAGAACTCAACGTGCTGTTTCTATGCACCGGAAATTCAGCGCGCAGCATCATGGCGGAATGCGCGATGAATCGATGGGGCAAGGGCAAGTTCAGAGCCTTCAGCGCCGGCAGCCATCCCGCGGGTTCGGTTCATCCGATGACGATTCAATTGCTCAAGGAGCTGAATTACGAAACATCCGCGTTGCGCAGCAAGAGCTGGGACGAATTCGCGCGGGCCGGCGCGCCGCCGCTCGATTTCGTGTTCACGGTCTGCGACAAAGTCGCGGGCGAGATGTGTCCGCTGTGGCCGGGACAGCCAATCACGGCGCATTGGGGTGCGAGCGATCCCGCGGCGTTCGCGGGATCAGACGAAGCCAAGCGCCGGTTCTTTTTCAAAATCTACACTGAGCTGGAGAACCGGATAAAAATCTTCGCCAGCCTGCCGTTCGACTCGCTCGATCGTTTCGCACTCGAGCGCCGCGTCAGGGAGATCGGAAGCGTCAAGCCGCCGGAGGATCGATGACACCGAACGTTCGCCGGCTCTCGTTTCTCGACCGTTACCTGACGCTCTGGATTTTCCTTGCGATGGCGGCCGGGATCGCGCTGGGCGCGGCGGCGCCGGGCGTGCGGATGCTCTTCGATCGCATGAGCGTCGGCACCACCTCGCTACCAATCGCGCTCGGACTGATCCTGATGATGTATCCGCCGCTGGCGAAGGTGAATTACGACGAGCTGGGCGACGTCTTTCGCGATTGGAAAATTCTCGGCCTCTCGATGCTCCAGAACTGGATCATCGGCCCGATCCTGATGTTCGCGCTCGCGGTGATTTTCCTGCGCGATCGTCCCGAGTACATGACCGGCCTGATCATCATCGGGCTCGCGCGATGTATCGCGATGGTGATCGTGTGGAACGACCTCGCCTGCGGCGACAGCGAGTATTGCGCCGGCTTGGTCGCGTTCAATTCGATCTTCCAGGTGCTGTTCTTCTCGCTCTACGCGTATATGTTCGTGACCGTGCTGCCCCGATGGCTCGGCTTGAGCGGCGCGGTCGTTCAAATCACGATCGGCCAGATCGCGCAAAGCGTCGGCATATACCTGGGCGTGCCGTTCGTGGCGGGCTTTGCGACCTGGAAGATCCTTACCGCGCGGATGGGCAAGGCGTGGTATCGCGATCGATTCATTCCTAAGATCAGTCCGCTCACGCTGATCTTTCTGCTCTTCACCATCGTCGTGATGTTTTCGATCAAGGGCGCGAACATCGTGCATCTGCCGCTCGACGTGGTGCGCATCGCGATTCCGCTGCTGCTCTATTTCACGATCATGTTCGCGCTGTCGTTCGTGCTAAGCCGCGCCGTCGGCGCAACCTACCCGCAAACGGCGACACTGTCGTTCACAGCGGCGTCGAACAATTTCGAGCTGGCAATCGCGGTCGCGGTCGCTACCTTCGGCATCGACAGCGGCGCCGCCTTCGCCGCCGTAATCGGCCCGTTGATCGAGGTCCCGACGATGATCGGCCTGGTGAATGTCGCCCTATGGGCCCGGCGCAGTTATTTCCCGACGCCGCCGTCCGCAATGGAAATAGCCGATCGGCGCGATGTCAAGCGCGCGTAGCGATATCCAAGCTCGCCTCGTTTGAAACCCGACTGGCGAGCGCATCCGAAAAACGAACCGACTCAGTTCGGTTTGAGGCGCGGATCGTCCTGGGCGACGCATTGCGCGTTGCATAGGATGCAGCGCTGTTCGGGATTTCGTTCGCCGCGTCGCGGTTCTGCGGCGTCGTTCTGAGTTTGCGCGGCCAAGGCTTGTTCGCGCAGGCGGGCTTTTGTGGCTTCACATCCCTGGTCATGCGGAAACTGGCGCCTGATTTTCCACTGGCTCAGTGGGGCGCTTTGATCCACCTGGCCGGTGCCCGGTATCGCGGGCGGAACCATCAGGTACCAGCCCACGAGTGCGAGCGCGGCAGCGTGGCGAAGACTCATCGACGCTGAGATATCAAAGCTCCGCGCATGCGACAAACAGCGATCGACCAAGCGCCGAGCCGGAACATCCTGCGATGTTTAATGGCAAACGCCTGCAAGTGCCGGCGGGAAAACATCCAGATTCGTTCCTCGGGGGACACCGTACTGGTAGCGCGCATCGCCTGCAACCTACGACACTGGATCATCGATTAAGGAGAAACGATGAAAACGAAAATTCTGGCAACGGTTGCGATTCTGGGCTGCTCCCTGATGCTGGCGCCGAGCATTCTCAGGGCCGATCAAAACGATTGGTATCAGGGGCGGCAGGGCCAATGGGTGCAACAGCAAAAACAGTGGGAGTTCCACGACGTCAAGGGCAACGCGTACCGCCAGCAGGGCAATAGCTGGGGATGGTACAACGGACGCAAGCATGGCGAAGAGGGCACCGCTTACCACGATCGCGCGCCCGGCGACAACCAGACTTACAATCAGTATCAGAACACGCACTAAGGCGCAGATCCGATCTGTCGCGCTGGCCTGATTCGCGGCCTCAAGGGCGGCACTGCCGGTCGAGCAGTGCCGTCTTTGGCGTCGATGATCGCCACAACGCCTGCCTCAATAATTACCAGCCGATCACTTGTGCGGGCATGACCGGCGCGGCTTGGCCGCGCGGATCAGCGCCGCCTGCGAGCACGCCAGTCTGAGTGTTGATTTGCACGCCCAGCACACGACCCTCGGACCACGATGGGCGGACTTCGATCTTGTGGCCGCGCGCGGCGAGTGCGTCGCGCACGTTGGCAGGCACGCGATCCTCGATGCGCAACACTCCGGGGCGGTTGTCGTGCGGATAGAACGTCGAGGGGAAATGCGGCGTCGAAAATTTCGGCGCTTCGATCGCGGCCTGCAGGTCCATCGCGAAATCCACGACGTTCAGGAAAAATTGCAGCGTCCATTGATCCTGCTGATCGCCACCCGGCGTGCCGAATGCGAGATACGGCTCGCCCTTTCGCATCGCGAGCGACGGCGACAAAGTCGTGCGCGGACGTTTGCCCGGCATGAGCGCGTTGGGATGGCGCTCGTCGAGATAATAGGTCTGCATCCGCGTCCCGAGCGGAAAGCCGAGCGCGTCGATAACCGGCGAGCTCGGAATCCAGCCGCCACTCGCGGTAACCGCGATCAGGTTGCCGTCGCGGTCGGCGGCCGTCACGTGAATCGTGCCGCCACCCCACGGGCGCGCGCCGGATGTGGGCGCGGCACGCATCGCGCGCATCGCAATCGGATCGCCGGGCCGTTGCTCCATCGAGGCCTGCGCCGCGTCGATAAGATCGCGGCGAATCGCGGCGTAACGATCGCTCAGCAATCCGTCGAGCGGCACGTCGATGAATTCGGGATCGCCGTAGTACGCCTCGCGATCGGCGAACGAGAGCTTGGCGGCCTCGATCACCGTGTGGATATAGTCGGCGGAGTTATGGCCCATCGCGGCGAGGTCGAAGCCTTCGAGCAGTTTGAGCTGCTGCAAAAATACCGGGCCCTGCGACCACGGCCCGCACTTGAACACCGTGACGCCGCGATAGTCCGCGCTCGCCGGCGATTCGATCCGCGTCGTGAAGCGCGCGAGGTCGTCGGCTGCCAGCAGGCCGCCGTTCGCGTCGGACCAGGCGACGATGTCGCGCGCGATGTCGCCGCGGTAAAAGCGATCGCGCGCCGCGTCGAGGCCACTCTCGCGTCCGCGATTCTTTGCCGATGATTCACTGTCGAGCACGCGCTTGAAAAAATTCGCGAGCGCGGGATTCTTCAGCACGCTCCCCGGCATCGGCACTTTGCCGTCAGGCAGATAAACGCGCCCGGACGACGGCCACTTGGTGAGAAACCGCTTGGCGTTACTGCGCAGAGACGCGCCCGCCCCGGCGACAGCTTCATCCGGCAGGTCGGGATCGCCGGACAATCCCACGTGCATCGGGATACCGTCGCTCGCAAGCTGCAGTGCAGGCTCAAGCACGTCAGCCAGCGACCGGGTGCCGAAATCCCGCAACGCGGTCACGAGCGCGTCGAACGCGGCGGGAACGCCGGCAGCGAGCAGCCCGGCGCCTGGAATCAACTCGAGTCCGAGCGCGCGGTAGTGGGCAATCGTCGCCCGCGCGGGCGCCATCATATTGCCGTTGATCGCCACGACGCGGCGGGCAGATGCGGAATAAATCAGCATCGGCGCCTCGCCGCCGATAGTGTGCATGTGCGGGTTGACGACGCCCTCGACGAATGTAGCAGCGATGGCAGCGTCGATAGCATTGCCGCCACAGGCGAAGATTCGCGCACCGGCGGCAGCGGAAAGGTAGTGCTCGGTCGCAATCATCGCGCGACGGCCCATAATCAGCGGGTAAATCGTAGGCATCGGGGTAGTTTTTTCCTGCGCAGTCCTTTTATTACACGACTTTTTGGAAACGCGAATTTTCGCGATCTGCGTTCGGGGCAATCTCCTGAATATCACGCCGCAAATTTGGCAAAAAGGTGCCTCTATTCGGGCATTGCTCCTTCAGGTGAACGGGTATTTGGAGAACCAGCCGCAACGCGCATAGACAGGCCAAAAGAAGAAAATCGTGGATTTGTAAGGTTTTCCACAGCTCTGGATAATGAAACAGAAATGTTTCTCAGACGTCTAAATATCAGGCTCGAAGATTGCTAGTATGACAAGCGAGGATGATGTGGCCGGAAAGACCGGGAGGAAGTGGAGGGGTAAAAATATGTTGACGAGCTTAAACACAGCAGAGTTGATCGGAAAGCATTGCAAGCTGCAAAGACCGGTGCGCGACCACGAAGGGCGCAGTCGATTCAGCGAACAACCACGGATCATCCGTGAGGTAAATAATCTGGACCGGCGCATGTACCTGGTGCAATTCGACGACGGCGCCACCACGTTTCTCTTTCCGGACGAGGTAGTCATCCAGTAGCCGATGCGCGGCGTGCAGCGCCGCTCGTATGCGATGGATGCGCGCGGTAGCGCTGCGCTTACCACTGATCTCGAACTCGCGCGCACGAATGGTCGTGGAGCGCGCCCTACTTCTTCGATTCATAGCGCGGCCGCGGGTCGTGACCCTCGGTCTGTGCCTTTCGCCAGTAGCCCCACGGATAGTGCACGAGCTCGAGCTTCATGCCGTCGGGATCGGCGAAGAACACCGCATAATAATTCTCTCCATATTGCGGATACTCGGCGGGAGCGTCGAGCACCTCGATTTTTTCGCGCACAAGGAACCGGTGGAACGCATCGACGTCGGCGCGCGAGCGTGCGCGCAACGCCAGGTGATGAAGTCCGACGCGGTAGCGGTCGAAGCGCGCATCGCGATTGGCGGCTGACGCGTCGCGAATCGCAATCGTCATCTGCGCATTGGCCCAGTGGATATAGTCGGCGCCCTCGAATTTTCGAAAGCCGAGCTCGCCGAGCACCTTGTCAAAGAATGCGCGCGAGCGCGCGACATCGTTGACCGTCAGATCGATATGCTCGACTCCCAGTACTTCGATTGCCACGAAATATCTCCTCAGCCGCGGCGTTCCTGCTCGAGGAAGTCGCGGGCGCGATAGAGCGCGACGATTGATTTCGCATCGACGATGTCGCCGCGGCGGATCATCGCGAAGGTTTCGTCGAACGGCACGCGGCTGACTGTGATCACCTCGTCGTGATCGAGCGCGCCCGAGCCTTCCGACAACTCGCGCGCGAGATACAGCTCGATTCGCTCGTCGCAGAAGCTTGGCACCGTGATGATCGATCCAAGATGATCCCATCGCGCGGCGGCGACGCGCGCTTCTTCGCCGAGTTCGCGGCGGGCGCATTCGAGGAAATCCTCGCCGCCGTTGCGGCATCCCGCCGGAATCTCGCGCATCCAGCCGCCGATGGTGTGGCGATACTGACGCAGCATCGCAACCGTCATGTCGGGATACAGCGCGACTATTGCGCTCGCGCCGGGATGGCGGATGACTGCGAGATCGACCTGCACGCCGCTCGGCAGCTCGGCGGTCTCGACGCCGAAATCAACGACACCTAGTTTGAGAACCGGACGACGATTTGAAGCCATTGTGAATCAACAATGTGCGCGCCGCGCGAGTCACGCAAGCGCGGCGTCGCCTAACGTCCGCCGGCGGCGCGGAAAAGTTTCTCCGTCGCCGCGTCTGCCGGGAACAGGCTCTCGATTCGCAATTCGTCCGCAGTCACGTCCTGCGCCGTTCCAAACGTCGCAATCACCGTGAAGAGCGAGATGCGCACGCCGTCCTTTTCAATTTCGAGCGGCATCACCGGCACCAGCGCTGCGCCCTCCGGCGCCCAGAGCGTGTCCGGGTCCTGATGCTGGCTGAGTTCTGCGAGTAGCCGTTTCATTTCATCGCCGCCGAGTGCCTCCGCCTCGCGTTGCGCGCGATGCCAGAGCAGAGGAGCAATAGCCTTCCAGTTCGTGACGAACGGTTTGATGCCGCTCGGATGAAAGAAGAGCCTGGCCAGGTTACGTTCCGTCCCGCCGACGCGATCCCACAAATCGCCCCCGAGCATCGCGCTCATCATGTCGAAAGGCGCGTTCGCCATTCGGATGTTCCAAACGCGGTCGACAGCGACTGCCGGATACGGTTCGTGGTTCGTCAACATCATCCGCACGGCGCTCATGACCTGGCTCATCTGCGGATCGTCGAGCGGACGCGCCTTGAAGATGGGTGCAAATCCCGCCGCGGTCAGCCAATCGTTTCGTTCGCGCAAAGGCACTTCCAACGTTTCACTCAACTGCAGGATCATGCTGCGGCTGGGCTTGGCGCGTCCCGATTCCAGAAAGCTGACGTGGCGTTGCGATACGCCCGAAGACAACGCCAGCTCGAGTTGCGACAACCGTCGCCTTTGCCGCCGCGTTTTCAGCAGCAGCGGGAAACCGCTGTCTCCGCCGTAATTTCTCTCCAACGTGGACAACGACATGATCGAGGCTCCTGCCAGTCGGCCGCATTCTCACTCCCGCGCCGCCGCTATTCAATAACCTTCGAGGTAATTGCTGAACAGCATCTGTCGCCAGCAAAGTTGGACCGAGAACAACACAGGAGGTTCTTATGTCCAACCGTTTGATCGTGCTTCTTTTGATTATCGCCGGGTTCGGCGTGCTTACCACCCGTGCCGTGATGGATGCCGGCTATGTCGGCCTCTTCATGTCGTCCTTCGGCAGTTTGAGCGGCACGCAGATATTTTTCGATTTGGTGATTCTCGGGGTCCTGGCCTGCATCTGGATGGTCAACGATGCGCGCGAGCGCGGGCTGGTTGCGTGGCCATTTATTTTGATCACGCTGCTTGCGGGTTCGTTCGGACCGCTGCTCTATCTGGTGGTGCGCGAACTACGTTCGCCAGCCCCGGATTCTGCTCGGGCCGGCGCCGCGACTCGCGCGACTTCCTGAGCCCGAGACGCGCGGTTCAATTGCGGCGGATGCGCGAACGAGCGATTATCGGAGTCAGCGATATGAGCCGGCTTCGGATTCCGATTTTTTTCGACTACGCCTCGACCCTTTGCTACATCGCGTGGCGAATCGTGACGCCGCTCGAGGACGAGCTCGGCTTCGAGGCGCTGTGGAAGGGCGTGCCGATTGCGGCGCGCGATTTCCGCACCAAGCCCGGCCGCGTGCTCGGCGAGCACGAGCGGCAGAAAGTGCTGTTCGTCGCGGCGGAGACGGGCGTGCGCGTCGCGCCGCCGTCGATTTGGATCGATTCGACACTCGCGCTGCAAGGCTCGGAGGTTGCGCGCGACGCCGGCGTTTTCTCTGCGTATCACGACGCCGTCTTTCGCGCCGCGTTCGACGACGGCGCCGACATCGCGGATCGCAAAGTGCTCGACGCGATTGCGGAGCGCGCCGGAATCGATCGCGCGAAGTTCCGCGCCGCGCTCGACAGCGGCGCGATGAGCGCGCGCCTCGACGATCACAAGCGCGAGGCCGACGAGTTCTCCGCGCTCGGCTACCCGACCTTCATCCTGGGCGACTTCCCGATGATTGGAATCCAGCCGGTCGAATCGATGCGCCTGCTACTGGGCCGCTTCATCCGCCAGCGCGCCGAAGAGCCGCAAGCGTAGCTACCCTCGCGCCGAGAGCAGCATAAACGTCGGACGACGGCTCTCCTCGCGCAGTTCGGGGCGCTCGCGAATCGCGTCCTCCGCCGCCTCGGGCTCAAGCATCCGCACAAGCGTGAACCCCTTGTCTAGCAGCGTGTTGACGTAGGTCTCGACGCTGCGATGGTACTTGATGACGTCGTCGGTAAACCACTGCGTATGGCGAATTCCTTCGAGCTTGTAGTTGTCGATCGCCCAGTGTTGCTTTTCGCCCTTGGCGTCGAGATACGCACCGACCGGATACGCCGTCACCATCGGATGCTCGACGGAAAACACGAACGCACCGCCGGCGACCAGCCACGACTTTACGTTCGCACAAACTGAATCGTAGCGCTCGACATAATGAAGCGCGAGCGAGCTGACGACGACGTCGAAGCTGGCCGGCGCGAAAGTTAGATCCTCGAGCGCCGATTGGACGTAGCTGATGCGCGGGTCGGCGGTATCCTCGCGCGCCTTAGCAAGCATCCTGGTCGAAATATCGACGCCGACCACGCTCGCGGCGCCTTGTTCGATTGCGTAGAGGCACATCTTGCCGAAGCCGCAGCCGAGATCGAGCACGCGCTTGTTGGTGAGCGGCGGCAATAGCGAGCGCATCGCGTGCTGGTCCACCGCCATGTTGAGACCGCTCTCGTGGCGGCGCATTTGGCTGTAGCCCGCGAAGAATTTCGTGTCGTCGTAGATATTTTGTTTCATGAAACGAACCGACGGCGGGAAAAACTAACGCGACAGGAAGACCGGGCACGGCGAGTTGCGCAGCACGTATTCTGTCGTCGAGCCGAGCACCATCTCGATTATCCTGCTGTGCCCGTAGGCGCCGATGAACAGCAGGTCGGCGTCGTGCTCCTTGAGGAACTTCACGACTTCCTCGTTGGCGTGACCCTGCAGCAGCTTGAACTCGGCCTTGGGCGTGTAGTTTTCGAAATAGGTGCGCGCTTCGGCCAGCGTGCGCTCGCCGAGCTTGGGGTCGCGCGCGCAGGTGACGACGGTGATCGGCACGCCGAGGCCGCTGGCGATTTCCGCCGCCGAGCGCATCGCACGCGACGCGCGTTCGCTGCCGTCGTAGGCCAGCACCGGACGTTTGACCTCGCGAAATTTCTTCGGCGAGATGAACAACTGACGCGGAGACTTGCGCGCGACGCTTTCGGCCGTCGATCCGAGCAGGCCGGTCGAGAATTTTTCGTTGACCCCGCGATGCCCGATCATCACGAGGTCGGCGCTGCGCGCGCGATCGCAAATCTGGTTGGCGACGATGCCCATGTCGAGCACGGTCTCGACCGCCAGGTTCTCGCTTCGCGCGGCGGCGGAAAATTCGTCGAGCACGCCGCGGCCGCGGGCGGTCAGCACCTCGCGCATCTTGGACGAGAAATCGAGATATGGTTCCAGCCCGAGCGAACCTGATATATCATGGAAAAACGAGCCTTCGATCGAGACGATATCGACGACATGCAATCCAATCAACGACGCATTGAAGATTCGCGCGAAGTAGAAGGCGTACTGTTGCGCGTTCTTGGAGTGATCGGAGGTGTCGATGCCGACAAGGATTTTCTTGATCAAGCGCGTGACCTCCGCGTTTATAACCGCGATAACACGGCGCCCGGTTATCTCTCAAGAGGCGGCGCTATAGCAACCGAATTCGATGGTGCGGGTGGGCGGTGAAATGAGCGAACTCAGCGAAGCGCGGATGATGAGAATCGTGGACGAGCTGGCGGAGGCGGCGCAGCGCGTCGGGCTCGAGGTCCGGCGCGAAAAGATCATGCGCGAAATCGGCTATCGCACGCGCGGCGGCGCCTGCCGGCTGCGCGAGAAGAATCTCGTGATCATCGATCGCGACCAGCCCGCCGCGGAGCAGCTCGAAGTGATCGCCGAGGCGCTGCGCTCGCGCGATCTCGAATCATTGTACCTATCGCCGGCGGCGCGGCGCGTCGTTCACCTCGGAGACGCGGCAAGCTGAGTGCCGAGATGCCGCGCCTCGGCGAAACCTCGACGGTCGGCCACACCGTAATCGATCGCAAGCCCGCGATCAGCGCGGAAGAGCGGATGGTGACCTTTCACACCCGCCTCAAGGAGCGCGGGCTCAAGTCCACCGGCCAGCGCGACGACATCGCGCGCGTATTTTTCGATCACGGTCATCATATCAGCGCCGAGGAATTGTACGCCGAGGTCAAGAAGATCAACCCGCACGTCGGCTATGCGACGATCTACCGGACGCTGCGACTGCTGAAGGAATGCGGGCTGCTGTACGAGCGGCATTTCGACGAGGGCCAGGCGCGCTACGAGGCGGTCGGCGAGCGCCATCACGATCATTTCATCTGCGAGCGATGCGGCCGCATCATCGAGTTCGAGAACGCCGCGATCGAGCGCATGCAAAATATCGTCGCGCGCGACCTCGGTGTCACGCTGACCCGGCACAAGATGGAACTGTACGGAATCTGCTCCGACTGCCATCACGCCCAGCAAGGGATGTAGCTGTGGACCGGAATCTCATGCCGGTCAAATCGAAAGAAGAAGCGCTCGATTTCGTCAAGCACCACGGCGCGGTGCTCGAATCCGCCAAGGGCGCTATCCCGAGCCTTGCCGAGGCGATTGCAGGTAAGCCGATCCGCGGTAGCTGGTGGGGTCATCCGAAGGGCAATCAGATCTATATGCTGTTGAACGAGGTTGGCGATTCGCCCGACATTGTGAGATGCCGGCTACACGACGGTAAGATCACTTTGGTGCATCGTCGGCTATGGCCGGCCCTGGTAAAGATGGCGTCCGCCTTCGACGCGGTTCGTTTGTCCGCCGTTCGCGAGGAACACACCGCGACTGGCGCGCATCGAATGACTACAGTGAAATTTCCCGACTGGGTATCCGATGACGTCCATGCGGCTGCAAAATCTATTTCCGTTGGGGAAGCGGAAAAGCAGTTGGGTCCGCTAATGACTCGAACAGTACGCAAATCGGAGGCACGGCGATGATCAAAGCGCGCGGGTTGCGACATATTAATCTTAACGTCCGCGACATCGGCCGCTCGCTCAAGTTTTATCAGGAAGCGTTCGGCCTCGAGGTCAAGTTCTGGGAAGGGAAAACATTGGTCTTCCTTCACTCGCACGGCGTCGATGAAACGATCACGTTATGCCAGGCGAGAGCGGACGAGCCGATCGCCGGCGGCGGCGTCTCGCATTTCGGTTTCTCGATCGGGAAGAACAACCTCGACGAAATTGTCCGCCAGGTCGAAGATGCCGGCGGAAAGCTGCAAAGCCGCGGCGAACATGCGCCCGGCGCGCCGTATGCCTACCTCACCGATCCGGACGGCTACGTGATCGAGCTGGGAAATTCGTAGATAGTTACTATAGCCATTATGAAGCACGCGGGACCCGATGCGCTCGACCAGCTGGAGTCGGTCCTCGAGGAAATTCGGCGGCTCGGCGGACTCAAGGAGAAGAAGCGCGGAGCGTTCTACTGCGGCTCGAACGGATTTCTGCATTTCCATGAAGACCCGGCCGGATTTTTCGCCGATCTGAAAACCGGCGGCGATTACGTGCGCTTCCCGATCAACACGAAGACGCAGACGCGAACTTTTCTGCGCCGCGCCGCGGCCGCGCTCAATTCCGCGAAGAGCGCCGGTACCAGCGGCTAGATCTTCGCCGGAGTCTGCGCGATCAGCTCGCGCATCTCGCCGACAATTTTGCTGTAGTCGGGCTTGCCGAAGATTCCCGAGCCGGAGACGAAGACGTTGGCGCCGGCGGCCTTTACCTCCGCGATATTGTCGAGCTTCACGCCGCCGTCGATTTCGACGTCGATGCTCAGTCCGCGACGCTTCAACTCGCGCCGGATGTAGCGCAGCTTGTCGAGTGCGGCCGGGATGAACTCCTGGCCGCCGAAGCCCGGATGCACGCTCATCACGAGGATCATGTCGAGCTGGTCGGCGAAGGGCAGCACGCGGTCGGCATCGGTCTCGGGGTTGATTCCAATCGACGCGCGCGCGCCGAGGTCGTGGATTCGCTTCGCCATCGCGGGGATATCGGGGCAGACTTCGCAATGCACCGAAATTGAATTGGCGCCGGCCTTGACGAAGGCTTCGACGTAGCGCGCCGGCTCGGAAATCATCAGGTGCGCGTCGAGCGGGAGGCGGGTGACCTTGCGCACCGATTCGAGCACCGGGATACCAATCGAGAGATTGGGCACGAAATGCCCGTCCATCACGTCGAAATGAATCATGTCGGCGCCGGCCTTTTCGACCGCGCGAATTTCTTCGCCGAGCCGCGCGAAATCGGCCGACAAAATCGAAGGCGCAATTTTGTCGCGGAGATCTTCGGGCGGGAGAGCCATCAGCAGAGATTAACCGCAGCGCGAAGCGATTGCGACTCGGGCGGTTGTGTCACCCTGACGACGCGAGCATCGCGAGGGGAGGAATGGGCCTCGGACAGCTTCGCGCGACGCGAAGCCGGTTCCGGTCTCCGAGTTCGCGCGTTGCGCGCGCTCCAGGATCTACGACGCGTTGCGCACATGACGCCGCATCGCCCGATGCAGATCCCAATCAGCCTGCAGTCGCATCCACAATTGCGCCGAGGTCTTGAGAAAGCGTCCCAAGCGAAGGGCAGTATCGGCTGTGATAGCGCGCTTGCCGAGAACTATCTCGTTCAGGCGGTTGAGCGAGATGCCAAGGCGGCGGGCAGCCTCGACCTGTCCGAGACCGAGCGGCTTGAGATATTCCTCGAGGAGAATTTCACCGGGGGCAACGGCCGGACCCAGCCATTCCGGCCGTCTAGTGATAGTCTTCGACACCGACTTCGTAGGCATGACCGCTCTCCCATCGAAACGTGACGCGATACTGATCGTTGATCCGAATGCTGTACCGGCCCGCGCGATCGCCTTTCAAGCGCTCGAGGCGATTGCCGGCGGGAATCGCCAGATCTTCGAGACGCGCTGCCACGTCCAGCAGTTTCAGCTTCCGCTGAACGGTGCGCCAGAGCTCGCGAGGAATTCGCCGGGCTGAACCGGTGTTTCGCTCCTGAAAGAGATCCGCCGCAATATGGTCGCGAAATGAATGGATCAACGCGTTTGATTACATGCTACCTGCGTACTATGTAATTGTCAATCGTCCGCGCCCGACTTGAGCGGCTCTCGCTGTCGCTCAGAAGCGCGGGATTGCGCTTGCAAGCCAATCGCCGATGGGATTTGCGACCATTCGCGGCGACGAATAGTGGCGATAACGATAGCGATGCCGTTCGGCTCTGGTCGAGGCAACCCGTGGCCGGTACGAGACGTAACGCAATTTGCGCGCCTCGACGGCGGTCCTATCGGCGTAGGCCACTCTGCTCAGGCCCGTCGGCGTGCTGCGCGCGGTCGGCGTGACCTCGACTCGGCCGACACCCTTACCCACCAGCCCGATTTTCTGCGCGGCGCCGTGCGACAGATCGAGCGAGCGCCCGCGCACGTACGGTCCGCGATCGTTGATTCGCACCACTACCGATCTGCCGGTATCGGGATTCGATACGCGCACATGCGAGCCGAGCGGCAGCGTGGTGGACGCGGCGGTCAGGCCTTCGGGGTTGTAGATCTCGCCAGTGCTGGTGGGGCGTCCGGCGAATCCGGGTCCGTACCATGAGGCAACCTCGGTGCGCGTGCCTCTGAAAGTTTCAGACGGCGGCGCGTAGTAGTGTGCGCTCGACGCGGATGAGAAATTCTGGGAGGAGCATCCGACGGCGATGAAGGCCAGCGCGATGAGCGTGAATCCAAGAATCCGGCCGGAGGATAGTTGAAGTTGCATCGCGCCGACTCTTGATTGCAGCTTAGCGCCGAATCAGGCGCGCGGCGAAGAATCCGTCGAGTCCGCCGAGGTCGGGACGGGTTTTCATAAACCCTCGCGCATCGATCACGTCTCTGAACTCTTCTCGACCCGCCACGTCACTATCAATCGCGAACTCGGCGTGGCGCGCAAGAAATCCATCGACCACACCTTCGCCCTCTTCGGGCGCGATGCTGCAGACCGAATACACGATCGCACCGTGCGAACGCACCAGCGACGCGGCGTTGTCGAGCATCCGCGATTGTATCGACGCCATGCGCGCCGGGTCGGCCGGCTTGAGCCGCCACTTTATCTCAGGATGCTCGCGCAGCGTGCCGAGGCCGGTGCATGGCGCGTCGAGCAGCACGTACTCGACGCTCGACGGCGCAAGCGGCGCGACAGCGGCGAGGTCGGCGCATACAAATTCGACATTGCGATGGCGCAAGCGTCGCGCGAGGTCGCGCGCGTTCCTGAGGCCGTTGAAATTGAGGTCCACGGCCAGCACTCGGCCGTACTCGCCCACCATCTCGGCTAGATGGCTCGCTTTGCCGCCGGGCGCGGCTGCACAGTCCACCACCGTTGCGCCCACACGCGGCGCAAACATCCGCGCCACCATCTGCGACGCCTCGGATTGCGCATGAAACAGGCCCTCGCGGTACGCGCGCGACTCGAAATGCGGCGCGCCGCTCAGCACGATCGTCTCGGGCGCGCGGCCGGGCGCGCCAATCTCGAAACCGTCGGCGCTCAGCTTCTCGATTATTTCGTCGCGCGAACCGCGCGCGAGATTGAGCCTGATCACATTGGGCGCGGCGTCGTTGTTCGCCGTCATCAGGCGCTCGGCATCAGCGACACCGAACCAATCGACGAAGCGCTCGACCATCCAGCGCGGATGCGAATACGCGATGGCAAGATAAGTTTTTTCATTGCGCTCGCGCACCGGCATCGGCACGGTCTCGCGCGTCGCACGACGCATGACGGCATTGACGAAGCCCGACGCTTCGCGTGCCTTGGGGATCCGTTTGGCAAGGCTGACCGCGGTATCGACCACCGCATGCTGCGGAATCCGGTCGAGATGTCGAAGCTGAAAAAGCCCCATCCGCATGATCGCTAGCGCCTCGGGCTGAATCCCGGCGAGCTTGCGTCCCGTCAGATGCGCGAGCTCGTAATCGACGCGACCCTGCCACGCGAGCGTCCCGAGCACGAGCCGCGTGATCAGCCGGCGGTCGGCCGGCGCGAAGTCGGGCAGCCGCGCGCCGAGCAGAACGTCGGCGTAGCCGGACTCCTGATCGACACGATAGAGAATCTCGACCGCGGCCATCCGCGATGCGAGGCCTTCGTCCGTGCGCGCGCTCGCGCGATCGGCGGGTATCACTTTTGCCCGATCTTCGCTCATGGGCCGAATCGCGCTCCCGCTTCGACGCGTTTGCCGCGCAGGAAATCAGCGGCGGAAATTCTTTTTCGCCCGGCCGCCTGCATTTCGATCAACCTGAGTCGTCCGGTCCCGCACTGAACGACGGGATTCGGCTTCACGGCGACAATCGTGCCGGGAGAGCCGCTCGACGCCGCTTCCTCGACCGCCGCGCGCCAGATAAGAACTTCGTCGCGACCAAGACTGGTGCGCGCAACGGGCCAAGGATCATACGCGCGTGTCATCCGTTCGATTTGCACGGCGCTCGCCGTCCAGTCGATCACCGCGTCCTTCTTTTCGACTTGCGCCGTGTAGGTCGCGAGCGATTCGTCCTGCGGTGTTTCGACCAGCGCACTGCGCGATGCGAGCTCGATCGCGTCGAGCATCGCGGACGCGCCCAGCTCGGCGAGTTTCTCCTTCAACGTGGCTTGCGTGTCAGTAGGTTCAATCGGGATTGTCCGCTGGAAGTACATCGGACCCGCGTCCATCCGCTCTATAATACGCATGATCGTGACGCCCGTTTCGGCGTCGCCCGCGAGGATCGCGCCTTCGATCGGCGCAGCGCCGCGATGCCGCGGCAACAACGATGCGTGCACGTTCATCGGCGCGATGCGGGGAACGTCGAGAATCCTGGCCGGAAGAATTCGACCGTAAGCCGCCACCAGCAGGATATCAGGGTCGAACTCTTCCACCTCGCTGAGGAAGGACCAGGTCCGAATTTTGAGCGGCTTCAGCGTTGGTATCTGGTGTTTCGCCGCGATCGCACCGACCTCGCTCGGCTCCGTGCCGAGCCCGCGCCCGCGCGGTTTGTCGGGACGCGTGACGACTCCGACGACGCGGAAGTTGGCTCCGGAAGCCATCACCAGCCGCTCCAGGATGTGGGCCGCCAGCGCCGGCGTGCCCATGAAAACAATCTTTAGTGGATCGGCGATTTTAGATCCGCACCGTGGAGGGGCTGACGCTGTCGGCCTTGCCCTCCTTGATTAGCTTTTTCAGTTTGCGCTTGTAGAGTTCGCGCTTGATTCGGGAGATGCGGTCGATAAACAGTTTGCCGTCCAGGTGATCGATCTCGTGCTGCAGCGCGACCGCGAGCAGCTCGTCGGCTTCGATCTCGATTTCCTTTTCGTCGGGCGTCCACGCGCGCACCAGCACGTGCGCGGCGCGCTCGACGTCGGCGGTGTAATCGATCACGGACAGGCAACCCTCCTCCCAAACGATCTTGCCCTCGGCCTCGACGACCTTGGGGTTGATCAACTTGAGCAGATGCTTGCCGGGATTTTCGTGATCGGTGTCGAGCACGATTATCCGCTTCGATTCGCCGACCTGCGGCGCGGCCAGACCAACGCCGGGCGCGGCGTACATCGTCTGCACCATGCTGTCGATCAGCCCCTCGACGTTGCCGTTGATATTCTTGACCGGCGCGGCCGGCTCCTTGAGCGTGTCGTCGGGAAATTTGCGAATTCTCAGAAGTGCCATCGGTATCTAGAAATCTATCAAAGGGTGGCTGGTGCGGCGAGTCCGAGCGGCGCGAGAAACGATTCCACGGCGCGCATGCATTCGGCGGGGCGCTCGATCTGAAGGAAATGCGACGTGCCGGGAATCGCTTCGTACGGCAGGCCCAGCTCCTCGGCCATCGCGCGCCCGATCAGCGCCGGCGGCATCACTTCGTCGAGATTGGGATCGCCGCAGACGAGCTTCACCGGCACCGGGCAATGCGCCATCTGCGTCCACAGGTCGGTGTTCGATCCACCGGAAAAAATGTGCGCCTCGTATTCGCGCGGACACGCGAGAATCCAGTCGCCAGTCGCGCGATCGTGCCGCAGCGTCGCGCGCGCCATCAGCTCGTATGCGTCGGGCACCCACCGCTTGAAGCGCCGGCTGAACTGCTTCGCGAGATCCATCGGATCCTTGTAGCGCTCGGGACGCCGCGCCGCGCGCGAGGCGAGCGACTCCTTGTCGGACTGCTGCAGGTTGCGGACCGGATGTCCCTCGCGCGGATAAACCGGCGGATCGAACAGCACCAGCGCGTCGAAACGCGGGCCGTACTTGAGCGCATGCATCGCAGCCGTGACGCCCGACAGCGAATGGAACAGTCCGGCCGCCGGCTTCGCGCCGAGCTCGCGATTAATCGCATGCCAGACCACGTCCATGTCCTCGACGAAATTTTTCCACGTATGTCCTTCGGCGCCATGCAGCGGGTTATGCCCGTGATTGCGGAAGTCGAAGACGATGACTTCGTAGCGCTCGCGCAATGGCCCCCAGAATGGAAAGTAGCCGTCGATCGCGAGCCCGTTGCCGTGACTCAGCACGAGCCGCGGCGCGCCGGGGATGCCGTGTTGGCGGACGTGGATCGTCGCGCCGTCATGCATCTTCACGTCGAAAGCGTGACGCGCCCGCGGCACGTGATGAAGCGGGTGATGTTGGCTGGTCTCGTTCATACGTTCACAGCATTCTCACCGGATCGATATCGATCGCAAGAAAGATGTCGTCGCGATCGGCCGCCGGCCCGACTTCGGCGCGCATCGCGGCAATCGCGGCGCGCATCGGTTTCAGCTCGCGCGATTTTATCATCACCTGCCAGCGGTAGCGCTGCTTGATTCGTTCGATTGGCGCCGGCGAGGGACCCAGCACGCGAAGTCCTTCCGGCGTCGAATCTTTCGCCAAAGATTTCGCCACCGCCTCGGCCATGCGCCGGACCAGTTGCGGCTCCGCGCCCTCGATTCGCACCATCGCGAGGCGCGCGAACGGCGGATACATCAGATCGCGGCGCAACTCGAGCTCGCGGCGCACGAAGCGCGCGTAATCCTGATCCTTGGCCGCGCGGACGCTGTAGTGATTGGGCGCGAAGGTCTGGATGATCACGCGGCCCGGGCGCTCGCCGCGTCCCGCGCGTCCGGCAATCTGCGTCAGCAACTGAAACGTGCGCTCGGCGGATCGAAAGTCGGGCATGTTCAGCGCCATGTCGGCGTTGACGACCGCGGCCAGCGTGACGCCGGGAAAATCGAAACCCTTGGTGATCATCTGCGTGCCGACGAGAATATCTATTTCGCCGGCGCGAAGCTCGGCCAGCATCCGCGCGCGCGCGCCGCGCACACTGCTGGTGTCGGAGTCCATCCTTTCGATGCGCGCAGTCGGCATCATCTCGGCCAGCGTCTGCGTCAGCCGCTCGGTGCCGAAGCCCTGACCCTTGAGCCCGAAGCCTTTGCATTCGGGACAAGTATCGGGCGCCGCCGCGTGATTGCCGCAGTAGTGGCATCGGAGCGAACGGTCGCGCATGTGAAACGTCATGCTGACGCTGCAGTTCGGGCACGCAATCACGTTGCCGCAGTTGTGGCATTGCAGAAAATTGTGAAAGCCGCGACGGTTGAGAAACACCATGCTCTGGCCGCCGGAGGCGAGATTCTCGCGCAGCGCCGCGACCAGCGGCGTCGAGAGCGGTGCGCTGTCGGCAACTTCCGCAGCCTGCGATTTCGCTGCCGCGGGTCCAGCACCGTTCGCGGGATTAGCCGCCGCGAGCTTCCGCGCTTCGGCCACTTCGCGGCGCATATCGACGACTTCGACTGCCGCCAGCGCGCGATCGTTCACGCGCCGCAAGAGCCGCAGCAGCCGGTAACGCCCGCGCCGCGCATTCGCATACGACTCGCTCGACGGCGTCGCCGAGCCGAGCACGACCGGACACTTCGAGAATCCCGCGAGCGCAACCGCGAGATCGCGCGCGTGATAGTAGATGCCTTCCTCGCTTTTGTACGACGCGTCGTGCTCCTCATCGACGACGATCAGCCCGATGTCGTGCATCGGCGCGAAGATCACCGAGCGTGGACCGATCATCACGCGCGCCTGCCCGCCGAGCGCCGCCATCCAGCTCGCCCATCGCTCCGTCACGCTCTGCGCGCTGTGCGCGATACCGACCAGAGAGCCGAAGCGCGCGCGAAACGAACGCACGATTTCGTCGGCCAGCGCGATTTCGGGCACCATGATCAAAACGTTGCGTCCGGCCGCGAGCGCGCGCGCGGCGAGGTTCAGATAAATCTCAGTCTTGCCGCTGGCGGTGACGCCCCACAGCAGAAACGCTTCGTAGCGGTGATGCTCGATAGCCGGCGAGATCGCATCGAGCGCGATTTGTTGTTCGTCGGTGAGATCGAACTCCGATGCAGCGGCGCTGTGGGCTTCCGCCGCCGCCGCGTCGATCGCAATCAAGCCGCGGCCGGCGAGACTTCTCAACACCGCGCCCGCGCCGTCGATTGCGGTCTTCAGAGCCTCAACACGCACGCCGGTCGCGCCGGCACTGGCGATCGCATTGAGCACTTCGCGCTGCTTCGGACCGCGAACGCTCTCGACGCTCGCACCCGCGACCAGCCGCGCGATCAAATCCTTCGTCTCGCGATGCCTTCCGGTGGTCGCGGCGCGCCGCTCGAGGATTCCATCGGCGACGAAGCGCGCGATCGTCGCGCGCACTTCGCTTGGCGGACCGATTTTCTCGAGCTGGCGGGTCGTCGCCGAGCGCTTCGCAATGGTCTCGACGATCGCGCGCTCGACGCGCGTGAAGGTGGCCCGCGCCAGCGCGTCGGGCGGCGCCGCGATCGTGTACGCCGTCCGCGACTCGACCCGCGCGACCGCCGGAATCACGCTGCGGTACGCATCCGCAATCGAGACCATGTAGTACGACGCAAGGAACTCCATCAGCTGCAGATGCGCGCGATCGAACAGCGGCCGCGGCTCGAGCACTTCGATGAATCGGCTTCAGCTCGCCCGTCGAAAGCCGCTCGCCGACTGCGGTGACCACGCCCGTCACCTTGCGCGAACGCAGCGGCGCGAGCACGCGATGGCCCGGCTGGACGAGCCCGTCGAGCGCGGGCGGAATCGAATACGTCAGCGTCTCGAATCCGCGCGTCGCTCCGACGATCACAATGTTGGCCTGCATCTCGACTGTCTCTGCTGCCAAGCAACTTACACCGCGCGCGAGCGATCCGGCGAGTCGCCGCGCCAATTCGCCGATCCGCGTACCGCTTTCGCGAACGCGTCCGATCCGGTTAAATCTGGGCATGATGCTCCGATTTCTGACTGCCGGTGAATCGCACGGCCCCGAGCTGGTCGCGACCGTGGAAGGCGTGCCCGCCGGTTTCGACATCGACCTTGCGGCGATCAACGCCGAGCTCGCGCGCCGCCAGAAAGGTTACGGCCGCGGCGGCCGGATGTTGATCGAAAAGGACGAGGTGCGGCCGGTTTCCGGCATCCGCTTCGGCAAATCGATCGGCAGTCCGATCACTTTCATCATCGAGAATCGCGACTTCAAGAACTGGGTCAAGAAAATGTCCGCCAATCCAGAAGATCGCGGCGCGGCGGAAGTCGTCACCCGCGCGCGGCCGGGCCATGCCGACCTGGCGGGCGTGCTGAAATACAATCTCGAAGATATTCGCGACGTGCTCGAACGCGCGTCGGCGCGCGAGACCACTGCGCGCGTGGCGATCGGCGGGCTCGCGAAGCAGATCCTGTCGCCGTTCGGCATCGACGTGCTCGGTTACGTCGCCAGCATCGGCGCGACCGAAGCCAAGACGCATCCCGAGTTGAGCATCGCCGAGCTGCGCCGCATTACCGAAGCGTCGCAAGTGCGGGTCGCCGATCCCGACGCCGAAAGCAAAATCATCGCCGAAATCGACGCGTGCAAAAAAACCGGCGACACCCTCGGCGGCATCGTCGAGGTCGTCGCGACCGGATTGCCGGTCGGGCTCGGCAGCCACGTGCAATGGGATCGCAAGCTCGACGGGCGCCTCGCGTTCGCGCTGCTCAGCCTGCAAGCCGCCAAGGGCGTCGAGCTGGGCCTGGGATTCACGGCGGGCCGGATTCGCGGCTCCGAGCTCCACGACGAAATCGGTTACGACGCGGCGGGGCATCGCTTCACGCGCCACTCGAACAATTCCGGCGGCACCGAGGGCGGCATGAGCACGGGCGAGCCGCTGCGGGTGCGCGTCGCGTTCAAGCCGCTATCGACGCTGATGCGGCCGCTGCGATCGGTCGATATCAAAACCAAGGCGGAAGCGGTCGGCGCGATCGAGCGATCCGACGTATGCGCGATTCCGGCCGCGGCAGTGATCGCGGAATCGGTGGTCGCGTTCGAGCTGGCGGCGGCCTTCCTGGAAAAATTCGGCGGCGATTCGCTGACCGAGATCACGCGCAACTTCAAAGGCTTCGTCGAACAGGTCCGCAACTATTAGATCGGCAAGCGCGCCGTGCTGCGAAGTGGCGCGCGGCAACGGATATGACGCCCAAACTGATTCTCACCGGATTCATGGCCACCGGCAAAAGCTCGGTGGGACCGATGGTCGCGCGCCGGCTCGGATGGGAATTCGTGGACGTGGACCACGTTATCGTCGCGCGCGCTGGGAAACCGGTCGCGCGAATATTTGCCGATCACGGCGAGGCGCACTTCCGCCGCCTCGAGCGCGAAGCGGTCGCGCATCTGACCAGCGATCAGCGGCGATGCCCGCATTGCCACGGGCCTCATCCCGAAGTGATCTCGACCGGAGGCGGCGCGCTGGTTGACGACTCGAATTGCGCGGCGCTCAAGCGGGTCGGGGTGATCGTATGCCTGACGGCGCGGCCCGAAGTTATCGCCGCACGGGTCGAGCGATCGAAAACGAAGCGCCCGAAACTGACCGAGGGCGGCAAGCCGACGTTGGAACGAGTCAAAGAGCTGATGCGGGAGCGCGCCGACGCGTACGCGCGCGCCGACGTCCAGGTTGACAGCTCCGATCTCACGGTCGAACAACTTACCGATCACGTTATCGCGGCCTTCGGCGCACACGCCGCGCGACGAGTGCTGCCACCGGCGTAAAGATGCAGACCATCCACGTAGAGCTTGGAGCCGCGTCGCATGACGCTCACGTCGGCGCGAATCTTCTGGAGCGTCTTGGCGAACTTGCTCGCGCCGCCGGCTTGAAACCCGGCAAATGCGCCGTCGTCACTGACGCGACGGTCGAAAAGCTCTACGCCGCACGCGTCGAGGACGCGCTGCGCAAGAGCGGTTTCGCGCCGGTCGTGATTTCGGTGCCGCCGGGTGAAACCTCGAAGTCTCTCGCGACGCTCGAGCTGTTGTACGATCGCATGGCGGCGGCCGGGCTTGATCGCAACAGCTCGGTATTCGCGCTCGGCGGCGGCGTCGTCGGCGACCTGGCGGGATTTGCTGCCGCGACCTTTCTGCGCGGCGTGCCGCTGGTGCAAGTGCCGACGACCGTGGTCGCGCAAGTGGATTCCGCGCTCGGCGGCAAGACCGCGGTCAATCATCGTCACGCCAAAAATCTGATCGGCGCATTCTACCAACCGCGGCTGATCGTCGCCGACGTGACGACGCTGGCGACGCTACCCGACCGCGAGTTTCGCGAAGGCTTGGCCGAGGTGATCAAGTATGGCGCGATCATGGACGCGCCGATGATCGCGGACCTCGAACGCGACCTCGACGCGATCCTCGCGCGACGTCCCGACCTGCTCGAACAAGTCGTCGCGCGATCGCTCACGCACAAAGCCGCGGTCGTCGGCGCCGATGAGCGTGAAGGCGGCCTGCGCAAGACTCTGAATTTCGGCCACACTATCGGCCACGCGATCGAAGCGAGCGCCGGCTACGGCAGCTACTTTCACGGCGAAGCGGTTGCGATCGGAATGGTCGCGGCGGCGCGCCTGTCGAGCAAGTATGCCGGCTTCTCGGCTGACGAAGCGTCGCGGCTACAGCGCCTGATCGAGCGCGCCGGCCTGCCGACTGCGATGCCGGCGGGATGGCGCAGCGATAATTTTCTTCGCGCGCTCGGCCTCGACAAGAAGCGCACTGCGGGCGCGGTCGAATTCGTGTTGCTCGATCGCCTTGGTCATTCCTTGACAAAAAGTCTCTCATTTGATGACATCTTGTCACCCTTGAGCTAAGGCTCGGCGTGATGTTTCGGAGAAATTGCAAAAGCAATGACTAATTGTGTTCTCTACGTGACTGATTGTTGCGATAATCCATGTGCTCAGCTTGGCCTATCTACAATGTGTTTAGTATGTACTAAGCAGCGCACGCGGGGATGTTTCAACCCGTACATCGTCAAGGGTCCAAGGAGACGGGGTAAACGCGCGTAACGCGAAGGAGCCACATGGATCGATTCAAGGAATTGGAGAGCAAGGTCCTGACGGTGCAGGAAGTGTCTAACTACCTGCGGGTGCATCCATCCACCATCTACAGGATGCTTAAGAAGAACCTGCTCCCGGCATTCCGCGTCGGCAGCGACTGGCGCTTCACGATCGAGGCAATCGACAAATGGCGGGCCTCGGTGGAATCGGGCAATCCAGCAAACAACAACGGCTGAGTTGGCGAGGGTTCGTAACCCGGCTGGACGAAAATTCGCGCCGGTCCGTTAGTTCTGACAATGCCGGCGCGGATTTTCTACCAGCATCGAGCTGATCGTCGCCTTCCTTACGCCCGCCGCTTTCAGCGCTTAATGGAATGATCCGGTTTGGACTCGTCGTCGCGGCCGAAGAGCGACGCCAGAATGATGAGCGCCACGCCGATCGAGATCGCGCTGTCGGCGACGTTGAAGATCGGGTAGTTCAGGTCGTAGTAATGCGCGCGCATGAAGTCGATGACCTGGCCGCCGCGAAACGCGCGATCGATCAGGTTGCCGGCCGCGCCGCCCATCACCAGCGCAAACGCCACCGAAATAGTCGATACGCGCTCTGAGCGCACGATCAAAACCGCTAGCACGATTATCGCCGCGCACGACATCGACAGCAGGAACGCTCGGCGAACCCACGGCGGTGCGCCCGCCAACATGCTGAACGCGGCGCCGGGATTCAGCGTGTAGGTGATGTCGAGGTAGTTGGGAATCAGCGCGATACTCTCGTAAAGCGCCATGTGCGATCGCACGAACAGTTTGGTGGCCTGGTCGAGCAGGATGATTGGAAGCGTGATCGCGCCGAACAGCAACAGGAACGGCCTGCGCGGCGGCGACCCGGCCGATTCGTTTCCCTCGGCCTGGGTTGCCGCAACGTTGGCAAGAGCTTTCGCGCTCGATTGTTCCGGCATCGCTACGATCCCACTACCGCACGGCAGCGCGCGTCGAGCGTTTCGCCGCCGCTGTTGTCGAAGTACTTCCAGCATCGCGCGCACTTCGCGCCCGAGGCGTGGCGCCCGACCAGCGTGATCGCGGGATTCGCGGCAGCCCGCGCGAACGTACCGTCAACGGCATAGTCCTCGCGGCCGCCGGCCTGGCGCCGGACCTCGGCGGCTTCGGCGTCGCCGAGAATCGCGACGTCGGACACGATGAACAAGTCTTTCAACTCATCGCGATACCGCTTGAGTGTCTCGGCCAGACCGCTCTCAGAGCCGCCGTCAGCGCCGAGACTGATCGCGGCGTCGAGCGGCGCGCCGATCGTCCCCGACTTGCGCATCGCCTCGAGCAGCTTGAGCGCCTCGTCGCGAACCTTGAGCAGCCGCTCCCATCGCGCCTCCAGATCGTCGTCGCGCCACGACGGATTCGCCGGATGCATCGTCGTCAGATGCACGCTCTCAAGTTTCTTGCCGGGCAAATACGAATAGACTTCTTCGGCCGTGAACGGAATCAGCGGCGCGAGCATCCTCACGAGCACGTCGAGGATATGGAACAGCGCGGTTTGCGCCGAGCGCCGCTCGCGCGATTTCTCCGCTGCGCAGTAGAGCCGGTCGCGCGCCACATCTATGTAGAGCGAGCTCAGATCGACGACGATAAAATTCTGCATCACCTGGAACGCGGTCTGAAACTCGAACGCTTCGTAAGCGCGCCGCACTTCGGTCTTGAGCTTCTCCGTGCGTGCGAGAATGAAGCGATCGAATTCGAGCATGTCCTTCAATTCTACCGCGTCGCGCGCCGGCTCGAAGTCGGCGAGATTGCCGAGCACGAAGCGGCAGGTGTTGCGAATCTTTCGATACGACTCTGATACCGCGGTGAAAATCGTCTGGCCGAGCGTGATGTCGGCGGTGTAGTCGAGCGATGCGTACACCAGCCGCAGCACGTCGGCGCCCATCCGCCCGGCCGCATCGACGGCGTCCTCCGAGTTGCCGAGCGACTTGGACATCTTGCGGCCCTTGACGTCGATCGTCAGCCCGTGACTGATGATGCTCTTGAACGGCGCGGCGCCGCGATCCGCCACGGCGCAGAACAGCGACGAGCTGAACCATCCGCGCGCCTGCTCGACCGCTTCGAGATACGCGTCCGCCGGCCACTTCAGCTCGGGCCGCATCGCGAGCACGGCGGCTTGCGACGATCCCGAATCGAACCATACGTCGAGGATGTCCTCTTCCTTGACGAAGACTGTGCCGCCGCACTTTGCGCATTTGACGCCGTGCGCGACGAAGTCCGCCGCCGGCCGGCTGTACCACGCGTCGGAACCTTCGCGCGCGAAAATCTCCTCGACCCGATCCATCGTCACCGTCAGCGGCGCGACCTCGTCGCATTCCGCGCATCTGACCGCGGGAATCGGCACGCCCCACGCGCGCTGGCGCGAGATGGTCCAGTCGGGGCGCGTCTCGGTCATGTTGCGGATTCGATCGCGCGACCACGCCGGATACCACTTCACGTTGTCGATCGCGTCGATCACCTTGCCGCGCAATCCGTGATGATCGACGCTGACGAACCACTGCTCGGTCGCGAGAAAAATCAGCGGATTGTGGCATCGCCAGCAATGCGGATAGCTGTGCGAGAATTTCTGCGAATGCAGCAGCGCGCCGACGCTGCGCAGTTTTTCGACGATCGAATTGTTCGCCTTGAAGACGTTCTGCCCTTCCCACTCGCCGCCGTCGCGCGTGAACACGCCGCTGCCATCGACCGGCACGAACGGCGTCAGCCCATACGCACTGCTCACAACGAAATCCTCGTAGCCGTGCCCCGGCGCGGTATGCACCAGGCCGGTGCCGGCGTCGGCGGTGACGTGCTCGGCGTACATCAACTTGACGTCGCGCGGCAAAAACGGATGCCGGAAAATGTCCTGGCCGTCGCTACGCCTTGATCGCCGCGCGGTCGAGCGCGATTCGTTTCTCGACTGCGAGCCCGGTTTCCTTCTCGACGCTGTCGGCCAGTCGCGCCGCGACCACGTAGTAATGCTCGCCGACTTTCAGCGCGACGTATTCAAATGTTTCGTTGAGCGAGATTCCGAGATTCGCCGGAATCGTCCACGGCGTCGTCGTCCAGATAACTGCCGCGAGCTTGCCGCTCTTGTGCGCGGCCGCAAGCTCGGCGCGGTCGTTGGCTCCTGCAGCCAGCGCGCCGGCATCCTTGAGATTCGAGTTGAACGGGAACGCGACGTAAATCGACGGCGAAACGTGATCTTTGTACTCGACTTCAGCCTCCGCCAGCGCCGATCGGCAGTCGAAGCACCAATGCACCGGCCGCAGGCCGCGATAGACGTAGCCGTTCTCGACCATCTTGCGCAGCACGCGGATTTCCGCCGCGTCGTACTCCGGCGCCATCGTGAGATACGGCTTGAACCAGTCGCCGATACATCCGAGACGCCGAAAGTCCGAGCGTTGCAAATCGACCCACTTCTCCGCTTCGGCGCGGCAGAGCTTGCGCAGCTCGAGCTTGGACGTCGTGCGCGCCTTGTCGCCGCCGAGGTCGCGCGAGACCTTGTACTCGATCGGCATGCCGTGACAGTCCCATCCCGGCACGAACGGCGTGCGAAATCCCAGCATCGAGCGCGAGCGCACGACGAAGTCCTTGAGAATTTTGTTGAGCGCGGTGCCGAGATGCACGCGGCCGTTGGCATACGGCGGCCCGTCGTGCAGCACCCACGACTCCGCATCCTTGCGCGCTTCCATCAGGCGCGCGTAGAGGTCGAGATCATCCCAGTGCTTGAGCGTTTCCGGCTCCCGCTTGGGCAGATTCGCCTTCATCGGAAAGTCGGTTTTGGGAAGTTTCAGGGTAGATTTGTAATCGGTCTCAGCCACTAGTTTTTCCAAGTATTAATATGCGTCCGATCAGATTAACGCACGCGCCGTTGCTTCGCGAGTATTGAGCGCTCAATTCGCCGCCTTCAGAAGGCCCAGAATCTTCTCTAGCCGCTCGGCCGGGCTGACGCATTCTAGCAATGCCTGTTGTTGTGCTAGCTCGACATTCAGATGGCGCGCAATCACGTAAGGCAAGGCGCCAGGATCTTCGAGCTCTCTCCAGGAGATCGCTGCCGCAGGCCCGGTTTTCATTTTGCGGAGCACGTAGTCATTTAAGGCGGAAAGGACCAAACGAATCAGACCGCCCACGTACTCGCGGCGCGCGGAGGCGGGATTGATAACGCCAGGAGCCGAAATGGTGAAGTCGAGGCGCTCCGTGTCGGCAACCTCTTCAACCTCAGCTTTGTTAAACTCGTCATCGAACACGAAGCGCTTGACTCTCGCACGTTTTCGTCCTTCGACCACGATCTTCGCCGTGCCGTCGGGCAGCTTCTGCCGTTCGACTATGACTCCCAGCGTGCCGACCTCGTACATGTCGCGGACTGAAGGCGCGCCGAGCTTCGCGTCACGTTGAGCGACCAGCAAAATCGGAGAGCCTGCGGCGACGGCGTCGATAGCGCTCACGGACTTCGGACGCCCAATGTAGATCGGATAGACTTCAAGTGGGAAAACGACCAATTCACGTAGCGGAATCATCGGTACAAACTGCGACGATACCGCTCGCATCAGCTCGGCCCAGCTCTTGTAGCCGTACTCGATTGCGAGCCGGCGCTGCGCGGCTGCGAGTTGGAGGCCCTCTTCCTTCGCCAGCCGCTTGGCCTGTTTGCGGAGATTTTCCTCGGACGGATTTTGCGGCAGCCGCTTGCGCGGCCCCTGCGACGTGGTCATAGCGAACCCCTTCCTTCAGCCCGGCGTCCGCTAACGGGCAGGAAAAGGTTTATGTTAGTCGAGCAACCAGGGTGGGCTTAGCCCTCTCCGCGGACGGGTGGCCGCCTGACGGCCAAGTGGAATGTTAGTTCGCGTTGCGCCGCGACGCAATTCCTCGACGGTGGCTTGCATTCCGGCGGTTGTGTTACATCGGCCTCATGAAAAATCTCGCCAAAAAACCGCGCTTCATCATCGCGGCCGCGTCGTGTCCGGAGACCAGCCACCAATATCCCAACAGCGACGAATTCACCGGTCATCATCGGAGCATCGGCAGAGTCGCGGGACTGCAAAGGATCGGCGTGCACCTGACGCGGCTGAAGCCCGGAGAGCGAAGTTCGTGGCCTCATGCCGAGGAGAAAGAGGAGGAGTTCGTGTACGTCCTCGAAGGTAAGGTCGATGCGTGGATAGACGGCGTTATCCACGCGATGCGCCCCGGCGATTTCGCCGCCCTTCCCGCCGGGACCGGCATCAGCCATTGCTTCTTAAACAACAGCAAGCATGAGGTCCTGCTACTGGTGGGAGGAGAGGCTTCAAAGCGCGACAATCGCATCTACTATCCGCTTCATCCGCAGCGCCGCAATGATTTGCCGTCGAGCGAATGGTGGGACGACGTACCGAAACGCCGCCTCGGAACGCATGACGGGATGCCAGACGCGCTGCGACGCCGCAACCCTAAACCCTAAACCCTTTTTTTGGGGCCAGCGCGGGAAGGGGAACCGGATTAGTGGGCGAATGTTGGAACGGATGCGCATCTCATTCGTTTGAATCCGGCGGCGAGCCTCCATATCATTTCTCGCGCATCATCTAATCGCATCATCGTAGAAAGAAAATTATGAGCCTCAGAAAAGTAACCATGTTCGACAAGGAAGGGACCACGCTCGTGCCGGTGGACGAGGACGGGCAGGCGAAACCGGCGGTGATGGGCGTGCGCTGGACCAATCCGGACACCTTCGAAACGATTCGCGTCGTCGGCGGCAAACGCACCGGTCCGAAGAACGAAGTCCTGATGGAAATTCCGCCGACGCTCGACACCAGCGCGTTCGCGATCGAGGACCTGCCGCCGCCCAAGGTTAAGGAAGAGCTCGAGCAACTCGAACCGCCGACGGCCGCGGAAAAATCGACGGAAAAGCCATGAGCGAAGCGCGACCCGGCGCACTCGCGGGCCTGCGCGTCCTCGATCTGACGGGGCATCGCGCACAGTTTTGCGCGCGAATCCTCGCCGACATGGGCGCCGACGTCATCAAAGTCGAGCCCCCCGCCGGTGACGACGCGCGCCGCATCGGGCCGTTCCTCGACGACCTGCCGCATCGCGATCGCAGCCTGTTTTTCTGGTTTTACAATCTCAACAAGCGCTCACTGACACTTGACCTCAAGCATTCGCGCGGCGCCGACATTTTCTTGCAGCTCGCACGCAGCGCCGACGTCGTCATCGAGAGCTTCGCCGTGGGGACGATGGACCAGCTCGGACTTGGTTGGGAGATTCTCCATCGCGAGAATCCCGCGCTCGTGCTGTGTTCGATTGCGCCGTTCGGACAGACCGGGCCGTATCGCGACTATATCGCCGACGACACCGTACTGAGCGCACTCGGCGGGATGCTCTACGTCAACGGCTTCCCGAATCACGCGCCGGTGCGGCCGCTCGGCCTGCAGGCGTACCATTCGTCGGCGTACTTCGGCGCCATTGCCGTGATGCTCGCGTTGCTTGCGCGCGACTCAACTTCTGAAGGTCAACGGATCGATCTCAGCATGCAGGAGGCGACCGCCGCGGCCGTCGAGCATGTCGCCGGTGGATACTTCGAGCGCAACGAGGCCGAGCCGCGCCGCGGCACTCTGCACTGGAGCCGTTTTTTTCGCGTCGGCAAATGCCGCGACGGTTACATCATGCATTGCACGCTCGGCGACTGGACCTCGCTCATCGAATGGGTCAAGTCCGACGGCAAGGCGGCCGACCTCGACGACCCCAACTACCAGCAGCCGATGTATCGCTACCTGATGGCCGAGCACGTCTTCGAAGTGCTCGACGATTGGGTCAAGGATTATCCGCGCGACGAGCTGCTCGAGCGCGCACAGCTTCTGCGCCAGCCATACGCGACCGTGCGTCCGCCCGAGGCTCTGTTCGACGACGAGCAGCTAATCGAGCGCGGCTACTTCGCCGAAGTCGCGCATCCCGAGCTCGGCCGCAAATTTCGCTACCCTGGCGCGCCGTATCTTTTCAACGGCACGCCGTGGCGCGTCACGCGGCGCCCGCCGTTGGTTGGTGAGCATACCGGCGAGATTTTGCGCGACGAGCTCGCGATGGCTCCTGAAGCGCTCGCCGTGCTCGCCGCCGAAGGAGTGATCTGATCATGTGCGCGATGCCGCTCGACGGCGTGCGTATCCTCGACTTCACCTGGGTCGTGGCCGGCCCGGTCGCGACGCGAATTCTCGGCGACCACGGCGCGCAAGTGGTCAAGGTCGAGCGCAAGGATCCGCCGCCGATGGGCAATCGCAAGCTCGGCCTGCAATGCGACCTGCATCGCAGCAAACTTTCGGTCGCGCTCAACATGCAGCATCCGCGCGGCGTCGAGCTCGCACGCCAGCTCGCCGCGATGAGCGACATCGTGATGGATAATTTTTCCGCGCGCGTGATGCGCACGTGGGGGATGGATTACGAAAGTCTCACGCGCGGTGAAGCCCGACATCATTTGCATAAGTATGTCGGGCCTCGGCCACACCGGCCCGCGCTCGAGCTACGTCAGCTACGGTCCGACCCTGCAGGCGCTCACGGGATACACCCAGTTGATGGCGGAACCCGACGGCACGCCTGCCGGCTACGGCTATTCGTACGCCGACATGTGCGGCGGCTACTCGGGCGCGCTCGCGGCGCTGTTCGCATTGTGGCATCGACGGCGCACCGGCAAGGGCCAGTTCGTCGATCTGTCGCAGTTCGAGGCGGTCGCGAGCGTGATCGGTCCCGCGCTGCTGGACATCTCGGTCAACGGGCGGGTGCAGTCGCCGCCCGGCTACAATTCGCAGGAAGGTCCGGCGGCGCCGCACGGCGTTTACAAATGCCAGCGCGGTCGATGGCGACGACGATCGATGGGTCGCAATCAGCGTCGGCACAGGGCCCGAATGGCGCCGCTTCGTCACCGCGATCGGTTCACCGGATTGGGCGAGCGATCCAAAGTTCCGCACGCTCTACATGCGGATGCAACATAGCGCCGAGCTCGACGCCAACGTCTCACGATGGACCATCGAGAACAGCGCCGAAGATGCGATGGCGATCCTGCAGCGCGCCGGCATCGCGGCGGGCGTCGTCGAAAACGGCATCGATATGTGCGCGCGCGATCCGCAACTGAAGGAGCGCGGCTTCTGGCCCGCAGTCTCGCAGCAAAAAGGGCGCGCCGACGCACGTGACAGGAATCCCTTTCAAGCTTTCCAACGGCTCAGGAAAAGTTACCAGGATCGCCCCCGAAGTCGGCGAAGATTTCGACTACGTCCTCGGCGAGCTACTAGGCCTCGGCAAATCAGCCCGCGACGAACTGGTCGCCCAAGGCGCCGTCTGGCCCTGAAATCTGCAACGAAGTCCTCATCTCCTGAAATTGAATTGAATTGCCTCCCCCATCGTTGGGGGAGGCCGACGCTCGTCTGCGAGCGGCGGGTGGAGGACCAAATTTTTCCGGATTCAGAATGCCGCGCAACAGACAATCGCGCGGCAAATTGTCCTCCACCCTAACCCTCCTCCAACGTAGGAGGAGGGAATCAGAAGTCGGAGGGAATCGGGCAGCTATGCGGCGGCTTGCAGTTGCGAATGCTCAGGCTTCGACGTGGCCAGCGCTATCACCGCGCGATAGCCCGGCTGGGTTTCCATTCGCGGGCCGTAGCCTTTTGCCAGCAGGATGTTGTGCGCGCGCGGGAGATTGTAACACGGGACTGCCATCAGCAGGTGATGCTCGAGGTGATAGTTCACGAAGTACGGGGCGACGAACGCGCGCATCAGCCAGTTTGCGTGCGTCGTGCGCGTGTTGCGCATCGGGTCGTCGTTGTCCGGCGTCATTGAATGCTCGGCGATACTGCGAATTCGCACGACCAGCTCGTGGAATGTCATGTACGGGAAGACCCACAGCGCGGGGAACAGCCACCAATGTCCAGTCGCGGCGATTATCGCGAAGATGATTGCGTTGGTGACGATTGCGCCGTGCAGGCGCTTCCAACCCATCGCGAGCCGCTGCGACGCCGGCATGCCCGCGCTGCCGAACGCGCGACGGATCAGCGCCCTCTTCTGCTTGTATGCGGTCTGACCGGTGAGATCGCGAATGACCTTGCGCCGCATGCTGCTGCGCGTGATCGGAAACGGCGCCGTCAGCCCGAGGTCGGGATCGTTTTTCTGCTGCGTGAATCGATGGTGCCCGGCGACGTGGTAGGGGCGGTACGCGTACATGTCGCCGAACAGCGCATAATCCGTCAGCCACGTCCCCGCGAAGTCATTCAGCTTCATGTTGCTGAACAGCAGGCCGTGCGAGGCGTCATGCGACAGGATCGCGAGCCCCAGTTGGCGCGCGCCGATTATCAAGGTCGCGGCGATGAAGGTCAGCGGATTCGGCCACCATACGAACAGCGCCATCGCGCCGAAGATCACCGCCCACGCGTGAAAGATCATCCACGCCGCGCGCCACTGCGACTTGCGCTTGAGCATCAGCAATTCGTCGTCGGAGAAAACGCTACGCGCCTGGAACATGATTCATCTCCATCACGGATTAGTATATAACAAGGAATGGCAATGCTTGCAAATCCTCGTTATGTGCCGCGACACCTCACCGCGCGCGAGCTGGTGATCGATTTTTTGTCGAATCGCTACCCGCGCGAGATGTCCGTGCAGGAAATCGCGGGCGTCGGGATTGCGCTGGGCTTCTCGGAGCAGAGTTTGCGGATGGCGTTGACGCGGCTGGTCGAGCAATCGGTCGCCTCCAACACCGGTCGCGGCCGCTATCGCTTGAGTCCGTCGGGCGAGGCGATGCGCGACGAAGTTCGCAAGTGGCGGCATCTCGACGACCTCGCCAAGCCGTGGTCGGGCGCGTGGATCGGAGTGTTCGACGCGGCAATCCCGCGCAGCGATCGCGCCGCGCTGCGCCGTCACGAACGCGCGATGCGCCTGCGCGGATTCCGCGAACTTCAAAGCGGTCTGTGGCTCCGTCCCGCTAACCTGCGCGACTCCGTGGCCGAACTGCGCGATCACCTGCGCGCGCTCGGGCTGCATCCGGCGGCGCTGGTCGTTGGCCTCAACGATCTCGACGAAGACGCGCGCGCGAAAGCGACCGGCCTGTGGGACACCGCCGCGATGCTCGCGACGTATCGCGCGCTGACTGACGAATTGCTCGCGAGCAAGGGCAAGCTGGAGCGTCTGCCGCTGGATACCGCCGCCGCGGAATCGATGGTGCTGGGCCGCGACGTGATTCGGCATATCAATCTTGATCCGGTGCTGCCGGAGGAGCTGATGCCGAATCGGGCTTTAACGAATCTGATCCGGGTGATGACTGACTACGATCAGAATGCGCGGCAAATCTGGCGACGGTTCATGCGCGCGCACGCCCCGCGCGAGTAGCAAGGAAGTATGTGCTGATGCACTCTGCTTGACTCGCAGCACCTTCACCTACCGCCCGCGAGGCGGCCGGCCGCCTCTCCCGTGACATAACGGGCGAGGTAAGAATCGTGTCCCCGAAGTAACATTGTACCCTGGATAACACGCCATCGCTCGACGCCCCTAGTTGCGCTAGTGTCAACTGACTGTTAGCAGGGAAGACGCCTTTTTGCACGCAAGCGTAATATCGAGCGCGCTGGTTGGGGTTGACGCGTTTCCGGTCGAAGTCGAAATCGACATCGGCGCCGGCGTCCCGCCGCATCGGCTGGTCGGGCTGGCCGAGGGCGCGGTCAAGGAGGCGCTCGATCGGGTCAAGTCGGCGCTCAAAAACTCCGGCTTCGATTTTCCGACCCGCAAGATGACTATCAATCTCGCGCCCGCCGATACGCGCAAGGAAGGCTCGGCGTTTGATCTTCCGCTCGCGCTCGGGATTCTCGCCGCGCAGAACGTGCTGAAGGATCGCGCGCGACTGCGCGGTTACCTGATCCTCGGCGAGCTCGCTCTCGATGGGCGTATCAAGGGAATCAAGGGTGCGCTGCCGACCGCGTTGCTTGCGCGATCGTCCAAGTTCGAGGGGGTGATACTGCCGCGCGAGAATGCGCCGGAGGCCGCAGTCGTCGGCGAGGGCACCGCGGTGCTCGGGGTCGAGAGTCTGCGCGAGGCGTTCGAGTTCTTCGAGGGCCTGCGTCCGCTGCAATCGATTCCCATCGATCTTACCGCGGCGTTTGGCGACGCCAACGTTTACGACGTCGATTTCAGCGAGGTCAAAGGCCAGGAGCAGGCCAAGCGCGCGCTCGAAGTCGCGGCGGCCGGCGGTCACAACGTCCTGATGATCGGGCCGCCCGGCTCGGGCAAGACGATGCTCGCCAAGCGTCTGCCCTCGATTCTCCCCACAATGACTTTCGAAGAGGCGATCGAGACCACCAAGGTGCATTCCGTGATGGGCCTGCTCGACGGTCGCGCGCTGATCACGACGCGTCCGTTCCGCAGTCCGCACCATACGATCTCCGACGCCGGCCTTATCGGTGGCGGCTCGATCCCGCGCCCCGGCGAGGTCAGCCTCGCGCATCACGGCGTGCTGTTCCTTGACGAGTTGCCGGAGTTCCGCAAGAACGTGCTCGAAGTATTGCGCCAGCCGCTCGAGGACGCGCGCATCACGATTTCGCGCGTGATGGGCACGCTCACGTTCCCCGCTTCCGTGATGCTGGTAGCGGCGATGAACCCGTGCCCGTGCGGCTTTTACACCGACCCGCAGCACGAATGCTCCTGTTCGCCGATCGCGATTCAGCGCTATCGCTCGCGCATCTCGGGCCCGCTGCTCGATCGCATCGACATTCACATCGAAGTGCCGGCGGTGAAGTACAAGGACCTGACCGACCGCGTCGCGCGAGAGCCGTCGGCCGCGATTCGCGATCGCGTCAACCGCGCGCGCGAGGCGCAGCTTGCGCGCTTCAAGGGCATGCCGTTTTTCTGCAACGCGCAGATGCGCGCGAGTGACCTTCGGCTCCATTGCCAAATCGAGGCGGGCGGCGAGCGCCTGCTCGAGCTCGCAATCAACCGCCTCGGCCTGAGCGCGCGCGCCTACACCCGCATCCTGAAAGTTTCGCGCACGATTGCCGACCTCGACGGCGCCGACGCGATCGCGGCCCATCATGTGAGCGAGGCGATTCAGTATCGATCGCTCGACCGCGCCGCGCCCTGATTCAAAACGAAGCGGGCGGCCCGATCGCTCGAGCCGCCCGCGGTCAGTTCGCAACAATTGCTCTAGTGAATCTCGTAACCAGCTACGAACTCATCGAGGGTCCCGAACTTCACCACGAAGGTGCCCGCCGCTATAGTGCCCTTGCTGAAGGCGGAGAAGGCCTGCGGGCGAATATCGGCATTGCCCAGCGCGTCGGTCGGCACCGCGATGCCCGTATCGACGTCACCCGAATCGTCGAGCGGGCGGAAGAACAACTCGTAATTGGTGCTCGGATTCGCGCCTGACAACTTCACGGCGACTTTGCCGGCCGCGTTTACATCGTAAAAACCCTCATCCAGCGGGTCGCTGCCGCAGTTCGCGAGGATCGGATCAGTCACGCTGCCGCATTGCTGCAGGGCGGATCCCGATACTTTGGGACGCACGAATCTCTGGTCCACCTTGAATCCGGATACGAACTCGTCGGTGCTGCTGCTCTGCAACACGATTGCGCCAGAACCGATCGTGCTGGCCGCGAATGCGCCCGTCACAATCAGCATCCCGTTCCCAGCTTTGTCAGTGGGCCCAACTGTCCCGATCGTCGTCGTGGTTCCGCCCGGCGATCGCAGCAGAGCCGTGTAGCTGGTACTCGGCCGCGCACCGCTTACGTGAATCGCGAGCGCACCGTCGGAGTTTTCAATCTCGACGTGGCCCCTGGTCAGCGAGTCGCTGCCGCAACTTGAAAGAGTTGCCGGCTCGACTACGTCGGTGCAGCGCACCAGCGCCGGCTGGAAGTCGCGCGCCGATTCGAGACCGTTGCTCGAGATCGACAGCCCGGTGACGAACTCTTCGCCGCCGCCGCTGGTGAGCACCACGTTGCCGGCGCCGACCGTCCCGAACTTGAAGAACGCATCCTTGCGCAGCGCGCCGTTTCCATTAACGCCAGTCTTCAGATTACCGATCGACGTGGACTGAGTGCCGTCGTTCGAGACGAGGCTGACGGCGTAGGTGGTGTTAGTCGCCGCGCCAACGACGATAACCGTTACATCGCCTTGATCGTTGATCGTCGCACCGCCGCGCGAGAGCGGATCCTGGACCGACGCGCAAGTCGTAAGTGCGGCGGGCGCCGTGACGGATTTGCATTGTAGCAGCGGTGCGTCGAAGGTTTGCGCGCGCGCCATTCCGGCGGCGAGGCAAAGCGTCATCGACGCCGCGATCAAAGCTGCGGGCCATTTTCGTAGTGGTTGGAACATACAGATTCTCCTCCTGCCTGCACGTCGATTGCTCGGGCAATCGAGTTAAAAATAGCGAATCGAAATGTAAGACGTGCGCCACCGCAAAGTCGTTTACGATTGGCTCGAAAAAAACTGGAACTCCCAGTTCGCGAGTAAGATATATTTCTGCTGACGTTACCCAAAACCCGCAACCAGTGCGACGGCCGGCGCGCTTCCTTCGATTCAATTTGTCGCCGTCCTATGGCTTGTGCTGTTGCCGCCAAAGTTTCAGCCGTCGGCGCGCTTCGCGGCGCTGCTCCGGCGTCATCTGCTGCCATTGACGCCAGTTCGCCATCATCCGTTCGCGCTGCTCGGGCGGAAGCTGCTGGAATTGCTGGTACCGCTTCATCATCTGATCGCGCTGATCCTGCGGCAGCCCGCGGTAGTGCGCATACTCGCGCTGGAATTGTTCGCGCTGCTCCGGCGGAAGCTGGCGCCAGCGGCGCAATCCTTCGAGCACCCGCTTGCGCTCCTCGGGAGGCAGATTGCGGAACCGCTGGAAGTTCTGCTGCACCCGCTGCCGCTCCTCGGGCGCCATCGATTGCCAACGCTGGTAGTTCTCGAGCGCTCGTTGACGCTCATCCGGCGTCAGATTCGCCCATTGCCGCGGATACCGCGCGGCGAGCGCGCGCTCGGCCTCGCTCGGCTGCGTCGATGCGGCCGGCGGCGGCGGCGACGATTGCGCATGCGCGCGAGTTGCCGGCGCAAATCCGTTCAGCGCCAACGCAGCGACGATGAAGGCGCTCGCGATATGCCTGCGTCCCTTCATTGCTGCGGCCCCTCGACGTCGTAGCTCGGCTGGCTCAACGGAGTCTGCGGCGCCGGCTGTTTCGCAGGCGCGACATCCTCAGCGCCGGGCGCGGCGCCCATGGCGGCTCTGGGAGCGGGTTGACTGCCGGCGTTCGCATCGCGGCGATTTCCCAGGTAACCCATCGCGTCGAGCGTGCGGATCTGATCGAGCATCGAGTCGTCAGTCGGCGCTGCGGCCGGCGCCGGCGCACCTTGCGCGCTATTGTGACGCGACTCGAACAGATCCAGGTTCATCAGCATTCTCAAATCCGGCGGCGCGTCCTGCGCCGACACTCGCCCGGTTTCGCCGCCCACCACCATCGCCCCTATCAGTACAATCGCAGCCACTTTACGACGGAGTTTCATGGTTCTGGCGGTCCCCGGGCCCCAGCTCGTCCAGATGCTCGATCACGTCATAGTTCTCGAGCAAGTCGAGATGCTCGACGACGTGATAGTTGGCCAGCAGATCGACGTTGGCGCTGCTCAGCTCCTGCTGCAGCTCGAGCTGATCGACGCCGGGCGCCGGCGGACTTTCCGGCCCCCGATGCATCACGATCGTGATCGCGAGCACCGCGGCCGCGGCCGCGCCAACAGCCATCGAAGCCCAACCGAAGACCGGCAGCCGCAGATCCTCGCGCCGCCATCGCGATCGACCGCGCATGCTCGCGCCGCCGGCCTGGCTCGCGCGCAGCTTGCGCTTGAGCTCGCCTCGGTACGCGGCCCAATCGGGCTCGCGCACGTCATCCACGACCTTCGCCAGGTTCGACAGTATCGCCGACGACGCCTCAGCCGCCGCGCGGCATTGCGCACAGCCCTCCAGATGCGTGCCGACTCGCGCGCGCTCGTCCGCGCTCAACTCTCCGCGCAGGTACGGAACGATTTCGGTCTCTGGATGAATCGTGGCCATAGTAGTCAGTTGCTTCTCAATTACTCAGTCGATTAGTCAGTCGTTCGCCATCAGTTTGCGCAGCTGCGCGATCCCGCGATGCACATGCACGCGCGCCGTCGCCTCCGTGCACTTGAGCACCTCGCCAATCTCGCGGCTGGTGAAGCCCTCCTGCGTCTGCAGCAATACCGCGGCGCGCTGCTGCGGCGACAGTTTTTCCAGCGCCGGCCGCAGCCGGCTTATCGATTGCGTCAGCATCGCCTCATCCTCGGGCCCGGCCGCGCTCGACGGCGGATCGAAAGCCCGTTCGTCGGGGCCGTCGCCACCCGGAGTCGCCAGCGGCGCGAGCCGCTTCCACCATCGATTCTTGCGCTGATGGTCGATGCACAAGTTGACCAGGATCCGGTAGAACCAGGTCGAGAAGCGCGACCGTCCGTCGAACCGTCCGGCCGCTTCGTAGAGCCGGATGAAGGCGTCTTGCGAAACGTCGCGCGCGTCGGCTTCGTTGCCGAGGATCGACGACGCCAGCCGGTACGCGCGCCCCTGATGGCGATCCACCATGAGCTCGAATGCGTCCGCATCGCGCGCGGCGATTCTTCTGCACAACTCCTCATCTGAAGGCTCCACTTAGTCAGTCCCAGTGCCGTCCGACCACGGAAGAACCGGCCACTCAGACCGATGCTACATTTTCCCGAACTGTTTGACGAAGCATCCTTACGATTCGTTTACACGTTTTCGCGCTTAATTCGATCCGCCGCTTTTTGCCATGAGCACGTAAACGATCACTGCTCAGCCTCCGTCCAACTCTCATCGCAGAAACAACTGGTGCGCAAACCGCGCGTCGATAGAAGAGGAGATTAATCATGAAGAAATGCATCACAACCCTCGCCGCGATTGCCTTCGCCGGCGCGATTAGCACGACCGCCTTCGCCGGTCCCGTGAGCCGCTTCGACAACGGCTACCTCGACGAGCATCCCGAGGTCACCCAGCAACTGAGCCGCGACCCGCACCTGGTGGACAATCCGCAGTTCATGGCCAGCCATCCCGGCCTCGGCGACTACCTCAAGAACCATCCCGAGGTTCGCGAAGACTTACGCAACCATCCCGATCGCTTCATGGCGCGCGAGCACTACTACAACAACCACGAAGGATGGAACGGCGGTGCGCATCCGCTGGCGACCACCGATCACTACATGGACTCGCATCCCGAAGTGGCGCAGCAGTTAGAGAAAGATCCAGGGTTGGTGGACAATCGCGCCTACGTTGACAGTCACCCGGGCCTGCACGAATACCTGCACAATCATCCAGTAGCGCGGCGCGACTGGCGCTCGCATCCGTACCGCTACATGGCATCCGAGAACCGCTACGATCACAAGCACTAGCCGATAGGTCTCACAAAAGAGCGCCGGGCGATCGATCGGATCGCTCGGCGCTCTTATCAAGTTGCGCCCGGTGATTCGTAGGCCATGTAGCGCGAGATCTTCCAGCTGCCGTCCGCCTGGCGGCGGAAGATGTCCATGCCGGGTTCGCGCGTGACCTGTTCGGCGCCGCCGCTTTTCGGTCGCAGCGTCAGCGTCCACACCAGCCTTACGACGGCCAGGTCGCCGGAGACCAGGATTTCCTTGATTTCCAGGTCGTATTGATAGGTCTTATTCGGGTCGCTCAGGGCCATCTGCAAGTTGGCGCACAGAGAATTGTAAGTGTCTTCCGGCTGCCCGCGAAAATCTGAAATCAAGTCAGGCGCGAATAGCGCGCAAACCTGCGACCCATCGCCGGCGTTGAAATCCAGCTTCCACTTTTCCAGCGCAACTCGGATCTGATTCTGCGCAGCCGCCGCCGAATCTTCCGCCGACGCGCGGACCGCGAGCATCAGCGTCAACATCGCGAGCACACCTGCCATGATTCTTCCAAACTGTTTCGGCCGTACTCTCATACTCACGACTTCTCCCCTGGCTCTGACGCAATTCGCGATAGTATCGCGCCTTTCCGAATCACTGGGTCGAGGGGTCACCCCTCGTTTCGCGCGTGCGTCCGGTTGTCTATCCTGACAGAACGGGCCACCAATGTGAGCGAAGCGCCTCCTGAATTCCTCGCACAGTACGCTCTCGCGCTGGCGCGCCTGTGCCAACGCGCCGGCGCCGCGCGATGGAATGTCGGCGCCGAGTCGCTTCGCGACGCGGCCTATCGCGGCGCGCGCGCGTCCGGTGTGCTCGACCGCGGCGGCGCCGACGCGTTCATCGACGCGCTCCACGCCGAAGAATTGAGCCTCGCGCTCGCGTGCCAGGCCGGCGAATCGGCGCCGTGGGATCATTTCATCACCACCTTCCGGCCGGCTCTTTACGCCTCTGCGCGCGCGATTTGCGGCGACGAGGCGCGCGCCCGCGAGTTGGCGGATTCGATTTGGGCCGAGATGTACGGGCTCGAGGTTCGCGACGGCCGACGCCGCTCGATCCTAAGCTACTTTCACGGCCGCAGCTCGCTGATGACCTGGATGCGCGCGGTGCTCGCGCAGCGCAACGTCGATTACATCCGCTCCCAGAGCCGCCTCGCGCCACTCGATGATCATCTCGAACAGGCGACTGATGCCGCCGACGATCATGCCGGCGCGTCCGTCTCCGAGCGCGCGCGCTACGTGGCGATGCTCGGCAAAGCGCTCGACAATGCGCTCAAATCGCTGGCGCCGCGCGACCGGATGCGGATGGCGTACTACTACCGGCACGATTTGTCGCTCAAGGAGATTGGCCGCGTGATGAACGAGCACGAGTCCACGGTTTCGCGCGGGCTGGCGCGCACGCGCGACCAACTCAAAAGCGCGATCGAGCGCACGCTGCACGACGGCGACAAGCTGAGCCCCGAACAGATTCGGCTGTGTTATGATTGGGCTGCGGGCGATTTGCGGATCGATTTGTCGCGCGCGCTTCCGGACGAAAAATGAAATCGACGCGCACAGTGCAATTTTCCCGCCGCGGTTCGTTCAAAGAGTAGGGAATCGTGAAGACGTGACGCCAGCCGACAAAAATAACGAACCGCTCGACGCGATTTTGCGCCGGGCGACGCCCGCGCAGCCCGGCCCGGCGACGCCCGAATGCGCCGACGCGGAATCGCTCGCGGCGTACAGCGACCGCTCGTTGTCCGCGACGGATCGCGATCGTCTGGAGACGCACTTCGCCGATTGCATGCGATGCCAGTTGCTGTTGGCGGATATCGCTCGCGCCGACCAGGGCGCGCGCGAGGCGCAGGCAGCATCGGAAGTCCCGTGGTATCGAAGATGGCGCATCGCGATCCCCGCGCTCGCCGCAGTCGCCGCCGTCGTCGTTTTCGTCGCGATAAAACGTCCTGCGAATGAGGAACCGCAGAGCGGTCAATTCATCGCGATGGCGAAGAGTGAACCTCCGCGCATGGAACTCTCCGAACGGGCACAAGCGCCAGTGGCGCCCTTCGCTGCTGCGGCGCCAGCGCCAGCATCTAATGAAGAACTTGCAATCAATGAGCCGAAGCCGGCGGCGGCGTTTCGCACGGAAACGTTGGGCGGCGCGATTCTCCACCGAATGAACGAAAGCGCAGCGGCGCCCGCCGCGCGCGCGATGATCGCACAGAGCAGCGAGCCTGCGGCGAAAACGGGCGCGATGCAGTCGTACGGCGCGGCAGTTGCGGGCAACGCCTTGAACTCGAATGCCGGATACGCCGAGCAGGCGGGCGTGCTCGCGACGATCGCGCCGTCGGATCGATCGGTGACGTGGATCGTCGGCAGGAACGGGATGATTCACCGAGCTGGATCCGCAACGGCAACAAGCGCGCTCAGCGGAGCGGCGTGAGCACTGATCTGGTTGCGGGCGCGGCGCCGTCGTCGAGCGTGTGCTGGGTGGTCGGCCGCGCGGGCACGATCATCCGCACGACCGACGGCGAGCATTGGTCAGTGGTCGCATCGCCGACCGCGGAAGATCTGGTGACGGTGTCCTCCGGCGGCGCCAGCGACGCGACCGTCACGACTTCGACTGCCAAAAGTTTCGTGACTACCGACGGCGGCGCGACCTGGCATCAGCAGTAGCGAGCGCGACTGCTCCTGAAAAATGCGATGGGCTGCTCTCGACGCATGTGATACCAACGTGTAATCACCCTCGCCACAAAGGAATGACGACCATGATTGATCTCTACACCTGGACGACGCCCAACGGCCGCAAGCCCGCAATCATGCTCGAGGAATGCGGACTCGAATACTCGGTCCATCCGATCAACATCCGCAACGGCGACCAGTTCAAGCCGGAGTTCGTGAAGATTTGTCCGAACAGCAAGATTCCCGGCGATCGTCGATCACGATGCGGGCGTGTCGATCTTCGAGTCGGGCGCGATCCTCGTGCACCTCGCCGAGAAGACCGGCAAGTTCCTGCCGGCGAAAGATCCCGGCCGCGCGAAAGTTCTCGAATGGCTCTTCTGGCAGATGGCAAATGTCGGCCCGATGCTCGGACAGGCGGGTCATTTCGTCAACGCGGCGCCTGAAAAGATTCCCTACGCGATCGATCGCTACGCCACCGAGTCAGCGCGCCTGATCAAAGTGCTCGACAATCAACTCGCAAACACCGAATACATGGCCGGCGCCTATTCGATCGCCGACATCGCAACCTACCCGTGGCTCGTGGTCGGCTTCCCCGCGATCAAAGCCGTGAAGCCCGACGTGGTGGGCGAGAGCGCCAACGTCGCGCGATGGATTACCGCGGTCGGCGCCCGTCCGGCCGTGAAGAAGGGCATGGAAGTGCCGAAGGTGTAGCTCAGGGAAAAATTCATTTGACAGCGCACGCCTCGATGCGCTGAGTTCGAGCGATGGCGGAACCTGTATCAATTCCAAAGCCCGATCTTCACGGATCGATCAATCACGTCTCGATCACCGTCAGCGATCTGCCCGCGGCGATGAAGTTTTTCGGGCCGCTGCTGAAATTCCTTGGCTACACCGTCGGCGGAATTTTTGACGATAACCGCACCGGCGGTCGGCTCACCTTCAATATCAACGAATCCAATGGAACCGCGTTCAACATCTGGCAGGCAAAGCCCAAGCTGGCGGCGCATCCATTCGAAGTTTACGAGCCCGGATTGCATCACGTCGCGTTCAACGTCCAGCGGCATGAACAGGTCGATGCCGCATTCGAGTTGGTGCGCTCGCTCGGTGCGGAGATTCTCGACGGTCCCGGCGAGTTCCCGTTTGGACCGGGCGGCTATTACGCACTTTATTTTCTTGGGCCTGACCGCCTGAAGTTCGAGATCGTGCACATGCCGCTGGCGGAGCGGAACTACCGGCAAATGATCGACACGCTCGAGCGCGGGTCGCGCTGAGAATTCCGTCGTAAACCGCAGCTTCCATGCACGGAACACCGCGACATCGTTCACAGCGATGTTACGGAATGTCTTCCTGATCGCCGGTGTTCTGGTCGCTCGGGCTGCGGGCCAGCGCGACCCGATCGAAGAAGTGCTTGATGCGCCTGGCGTTGACGCCAAAGTCGCCGATCCCGTCGCGCGACTTCGAGCGCATCTCGATCAGGCTCGCGCCGTCCGGCGTCGGCCGAATCTGGATTACGACGTCGTCATTGAAATGGAACAGCTTCGACGTCGCGACCGCTTCGATCGTGTCCGTGGCCGGATCCGAGTAGGTAATCGTCCACGTCGGAATCGCCTTGGCGACTTCGGTTACACGCGCGAATGCGTCGGCCGGTGAAAGGCGCTCCGTGATCGCGTTGATCGGGCCGTAACCCGCCTGCTGCCGCGCGGCGTACTTCGCCTTGTCGTATTTCATGTCGCGATTTGGCTCATGCTGCATCTTCTGCGCGAAGACGAACTCGGGCGAATGGTCGAAATCGGTCGTGATATCGTTGATCGGCGGATACTTGGAACTGCGCAGCACCGTGAAAATCAACGGCAGCGCTATCACCGCGCATACCACCGTGGCGAGCACCGCGCGATTGCGTCCGGCGCGCGCCTGCGCTGTGCGCGTCAGGAAAATCGCGAGCAGGCCGACGAAGAAGCCCAGGATGCTCAGCAAAAATCCGAGGGCGAATAGCTGGAACCCCATGAACGGCGCCAGCAGGTAGAAGTGCGCGCCAACCATTCCCGCCGCGATCATCGCGATCGCCAGGATGGCGTCGAAGAATGCGAGCCATGCAAATGTCATTCGTTTTTCCTCCGAAAGAGATTTGCGTTCACACTAAGACGCCTGTTTCCTGATTCCCCGTGCCACAAACTGCGGCAATACGAAAAGAAACGATCCGCTCGCGACGGCACGATCGATATCGGCAAACCAGCCCTCGACCTCGGCCGCCGCGATCTTGCCGGAGTCGCGCGCATACCGCGCGAAACTCGCCTTCAGCATCGGTAGCGAGCGTCCCGCGGTGTCGGCGCCGGCGTGAATCTCGACTTTTACGTCGTCGAGGCCGGCCGCGCGGAACAGCCGATAGAGCTGGCGCCCGGCCTGCGGCTCCTTGATCGCGATCGCCTTCGACGCGGCCAGGATTCGATCGCTGCGCTCGCGCGCCGCAGCGCCGATGTCGAGCGCGATCATGTCCCAGTCGCTATCGACCGCGACGACGATTCCGCCCACTGTCGTCACGCGCGCCATTTCCGCGACAGTATCGGCTGCGGAATCGACATACTCAAGAACATTTTTGCACCACACGCGGTCGAATGATCCATCCGGGAATGGCAGCGGCGGAAACGCGCTGTGCACGAATTCGGCCGCGAGCTTCGCCTCGCGCGCACGTGCGCCAGACCGCTCGACGAACTCGGCGTTGATATCCACGCCGGTCACCTTGCCGCCCGGAGCCACGCGCCGCGCCAGCTCGAAGGTGGTGTGACCAGGGCCGGATCCGACGTCGAGCACGCGCAGACCCGCTCTGAGCTCGAGCGGGCGCAGCAACGGCTCCATCGCCGGATGAAACGCGAGGATCTTGTCGTACGCACTGTGACGATCCGAATCGATATCGACCCAGTGCTGCTTGTAGTACGGCTCGGGCATGATCGAAGCGCCCTTCAGACCAGGCGCAGTTCCTTCATCGCGATGCGCAACCTCTCGGCGGGGCCCGCGGTCATCGGCACCAGCGGCATCCGCAACTCGTTGGCGCATTTGCCCATGAACGCGAGCGCCTGCTTGACGGGAATCGGATTCGTCTCGACGAATAGCGCGCGCATCAACGGCAATAGCCGATAGTGAATCTGGCGCGCTTTCGCGAAATCTCCGCCGAGCGCAGCGCCCGCAAGCTCGTGCATCTCGCGCGGGACGACATTGCTGCACGTCGAGATGACGCCCTTAGCGCCGAGCGCAATCAGCGGCAGCGTCAGCGCGTCGTCGCCCGACAGAATCGTTATCCGGTCGCCGCACGTCTTCACAATGTCCGACGACTGATCCATCGAGCCCGAGGCTTCCTTGATGCCAACGATGTTCTTGATCTCAGCCAGCCGCGCGATCGTTTCCGGCAGGATGTTCGAGGCCGTGCGGCCGGGGACGTTGTACACGAACAGCGGCAGATCCACGGTCGCTGCGATCGTTTTGTAGTGCCTGAAGATCCCGTCCTGGGTGGGCTTGTTGTAGTAGGGCGACAGCAGCAGCGCGCCGTCCGCGCCCATCTCGCGCGCCGCCGCGGTCAGCCGAATCGCCTCGGCGGTCGAGTTCGATCCGGTGCCCGCGATTACGGGCACGCGCTTGCGCACCTGCTCGATCGTAAGCTTGATCACGCTGTCGTGCTCGGCGTGCGTCAGTGTGGCGGATTCCCCGGTCGATCCGCACGGGACCAGCCCGTCGATGCCGCTTTGAATCTGCCATTCGATAAGATCGCGCAACGCCGGCGCGTCCACTTCGCCGTCGCGAAACGGCGTTGCGAGAGCAGTCAGTGCGCCATTGAACATCGTTCGATGCCTCCCGCCTTCTTCATTGCACCGGCACCATCTCGCCGGCGCCCAACTCGACCGCGCCGCGAAAAACCTCGACGGCGTTGCCGGTCATGAAAACGTGATTCGCGTCGGGCCCGTCGGCGCGCCATTCGATCTCGAGATTGCCGCCGCGCAATTCGACCGTCGCGGTCCGCTCGGCATGATTGGTCAGCACTGCGGCGACCAGCGCCGCGCACGCGCCGGTGCCGCAAGCCCAGGTCTCGCCCGAGCCGCGCTCCCACACGCGCATCTTTAGATTGCGGCGCGAGGTGGCCAGGATGAATTCGGTATTCACGCGGCGCGGAAAAAACGGATGATGCTCGAACTCGCGGCCCAGCGCGGCAAAATCGCGATCCTGTAGCTTGAACACGCCGTCGTCGGCGACGAACAGCACACAATGCGGATTGCCCATCGACACCGCCGTGATCGACTCGCGCCGGCCGGCGACCTCGAGCGGATAGTCGATGATTCGGCCGTCGGCCTTCACCGGGATTTCGCGGCCTTCGAGAATCGGCTCGCCCATATCGACCGTCGCGCTCACGACAATACGGCCTTGCAGCCGCAGCGCGACCGTCTTCAGCCCCGCGTCAGTCTCGACCACCATCGGATTCGCGCGTACGAGGCCGCGCTCGAACGCCAGCCGCGCGAGGCATCGAATGCCGTTGCCGCACATGTCGCCGCGGCTGCCGTCGGCGTTGTACATCTCCATCCGAATGTCAGCTTTGGGCGACGGCGCGAGCATGATCAGTCCGTCGCCGCCGACGCCGAAGTGGCGATCAGAAAGTTTAACCGACAGCGCCGCCGGATCGGCGGGACGCGCGCGCATCGCTACGACATATATGTAGTCGTTGCCGCATCCGTGCATCTTGGTGAATTCGAGCGTTGCCATCGCGCTGCTTTCTCACGCCGGCTTGAGACTGACGATATGCTCGCCGCGGATCTGATCCTCGAAGCTATCGCGCTCGCGAATCACGTGCACATCGGCGCCATCCACAAGGATCTCCGGCGCGCGCGGACGGCTGTTGTAGTTCGACGACATCACGAAGCCGTATGCACCGGCGCTCATCACCGCGAGCAGGTCGCCCTCCGCGGGCTCGGCCATCTCACGCTCGCGCGCAAAGAAATCGCCGCTCTCGCAAACCGGTCCGACAATGTCGGCCGTCACCGTCTTGCCGGGCTTTCGCCGATCGACCGGAATGATCGAATGATACGCTTCGTACAGCACCGGACGAATCAAATCGTTCATGGCGCCGTCGATCACGACGAAGCGCTTCACGTCGGTCTCTTTATTGTACAGCACCTTCGTCACCAGCACGCCGGCGTTGCCGACCATCACGCGTCCCGGCTCGGTGATGAACTTGAGTCCAAGATTCGCGATCGGCTTCAGCAGCGCGTGCGCGTATTCCGACGGCGGCGGCGGTTGCTCCTGGTACGGGATTCCGAGACCGCCGCCGAGATCCAGATACTTGAGCGCGATTCCCGCGCTACGCAGCCGCCCGACAATCGCCGCGACCTTCTGCCCCGCTTCGGCAAACGGCGCCATCTCGGTTATCTGCGATCCGATATGCGTGCTGAGCCCGACGATTTCGAGCTGCGCCAGCGCGCTCGCCTCCGCGTAATATTCGTCCACCTGCGAGAGCGGCACGCCGAACTTGCTGTCGCGATGGCCGGTGGAGATGTGCGGATGCGTGCCCGGATCGAGATCCGGATTCACGCGCAGACTAACCGGCGCGCGCCGCTTCATCCGGCCCGCAACCTCGGCGATTCGATGCAGTTCCGGACGCGACTCGACGTTGATCATCAGGATGCCGGCTTCGAGCGCCGCCGCGATCTCTTCGTCAGTCTTGCCGACGCCGGAAAAAACGATCTTGCGCGGGTCCGCGCCGATTCGCAGGCATCGCATCAGCTCGCCGACCGAGACGATGTCGAAGCCCGCGCCCATCGAGGCGAACAATTTCAGGATGCTCAGATTCGACAGCGCCTTCATCGCGTAGCAGATCAGATGATCGGTGCCGGCGAAGGCCTCGTCGAATACGCGGAAATGCCGCCGCAGCGTGCGCGCGCTATAAACGAAAAAGGGCGTATTGATCCGGCGTGCCAAATCGGCGATCGGCACGTCTTCGGCGTAAAGTTGATCGTTGCGGTAGTCGAAGTAATTCATTGCGCTGATGTCGCGATTGGATGAAGCTCCGTTTCTATCATAGCGCAGCCCCGCGAATAAACGACGCGCAAGGCAGTCGCCTTCGCGCCGATGTCACTTGAGCGGAACCGGCGTCGGCACCACGAAAGTATCGGGGTTCGGCGGCGCCGACGGCTTTCTGCGTACGATCGCCACATCGTTGGACGGCTCGCTGACGTAACCGTCGGTGGTGCTGGAGGTCACCTCGTAATGGTAGGTCTTGCCCATGACCGTCGCGCCATCGATGAACTCAAATGTATTTTGCACCTGGAATCGGCCTTGGTCATGCACCTGGATGTCGCCGATCTTGTCGGCCGGCTTGCCTTCCTCCGCGCGCGAGATTGAGAAACTGCCAAGGTCTTTCAACTTGGCGCCGCCAGCGTAGTTTTCGGGGCGATCCCACGTCAGCCGGATTCCTTCTTTCGCGTTGGCCGCCTCGAGCCCGGCGATTTTCTCAGGCCGCGCAGCTTCCGGCGGTATCGGCTGTGACTTTACGCCGCAGCCGGGAAACATCACGCCCCCCATCGCCGCGAGCACGATCGCAAGCGCCAACCACTTCGCGCCGTTGGGTTTCCGTTTCATCGGCGTCCGATCTCCTTGAGGCGGCGCTTAACTGTGGACGGCGCCGGACCGCCTTCGATCGTGCGCCGCGCAACTGAGTTCTCGGCTCGAAGCATCGCGATCGCGTCGGCGCCAAACACGCTCGAATGCCGCCGCAGGTCTGCGACGCTCAAATCCTCGAGCGTCCTGCCGGCTGCCACGGTCTCGCGAACGATCGCGCCGACGATTTCATGCGCCTGCCGAAATGCACTGCCGCGACTCACCAGGTACTCCGCGAGATCGGTCGCCAGCGCAAATCCTCCAGCCGCCGCGCGCATGCGTTCGGTATCGAACCGCAGCGCCGGCCACAACTTCGCCAGCAGGTCGAGCGCGGGCTTCAGCGCGTCGATCGCGTCGAACACCCGCTCCTTGTCTTCCTGCAGGTCCGAGTTATAGGCAAGCGGCAGGCCTTTCAACACCGTCAGCATCGCGACCAAATCGCCAATCACGCGGCCGCTCTTGCCGCGGATCAGTTCGAGCAGATCCGGATTCTTCTTCTGCGGCATCATCGAACTGCCGGTCGAAAATTCGTCGGGCAGCGCCGCGAAGCCGAACTCGGCGCTCGTCCAGAGAATAATTTCCTCGCTCATGCGCGACAGATGCACCTGCGTGAGCGCGGCGGCCGACAGAAAATCCACGACGAAGTCGCGATCCGATACCGCGTCCATGCTGTTGGCGGTGATCGCCTTGAAGCCCAACGCTCGCGCCACCATCCGGCGATCGAGACGCAGCGTCGTGCCCGCCAAAGCGCCCGCGCCAAGCGGCATGACCGCGGTCCGCGCCGCGGCTTGCTCGAAGCGCTCGCGATCGCGCCCAAGCATCTCGACGTAGGCCAGCAGGTGATGCGCGAGCGTCACCGGCTGCGCGCGTTGCAAATGCGTATAGCCGGGCATGATCGTCGCGACGTGCCGCCGCGCGATCCGAATCAGCGCGGCGCGCAGCTCCGCAATCAGCGCAATCACGCCGGCCAGCTCGTCGCGCAGGTAAAGCCGCATGTCGAGTGCGACCTGATCGTTGCGCGATCGCCCGGTGTGCAGCTTGCGCCCCGGCTCGCCAATCAGCGCAATCAGCCGCCGCTCGATCGCGAGATGGATATCCTCGTCGGCGATATCGAACTTGAAGCGTTCGCCCACGATTTCATTTTCGATCCGCTCGAGCCCCGCGGCGATCGCGCGCATCTCGCTCGCTTTGAGCAGTCCGACCTTCGCGAGCATCTGCGCATGCGCAATCGAGCCGCGAATATCGTGCCGAAAAAGCCGCCGATCGAATGGCAGCGACGCGGTGAACGCTTCGACCTCGGGCAAACGGCCGTGCGCAAATCTTCCGCGGATGAGATTCTTCTGGCGGCGACGCCCTTTCACTTTTTCACGGTTCCACGAACGGAATGATTCGCGACGCGCGAATCAATTGAGCGGCCGCAGTTGGCACGAGCATCCGCGCGCCGCACAACTCATCGAGCCGTCGGGATGCGTGATATGAACGTCCATCTTGTGATGGCAGTGATCGCAATCGCCGGTGCGCGGACGCGGCACCAGCTTGGGCTGCGTGCGCACTGGCTTGAACTGGATGACCTTGCCCAACTCGATCAGCCTTTCGTGCTCGCTCGCGCCAACGCTCGAAGCCTCACGCCCGCAAGGCGAATGAAGCCGTCGGCGTCGGCCTGGTTGTATCCGCCCGCTTCCTCGAAGCTCGCGATCTTCGGATCGTAAAGTGAGTTGGGCGATTTGCGGCCCGCGATCCACACGCCGCCTTTGAAGAGTTTCAGCCGCGCCACTCCGTTCACGTTTTTCTGCGTATCGTCCACCAGCGCCTGTAGCGCCTCTCGCTCGGGCGCAAACCAATATCCGTAATACACCATTTCCGCGTAGCGTGGGATAAGCGAATCGCGCAGATGCATCACCTCGCGATCGAGCGTGAGCTGCTCGACCGCGCGATGCCCGTGGAACAGGATCGTCACGCCGGGCGTCTCGTAAACCCCGCGCGATTTGATTCCGACGTAGCGATTCTCGACCAGATCGACGCGCCCGATTCCGTGGCGTCCGGCGATCTCGTTGGCGCGCTCGATAATCCGCGCCGGCGCCAGCCGCTCGCCGTTAATCGCGACCGGATTGCCGGCGGCGTATTCGATTTCGACATACTCGGGCTTGTCGGGCGCGTCTTCGGGCGAGACCGTCATGCGGAACATGTCGTTGTACGGCTCGCGCCACGGATCCTCGAGGATGCCGCCTTCGTAACTGACGTGAACCATGTTGCGATCCATCGAGTACGGCTTCTCGGCGGTCACGGTCAGGGGAATTTTCTTTTCGTTGGCGTACGCGATCATGTCGGCGCGGCCCACGAACGGCCAATCGGTTCGCCGCCACGGCGCGATGATCTTCAGGTCCGGCGCGAGCCGCGCGAACGTCAACTCGAAACGCACCTGGTCGTTGCCCTTGCCGGTGCATCCGTGCGCGACCGCGTCGGCGCCTTCGTTGCGTGCAATCTCGACCAGCTTCTTGGCGATGACCGGCCGCGCAATCGACGTGCCGAGCAGGTAGTAGCCTTCGTACACGGCGCTGGCCCGCAGCATCGGGAAGACGAAGTCGCGCGCGAATTCCTCGCGCAGATCGACGATGTAAAGCTTGCTCGCGCCGGTCTTGAGCGCCTTTTCTTCGAGTCCCTCGGTTTCGTCGCCCTGCCCCACGTCGGCGCAGTAGGCGACCACTTCGCATCCGAAGTGATCCTTGATCCAGCGCAGCATCACCGACGTGTCGAGTCCGCCGGAGTACGAGAGCACCAGTTTTTTTATTTTTTCGGTTGCCACGATTCGTGTGCCGTCATTCCTGCGACGGCGAAATCCGCAAAATTTCAGGACGTATCAGCCAGACCATCACGGCCTTCTGCGCATGCAGCCGGTTCTCGGCTTGATCGAGCACCACCGAGCGCGGCCCGTCGATCACGTCGTCGGTGATTTCCTCGCCGCGATGCGCCGGCAGGCAGTGCATCACGATCGCACCTTTGCGCGCATGCTTCAGCAGCGCGTCGTTCACCTGGAAGCCTTTGAAATCGCGCCGGCGCTGCACCGCTTCCTTCTCACGGCCCATCGAGGTCCACGTGTCGGTGTAAACCACGTCCGCGTCCTTCACTGCTTCGGCGGGATCGTCGGTCAGCGTGCCGATTTCCTCGTTGCGCAGCCGCTTCATGAACTCCTTCTCGGGCTCGTAGTCTTTCGGACACGCGATCCGCAACTCGAATCCCGCCAGCGCCGCCGCCTCGATCCAGCTCTGCGCGAGGTTGAAACCGTCGCCCACGAACGCCACGCGCACCTTGCTGAGATCGCGCCCGAAGCGCTCCTGCAGCGTCATCAGGTCGGCGAGCAACTGGCACGGATGCAGCAAATCGGTGAGCCCGTTGATGACCGGCACGCTCGCCTCGCGCGCCAGCTCGACCGCGGTCTCATGCGAAAAAGTGCGAATCATGATCAAGTCCACGGCGCGCGAGATATTGCGCGCGACGTCCTTCACCGATTCGCGCTCGCCAATACCGATATCATTCGGCGCCAGGTAAATCGCATGCCCGCCAAGCTGTGCCATGCCGGTCTCGAACGTGACCCGCGTCCGCAGCGACGGCTTTTGAAATACCATCGCGAGCGTGCGGCCGCGCAGGTACGGATGCTCGAGTCCAATCTTCAACTCGGCCTTGAGCCGCGCGCCCAGCGCGAGCAACCCGTTCAGTTCAGCCGGCGACAGCGAGCTTAGATCGAGAAAATCGCGTTTCATTTCGGAATCGGCGCGTTCTTGAATGCGCTCTCGATAATCGCGAGACCCGCGTCCGCTTCCTCGCGCGTCAGGTTCAGCGGCGGCAGCAAGCGCAGCACGTTGCCCGCGGTCCCGTTGACCAGCAGCCGATTCTTGAGACACTCCTCGACGATCGGCCGCGCGTCATGCTTGAGCACCGCGCCGATGATCATGCCGAGTCCGCGAACTTCGACGATTCGATCGCAGCTGCGCGCGAACTTCGCCAGCCGCTCGATCATGTAGGCGCCGACGCTCGACGCGTTCTCGAGCACGCCGTCCTGTTCAAGCGCGTCGATCACCGCGACCGCAGCCGCGCTCGCAACCGGATTTCCGCCGAAGGTGCTGCCGTGGCTGCCGGGCGTGAAGCTCGACGCAATCTCCGCGCGCGCGATCATCGCGCCGATCGGAAGTCCACCGCCGAGCGCTTTGGCCAACGTCACGATGTCGGGCTTGATACCGGCGTGCTCGAACGCGAAAAATTTCCCGGTGCGGCCCATTCCGGTCTGCACTTCGTCGAGAATCAACAGCAGCTTGTTGCGCTCGCACCATTCGCGCACGCGCTTGAGGTAGTCCGCGTGCGGCACCACCACGCCGCCTTCGCCCTGGATCGGCTCGATCATCACGCCGACGGTTTCGTCGCGCCGCGCGCGTTCGAGCGCCGGGAGATCGTCGAACGGCGTGAACCTGAATCCGGGCATCAGGGGCTGGAACCCCTGATGGTACCGCTCCTGACCGGTCGCGCTCACCGTCGCGAGCGTGCGTCCGTGGAACGATCCGAGCGTCGTCAAAATCTCGAAGCGGCCGCCGCCGGCGTCGCTGCCCCATCGCCGCGCGAGCTTTATCGCCGCCTCGTTCGCCTCGGCGCCGGAGTTGCCCAAAAAGACTTTGCCGTCGCCGAAATGCGTCGCCAGTTTTTCGACCAGGCGCGCCGTCGGCTCGGTGTGAAAGACGTTGGAGACGTGCGTGAGCTTTTCCGCCTGCTCCTTAATAGCGCGTACGACACGCGGATTCCCGTGACCGAGGCTGGTGACCGCGAGCCCGCAGAAAAAATCGAGATAGCGGTTGCCGTCGGCGTCGTACAGGTACGCGCCGTGCCCGCGCGCAAACGCGATCGGCAGGCATCCGTACACATCGACCATGTTCCGATGCGTGAGCTCAATTATCTCGGCGTTGTTCATCGAGCTTTGCCGGCCGCGCTGCGAGCGGTGTCGCTCAACGCCGACACTTTCGCGCGGCGCTGCACCACTTCGGTGCCGATTCCCGAGCGGGTGAAGATTTCGAGCAGCACCGCATGCTTGTTGCGGCCGTCGATTATGTGCGTCTTCGCGACGCCCTTGTTCAGCGCCTCGATGCAGCATTCGACCTTCGGAATCATCCCTTCGTGAATAACGCCGCGCGCGATCAGCCGCCGCGCTTCGGCCGCATCGAGCGTCGAGAGCAGCTTGCCGTCCTTATCTTTCACGCCTTCGACGTCGCTCAGCAGGATCAACTTTTCCGCCTTGAGCGCCGCCGCGATCTCGCCCGCCGCCGTGTCGGCATTGATGTTGTAAGTCTGGCCGTCGCGCCCAAAACCGGTCGGCGCGATCACCGGGATAAAATTGTTCACCTCGAGCGTCCGCAGCAACTCCGGATTCACGCGATCGACTTCGCCGACCAGCCCGATATCGACCCGCGAGCGCTTGCCGTTGTCGCCCGTCACCACCATCCGCATCTTGCGCGACCGGATCAGGTCGCCGTCCTTGCCCGAGAGCCCGACCGCGCGGCCGCCCATCCGCGAAATCGTCGCGACCAGGTCCTTGTTGATTCTCTGCAGCACCATCTCGGCCGCTTCCATCGTCGCCGGATCGGTCACCCGCATCCCGCGCACGAAACGCGACTTGAGCCCGAGCTTGCCGATCAGTTCAGTGATCTGCGGCCCGCCGCCGTGCACGATGATCGGGTTGATGCCGACCAAGTCGAGCAGCACGACCTCGCGCGCAAAACTCTCGCGCAACTCCTCGGTCTGCATCGCATGCCCGCCGTACTTGATCACAAACGTCTTACCGCGAAACCGCCGAATATACGGCAGCGCCTCGATCAGCACGTCAGCCCGATTGTGGATAGTCTCTTTCACGCTCCAGGGAACCTCCCAAAATCCCGAAAAAGAAAATCAAAACAGTATTGCGCGCTCCACGCAATCCATCGCCTGCCAGGCCTTTGCTAACAGTGTAACGGGAGATCGGAACCTACAGAATATAGCGCGACAGATCTTCGTCCTTGACGATTTCGTCGAGGCGGCCGTGAACGTAGCCGGCGTCGATGGTCAGTTCTTTCTCTTGCAGCTCCGGCGCGCTGAATGACAGCTCTTCCAGCAGACGCTCGAGCACGGTATGCAGCCGCCGCGCGCCGATATTCTCCGATCGCGCATTCACCTTCGCCGCGATTTCCGCCAGCGCCGCGACCCCGTCCTCGGTGAAGCGCAGGTGCAGGCCCTCGGTCTCCATCAGCGCGACGTATTGCCGCGTCAGCGCGTTTTCGGGCTCCGTCAGGATGCGAATGAAGTCCTCGCGCGTGAGTGCCTTCAGCTCGACGCGAATCGGAAAGCGTCCCTGGAACTCGGGAATCAGGTCCGACGGCTTCGACGTATGAAACGCGCCCGACGCGACGAATAAAATGTGATCGGTCCTGACGGTGCCGTACTTCGTGTTGACCGTCGATCCTTCGACTATGGGCAGCAGGTCGCGCTGCACGCCCTCGCGCGAGACGTCCGGCCCGTGCGATTCGCGCCCCGCGATCTTGTCGATCTCGTCGATAAACACGATACCCGACTGCTCCGCACGCGTGATCGCCTCGTGCGCCACCGCCTCCATATCCACCAGCCGCGCGGCTTCCTCCGCCGTCAGCAGCTCGAGCGCCTCCGGAATTTTCACTTTGCGCGTGCGCGTCTTCTTGGGCATGAGCTGATTCATCAGCTCCTTCATGTTGAGGCCCATCTCTTCCATGCCCTGCGGCGTGAAGACCTCGATATTCGGCGCCGCGTTGGCGCTGACTTCGAGTTCGACCTCGCGATCGTTCAGGTGGCCGCCGTTGAGCAGCTTGCGCAATTTCTCGCGCGTGTCCTTGTGCGAGTCGTTGTCGAGAACCTCGACATGACCCTCCGGCGTGATACCCGCGGGACGGCGAACTTTGGTCGGCGCCGGGAACAGCAGATCGAGCAGGCGCTCCTCGGCATTCTCGCGCGCCTTGACCGCGACGCTATCGCGCGCCTCGTCGCGCACCATCTTGACCGCACATTCGGCCAGATCGCGAATCATCGACTCGACGTCGCGCCCGACGTAGCCGACCTCGGTGTAGCGCGACGCTTCCACCTTGACGAACGGCGCCTGCGCCAGCCGCGCGAGGCGTCGCGCGATTTCAGTCTTGCCGACGCCGGTCGGCCCGATCATCAGAATATTCTTGGGCGCTATTTCGTCGCGCAAATCCGGCGCGACGTTCTGCCGCCGCCAGCGGTTGCGCAGCGCGATCGCAACCGCGCGCTTCGCGTCGTGCTGCCCGACGATATAGCGGTCGAGCTCCGAGACGATCTCGCGCGGCGTCATCACCTGTGGGACTGCCATACTAACTACAACTCTTCGAACACAAACTGGTCGTTGGTGTAAACGCAGACTTCCGACGCGATCTTCATCGCGCCTTCCGCGATCTGCCGCGCCGTCATCCCGGAGCCGTGACGAATGAGAGCGCGCGCGGCCGACAACGCGTAGTTGCCGCCCGATCCGATCGCGAGGATTCCGTCGTCAGGCTCGAGCACGTCGCCGACACCCGAAATCAGCAGCGAGCTCTCTTTGTCCGCGACCACCAGCATCGCCTCCAGCCGCCGCAGGATTCGATCGGTGCGCCAGTCCTTGGCCAGCTCGACCGCCGCGCGCCGGAGCACTCCATTGTATTCCTGCAGCTTCGATTCGAACTTGTCGAACAGCGTCAGCGCGTCCGCGGTTGAACCCGCGAATCCAGCCAGCACCCGGTCCTGATGCAGCCGGCGAACTTTCTTCGCCTTCGCCTTCATGATCGTTTGTCCGACGCTAACCTGCCCGTCACCGGCGATTACGACGCGCCCTTCGTGGCGCACGCTCAGAATCGTCGTGTGGCGAAACTCGGCGCCCGGTTCGATACCTCGGTCAGACTCGTGGGAAGGCACGTCGATAAACCTCTTTCAAATGATTCACACTCACATGAGTATAGCGCTGCGTCGTCGCCAGGCTCGCATGACCGAGCATCTCCTGTATCGACCGCAGGTCGGCACCATTGCCAAGCATATGCGTTGCGAAAGAATGACGCAGCCCATGCGGTGTGACACCCGCTGTGAGGCCGGCCGCCTCGATTCTCTTCTGCAATATCATTTCGACGCTGCGCGTGGTCAGGCGGCCGCCGCGAAGATTCGTAATCACGGGACCGTTATGCTCCCACGCGACCGGCATCGCCGTTTTCCATTTCTTCAATGCGTCCAACGCGGGCTCGCCGAGCGGCACGAGGCGATCCTTGTTGCCCTTGCCCGCGCGGACCATCACCATCCCGAGCTCTTCGTCGATATCGCGCCAGTCCAGCCCGACCAGCTCGCCGACGCGCAGGCCCGAGGAGTACAGCGTCTCGAAGATTGCGCGATCGCGAATCGACGCGGGCGTCGAGTCGTCGGGCGACAGTGAAAATTCGAGCAGCCGGCGAACCTCGTCTTCCTGCAATATAGATGGCAGGCGCCGCTCGTTCTTCGGCGAGCGGATCGTTCGCGCCGGACTCGCCGCGCCAATCGTCGTCTCGCGATAGCGGAAGAACGCCTTGATCGCGCTGAGTCTGCGCTGAACGGTTGCGCGGGCGGCCTGGTTTTTCATCAATTCAGCCAGGTAACTGCGGACGTGATCCGCGGTGATGCGCGCGACGTCGATTTCATCGACCCGTTTGCCCAATATCGCGGCCCGCTCGAGCATGAAACTTCGAAACGCGAGCAGGTCGCGGCGATAGTTCGTCACCGTATTGTTCGCCGCGCGCGAGGCCTTCCTCAGCGCCGCCGCAAATGACTCTATCTCGGCTTCCATCATCTCGCGCGCATCCATTCGAGCGGCTATGCTATCAGCGGCGATTCGGGCGAAAAAGCGTGCATTGTTGAGGCCGGTCGCATTCCAGTCCCGCGGAGCACCACGCCGCACGAACAATTCGCCGCTTCGCTATGAACTGTTGGAATTGCGCTGCGAAAATCGAACTAGTCACCGGCGGACGTATCGGTTTTCGCGACGAATGCCCCGGATGCGGCCGCGCACTCCACTCATGCCGCAACTGCGGCTTTTACGATGAGGCCTACAACAACAGTTGCCGCGAGCCGATGGCGGAGCGGGTAGTGGACAAGGAACGATTCAACTTCTGCGAATATTTTATTCCGGGCGACGCGTCCGCCAGGCCACAGGCGAAAGCGAAAGGCGGCGCGCAGGACAAGCTGGAGGCTCTCTTCAAGAAAAAATCATGACATCCCGCAAATCCCAGCTTACTGATCGATGCGCCCAGCTTCTTTTCGTCGCCGCATTTGCTTCGATGGTCGCCAGCGGATGCCACCCGGCGAATAGCGCGCGCGGCGTGGTCGATAACTTCATCGACCAATATTATGTCGCGATCGATCTGAAAGCGGCCGAGCCGTTCTGCACCGGCCTCGCACTCGACAAGCTGCATCACGAACAGCAGCTAATCGGCGACCAAAAAATCGACGAGAACACGCGCAAGCCGGTCGTGCACTACAAGCTCACCGCCGAGCGCGACGCCACCGATCACATCGAGTTCCTGTTTCGCGCAACGATTGACGTGCCCGAAGGCGGCACCTTCAACCGCAACTGGCTGATAACGGCGCGCAAGGAAGCCGGCACGTGGAAAGTCTCGAACTTCGATGACTACGAATAGCGTCGCCGCGATCATCCTCGCCGCCGGCAAAGGGACCCGGATGCGCTCGAAGCGCGCCAAGGTCCTGCACGAGCTTGGCGGCGAGCCGATGATCGCGCGCGCGGTCCGCGCCGTCGCCGCACTTGAGCCCAATCCGATCGTAGTCGTCGTCGGCCACCAGGCGCGCGACGTTGAAGCCGCGGTAAAGTTCCCGAACGCGCGATTCGCGCTCCAGGAGCCGCAGCGCGGGACCGGCGACGGCGCGCGATGCGCGCTCGAGCAGCTTCCCGCGAACTTCACCGGCGACGTGCTGATCACCTACGGCGACATGCCTGCGATCAAGTCGTCAACGCTGCGCGCTTTTCTCGACGCGCATCGAAAGCGCGGCGCCAGGCTCTCGTTCATCAGTATTATCCTTGAGGAGCCCGCCGCGTATGGCCGCGTGATTCGCGATACGGCCGGCAAGGTCGAGAAAATCGTCGAGTTCCGCGACGCGTCACCAGCCGAACGCGCCTTCAAGGAAATCAACACCGGCTGTTACATCGTCGATTTCGAACTGCTCCGCTCTGCGCTCGCGGAACTCAAGCCGTCCAACGCGCAGGATGAGTACTACCTGACCGATATCGTCGCGATCGCGCGGACGCGTCGCGAAACAATTGAAGCGTGGGTGGCTGACGACCCGGCGGAGTTCGCCGGCATCAACTCGCGCGAGGAGCTGGCAAATATGGAAGCGGAAATTCGTGCGGCGGTTAACCAAAAACTGATGGCGGCGGGTGTGACGATGGTCGATCCCGCGAGCGCCTACATTTCTGAACAAGCGGAAATCGCACCCGACTGCGTGATCGGTCCCAACGTCCAGATTCTCGGCGCGTGCAAGCTGGGCGAGGGCGTGCGAATCGACGGCACCGCGTGGCTCAGCAACGTGACCGTCGGCCCGCGATGCCATCTGAAGCTGGGCGTGCGCGCCGAAGATTGCGTCATCGGCGAGGAATCCGAAATCGGCCCGTTCGCTCACCTGCGCGCCGGCACCGAACTCGCCGGCCACAACCGCATCGGCAATTTCGTCGAGACCAAAAAAGCGCGCCTCGGACGCGGCACCAAGGCCAGCCACCTGAGCTATCTCGGCGACGCCACCATCGGCGACGACACCAACATCGGATGCGGCGTTATCACGGTGAACTACGACGGCTACGACAAGCATCACACAACAATCGGCGACCGCTGCATGGTCGGCTGCGACACGCAGTTGGTCGCGCCGGTGAAAGTCGGCAGCGACGTGTACGTCGCCTCCGGCACGACGATCATCCGCGAGGTGCCCGACGGCGCGCTCGTGATGTCGCATCATCCGCAGCGCGAAAAAGCGGGCTGGATGGCAACCTGGCGCAAGCGTCACAGCGACAGCCCCGATGGCAGTTTGAAGCGCAACAAGGATCACCAAAAGAGGGTCGCAGAGTGAGCAGAAAATTTGCGGAGGCGGTTGGTCTCCTGATAGGTCTCGCGCTTATTATTTTTGTTTGCGCACCACGCCTGAACGCCGCGAATGACGACGCAGCCGAAATCAAACAGTTATCGAGTGACTATAAGACCGCACTGCTGACTCGTGACACAAAATTCCTGAGCTCCGTCATAGCACCCGACGAGGTGAACGTAGGAACCAACGGCCAGCCGTTCGATCGGCAGGCTCTTATAGCGAAGATCGAGAACCCATCCTTCTCGTATAAGAAAATCGAGATCGGAGATCTTGCAGTGCAGGTTGTGGGCGATATGGCTCTAACTCGCGGAACTGCGACTGTTACAAGTGAAACGTCGGGCGTCAGCGCATCCGACAACTTCAGGTTCGTCAGGATATGGCAGCGCCTGGCGGGTAAATGGCAGGTGACCTACTTTCAAGCGACCCATATCCAAGCTTGAACTAGCTCGTTCGAGCGAGAATAATCATACGAAGCGAGGTGACGGGCGACCCGATAGAAAATATAGAACGAGAGTAGCGCCAGGACTCATGTTCATCGCATGAGTTGACGAGGTGGAAGCAGTATCGAAAGATTCGGCGGATGGCTTCCCGGCTCCACAGTCGATAGAGGCGAGCAGTGAAAAACCGCGCGGGTGACCGCGCGACAAAACGCGCCTCAGGTGGCAGAGCATCCGGCTCTGACGTGATTTTCTAAACTCTCCTGTAATAATTATTTCGCTATCGTTTTCGCACCGTCGTGCGTTCGGAAAACTCTGTAACGTTCCCTGCGATTGCGGGGAAAGGAGCGAACGATCATGTGCGGAATAATCGGATACGTCGGGCCGAGCGAGGCCTACCCAATCCTGCTCGGCGGGCTCAGCCGCCTCGAGTATCGCGGCTACGACTCGGCCGGCGTCGCGACTATCGTCGATAGCGGCAAGCTGGAAATTCGCCGCGCCAAGGGCAAGCTCGAAAATCTACGCGCACCTGCTGGCCGACGCGCCGCTGCAAGGCCATATCGGAATCGGGCACACGCGATGGGCGACGCACGGCCGCCCGTCCGAGGAAAATGCGCATCCGCACAAAGCCGGCCCGGTCGCCGTCATTCACAACGGCATCGTCGAGAACTTCGTCGATCTGCGTACAGAACTGCTCGCGCGCGGCCACAAGCTCAGCTCCGAAACCGATACCGAGCTGATCTCGCATCTGATCGAGGAGAAGCTCAAAACCGGTCTCGGCCTGACCGAGGCTGTGCGCGAGGCCGTCGTGCGCATCCGCGGTTCGTTCTCCATCGTCGTGCTGTCGGAAACCGAACCCGGCAAGCTGGTCGCCGCCAAGACCGCGACGCCGATGGTGCTGGGACTCGGTGACGGCGAGAATTTTATCGCGTCGGATATTCCCGCGATTCTCGAACACACGCGCAGCGCGATGGTGCTGGAAGACGGCGAACTGGCCGAGGTCACCGCCAGCGCAATTCGGCTGATGAAGTTCGACGGTACCGAAGTCACTCGCGCGCCGCGTCAAGTGGAATGGGACGCGGTCGCCGCGACCAAGGGCGGCTTTCGGCATTACCTGCGCAAAGAGATCAACGACCAGCCGCAGGCGTGGATCGACACGATGGCGGGACGGGCGGACGGCGGCTCATCGAGCGTGCGCTTCGAAGGCGAGCTGCTGCCGGCGGGCGGTCCCGCGGCGATTGGGCGAATCGTGATGCTGGGTGCGGGCGCGTCGTGGATCACGGCGCAGGTCGCCAAGTTTATGATCGAGGAGCTGGCGGCGATTCCAGTCGAGGTCGACTACTCGTCGGAGTTCCGCTATCGCCGCCCGCCAATCGACCAGCGCACGATGATCATCGCGGTGTCGCAGTCGGGCGAGACCGCCGACACTATAGCCGCGATGGAAGAAGGACGCGCGCGCGGGGCGCATCTGCTGGCGATCACCAACACGGTGGACTCGTCGATCGCGCGCAAGGCCGACGCGCAGTTGTACACGCGATGCGGACCCGAGACGAGCGTCACCACCACCAAATGCTTTCTCACGCAGCTCGAGGCTTACTATCTGTTCGCGATTCATCTCGCGGCGCGGATGGGACGCTTGTCCGATGCCGACGCGGGCAAGCTGCTGCAGCCGGCATTCGCGATTCCGGGACAGATCAAAACCATCTTCGAGAGCGAGCCGAATATTCAACAGATCGCGCGCAAATACGCGCAGGCGCGGGACTTCCTGTTCCTCGGTCGCGGCATCAACTACCCTATCGCACTCGAAGGCGCGCTCAAGCTGAAGGAAATTTCGTACATCCACGCCGAGGGTTATTCCGCTGGCGAGATGAAGCATGGGCCGATCGCGCTTATCGACGACAAGATGCCGGTAGTAGTGATAATTCCCAACGACAACCTGTTCGAGAAGTCGATGTCGAATCTCAAGGAAGTCGAATCGCGCAACGGCCGCATTATCGCGGTGACAAATCACGCGACCGCGGAGCTGAAGAGCGTCGCCGCGGAAATTATCGAGGTGCCGGAGACGAACCGGATGCTGACGCCGGTGCTGATGACGGTGCCGCTGCAGTTGCTCGCCTATCACATCGCGTCGGAGCGCGGCACCGACGTCGATCAGCCGCGCAACCTCGCCAAGTCGGTCACGGTCGAGTAGCGGGGGCGCTTAAGGCAATTCAGGATGAACTGGTATTCGACCGCGGTTTCGCGCAGGCGTTCGAAGCGGCCGGATTTGCCGCCGTGGCCGGCTTGCATGTTAATCTTGAATAGCAGTGGGTTGCTGTCGGTTTTCCTGGCGCGGATCTTTGCGACCCACTTGGCCGCCTCCCAGTATGGGACTTGCGAGTCCCATAGGCCGGTCGTCACCAACATTGCCGGATAGGCCATGGACTTCACGTTGTCATAAGGAGAATAGGACAGCATGTAATCGTAGTAGGTCTTGTCTTTGGGATTGCCCCATTCGTCGAATTCGTTGGTGGTTAGCGGGATCGATTCGTCCAACATGGTAGTTACGATGTCCACGAACGGAACGTTGGCGATGATACCGCGGTAGTCCTCAGGCGCCAGATTCGCTACCGCACCCATCAGCAGGCCGCCGGCACTGCCACCCTGCGCAAACACTTTGTCGCGCGCGGCGTACTTCTCGCGCACCAGATGCCTGGTTACTGCTATAAAATCTGTGAAGGTGTTTTTCTTGTTGAGCAGCCTGCCCTGCTCATACCATGCACGGCCCATCTCTTGCCCGCCTCGAATATGAGCTATGGCGACGACAAACCCGCGATCCATCAGACTTACCCAGTTCGGAATGAAGGCTGGATCGGTGGATAGGCCGTACGATCCATAAGCGTACTGGTAGAGCGGCGCGCCGCCGTCCAGCTTCGTTCCTTTCCGATAAGCGATCGAGACCGGGATCAAGGTGCCGTCGCTCGCAGTGGCATGAAGATACTCGGTCTTATAATCAATTGAATCGAAACCTCCAAAAACCGGCTCAACTTTCAACGTCGTTTTCCGTCCCAAGGCCATGTCGTACTCATAGGTGGTTCTTGGAGTAGTCAGCGAGGTGTAAATGTAACGGACCTTCTTCGACTCGATGTTCGGCGTCGGTACCAGCGCAGTCGTATAAGAAGGCTCCGCGGATGCGATCAGGTAGTCTTTTCGCCCGTTCCACGATCTCACACGCAGCTTCATAAGTCCGCCGGAACGCTCGTTGACCGCGACGTAGTTCTTGAAGACCTCGAAGGCCTGGAGAAAGGTGTCGTCGCGGGCCGGGATCACGTCCTTCCATGCTTTCTTGTCAGCGATCCTGGCGACAGGCGCCCGAACGAGGCGGAAATTCGGCGCGTTCCAGTTGGTGCGCACGATGAAATCGCGGCCCAGGTGACTTAGCTGATACTCATGATTCGCTTCTCGAGGAATTGCTGTCTTGAACTTTAGCTGGGGATCGCCGGCGTCGGTGTAGCGCCATTCGCTTTGCAAAGTGCTCCTGAGCACGATGAACAAGTACTTCTCGGACTTACTCCTCGTCAGCCGCATGTAGTAACTGTGATCTTGCTCTTCATATACCAGGGGATCTTTGGCTGAATCGGAACCTAAGGAATGTTTGCGGACTCTCACACTTAGCAAGGTTACGGGATCCTTCTCGACGTACAGCAGAGTCCTATTGTCGTTCGCCCAGACCAGGTTGGGCTCGATGTTAGCGACGTTATCCGCGAGCATCGCACCAGTTTGCAGGTCCTTTACCTTAAGCGAGTACTGCCGGCGGCCGACAGTGTCTTCGGCATATGCGAGCATGCGCCCGTTGGGGCTGACCGCCCAAGCTCCGATTTGAAAGAAGTCCTTGCCCGCGGCCAGCGCATTGCCGTCGAGCATCACTTGCTCCCGCGCCCGCATCGAGCGGCGGCGGCGCGCGTAAATAGGATATTCGCGCCCGGTCTCATAGCGTGTGTAGTACCACCATCCGCGCCGCAGGACGGGCACCGACGCATCGTCCTGCTTGATGCGTCCGACGAGTTCCTTGTATAGCTTGTCCTGAAGAGTCTGAGTCGGCGCCAGCATGGCGGCCGTGTAGGCATCTTCGGATTTCAGGTAGTCGAGCACGTCCTTCGACTTACGAGTATCGTCGCGCAACCAGTAATAATCATCGTCGCGCGAGCCATTGGGCGAAGGCACCTGGTGAGACTTCCTGGACGCGATCGGTGGCGATAGGACTGCACCCGCTCCTACAACTGTTGTGGATAGGACTTTCTTTTTCATTGCGCGCGCAACATTCGCATTCCAAACAAAAGGCGTTGGGCGCCGGTGACGATTTCCAGCACGGCCATCGCGTAGCAGAGTACTGGTCCTAGCGGGCGCAGGAGCGGAGTCGCTTCGATCAACCCCAACACGATGAAGAAGACGATTGCTTCGGTGCGTTCGAGGATTCCCGGTGGGTACTCAATTAGTTTCGCGCTGGGACCTTCGAGCGCGGCGCCGACGGCCAGGAATATCGTGATGTTCACGTACCACGTCGCTACCAGAATCAGCGCCGGCAAATAGAGGGCGGGATCGCGCCACGCGATGCCGACGATCACGCACGCCTCGACGATTCGATCGGCCGACAAGTCGAGCACGCCGCCCAACGGGCTTGCCACGCCGCATTCGCGGGCGATAGTACCGTCGAGCGCGTCGAAGGCGGCGCTGAGTGTCAGCGCAACGATGGCTAGGGTCGTGTGTGCGCGCGCGAACGCGATGCCCGATGCGACGCCGGCGAGCGCGGCGAACGCAGTCGCGAGGTTGGCGCTGATGCCGGCACTGAAGAGCGCCTGCGCGCATCGCGATTGCATGCGCTTGATGTCCGGATTCGCGCCGAAAATTGTATCGAGCATCTGAAAGCCTTTGATCGTGCGGCTGGCGCATAGTCCGCCAGCCGAGTTAACGTTCCAGACCAGATGAGTGTTGGCAAGGGCATGATTACCAGGCGGCAACAAAGACGCATGGGCGCGGCGTTCGCGACAGTTTTGATGATCGCTTGCACGGCGCCGTCACTGTCGGCGAACGCGCTCAGCTTCCCGCCGACCGATTTTGCGATTCTGAATCCTGACACCGGCGTCGCGATTGGGCGGAGCCGTTACCGTGTCGATAGCACTAGCGACGGGGCCACGCTCGACGGCGAGAATGGCTACTTCGACGGTCAGACCGACGTCGAGACCGCGCACCTGGAATTGGACGCCGCCGGACAGCAGCCCAGGCAGGTCGAATTCGATCACACGTTCTACAACGCCGACAAATCGATCCTGATGCGCGCGCACGTCGATTTGAAATCGGGCGCCGCGACTTGCATCGACAACTCATCCGGACAGGTGAGCACGCAGTCCGCGACGCTCAGCTTCCCCGCGGATACGTGGGCGGGCGCGAGCATCGTGATTCCGATCCAGGATATTTTGCGCGCGGGGGTCAAGGGCGCGAGTCGTCGGCTGCACGTCTTCAACTGCGCGCCGAGCCCGAAGATATTTGCGATTAACGTGAATGTCGATCCGGGAAGCGCGGTGTGGACTTCCTACGGCGCCGAAGCATTGCGCGTCGAAGTGCGGCCGGATTTTGGATGGTTGAATGTGATCATCGCGCCCTTCGTGCCCAAGCTTCACGCCTGGTTCGATCCGAACGACGGATGGGCGTTCGTCGGCGACGAGGCCGCGCGCTACTACAAGGGCCCCAAAATCATGCTCGTCAAGACCCGCGATTCGGTGCGCGCCGCACGCGAGGGAAAATAGCGAAGGTGAATTTTCGGGAAATCTAAAAGTGGACGATGCCCTCGCCCTCGACGTGGCGCGCGGACTTCGAGGCTTTGGGCTTTCGATAGAGGAAGGAAATTTTGCACTGCGGGCAGGTGCCTTCGGGCTGCTGGCCGGCACGGCGCACCAGTTTGATGTAGCGCACAGTTCCGTCGTCGCACAGATGGCCGGCGACGGGGAAGTCATAGACGGTGCGCACCGTGATTTTCTCGCTCATTATTTCCGCAACGCTCCCCAAGTCAGTTAACAGTCCCGCCAATTGATACGCAGCACGGCAAATTTCGTTTCAATCTCCGGCGCCGCGCCCGAATTCGAACTCGGACTAAACACCATAATGAAATCGAGTCGTCGATCAATCTTTTTGACGATCAAATTCAAAAAAATCTTCAGCGGTCACTGCGGCCGAGCCCGCACTTCGAACGTCACGAGCTCGAACGGCTTGAGCTCGAGCGCGATTGCGCCGGCGCGCGAGCGCTTGAGTCCGGCGCGCTTCACAGCACGTCCGGCGAGATCGACGAGGCGCGCGCGCCCACTGGCGCAGAAGGTGAATCGAGCAGTCTCGGGCGTCGGCGACGCGCTGTATGCGCGCACCTTGTAGGAATTCGCGCGGGCCAACGGTCGCGCAGTGGAAAAGATTACCCGAGAATTGTTGCAGCCCAGCAACCAGTCGCCGGCCTCGCGATCGGCGCGGCGGCCCGCGAACACGCGTGGAGGCGAGGTGTACGCCTCGACCCGTTGCAGCAAATCGCCCTCAAGGTAGCTGCCGCGAAAAGTCGCGACCGCGAACTCGAAACGATGCTCGCCCAACTCTTGCGCGCCGGGCGTCTCAAGCTCCGGGCCCGCGCCGCCGCGTCGCGTCGCGAGGTCGGAGCGCGACAGCCATCCGACGCATCGCAGCAGGGTCAGAAGAATCGTCGTCGCACCGGCGGAATCGGGGCGCGCCTCGACTTCTAGGATGCCGCGGCTCGCAAGCGCGGCCGAGAACTCGGCGCCTTCGACGGCGGTGAACGTGCGCTGCGGCACCGTGGGGTAGATGTCCTCAGTGCCGCGCGGTTCCGTCGGCGCGAGCGCGCGCCGCAGAATGCCGAAGCTGGTGTCATGCACACTGTCGGCGGCAAGGACAGGCGTGCGCAACGCGGCGCGCAAGCGATGGTCGCGCGCGCGATTGGTCACGTCGGCTACGAAATCGACGCGGTCAAGCCCGGCGTAGAGCGTCGCCGTGAGTGCGACGTCGAGCTGCTCGCGAGCCGACGAGTGCGCGCGCCGATCCGCCGCGAGCGCCGCCGGCACTTCAAATTTCATCGAGAGCCGGAGGCGTTTGCGCACGGCGCCGTTATCGATGACGCTCGCGGAGAGCGATGCCGGCGTCGCGATCGACGCACCGTCGCCGACGGGATCGAAGTTGTACTCGTCGCCGCGATCGCCGTCGTCTTCAAAATACAATTCCATCGCCGCGTTGCGCGCGAGATCGCGAATCTCCAGGCCGCGCAGCGTCGGCGTCAAGCGGAAAAATTCGTTCTCGATCGACTCGACCGACGCGGGATTCGCCTCGACCGCGGCGGCCTCGTCGCGCACCAGGCGATAGAAGCTGAATCCCGTCTGCGCGAGATCGTCGGCGACGAAACTGACGGAGCATCGCGCGGCGCTGGTCGCATGGATGCGCACCGTGCCCGAATCGGGAATGCGCGTGCGAACCGCAAGCTGGAATTCTTCGAGGTCCAGATCGCTGAACGCCGCACGGCTCATGAAGAGGTTCACCTGCGGGCGGCCGTCGGGCGCAGTCGCGATCTCATAGCGATTCACCGTGCGGCCGAACACCGACGGCTCGCTCAAGCCGCCGATGATCGATTTGAATTCGGCGGCCGGCATGTCGGAATCTAGCGTCCGCTGTTCGCGCGCCGCGTCGAGTGCGACCGGGACGCGGCGGCCGTCGGCAGTCTCGGCAACGTAGTGCGCGCGCGGATCGGCAATCTCGGTCTCGCCGCTCACGAGCGCATTGCGGGCGAACGACGGATTGAACACCGCGATTTCGGACGCGCCGGCATTGCGGCTGTCGAGGCATGATGCGGCGGCGCGCCGAATCGCGGTCTCGGTAAGCATCGCCGCCTGATCGAATCGATAGCGCATGTCGGTATGCACCTGATCGACCGAGCATCCGCAGATCGAATCGTGAGGATGATTCTGAATTTCGGTGCGCCACGCCATCTCGAGGAACGCGTCTAGGCCGGCGCCGTGCCCGCGCACGTTGGCCAGCGCGGCAAGCGGATCGGCGTAGCGTTCGAGCGCGCGGCAATTCTCGAAATCGCGCTGCTTGATCCATGTGCGCGCCGACGTGACTCCCGGCAGCAGGTGCGACCGCAACGGCGAGCGCAGTTCGCCACAATGGCGCGGCGTGCCGTCGAGCGGCATCTCGGCCACTCGGCGCACGTAGTTCTCGAGCGAGCCGGTCTCGAAGGTCATCGCGGAAATCTCGCGCGCTTCATTGATTCGCGCGCTGAGCCGCGCGTCAGGCTCGGCGTGATCGGTACCGGTCATCACCAGGATCGGCGTGCCCGCGGCGAAGTCGCGCTCGCGGCCGGCGATCCGTTCGGCGCGCGCGACAAAGCTGTCAACCGTTTCGAGCGGCAGATTCGCGCCGTTGGAATAGCCGTTGGGCAAATAAACCGTCAGCACCGAACTGCCGTCGAGCGCTTCCCAGGTGAAGCGATTGCGATTCACGTTGCCGCCGACTCCGCGCCACAATACGGCCGTCGTGAAGCCGAAGCCGGCCAGAATCTGCGGCATCTGCGCGATGTGTCCGAACTGATCGGGCAGGTAGCCGACGTCGAGCGGCCGGCCGAAGCGGCGCGCGATCGTCATGCCGATTTCGAGATTGCGAATCAGCGATTCGCCGCTCACCAGGAAACTGTCGGCGAGCACGTACCACGGCCCGACCTGGATTTTGCCGGCGCGAATCAGACCGCGCAGCCGCGGCTCGGCGCGCGGGCGCATCTCGAGGTAGTCGTCGAGCACAATCGTCTGGCCGTCGAAGTGAAACGATGGGATGGTGCCGCGCTCGACCAGCGGAATCATGCGATCGGCCATCGCGACCAGCCGCGCGCGCATCTGCTGAAACGGCTGATACCACTCGCGATCCCAATGCGTGTGAACGACGAAATATAGTTGGTCCATAAAATGCTGCCTTCAGGCGGGACGTCGCGGAACAAGGATTTTGCGCCGCAGGATCATAATCTCCTCGGCGCGTTGATTGAGGCCGCGCGTCTCGACGTAGATGACGCCGCGGTCGCTTTTCGATTTCGACGCGATGGTTTCGAGCACCGTCGTTTCGGCATACAGCGTGTCGCCGGCGAACGTCGGCCCGGTGTGACGCACCGATTCGTACTCGAGATTGGCGATCGCGTTCTCGCTCACGTCCTTCACACTCATGCCGACCACCGTCGCCATCACCAGCAGCCCGTTCACCAGCGGCCGCCCGTGCTGCGTCGTGGCGGCGTAGGCGGCGTCGAAGTGCAGCGGGTTGGTGTTCATCGTCATCAGCGTGAACCAGGTGTTGTCGAAGTCGGTGATCGTGCGGCCGGGCCAGTGCTTGAAAACCTGGCCGGCGGTGAAGTCCTCGAAGTAGCGATTCATGCGGATGCGATGCCTTGTCGGGAATTATATGACGGGCGCGCCGGTTGCAATTGATTGTGCTAGCTTCGTCGAGTCGATGGCGCGACTCACCAAATTGCTCGTCGCAAATCGCGGCGAGATTGCGCTCCGGATCATCCGAAGCGCGCGTCTGTTCGGGCTCAAGACGGTCGCCGTCTATTCCGCGGCTGACGCGGAGAGCGTGCACGTCGGTGCGGCTGACGAGGCGATTGCGATCGGACCGGCCGAGGCTGCGAAAAGCTATCTCGATATCGCGGCGATAATCGCTGCCGCAAAACAATCAGGCGCCGACGCGATTCATCCGGGCTACGGATTTCTCTCGGAGCGTCCCGAATTCGCGCGGGCCGCCGCCGATGCGCAGATCGTATTCGTCGGCCCGCGGCCGGACGTGATGGCGGCGCTCGGCGACAAGGTCGCGGCGCGGCGAATCGCAGTCGCGGCTGGAGTTCCAGTGGTGCCGGGGATCGAGACCGCCGAAATTTCCGCAGCGCGCGAATTTGCCGCGCAGGTGAATTATCCGATTCTCATCAAGGCTGCCGCCGGCGGTGGCGGACGCGGGATGCGCGTGGTGTCGAACGCCGCGCAGCTCGAAGGCGCTCTGCAAGCAGCTGCGCGCGAAGCGACTGCGGCATTCGGCGACGGCCGCATTTTCATCGAGCAGTATCTCGCGCATCCACGGCACGTCGAAATACAAATTCTCGGTGACGAGCACGGCAATGTGGTCGCGCTCGGCGAGCGTGATTGCTCAATCCAGCGGCGGCATCAGAAAATTATCGAAGAGTCGCCGGCGCCGGGACTCTCAACCGAAATGCGCGCGAAGATGATCGACGCCGCGCTGAAACTCGCGCGCGCGGCACATTACACCAACGCCGGCACCGCTGAGTTCCTGGTCGAAGACGGCAACTTCTACTTCCTCGAAGTGAATGCGCGCCTGCAGGTCGAGCATCCGGTGACCGAAATGCGTTTCGGCTGCGATCTAGTGTGCGAGCAGTTGCGGATCGCGGCGGGCGGCAAGCTCTCGGAGCCCGCGGCTCCGCGCGGCGCGGCGATCGAATGCCGAATCAACGCCGAGGATCCCGAGCATGACTTCCGGCCCGCGACCGGCACCGTGCTTCATCTGAGCGTGCCCGGCGGTCCAGGCGTGCGTTTCGATTCGCATCTGGCCCGCGGAATTGAGGTGACGCCGTGGTACGACGGCCTGCTCGGCAAGCTGATCTGCTACGGCGCGAATCGCGAGGAGGCGCGCGGCCGGCTGGTCAACGCTCTCGGCGAATTCGCGTTGCTGGGCGTGACGAACAACGCGGCCTACCTGCGCGATATCGTTGCGAGCGAGCAGTTTCGCGACGCGAAGCTCTCGACTCACTTCATCGAGCAATTTTTTCCGGACTGGAAGATCGATTCACCCGAAATCGATGCGGCGCTTCTGGTCGCGGCTATTGTTGCGGCCGATTCGCATGCGGATAGCGCAACGCCACGTACCGGCGCCGGGCATCGGTCGCCATGGGAAGGTCTTAACAACTTCGAGCTGTGGGGATCGCGCCGATGAAGCTCACGCGCGCGGGTGACTCGCATGAAATCGACGCCGAAGTGATCGTCGCGCGACGGCAGCGCGATTCGCGTCCGCATCGGAAACCGGGAAGTCGCCGCGGAGTTCACGCCGAATGCAGACGGCGGCGGAATTCTCAACCTGGACGGGCGCCGCTATGCAGTCTATGGTGCGCGGCGCAAGGATTCGATCTTCGTCTCAGTTGGGCCGGCGTCGCTTGAGTTCAAGCCTGCCGCACCCACCGCGCGCCGCCGCGCGCGTGGACTCGCAGCGGCGGAAATCACCGCGCCGATGCCCGGCAAGGTGCTCAAGGTACTCGTGCACGACGGCGACCTGGTCGAGGCCGGGCAGGCGCTGGTCGTGATCGAAGCGATGAAAATGGAAACGACACTCGCCGCCGAGAGCGCCGCGCTCGTCAAACATGTTCGCGTCGAGGAGGGGCAGACCGTCGATCACGGCGCGGTGCTTATAGAGCTCAGTCCTCCGCCGGCTTCATCAGGTCGCGAATCTGCGCCGCGAGATGCGTGAGCCAATCCTCGAAGTCGCCGTCGCGCTCGACCACAATCTCCAGCTTGCCGTTTTTCAAAATCGAAACGCGGCCCGGATGCTCAGTACGCAGCGGAATTTCGACCGCCTCGCGCGAGATCCCCATCGGATCGATCACCGCGAAGATTCTCTCAATTTCTTTCAGTGTGACGGCTTTGAGCATGTGCATTCCTCGCGCGGGCTGTGTCTTTACTTAAATTGTGAGCGTCGTAAGCTCAAGGCGCGCACAATTTTGTTCGGGGGAGGATCGCGTGTTCGGAACAATCAAGAAAGTAGTCAAGGACAAGGGCTTCGGCTTTATCATCGCGGACGACGGCGGCGACGAAGTCTTCTTCCATCGCTCGGCGCTGTCGCCCAAGGTTTATTTCGACGACCTGCGCGAGGGCAACGAAGTTCAGTTCGACGTTCGCGCGGGCGAGAAGGGACGGCAGGCATTCAACCTGCGGCTGCGATAATTTTCTTCATCGCGTGAGCGCGAACCAGCGCTTCATCATGCCCGCGACCAACGGCGTCAGCCGCGTGCGCGTGTAGAGTCCCGCCGCGCGCCGAATCGCGTCGGCCTGCGTCGGGTATGGATGTATCACGTCGCCGAGAGTGCCCAGCCCGATGCCGGCTTTTATAGCGGTCGTGAGCTCCGAGATCATTTCGCCGGCGTGGCTCGCGACCATCGTCGCGCCGATAATCTGATCGCTCCCTGCTTTCACCAGCACCTTGACGAAGCCGTCGGTCTCGCCGTCGAGCACCGCGCGATCGACCTCGGCCAATTCCAGCGTGTAAGTCGCGGCCGCGATTCCGCGCTCCTTCGCTTCGGCTTCGTACAGTCCGACGTGCGCGATTTCCGGGTCGGTGTAGGTGCACCACGGAATAGTCAGTTGGCTCGCGCGCTGGCGTCCGAAGAATAGTGCGTTGCGAATGATGATGCGCGCGTGCGCGTCGGAGACGTGAGTGAATTTGTACGGTGAGGCGACGTCGCCGCCGGCGTACACCAGCGGGTTGGTCGTGCGCAGGTGGTCGTCAACCTTCACGCCGTTTTGCTTGTCGTATTCGATCATCGCGGCTTCGAGATTCAGGCCTTCGACAGCGGGCACGCGGCCGACGCCGATCAAAATCACGTCGGCGGCAACCTCGCGGCGGACACCGTCGCGCTCGAGCGCGATTATTTTTTCGTTCTCATGCCTCGCGACGCCGAAAATTTTGCAGCCGGTGACGATTTCCACGCCGTCGCGGACGATTGCGCGTTCGACCCGCTGCGCGGCGTCGCGATCCTCGCGAATTAAAATTTGTGTCGCGACTTCGAGCAGCGACACCTGCGCACCCAGGCGCGCAAACGTCTGCGCCAGCTCGCATCCGATCGGTCCGGCGCCAATCACGGCGATTCGGTGCGGCAGTTCGGTCAACGAGAACACCGTCTCATTGGTCAGATAGCCCGCCTCGGCGAGGCCCGGAATCGGCAGTGACGCGGCGCGCGCTCCCGTCGTGATCGCCGCCTTCTTGAATTTCAGCGGCTTGCCGTCAACTTCGACGCAGTCGGGCGCGGTGAAATGCCCGTCGCCGATGAACACATCGACGCCCAGCCCACGAAAGCGATCGGCGGAATCGGTCGGGCTGAGCTCGGCGCGCAGCTTGCGCATCCGCTCCATCACGGCTGGAAAATCGACGCGCACGCCAGCCGGCACTTCGACCCCGAAACGGCCCGCGTCGCGCACCGCCGCGGCTGCGCGCGCCGATCGGATCAGCGCCTTCGACGGCACGCATCCGAAGTTCAGGCAATCGCCGCCCATCAGGTCGCGCTCGACCAGCGCGACTTTCGCGCCGAGAATCGCGGCGCCCGCGGCGGTCACCAGACCGGCGGTGCCCGCTCCTATCACCACCATGTTGTAACGGTCGGCGGGCGTGGGATTGACCCATCCACTGGGATGCAGATTTTCCGTCAGCGCGAGATTGTAAGCGTCGAGCGGCTCATGCTTCAGCGCGTGCGATCCCATCGATGGTCCCCTCGCTCAAGTCTTTTCGCGGATCGCGCGCGCGCCGATTCGCGTTGCGTACACAACGATCGCGATAGTCGCGACGAATCCGACCGCCATGAGCGCCCATTCAAGTGGCGTGCGCCGCGCCCCGCCCCCCGCCGCGCGCGCGAGGTCGCCGCTCAGCGACCCGATATAGACGTAGAGTACCGTGGCGGGAATCATCCCGGCCCACGACGCGAAAAAGTAGTCGCGCAGCGTCACCCGCGTCAGCCCATACGCGTAGTTGAGCAAGTTGAATGGAAACACGGGCGACAGTCGCGTCAGGAAAACCATCTTCCATCCTTCTCTGCCAACTGCTTCATCGATCGCCTTGAACTTCGCATTGCCCTCGAGTCTTTTGCTGACCCAATCGCGCGCCACGTAACGCCCGACGAGGAACGCGGCGGTGGCGCCGAGCGTCGCCGCGATCGAGACGTAGATCGATCCGCGCACGACGCCGAAAATCACGCCCGCGCCAATCGTCAAGATCGATCCCGGCAGAAACGCAACGCACGCCACGATGTAAATCGCAATGAACGCGACCGGCGCCAGCGCGCCCAGCCCGCGAATCCAGTCGAGCGTGTTGGTCAGCCACGGTCCCGCGCCGACGCGATGCGCCCCGTAGAGGATCGCGATCACGCCAACAACAATCAGCAGGATTTTCGGGCTGAAGAAACCGGCGGCGCGGCTGGAAGCGGTTGTCATCTTGAAGTTCCGGCGGTGTTGGACTGCTTATAATGCCATCGCGGATTGTGTAATCCTAATCCGTATGCCGGTCCACGAGCACGAAAAACACGCGCGCAAGAATCTCAAGCTCGGCGTCATCACCGCCAGCGATTCGCGCACGCCCGAGACCGACGCGAGCGGCAAGCTCATCCGCACCATGCTCGAGGCGGCCGGTCATCGCGTGGACTACTACGAGATCGTGCACGACGACCGCGAGAAGATTTCCGCCGCGCTCGTCAACAACCTCGAGAATCTCGACGCGATCATCGTCAACGGCGGCACCGGTATCACCTCGCGCGACAACACCACTGAAGTCGTGAAGTCCCTGCTCGACAAGGAGCTCGAAGGCTTCGGCGAATTGTTCCGGATGCTGTCGTTCAATGAAATCGGCGCCGCTGCCATGATGAGCCGCGCGATTGCCGGCGTCCGTCACGGCAAATTTATCGCCGCGCTGCCCGGCTCGACCGACGCGTGCCGCCTTGCGATGGAGAAGCTGCTGCTGCCGCAGCTCGGCCACATCACTTATCTGCTGAGCAAATGAAGCCGTGAATAAGTTCACGATCAAACTGTTCGCGACGCTGCGCGAGCGCGCGCATACCGCCGAGCTGACGCGCGAGTTTCCCGACGGCACCACCGTCGGCGATATTTGGAAACATCTGGTCGTCGAATTTCCCGAACTCGGCGGTCATCACGATTCGGTCGGCTTCGCCGTCAACCAGGAATATGTCGAAGCCGGCTTCAAACCGCGCAAAGGCGACGAGATCGCATTCATCCCGCCGGTCAGCGGCGGCGCCGACACGCCCGCATACGTCGGCGCAATCACAATCGGACGCAACCGTATCGATGTCGCCGCCCTCGAGCGCGAAGTTGCAGACCCCGCCGCCGGCGCAATCGTGTCGTTCACCGGCACCACCCGCCGCGACAACGCGGGCCGGCAGCGTGATTCGCCTCGAGTACGAAGCCTACGAGCCGATGGCGCTATCCGAAATGCGCAAGCTCGCGGTCGAAGCAGGCGCGCGATGGAAAATCACGCGCATCGCAATCGCCCATCGCATCGGCGTCGTCGAGATTGGCGAAACCTCGGTGGCGATAGCAGTCTCAGCGCCGCATCGCGCCGAAGCCTTCGACGCCTGCCGTTTCGCAATCGATCGTCTCAAGGAAATCGTCCCCATCTGGAAAAAAGAACACTTCGAAGGCGGCGAAGTCTGGATCGGCTGCCAAACCTCGCACCCGCCCGCGCTGCATTGAGCATTTCGAGACCCTCATTGACCGTGCGGACAGTTACCAGTTACAAATGAAGCATGGCGTTGGGCGAAACTTCTGTCGAAAAAATCATCCTGGCTGAGCCGCGCGGCTTTTGCGCCGGCGTCGATCGCGCGGTCGAGGCCGTCCGCAGCGCGTTGCGCTCATACGGGCGCCCGCTTTACGTGCGGCATCAGATCGTTCACAACCGCTTCGTGCTCGAAGCGCTCGAGCGCGAGGGCGCGATTTTCGTCGAGAGCCTCGACGCGGTGCCCACCGGCCAGCGCGTCATCTTCAGCGCCCACGGCGTCGCGCCCAGCGAATGGGATCGCGCCAAGGATCGCGAGCTCCGCGTTATCGACGCCACCTGCCCGCTCGTCACCAAGGTCCATCTCGAAGTAGAGAAATACGACAACGAGGGCCGCACCGTTATCCTGATCGGCCACGCCGGCCACGAGGAAGTTAAGGGCACGCTCGGCGTCGCGCCCGGTAAAGTCGTGCTGGTCGGCAGCGTTGACGAAGCGCGTAGCGTAGCGGTCCAGAATCCCGAGCGTATCGCGGCGGTCACGCAGACCACGCTCAGCGTCGATGACACGCGCGAGATAATGGAGACGCTCAAGGAGCGCTTCCCCACGATGCAGGCGCCGAAGACCGACGACATCTGCTACGCGACGCAGAATCGCCAGAACGCCGTCAAGGAACTGGTGCAGGTCAGCGACGCGGTGCTCGTGGTCGGCTCGAAGCAGAGCTCGAATGCGAACCGGCTGGTCGAGGTCGCACGGATGCGCGGCGCGCGCGCGTTCCTGGTCGATTCGATCGCCGACGTCGAGCCCGCGATGCTCGAGGGTGTGCGCGCGCTCGGCTTGACCGCGAGTGCGTCGTCGCCGGAATGGCTGGTCGAGGAAATTATCGGCGCGTTCGCGCGGTCGGGCGCCGAGGTCGAGCTGCTGAGCGTGGCCAAGGAGCGCGTCCACTTCCCTTTGCCGATGCCGGCGGACTGATCCTGCGCGTCCGGTTCCCCTTCCCGCTCGGGAAGGGGTTAGGGGTTAGGTTGTATGGATCGATCACGAAGCCCGGCTAAACGATCTCGCATCCGCTAACGCCGCGTCAGCGCATCGCGCCTTGACAATTCCGCGCCATTGCTTGCAGACTCATCCGGATTTCGCCGAACCTTACGAGGAACATTCCGATGCGAACAGCTATCGCACGCGCGCTGATACTTGTCGTCATGCTGGCCGTCCCGCTCGTCAGCGGATGCCAGTCCGAGGCGAAAAAGCATCTGTACAAGGCCGAGGATCTGTTCGAAAAGCGCGACCTCGACGGCGCCAAAAAGGAACTCGAGATCTCGATCAAGGACGACCCCAGCGATCTCGACGCGCACAAGTCGCTCGCCAACATCGATGAAGCGCTCGGTGATCAGGAAGGCGCGGCCAAGGAATACATGGCGGCCTCCGCGCTCGATCCCACCGATCAAAAGCTCCTCGACAAGGCGCGGCTCTACAAGCAGCTCGAAGACCTGGCGAATTCCTCGGGCCAGGCGCTCGACAAGATTAAGGCCGGCCAGGTCGCCGAGGGCGTCGCTCAGCTCAAGGACATCATGGTCACGACCAGGATTCCTGCCGCGCGCGAGAAAGCAGTGAGCGCGCTGTCCGACTCGATTCCGATTATCGAAAAAATCGGCGACCAGCAGGTAGCCGACAAGAAATATCCCGACGCCATCGCAACCTACGAACAGGGAATCCGCGCCGAGATGCTGCTGGCAAGGGTCCACAAGAGCGACACGCTTGGCACCGACGCGGACCCGATGATGCACAAGATCAATGACGCGGCCAAGGCCGCCGGCACGCCCGATGCGACCTTCAAATTGTTCAACGACGTGATCGGCGACTATCCCGACGACAAAACCGCCAACCTCGAGCTGGCGCAGGTCTATCTCAGCAAGACACCGCCCGACTATGACACCGCGGCCGACCTCGAGGAGCGTGGCGGCGCGCCCGACGATCAGGTTCGCAAACTCCGCGACATGGCCAAGAAGCATCGCAAGAAATGAGCGCGGCCGCTCCACGCTCGCGACTGCGATGAGCTAGTGCCAGAATCGAGGCCCGATGCGCCGGCGCGGTTATATCGCAGTCGAAGGGCCCATCGGGGTTGGCAAGACGAGCCTCGCGCAGGCGCTCGCACGTGAACTCGGCGCGCGCCTGATGCTCGAGGACGCCGACAACAATCCGTTCCTGCCGCGCTTTTACGAAGATCCCGACAAGTACGCGTTCCCCGCGCAGCTCTATTTTCTGCTCACCCGCCACCATCAGCAGCGCGAGCTGAAGCAGCAGGATCTCTTCACGCAAGCGACGGTCGCCGACTACCTGTTCGCCAAGGATAAGATTTTCGCCGCGATGAACCTCGCGCCGGACGAACTCAAGCTCTACGACAACGTGTACAAATTGCTCGACGCCGAAATGGCCAAGCCTGACCTCGTCGTGTACGTGCGCGCGACTATCGAGGTGCTCGCCGAGCGCCTGCGCAAGCGCAATCGCGACTTCGAGCGCCACATCAGCTTCGACTACCTCGAGCGCGTGTCATCGGCCTACCGCGATTTTTTCTTCTACTACGACGAAGCCCCGCTGCTGGTGGTCGATACGTCAGACATCGATTTCGTCGCCAACCCCGACGACCTGACCCAGCTAATCCGCGAAATCGACCACGCCGGCCCCGGCACCCAATACTTCGTCCCCCGCAAGAATTGAAGGCTTGACAGGGGATTATGTTCTTGTTGACTCCAATCGTGTAAAAGCGTATATTCCACAGCATGAAAACGCTGAAAGCTTTTGAGGCTGACTTTCCCTAATGAAGATGCGTGTAAGAAGCTGCTGGCTGAATGCCGTTGGCCCGATGGTCCGGTCTGCCCGCGATGCGGTAACGCCCGCGTGATTACGCTCAAGAGCAAGCCGTTTCATTGGGTCTGCAAGAGCGCAAGACCACGACCGATCCAGAGGGCAATCAAGTCACTTGCGCCAAGAACGGCGGCTATCGTTTCAGCGTCATCACGAAGACGATCTTTCAGGATACGAAAATCCCGCTCGATATTTGTTTCGCGTTGCCTACTTGATGCTGACCAGCAAGAAAGGAATCAGCGCGCTACAGATTCATCGCACAGTGTTTGGCGAAGATTCCGGCTCCGATTATCGGACAAGCTGGTTTATGTTCATCGGCTTCGTTGCGCGATACGTGGCGGAATCGAGCAGCTTGAGGGCATCGTCGAAGTTAACGAAACTTATGTCGGCGGCAAGAACGTCAATCGCCATTAGGACAAGAAAACGCCGTAGCGTGCTGGCGGAGAATCGTCAGGCAAGGTTACTGTCATCGGCGCAATCTCGCGCAAAGCAACGTCATCGCGAAAGCCGTTGGCGAGATGGGTTTCACAACGCTATCGGATTTCGTAGCCGAGGCCGTCTCGACAAAAGCCAAGATGGTAGTGACCGACGAACACACACGGCTATCGCCATCTGCGCGCCCACGGCTTCTTTCACAAAACCGTCAATCACAGCCATCACCAGTACGTTACCGGCTCTGTTCATACGCAGACGATTGAATCGTTCTGGTCGCTCTTGAAACGCGGCATCATGGGCAGCTTCCACCACGTCACGCGCGAATATCTGCCGCTCTACGTCAATGAATTTGCCTTCCGATACAACGGGCGCAACGATCCCGATATGTTTCGGAAGTTGCTTCAAACAGTGTAGCGATTGTCGCTTCGCCAAACCCGTGGCTTGACATAGGCGAAGAAATAGCGAAAATAGGTCGCTCCGAGGAGGCAAATCACGATGGCGACCTGGAGTGAATTTGAAACCGACGCGCCAGATATCGCGGCGGCCGGAAAAGAGTTGCTCTATCAATTCGGCGTTGGGCTTGCCTTCCTGGCCACCCTGCGCAAGGACGGCGCGCCGCGCCTCCATCCGGTTTGCCCGACCGTCGTGGACGGCCACCTCTACGCGCTCATCGGCCCGACGCCCAAGCGTGCCGACCTCCGGCGCGACGGCCGCTACGCGCTGCACACCTTTCCGCCGGCGGACGTTGACGACGAGTTCCTCGTGATGGGCCGCGCGACGTTCATCGACAGCGACGCGATCGCCGACAAGGTCCGCGCTGACCTCGTCGGCCGCGGGATGACCACCATCAACGACGAACTCCCCTTCGAGTTCCGCATCGAAAGCGTGATGCACGCGAAGTATCCGGGCGGTCACGGCACCTGGCCGCCGAAGTACTCTATTTGGAAATCGCGCTGACGTCTTCGAAGTACCGAATTCTCGGACAATTTCAGTTGAGGAGAGCTGATGAGCATCGGCGAAGAACTTGAGACAGCGATCAATGCCTATCCGGGGCGCGAAACTCTATGCGGATCGATCCGGATAAGTCGAAACCAACAGCTTCTGTTAGAGCGATCGTTCGGCTACGCCAGCGTCCAGCTCGGATGTCATCAATCAACCAAGCACTCGTTTCCACATTGCCTCGATGACCAAAATGTTCATCGCTGCAGCCGCGGTCAGGCTCGCGCTTGACGGAACGGTTTCGCTTGGAGCTCACCCGTCCGCCTACATGCCGGCGCTGTCGGCGCTCGATCGCCGCATTACACTCCACCATTTGCTCTCGCACACATCGGGACTGGCGGATATCTACGGCAATCCCAACCTCCGGCTCGACATGGTGGGGCTCGCTATGCGCGGCGGCAGTCTGCTCGATTACCTGGTCGCGCTGCCGCAAGAGTTCAGCCCGGGTACGAAATGGAGTTACAGCACCACCGGATTCCTGCTGCTCGCGTATCTGTTGGAGCAAGTCACCGGTACTCCGTTCGATAGATTAATCGGCGAGATGTTTCTGGTTCCTCTCGAGATGCGCGATACCGGGCCCGACGATCCGTCGCGCGCCAACCCCGGTCGCGCGCTCGGTCAGATCGCCAAAGACGGCGCATGGTTCAACGCACCCAATGATCGCCTCGCCGAAATCGACGGGCCGCGAGAATTCTATTCGACGGTGGCGGACCTGGACCGATGGGGAATCGCGCTGCTCGACGGTAAGGTCCTCAACGACGCGGCACGCGCGTTGACCTTCTCGCCTCATGCCCGCGTGGGGCCCGGGAGCGAGTTCGACCCTTCTCTCAGCTATGGCTACGGCTGGTTTCTCGGCGACCGATTTCGTTTTATTGGCGGTATGACCGGAGGCTTCCGATCGGCAATGTGGCAATATCCCGACGAGCGCCTCAACGTGATCATGCTCTGGAACAATGAGCGAATTGATTCGCAGCGGCTGTTCAGAAAATTGCGTCCCATTCTTTTAGCGTGAGCCGGCCAAACGCGACGATGCTATCGAAGGACAAATCAGCGCGGCTCGCGCTCGGCTTTCGCGTCAAGACCGGCCGCGCCACCGCGGTCGTGATGGCGGCGTCGGCGTCCGCGCCGCGCGTGCTGTCGCGCAGGAGTTTGCAACTGTGGGATCCAGCGATTCCCGCATCGCATCAACCATGGCACGCCGAGTTCGAGCTGCCGCCTGACGAGAGCGCACGCATCGTGCCGCAGGCTCTGAAAGCCGTCGATCGCGTCGCATGCTCGGCGTTGCGGGAACTTGTCGCCGAAGTCCAGCCAGCACTTGGCTCGATCGTTGGCATTGCACTCGTCGCCGGCAGCTCGACCGATCCCGAATCGATTCGCAATCCTCACATGCGCGCGCATGCCCGCGAAGGCCAGCTCTTTCCGCAAGCGCTCGCGACGGCCGCAAAGACGCTGCGCATTCCCGCGATTACGCTCGTCGAATCCGAAGTCTTCGCCAATGCGGCCGCCAAGCTCGGCAAATCGCCCGACGCAATCAAGCTCGCCGTGACTGAATTAGGCCGCGCCCTCGGCAAGCCCTGGAGCGCCGAGGAAAAGACCGCCGCAGCCGCCGCCTGGATTATTTTGGCGGGCTGAACGTTTACTCGGGGCGGTCCTTGAACGCGATCTCGATATTGTCCGCCAGCTTGAAGTCCTTGTCGGTAACTCCGCCGGCATCGTGCGTCGAGCATGAGAACGTCACGCGCGTGTAGTTGATCGTAATGTCGGGATGGTGATCGGCGCCCTCGGCAATCTCGGCGACCTTCTGCACGAACTCGATGCCGTGCAGATACTCCTTGAACTTGAACATCTTGCTGATGGCGTTGTCCTTGTACTCCCATCCGGGGAGCGCCTTCAGTTTCTCCTTGATTTGGTCCGCGCTGAGCTTCGCCATCTTGTGATCCTCCGGCAGAATTCCTTATCGACAGTTCATCATAGTGCACGACGAGAGCGTGGCGTTATACCGTCGCGCGCGCCTGTGGTAATAGACAAGCACCCCAGTCACCGAGGGAACAACCAATGCCGAACAAATACGTTACCGACGAAGCGCGCAAGCAAATCGGCAAGACCTCCGAACCGCGCACCTACGAGGTCGAGCGCGGCGCGATTCGCCGCTTCGCCGAGGCGATCGAGGATCGCAATCCCATCTTCAACAGCGAACGCGACGCGCGCGCGACCCGCTACGGCAGCATGATCGCGCCGCCGACCTTCTGCCGCTCGATGGGCGCGCCGATTCCCGACATCAAGCTCGACATGCCGACCTTCCGCGGCCTCGACGGCGGCTCGGACTGGGAATATTTCCATCCGATTCGCCCCGGCGACCGCATCACGGTGCAGTCGAAGCTGGTCGATTTGCGCGAGGCCGCCGGCCGCCTCGGTCCGATGGTCTTTACCGTGGTCGAGACTAGTTACACCAACCAGTTCGGCGAGGTCTGCGTCCTGCAACGCTCGACCGGCATCCGTTATTAGAGTTATCGGAAAGGAAAACCGCGATGGCGAAGCAAAATTATTTCGAAGATGTCGAAGTCGGCACCGAAATTGGGCCGCTCGAAAAAAATCCAACCACGCAGCAGCTCGTGCGCTACGCCGGCGCGTCGGGCGACTTCTATCAAATCCACTACGACAAGGATTTCGCGCTCGGCAACGGCCTCCCCGGCGTAATCCTGCACGGCGCGTTGAAGAACGCGTTCCTCGGACATCTGATGACCGACTTCGCCGGCGAACTCGGATGGCTGCGCAAGCTCGGCGTGCAGTACCGCGGGATGGATCAGCCGGGGACCAAGGTCGTCGCGCGCGGCAAGGTCTCGAAAAAATACACCGACGGCGGCTACAACCTGGTCGATTGCGAAATCTGGCTCGAGAACGCCAAGGGCGAGAAGACCACGCCGGGCTCCGCCACCGTCATCCTGCCCTCGCGCGCCGCGAGCCACTGAGGGCTGTGAGGTAACCTGCGATGCCGATCCGGCGCGAATTCCCGCCGCGATCGCTGAACGCCGAGGCTCTCAACGAGGGCCGCGTCGATTCGCATTACACCAAGGTGCTGATGCGCCTGCTCGCCGCGCATGCGATGGCTGAGAAGTTGACCGCGCTCGGCTACCAGCGCGCACTCGCGACGCTCGACAATCCCGCGCTGCGTCCGATCGTCGAGAAAAATTTCGCCGAGGAAAAAAAGCACGCGCGGCTGATCTACGACGCACTCGAAGAACTCGGCATGTCGCAGCAGGCCGCCGACCGCTCGATGATCGCGGTGCTGAAGGCGCCGTCGTTCGACGCGCCCAGCTACTTCGCCGGCAAGGCTGAAGGCGAGCTCGACCTCCTGATGGCGTCGCTGAGTCTCGACACCACCGGCCTCATCATGATCGGCGAGAACTACAAGGAGTCGAGCTACGCGCCGCACGCGCGCGCCGCCGAGATAATTCTCGACGAGGAAGCGGACCACGAGATCTTCGCGTCGCGGCATCTCGGCGACGCGGTCGAGCGCTTCGGCGTCAAGTCGGTCAACACCGCGCTGCGCCGATGGCTCCCGCGCGCGGTAAACTTCTTCGGCCCGCCCGGCACCGGCTTCACCTACGACTGCATCCGCTACGGCCTGAAATCCCGCGACAACGAAGAACTCGCCGAGCTCTACGTCACGATGCTGTCGAGGAGATGCGAACAACTAGGCCTCGAAATGCCGCCCCTCACAGCAACCTACCCGCACGCACTCGCGTAACCCTTCCTGTGTAGCCTCTCTCTCTCAGGGAGAGGCCGACGCGAGACCTTGAGCGACGGGTGAGGGTCCAAATTCCAAGTTGTCTGCTCTGCGCTCACAATTCAGGTTCTTCGTTCAACTCGAATGCAAAAGGTGCAATCAAAGCGGCGGGAAGAATTCAGAATTCGGACCCTCACCCGCGCCGGAGGCGCGGCCTCTCCCTGACAGAGAGAGGCTAAAGAAAAATCACGATCTAGTGACGCGTCCCCACTCGATTCGCGTCTGCACATTGAACGTGAGCATCCCATCGCGAGCGTGTCGATTCAGTATCGACGTCATCGCCGCGTCGAACTCCGCCGATGCTTTCTTGCCGAGATGATCTTCCGACCACGTCGCGCGCGAATGCTGACAGCGGAGATAGTCTGCGACGCTCTGCGAGAACGCTACCGGTGCCGTGATCCGATGCCCATCCCGCTCGAACAGCGGATGCACCAGCACCGGCTCGGCGAATCGCTCGTTGATTGTCTTCCAGTTCGGACGCTTGCCTTCGCGGGTCGTGAGAAAATCGATCATGAACGCCGTCTCCTCGCGCTCCCACGGTGCATCGACGGGACCGTCGCCGTCGAGCGCCGCCAACATCGCGCCGTCGGCCAGCGCGTCGGCAAAGCGAGGCAGCGTTCGATCGAGCTCCATCCAGTGAATACTCGACGCGGCAACGATCAATCCGTAAGGCGGCTCGAGCGGCGCATCCTCGATAGTCGAATGAATCCATCGGATCTTCGCGCTCTCGGCCTTGGGCAGCGTCCGCGCTACTCCAAGCATCGCGTCTGATGGATCCACGGCGTCGGCGCGCTCGATCTGATCGATCAGTTCGAGCGTGATCTTCCCCGTGCCGCATCCCGCGTCGAGCACAATCCGCGGATGCCCGCGGATCAGCTCCAGCAGCACGTCGTACACTTCCGGCGGATACGGCGGGCGAAACAGATAGTTCTCCGCCATCCGCTCGGCAGAAAAGCGGCGCCCCAGCGCGCGATATGTAGCGGTCTCGTCGCTCATGCTCATTCGCTCGCGTCGAGCGCGCGCAATGCCAGCCCGCGCGCGACTGAGGTGAACTCGTCGCCCATGCGAATGCGGTCGGCGCCGAAGCGCTCGATGAAGATGCGGCGCACCGCCGGCACGAACGACGATCCGCCGGTCAGGAACACACTGTCGATTGCGTCGGGCGTGAGTGCGACGGTTTTCATCAACCGATCTACGCATCCTCCGATCTGTTCGAGATAGCGGGCGATCCAGTTCTCGAAGTCCGGGCGCGCCACTATCTTCTCGATCAGCACCGGCGGATCGGAAAACATGAAGCCGGCCGCCTCCAGCGCCGACAACTCGAGCTTGGTCTTCTCGACTGCGCGAAAGAGGTAGTAGCCGAGATCGTTTTCCACGATATGAATCAGCGCCGCGATCTTCTCGGGCTCGAACGATTCGCGCTTCAGCTCGTCGAACTTCAGCATCGTCGCCCGCGCCTTCAGAAACGACAGATGATGCCAGCGCTCCAGATTGGTGTACGGCCAGGTCGGCGCCGGCAGCACCATCCCATACGGCGAGCGGTACTTGGTGCCGCGGCCAAGCGCGGGCGCGACCAGATGGCGCATCACGCGGCCGTCAAACGCGTCGCCGGCGATGCCGACGCCGTCATTGCCGAGAATCTCGTAGCGCGCGGCACCATGCATCGCGGACGTTCGCGGCTTCAGTTGCAGCACCGAAAAGTCACTCGTGCCACCGCCGAAGTCGGCGATCAGCACCGTCTCGTCGCGCGTGATTCGCAGCGCATAATCGTACGCCGCGCCAACCGGCTCGTACTCGAACACAACGTCGGTCCATCCTGCGCGCCGAACCGCGATGTCGAGCCGGCTGCGCGCGAGCGCCTCGTCGGGATTGCCGGCGGCCGCGAAATGCACCGGGCGTCCGACGACGATTCGCGGCGGCAACTCGCCGAACTGCGCAATCGCCGCATCGCGGAGCGCGCTGATGATCGGCGCAATCAAATCGCCGAGCGTGTAGGTCTCGCCCATGATGTCGGTGGACTCGAACGACTTGTCGGCGAGAAATGACTTGAGCGATTGCACCAGCCGCCCGTTGCCGGCGGCCGCAAGGTAGCGGCGAATCGCCTCGTTGCCGACTGAGACCGCGGAGTCGGTGCCGCCGGTTTCCTCGACCGCTTCGAAAAACAGAATCGAGCGGAAGGTCTCGGACACCGCGCCGCTCTCGGCGGCCGGAAACTGCGCCAGGCGCGGCGAACCGTCGGCGCCGACGATCGCAATCGCGCTGTTGGTAGTGCCGAAGTCGAGACCGACCGCCTCAACTTTAGCGGTCACGGGCGCGCTGAAAACTTCTTGCGTCATGGCGTTCACGATTAAGGTGCGCCGAACTCTTGTCAACGTTGAGCTTCGCGCATATACTCGCCAAACCCTCAGGATGTGGATCGCGATGCGATTCATGTCCGTCCAAAAACGGTCCTCCAGCGGGCGAGATTTCCTCGTCCGTATTTTTTTCAGGCGCGGATCGCCGCTGCGGGAGAAAAAGAATGGCGCCGGAACTCCGAGTATGATTCGCACGCCGACTGCAATTCTCGCGGCAGCTATTTGCATGATGCTCGCCGGATGCGGCGCGCAAGGCGAAGCGTATCAACCACGGTCAACGCCCGCATCGCAGAGCGTCATATACATCTACCGGCCGTATGCGCTGCTCAGCTCGCAGTCGGACCCGATGATCACCTGCGGTCATGACAGTATTGAATTGGAGACGTCCGGTTTTTACGAGTTCGTCGCGGACACCGGGCCGGTGACCTGCGCGGCCGCGACCGATGCTACGGCGGACCTGAAGTTTGACGCGCACGCGGGCGAGCAATACTTCATCAGGGAGGACGTCGACGGCAGCCGCGTGCGATTCAAGCTGATGGATGCCGACGTGGGCCGCGACGAAATCAAGGAGTGCAGCCGGCAGGGAATCAAGCAGTGAATGGAGCGCCGCGAATCGTAACTCTGCTGCCGAGCGCGACGGAGATCGTCTGTGCGCTCGGTTTCGAGGCTCAGTTGGTCGGGCGCTCGCACGAATGCGACTTCCCGGCCTCCGTCGTGCGCCTCCCGGCGTTGACGGAACCCAAGTTCAATCCCGAAGGCACCAGCGCCGAGATCGACCAGCGAGTGAAAAAGATCGTGGGCGACGCGCTGTCGGTCTATCGCGTCGATGCGGCCAAGCTGCGCGAGCTGCGGCCCGACCTGATCGTCACGCAGTCACAATGCGAAGTGTGCGCGGTCAGCGAGCGCGAGGTCGAAGCCGCGGTGGCTGAATGGCTCGGCGCACGGCCGAAGATCGTTTCGCTCGCGCCGTACGCCCTCGACGACATCTTCACCGACATGCAGCGCGTCGCGGACGCGCTCGACGCGCAGGCGCGTGGAACCGAACTGGTCGGCGTGCTGCGCGCGCGGCTCAGCAAAATTGCGGACAAGGCGCGCGTCGCGTCGGAGCGGCCGAGGGTCGCGACAATCGAGTGGATCGATCCACTGATGGCAGGTGGAAACTGGATGCCGACGTTGGTCGAGATGGCTGGCGGCGTGAATCTCTTCGGCACGGCGGGCGAGCATTCGCCGTGGATGAAATTCGACGAGTTGGCCGCCAAGAATCCCGACCTGATTTTGATTTCGCCGTGCGGCTTCGACATGGATCGCGCGGCGCAAGATCTGCCCGCGCTTACGAATCGTGCGGAATGGGCTAGGCTCAAGGCAGTGCGCGAGCGGCGTGTGTTCATGGCCGACGGCAATCAGTATTTCAACCGGCCGGGTCCGCGAATCGCCGAGTCGCTGGAAATTCTCGCCGAGATCACGCATCCGGAGCTTTTCCATTACGGCCACGAAGGCGCGGGCTGGCGCAGATTGTAGCAGCAGCTATTTTTTCGCGAGATACGCCATCCCGACGCGGGCCGGCGTCAGATTGATTCCGAACTCATCGACCAGCGGCTTGATGTCGCACGCGTTGTCGGCCGTTACAAATGTGACCGCGTCGCGCGACAGCATCGGCTTGGGCAATTTCTCGAGCAGGCCGCCGACAGTGCGCATGATAGTTTCGGGAATGTGAAACAGCGGGCGGCGATGTCCGCTCGCGTCCATGATAATGCGCATCATCTCGTCGAACGTCATCAAATCGGGGCCGCCGATATCGTAAGTTCCGTTGCGCCCGCGCCCCGACACCGCGAGCATCACGCACGCGGCGAGATCATCGACCAGCACCGGCTGAACTTTCTGCCGGCCAGTGCCGGGAACGCCGAAGACCGGCGCGTAACGCAACGCGCGGGCGAGACCGTTGACGACTTTGTCCTCCGGCCCGTACACCAGCGACGGGCGGAAGATCGTGTAGGTCAGTCCCGACTCGCGAATCGCACGCTCGGCGCGGCCCTTGGCGCGAAAGGCGGGATGCGCACTGTGCTCGTCGGCCGCGGCGCCGCTGATGTAGATGAACTGCGCGACGCCGGCCTGCTTCGCCGCGTCGATGAGGGCGAGTGCGCCGCCGTAGTCGATTCGCTCGAAGGTGAGCCCGCGGCCTGGATTTTCGACCGGATAGCCGTCGAACTGGATCGCATCGACGATCGTGCTGACACCGGCGAGCGCCTCTTTGAACGACGCGGGCTGCGCGATGTCCGCTGAAACAAACTCGACGCCCGGCAAATCGAGCTGCGCGCGCGCCTTCTCAGGATTGCGCGTGAGCACACGCACCGTGATGCCGCCGCCGGCGAGCAGTCGCCGCGCAATCGCGCGACCGATGAATCCAGAGCCGCCGGCGAGCGCGACGATTTTTGCGTCCATTGCTTGATTCTGAGCTTGATCGACTGGCGAGGCTATTGGCGGCGCCAGCTTGGCGAGAATCGTTCGCGCGCGATGAACTCGCCGCGTCCGGCGGGCGCATCGACGTTGCGATTGGCGACGATTGGCATGCCGCGTGAGATTGTCATCGCCGGCCAGCCGGTGACCTCGAATCCTTCGAACGGGTCGTAGTCGGCGCGCGAATGCATCTCGCGCGCGTTGATTGTTACTTTGCGATTTGGATCGAATATCACAAGGTCGGCGTCGGCGCCTTCGACGATCGCGCCCTTGCGCGGATACATGCCGAAGATTTTCGCGGCGTTGGTGGCCGTCAGATCGACCCATCGTGAAATCGAGAGGCGGCCTTTCGCGACGCCTTCCGAATAGAGCATCGGCACAAGAGTTTCGAGATTCGACATCCCCGGAGGCATCCGCGTGAAGCGATCGGCGGAGAGTTTGCGCTCGAGCGTCCAACTGCAATGGTCGGTCGCGACGACGTCAATCGTGCCGTCCGCAAGCGCCGCCCAAAGCGCATCGCGATGTTCGGCGCTGCGCAGTGGAGGATAGCCGACATACTTCGCGCCGTTGGGTTCGAGGAAGCGCTCCTCGGTCAGATACAGGTAGATGGGCCGGGTCTCGGCAAGCACCACGCGGCCGCGAGCGCGCGCGCGGCGGATTTCGTCGATCGCCTCGCGACTCGACAGATGCACGAAGTAGGCGGCCGCGCCCGACAACTCGGTCATCGCGAGCGCGCGGTGGACCGCCGCGGCCTCGGACAGCGGCGGGCGGCTGGCGGCGAAATGCGTCACGTCGCGCTTGCCGGCGGCGAGCAGACGCTCGGTGCAGAATCCGATCAGGTGCTCGTCCTCGGCATGAATCGCGAGCATCGCACCGCTGTCGGCCGCGACCTTGAACGCTCGCAAGTAGTCGCGCGCGCGAGCCTCGAAGCCCTGCATCATGAAAATCTTGATGCTGGTGACGCCGCGATCGACGACGCGTGGAATCTCGGCGATCGCCTCGGGCGTCGGATCGAGCAGTGCGACGTGAAAACCGTAGTCGACGATCGCGCGACCGCGGGCCTTGCCATGCCACTTTTCGATTGCATCGGCGAGCGAGCCGCCATTCGCCTGGAATGCGTAATCGACGATGGTCGTGACGCCGCCGGCGGCCGCGGCCGCGGTGCCCGACTCGAAGTCGTCGATGGTGCGCGTCGAGAACATCTCGGCGTCGAGATGCGTATGCGGATCGACAGCACCAGGGATGAGCAGCATCCCGCGCGCATCGAGGGTGCGATGCGCGGATTCGAGCGCGCCGGGCGGTGCGATGTTGGCGATCTTGCCCGCGACGACGCCAACGTCGGCGGGCGCGACACGCGCGGGCGTTACTACAGTTGCGCCGACGATCGCGAGATCGAGCATCGGATTAATCGCGACTAGTGTTTGCGGCGTGAACGGACGGGACGCGCCGCGCGCCGGCGGCGGACGCGCTTCAGCGGATGCAGCTTGCCGGTTGACGCGGGTTTTTCGGCGGGGATTGCATCGAGCAGCGGCGTCAGCGAGAAGCGCGAGACTTCGGGCGGGCAGTTGATGCGGATTCTGAGCCAGAACGTGCCCAGGCCGCGGTTGGTGTAGATGTAAAAATCTTCGTAACGGTTGAGGCCCGAGTAAAATTCCTTGCCGATGCGCAAAATCGATTTGAGCGGCGACCCGTAAAACGGAATTCGCACGACGCCGCCATGCGTGTGGCCGGAGAGCATCACGCCCGGCCGCAGATGACGCGCATAGAGGGCGGTGTCGGGATTGTGCGCGAGCACGATCGTGCAGTCGTCGCTGCTGACGTCGCCGAACGCGCGCGCAGGCTCGGCGCGCCGCGACCACAGATCGTCGATGCCGACGACCATCAGTTTCTCATTGCGAATGAAGAGCCGGCGGCTGTCATTGGCGAGCACGTCGGCGCCGGCGCGCTTGAGCGCATCGGTGATCCGCTCGGCCGACGACCAGTGATCGTGATTGCCGAGGATCGCGAACAGGCCCGACCTCGGGCGCAGATGCTTGAGCGCATCGCGAAACGCGCCGAGATAGCGATGCATCGTGTCGGGGCCGGAGAAATAATCACCGGTGAGAAAAATCAGGTCGGGATTCTGCTGATTGATCGCTTCGACTGCGAGCGCCAGGCGTTCGAGATCCTCGTCGCGATCGACGTGGAAGTCGCTTATCTGGCACGCGACGACGCCGCGCAGCGCGTCGGGCAATCCGCGCACCGGCAGGTCCAGCGCGGACACCTGAATTTCATCGATCGTCTTCCGCCACATTCTATGCAGCGGGCGCAGCGCCAGCGGCGGCTTCGCCTTCACGCGGCCGGTGGCAGCAGCGGGCTTGTGCGGCGGCAAGTCGTCGATCAGTTCGGCAGTGGACATCGGATCATCGATACTAGAATACTTCGACCAGGCGGCGAAAGGAGGTCAGCTCGATAATCCGGTCGCCGGCGTCATTGATTTCTTCGTGCTCAAGTTCCCACGTATGCGGATGCGGAATGAAAACCGCGCGCAGGCCGGCGGCGACCGCGGGATTGATGTCCGAGCGCGGACTGTTGCCAATCATGAAGGTCAGCGACGGATCGAGCGCGGCGTCATGCACGAGGCGTCGATACGCGTCAACGTCCTTCTCGCGCGGCGTCTCGACGCGATCGAACAGCGGGGCCTAGTCCCGAGCGCGCGAGCTTTTGCAACTGTTCGTCGCGCTGGCCCTTGGTGAACATCAGCAGCCGGTGACGCTGCGCGAGATCATTCAATGTCGGCTCGACGTCGGGCAGTAGCGCGCACTCGCGTTCGAGCAGGTGCGCGCCGATTCGTTCGATCTCGTCGCGCAGTCCGTCGTGACCGGCGGGCGCGAGTTCATCGGCGGCCTGATGCAGAGCCCTGATATAAGGGCGCCGGCCGTAGCCGTGCGTCTTGATCAGCATGATTTCGGCGCGGCGCACGGCAGCATGAATCTCGACACGCGACAGCCCGAGGCCCGCGTCGCCAACGGCGGCAGCGAAATTATCGAACGCCTCGAGAAAATGAATATTGGAATCCCAGAGCGTGTCGTCGGCGTCGAAGATAAGATTCAGAGACTCGGTCGCGGGAAGTGACATCTACCAACAGAATACCGGCGCACGATGAAGCGGGCAATTGGCTGCGCGCAAATCACCTACGCGCGCGCGATGGGAAGGGCGGCGGGCAGCACGATGAGCGCGCCCGTCGAGGGATTGCGGCCGACGTACACCTCGGTTTCATAAACGCGTCGCAGATTCTCGACGGTCAGAACTTCGGCGGGAGTTCCGTACGCGACGGCGGCGCCATCGGCGAGCAGCAGCATCCGATCAGCATACAGCGCGGCGGCGTTGAGATCGTGCAGCGTCGCGACTACCGCCATTCCGCGCTCGGCGCACAGCTCGCGAAAACGCGCGAAAATGTCGGCGACATGTTTGAGGTCGAGAAATGCGGTCGGCTCGTCGAGCAGCGCGACCTTCGGCTCCTGTGCAAGCGCACGCGCCAGGAACACGCGCTTGCGCTCGCCGCCGGACAGTTCCTGCACGTGACGAGCGGCGAGATCGCGGAGATCGAAGCGCTCGAGCGCGGCGGATGCGATCGCCAAATCGTGCGGGCTCTCGAAACGGAACGCGCCGAGATGTGGCGCGCGTCCCATCAGCACGATTTCCAGCACGGTGAAGCGGAACGCAACCGCGTTTTCCTGGCCGACCGACGCGACCGTGCGCGCGAATTCGCGACGCTCGATCGAATCGAGCGGCCGGCCGAACAGTTCGACGGTGCCCGCCTCCGCCTTGATCGAGCCGCCGAGCACCTTGAGCAGCGTGGACTTGCCCGCGCCGTTGGGACCGACGATTGCGAGCATTTCGCCGGCTGCGACTTCGACCGAAACACCGTGCAGAACGGGCACGCCCGGATAGCCGGCGCGAATCGCGCTCGCACACATGGCGACGGTCGCCGTCATAGCGAGAACGGTCTCCGGCTTTCGCGGCGCAGCATATAGATGAAGAACGGTCCGCCACAGAGCGCCGTGATTGCGCCAACCGGAATTTCAGCCGGCGCGATCGCGACGCGCGCGACCAAATCCGCGGCGACCATGAACGCCGCGCCGCCAATCAGCGACGCCGGCAGCAGGAGCCGATGATCAGCGCCGAATATCAATCGCAAAGTATGCGGTACGATCAATCCCACGAACGAAATGATCCCGCTGACGGAGACCGCGGCGCCGACCATGACCGAGGTCGCGACGAAAATTATGCGGCGCAGCCGGTCCACATCGACGCCAAGCTCGGCGGCGGACTCGTCGCCGAGACTGAGCAGGTTGAGATCGCGCGCGCGATACATCAGCACGCCGAAGCCCGCAAGACCCAAGCCCGCGACCATCGCCGCCTCACCATAGGTGGGCGCCTCGAGGCTGCCCATCAGCCAGAACAGGATGCTGTGCGCGTAGTAAAAGTTCACGACGCTGTTCACCAGCATGATTGCCGCGCCCCAGAACGCGTTGAAGATCACGCCGACCAGCAGCAGCGTGAACGGCTCGAGCTGGCCGTCAACCATCGCGAGGCGATACACCGCTACCGTCGAGAGCAGCGCCGCGCCAAATGCACACAGCGGGACGAGAGCCTCGCCGCCGCCGAGTTTCGCCGACATCACGAGCGCGAGAATCGCACCGAGCGCGCCGCCGCCGGAGATTCCGAGGATGCCGCCTTCGGCCAGCGGATTGCGCACGAGGGCTTGCAGAGCCGTTCCGACCGCCGCCAGCATCGCGCCGACGATCACACCCATCAGCACGCGCGGCAATCTCGCGGCAAAGAAAATGGCGTGATCGGGACTGTCTGGATCGGAAAACGCGCGCATGAGGCTGATATGCGCGGTGCCAAACAACAAGCCCGCGATCGAACAGCCAACGAGCAGAATCGTGAGCCCGCCGAGAATCGAAAACAGCCGCGCACGCGTCAGATGCGCGGCGGGTGCGGGCTTGCGCGCGGACGCGTTCAATTATCGACCCCGCGCGGCCACGCTTCAGGATGAATTTTGCGCGCGATTATCTCGAGCGATTGCCCCACGCGGGGGCCTGCATGCAGCATCGGATCTTCGGCGTAGCCATAGATGCGACGATCGCGCACAGCGGGAATCGTCGGATACCGCTCCCAGAAATCTAGCGACGCCGCCGGATCGGAGCCCATCGCGCCGTCGAGGATAACTTGCGGACGCATCGCAATGATGAATTCCATGCTGAGATGCGGCCACTGTTCGCCGACCGTCTGCACGATGTTGTCGGCGCGCGCGATGCGCATGAGCTCGTCGAGATAGGTGCCGGGACCGACCGCGACGATTGGCTGATGACCGACGAGCATCAACGCACGCAGCGGCTTTACGTTCGCGAGGCGATTTTGAACGGCGGCGATTTGCGACTGAATCCGCGCGACCAGCCGGCGCGCCTCAGCATCGCGATCGATTCGCGCGCCAACCTTCTCGATGCTCGTTTCGATTTGATCCAAGGAATCGTCGCTGACCAGCAGCACCGGATAGCCCATCGAATTCAATGCGCGAATCTGGCGCACGTCCGATGACAGTTCAAGTCCGACGATCAGCGTGGGGCGGAGCGCGATGATCGCTTCCAGATTCGGCGTCAGAAAGGAACCGACCCGCGGCAAGTCAAGCGCCTGCGGCGGATAGTCGCAATACTGCGACACGCCGACCACCTCGGGACCCGCGCCGAGCGCAAACAGAGTCTCGGTCACGCTCGGCGCCAGGGACACAATTCGCATCGGAGCCGACGCCTTGGCCGGCGCAGCGAACGCGACCGCACACACGCAGAGCGCGGCGACGGCCGCGAATCGATACAAACCCACCTCGCGAAATTACCTGATCCCGGCAGCGCCGGTAAGCGCCCCGCGCGCTTTGTTGCATCCGCGCGGCGCGCTCAACTAGCCTCGTCGGGACGAGGAATAACGCTGTGCTCAAGATTGCCGTTTGCATCAAGCAGATTCCGCTGATCGAAGAAGCCAACTTCGACGCGACGACCAAGACGATCAAGCGCGACGGACCGAACGTGATCAGCGCCTACGACCTGCGCGCCATCTCGCTCGCCGTCGAGCTGAAAAAACTTCACGGCGCCGAGACCACCGTTATCACGATGGGACCGCCGCAGGCGCGCGGCGCGCTGGTCGATGCGATCGCGATGGGCATGGATCACGCGGTGCACCTCGAAGATCGTGCGTTCGCCGGCGCCGACACACTCGCAACCGCGCGTGCGCTGGCACTCTGGCTGGCGCGCGGACACTTCGATCTGATCATGCTCGGCAAGTACTCGCTCGACGCGGAAACCGGCCAGGTCGGTCCCGAGATCGCGGAACTGATCGGCGCTGCGCAAATCACCGGCGCGCGAAAGCTGGAAATCGTCGGGAGCATGCTCCGCGCCGAGCGCGAGAGCGACGAAGGATTCGACGAGCTCGAGGCGGCGATGCCCGCGGTGATCACCTGCGCCGAGCGCGTCGCGCAGCCGGTCAAGGTCAAGCCGGGCGCTGCGGATGAGGCGGCGACCAGGCCGATCCTGGTCGTGCGTGCGTCGGAGCTCGGCAGTGACGCGAAAGAGTTTGGCTTGACCGGCTCGCCGACGTGGGTGCAGGAAGTACGCGTCGTCGAGACGCCGAAGACCGAATGCAAATTTATCGACGCCGCCGACGCGGAGCGCGCCACCGCCGAAACGGTCTCGGTGCTCGAAACGCTCGGCGCTCTGAAGCCGCGCGTGCACAAGCGACGTCCGATCGGATCCGCACGGCGCGCAAGCAAGCGCGGCCGCGACGTATGGGTCGTATGCGAGACCGATCTTGAAGGACGCATCACGCGCGGCACGCTCGAGCTGCTGTCACGCGGCGATGAACTCGCGACGCGGCTCGGCGGCGCGATGGTCGCCATCGGATTCGACGGCGCCGTCGCGCGGCACGCCGGATTGCTCGCGAGTTTCGGCGCCGACACTGTGCTGACGCTCGAGCATCCGGCGCTGAATTCGTACACGCCCGAAGGCGCGGCGGAGGCAGTCGCGAAGATCGTTTCGACGCACGCGCCGTGGGGGATTTTGCTCGGCGCCACCGAGCGCGGACGCGACTGGGGACCGCGGCTGGCGGCGCGACTGGGCCTCGGCCTCACCGGTGACGCGATCGATATCGAGCTCGATTCCGAAAATCGGATGGTCGCGCTCAAGCCGGCGTTCGGCGGCAATATCGTCGCGCCGATCTACTCGAAGACGTTCCCGCAGATGGCGACGGTGCGGCCGGGCGTGCTCGAACTCGCGGCGCCGTCGGAAGCCAAGCAAGCGGAAGTTCGAACTGTGCGCGTCGAGGTGAGTCCGCCGAAAAGCCGTCTCCTCAAGGCGCACTCGACCCTCGATCTCACACTGGTCCCGCTCGAAGGCGCCGAAATTGTCGTCGGCATCGGCACCGGCGTCGGCGGGCCCGAGGGCGTCGCGAAAGTGGCGGCGTTCGCGCGAACCCTTGGCGCCGCGATGTGCGCGACGCGCCGCGTGACTGACCAAGGATGGGTGCCGCGGCAGTTGCAGGTCGGCTTAACCGGCAAGTCGATCGATCCGCGACTCTACATTGCAATTGGAGTGCGCGGCGCGCCGAACCATACCTGCGGCCTCAAGCGCGCGCAGACCGTCGTCGCAATCAACAACGATGCGGACGCGCTGATCTTCGAACGCGCGAATGTCGGGCTCGTCGCCGATTGGGAGAAAGTCCTGCCGGCGTTGCAGGACGCCTTTCAGCGTCGGCTGCGGTGATTTCTACGCGCGGATTTCGTACAGCGCTGAAAACAAATCGTCGATCGGCAACCGGCGAAAGTGCTTGAAGCCCGCGGCCGCGACCAGCTCGCGCGCCTTCGACTCGCCCATGCATGCGCCGATTCCCGCGCCGCCATGCGCGAGCGACACTGTCATGCAGTAGAGCGTACTGATCGAGTACATCATCCGTCCCATCGGATTGATGTTGTCCTCGAGATTCGATGACACGTTCACCTCGACCATCAGGTAGGTGCCGTCGGGCTTGAGCGCGGCGCGAATCGACTTCAGCAACGCGTCGGGATCGACCGAATCATGGACCACGTCGAAAGTCGAGATGAAGTCGAACTGCGCGGCCGGCAGCCTGGTGCAATCGACAACTTCAAATTTGATTCTGTCACCAAGACCGGCGGCCTTCGCATTTGCGCGCGCGCGCTCGAGCGAGCCGCCATGCGCGTCGAAGCCGAAAACTTTGGCCTTGGGAAACGCCGTCGCGATTGCGATCGCCGCGCGTCCGCTGCCACAGCCAACGTCCAGCGACGAACCGCCTTCGGTGAGCTTCGCGACGACTTGCGGCATCGTCGGCAGCCACTTGCGCACCAACTGATGCCGGTACATCGAGGCCGACGATCGTTCCATCGCCTCCCACGTCTCGGGCGGATATTCGCTCTGCGAAACGCCGCGCCCGTTCTTGAAAGATTCGAGCACCTTCGGTGCAACCGACATGTTAGGGACGATCATTTCGATGAAGCCGCCGGCGAAGAACGGCGAGTCGTCGCGCGCGAGCACCATCGCATGCTCAGCCGGCATCGCGTAGGTCTTGGCGGCGACGTCGTAATTCACGTATCCGGCCGCCGTCATCGCGCTCAGCCATTCGCGCAGATAGCGCTCGCTGAGGCCGGTCTTTTCCGCGAGCTGCGCGCTCGTGACGGCGCCAGCTTGCGCCAGCGCGCTGAAAATCCCGAGCCGGTCGCCAATATAACTCAGCGCACCGAGCATCGCGGCGCCGATGTCGGTTGATACCTGCTTCGAGAATTTCTTGATCTTGTCCCAATCGAGCTGCTGCTTTTCGTCGGCCATCGTTTTCCTCCGCGAGCGGCAGTATCGATCAACTCAGGCTTCGACCGCCAGCGCTCAGGCTTCAGGTTCCGCGGCCGGTTCTTCCGGTTTGGCGGGCGGGGCGCCGAACAGCGACAGCTGATTCGGATTGTCGGCGGTTTCCAAGACGGGCACGAACAGACCGGGGCGCTCGACGAAGATGCGGAATTTTTCGTAAAGGTCGGCGAGCTTGTACTGGTAGTACTCGACGTTCTCGTCGGGATTCTCCGGATCGTATTCAGTCGCCATCTTCGCGAGGGCGTTGACGCTCGCGGTCGCACGCCGGCCGGTGACGTAATATGAAATCTGATCGCCGGGAAGATACGGACGCGCGGACTTCAGCGCGAGTTCGTAGGCGGCGGCGAGATTGCGGCTGTTGTCGCCGATTTTGCTGCGATAGGTCTCGAGCGAATCCTGCAGCGTCTCGGTCTTCATCAGGTCGGCGATTCCAATTTCGTGGCGCGCGAGCCGCGCGCGATATTCGTCATGCAATTTCGGAATTTCGTCGCGCCGCTCCTCGAGCAGCAGGCGGAACATCTGCTCCATGAAGCGCCGCTGAAAACGTTCGAGCCCGCGCGATCGCAATCCTGAGCCGCGAATCGTCATCTTGCCCGCGTCATCCTGCAGCACGTAATTCTTCATTTTGTAGGAGAACATCCCGGCGTAGCGGCCGTCGATTTCGAGCCGTATGCCCTCGGGCATGATCGAGCCGACCTGCTCCAGGAGCCGTTCTGCGCTTTTGTCGTCGGCGGCATCGGCCGGCGGCACGAAATAGATTCCGTCGGTATCGACCTCGATTACCTGCGCGCCGCGCTCTTCGAGTTCCGCGACCGCGCGTTGAATCAGGTCGCGTCCGCGCTTGGTCAGAGCGTTCGCCTGGCCGAAGTCGTTGAAATGCCCGAGCGAAAATCCCAGGTAGCCGTAAAATGAATTGATCAGAATCTTGAACGTGAGCTGGAGCGCGTCGGCGTTTCGGCGTTCGAGGCCCGCGAGTTCGCGCGCGAGCGCCTTGGCCTGCACGCGGAAGCTGCGCAGGTCGCCCAGCAGCTTGAGAAATACACCGAGACGATCAGAGGCCGGCGCATGCCGATATTGCAGCATCAGCGACGGATACAGCGAGGTGACGTCGCAGTGCAGGACAGTATGCGCGACGCCGCTCCGGCGCATCTCGGTATATCCGCCCGCGACTGGTGCCGGCGGCGACGGCGCGGGAATCGAATGGCCTGCATTGAGATATGCGCGCATCATCAACGCGTCTATTTTCGTCGCGTTCCCGCGCAGCACCGCGCTCTGATACGAGTACGGGAAAATCTGCGCCTGCACGAAGTAGCTGGGAGAGAGCGTCTCCGCGAGCGCGCGCGTCTCGCGGGCATCGTCGAGCGCGTACTCGTACAGCTTGTCGGGCTCATGCTGGAAATAGTGGCTGATCTTCGACGCGTCGATATAAACGCGATCCTTGCGCGCCAGCCCGAAGTGTTGCGCGAGCTGCTTGAGCCCGAGGCTCTCGAGCTCGCGGCTCGAAATATCGTAATGCTGCGCGAGAATCCACGTGTCGATGATGTTGCGGCCGGGAATGTCGTAGCGGCGATATGCGATCGATCGCTCAGCTATCTGCATCCGCGACGGACGCGCGCGCAATTCACCACCATCGCGTCCCAGCTTGAGCGGCACTCGATGACGCCGCGCGCGCGTCTCCAGGTATTCAAGATCGAAGCGAAACAGGTTGTGACCCTCGACGACATCCGGATCGCGCTCCTGCACGATGCGCACCATCTCCTCGAGCATCGCGCGCTCGTCCATCTCGGTGCCCTTGAGCAGGCGCTCGAAGCCGGTCGAATCGGTGAGCGAAATGGCGATGACGCGATCGCCCTCGCGCGCCGCCGACGGAAACTCAAACCCCGGCGAAATAAAAGTCTCGATGTCGAGCTGGAGGCGGCGCAGCTCGGCGAAATCCATCCCGATAAAAAACGTCGTCCCGGTCAGCATCAGGTGCTGCTCAACCGGATCGGCCAGCACGAGGTACGGCGCGTCGGGCGCGTTGGCCGGTTGGCCGGTCACGTTCCTGAGATGGCGCTTGATGGCTTCCAGAGCGTCCATCGAGTTGAAGGTAACGAGGATGCGGTAGCGGAAATCGCCGTCGAGCACGCGCGTCTCGTGCGGCGCCTTGAAGCCCTCGAGCAACGACACGTTCTCGACCAGCGCGAACAGCCGAATCGGACGGCGCTCGCGCGTCAGCTTGCCCGCCACGCGTTTGTAAACGTCGATCTCGGTTTTCGATGCGACTTCGACTGCGACCACACCCGCGTCGGCAGGATCGCCGAACAGCAGGCGGTTGCTATAAAACTGCGCCGAAATTTCCTGGTAGGTGGTCATTGCGATCCGCGTAACTCGATTGTGCACCCGCGCTGGCGCATCTGACAACGCATGCGCGAACAGGTTCAGAACGCGCCGAGGTATCCGAGGCCAATCAGAAAGATCGCGTACGCCGCGCCGCCGATCATCAGCGTCGGCGTGCCGAGTTCCGAGTCGCGCAGGTTGATGAAGAGAATCGCCACCGACGCGAGCGCGATCGATCCCGCAAGCAATTCCGGATTCGTCAGATGCCACGGTGAAAATGCCAGGCCGAGTGCGACCGGGATGCACGACTGAAAGACCATCGCGCCCGTGATGTTGGCGAGCGCGAGGTGATCTTTGCCCTGCCGAATCCAGACCACGGAGTTGTATTTCTCGGGCAGTTCGGTCGCGAGCGGGCTCAAGATGAGCGAGAGCACGCCGGGATTCAGATGTGCATGCGCCGAGAACACGACGATCTGATCGACGAACTCGACCGCGCCGAGCAGAATCGCGAGTACGCCGGCGGTCACCTGCGCTGCAATCACCCATCCGCGCGGCTCGAGCGGAATCCCGCGGAAGATCGACTCGAAATAAAGCCCGTGATCGACCTCCGCGCTGGCCGCGCGCCTGAGCCGCAGCATCACGACCGAGTAGCTCGCGTACACGAGCAACAGCGCGACCGCGAGCACATGGCGAAGCACCGGGCCCATGTCGAAGGTGCCGGCGATCACAAGGCAAAGGAAAACCGGGAAGAAGAATGCGAGATCGCGACGCGCATCTTCGCGCACCACTCGCAGCGCGATTCGTCCACGACGCTTGCGGAACGCGAGCGCCGCGGTGCCCATCACGAACAGCGCCACCGTCGAGAGCATCAGCGGCGCGCCGACGATCGCGCCGAGTCCGACCGCGGTATGGGCGGTCGCCGTATCGCGTCCGCTTAGCAGCGCGACGGCCGGGATAAAGGTCTCGGGCAGCGCGGTTCCGACCGCGGCGAACAGGCTGCCGACGGCCGCTTCTGCGATGTGCAATCGATGCCCGGCCCATTCGACCCCGTTCGTAAAAAGTTCCGAGCCGGCGAGGATTATCGCGAAGCTGAGCGCCAGGACTATTGCGTGGATTGCCAAAATTCAGCTCGAAGGGAGCAGAGCAGCGTCGAGAATAGAGAGGCCCGCGCGCGATTTCCAGCACGCAAGCCCGGCGCCTATTTTGAGTCGAAGGAAAAGTTCAGCTTCGATGCAGCCAAAACGGGAAACGATGCGTATAATACTTGTGACGGCTGCGGACGAGCGCCGATACGCGGTACGGCCCGGAGACAAACTGCGATTCGCCCGATGATCGCGGCTGACGGCGAGAAATCAGTTGACTCGGATGGTATCGATCTTTAGATTGGAGCTTTGGTGTCGCTTGCTTGCCTTTGTATTCTCGTCTGTATAAATGAGGCTACCTGACTCCCGGCTCGCGGTCGCAGCGCCGGCCGCATTGCGCGTTTCCATTTTCACCGATCGCACTAAGGGCCAACGCCCGCGCACAACGGAAGCAAAAAACGAATGAAGCAGAAGCACGAAGGTAAGGATCTACAAGGGCTGGTCGATCTCGGACGCGAGCAGGGTTACCTGACTTTCGAGCAGGTCAACGATTTCCTGCCGCAGGATGTCGCCTCGCCGACCGATCTGCGCGCCGCGCTCGACAGCTTCGAGGATCTTGATATCAAGGTGCTCGAGGAAGTCCCGGTCGAAGGCGCCGACGAAGTCGAGGTCGAGACCAAGGAAGAGGCCGAGGAAGCGCCCGAGGCTCCCGCGCCGGCCGCCGATTCGCTCGGCGAGTCGTCAGACCCGGTTCGGCTCTATCTGAAGGAGATGGGCAACTTCCAGCTTCTGTCGCGCGAGCAGGAAGTCGAAATCGCCAAGCGCATCGAGGCCGGCGAGAACGAAGTCGAAGAAGAAGTGCTCGGCTCGCCGATCATGCTCGATTTCGTGATTCGCGTCGGCGAGCGCGTCGAGGCCGGCGAAGCCGACTTGCGCGATGTATTCGAGGACGCCGCCGAAACGCCTGACGATCCCGACGAAGAACGCGGACCCGAAGCCGACGAGCGCCAGCTCAAGAAGCTCAGCCTCGCGACCAAAAAACTTACCGACCTGCGCACCAAGATCGACGCAATCGAGGAAGAACTCCGCAACAAACCCGGTCCGCGCCGCAAGCCCAAGCTCGACAAGGACCTGGCGCGTTACAACGAGCGCGTGAAAAAAGAATTGCGCGCGATGGGCTTGTCGCGCCGCCTGATGGAAGCGGTGATCGGCGAGATGCGCGACTTCCTGCATCAGTACCGCGGCGCGGTTCACACCATCGCGAAATACGAAGAGGCGACCGGCCGTTCGCGCACTCATCTCCTCAAAGAAGCTGCCGAGGCCGAAGACCGCCGGCACGTGCTCAAGATCAACGACATTCGCGAGAACCTGCTCGATATCGCCGCGCGGATTCGACTGGCGCAGAAGACGATTCGCGAAGTCGAAAAGAAGGCGAAGGACGACGGCGAGGATTACGCGCGCAAGCTCGAAACGATCGCGGCCGGACAGGACAAGAGTCGTCGCGCCAAGAAAGAACTGACTGAGGCGAACCTGCGCCTCGTCGTCAGCCTCGCCAAGCGCTACACCAATCGCGGCCTCGGCTTTCTCGACCTGATCCAGGAAGGCAATATCGGCCTGATGCGCGCGGTCGATAAGTTCGAATATCAGCGCGGCTACAAATTTTCGACGTACGCGACCTGGTGGATTCGCCAGTCGATGTCGCGCGCGATCGCCGACCAGGGCCGCACCATTCGTATCCCGGTGCACATGGTCGAGACCATCAACAAGCTGCTGCGCGTCACGCGCCTGCTGGTGCAGCGGCTCGGGCGCGAGCCGGGGCCCGAAGAAATCGCGGAGCAGATGGAGATGCCGCTGGACAAGGTCCAGAAGGTGCTCAAAATCGTCAAGGAACCGATCTCGCTCGAAACGCCAATCGGCGACGAAGAAGAAAGTTCGCTGGGCGATTTTGTCGAGGACGAACTCGCGCCGTCACCGGTCGAGGCCGCAATCCAGGGCAACCTTGGCGAACAGACGCGCAAGGTGCTCGCGACGCTGACGCCGCGCGAGGAGCAAATCCTGCGCATGCGCTTCGGCATCGGCCAGAAGACCGACTACACGCTCGAGGAAGTCGGCAAGCAGTTCGCCGTCACCCGCGAGCGCATCCGCCAGATCGAAGCGAAGGCGCTGCGCAAACTGCGCCAGACCGGCCGCTCCCGCAACCTCGAAGGCTTCCAGGAACGCGAGTAGCCCCGCGCGACATTCCCCTTCTCCCCCGCCCCTGAGAGCAAAGTAGCGCGCCGCGCGCAACTTTGCGCTTCTCACTGGGTGCAGGGGTCACCCCTGCCCAAGGAAGCGTGAAACCCACGGTGGGTTTCACATTAAATGAAGTGATTTTGTGCTACGAATTCCCTCGATGCCCTCGCGCCCGAACATCATCCTTATTCTCGCCGACGACATGGGTTACGGCGACCTCGGATGCTTCAACTACGGCGTGTCGCGCACCCCGACGCTCGACCATCTCGTCAACGACGGCGTCTCCCTGACGCAGCACTACTCGGCGTCGCCGGTTTGCGCGCCCGCGCGAGCGTCGCTGATGACCGGCCGCTATCCGCATCGCACCGGCGTCATCGACACGCTCGAGACGCGCGGCCTCGACCGCCTCGCGCTGCGCGAATTGACCGTCGCCGAACTGCTGAAGCGCGCCGGCTACGCGACCGCCCTCGTCGGCAAATGGCACAACGGCGCGTATGATTCGCGCTACCATCCGAACCGCCGCGGCTTCGACGAGTTCGCCGGATTTTCCGGCGGATGGCAGCCCTACTATCAGTGGAATCTCGATCGCAACGGCTCTTTTTCACGCGCCGACGGCCGCTACCTCACCGACGTCTTCACCGACGAGGCGACCGACTTCATCCGGCGTCATCGCGGCAATCCGTTCTTTCTCCACCTCGCCTACAACGCGCCGCATTTTCCGTTCGAGGCAATCGAGGCCGACGCCGCGTCGTACAAATCGAGCGGCAACTTCACCGCCGCGGTCAGCCAAATCTACGCGATGATCGAATGCATGGATCGCGGAATCACGCGCGTACTCGACGCGCTCGATCGCAACGGCCTGGCCGACAACACCCTCGTCATGTTCTCGAGCGACAACGGCCCGCAGTTCGGCGGCAAGGCCGAGATGTGCACCGACCGCTTCAACTGCGGCTTCGCCGGCTCCAAACTGCTCGTGTACGAAGGCGGTATCCGCCTGCCGATGGTGATGCGATGGCCGGCCGGACTCGACGGTCGCCGGCAAATCCACGACATGATTCATTTCACCGACTGGCTGCCGACGCTTCTGTCAGTGGCAGGCGCCGAGCCGCCGCGCGGTCTCAAGCTCGACGGAATCGACGTGATGCCGACGCTGCAAGGCGAGCGCGGCAAGGTCCCGACCGAGCGTTTCTGGCAATGGAACCGCTACACGCCCGACGGTGAATGCAACGCCGCGATGCGCGACGGCCGCTGGAAACTGGTGCGCCCCGCAATCCGCGAGTTGATGCAGGTGTCGAATGAAGACCTCGCGATGGACATCCAGTCGAAGTACAACCCCGAAAACTTCCACGATATCGCCCGCACCCCGATGCCCGACCGCATCAAGCCGACACCGCCGCCGCCGCAACTCTTCGATATCGTCAACGACCCCTTCGAGCGGATCGACCTCGCCGCGCGCGAACCCGCCCGCGTCTCGAAGATGACCACCGCGCTCGCGTCATGGTTCGAAGAGGTCGAGCAAGACCGCCTCTCAATTACCGCATGAAAGCACCGCCGCCCTACGGAGAGTGGCCATCCGTCGTGCTGACGGTGACACCGTTGCCGCCCAGAATGCTGGAGGCTTGCCCGCTCGCGGTATTGCTCTCGCCTCCGCTGACGCTGGAGTCCGTGCCGCTCGCTGTGTTACCGGCGCCGCCCTGAATGCTCGATGCCAGAACGCTCGCCGTATTGCCCCCACCACCGCTGACGCTCGCTTCTTCACCGCTTGCGGTGTTCGACAAGCCACCGCTGACGCTGGATGAAGGACCGCTCGCCGCGTTGAACGCGCCGCCGCTGACGCTCGCATCCTGGCTGCTCGCCGTGTTCGACAGCGCCGCCGCTGACGCTCGACCCTCCGCCATTAGACGTGTTTAGCTCGCCGCCGCTGACGCTATCGATACCCGGGTTCCCTTGGAAACAGGGACTTAACAGGGACGATGGAAAGGCGGTCGCGCCAGCCGCATTGCAATCCCCGCCGGTAACGGTGGCCTCGTCAGAGCTGATAAAGTTCCCAAAGCCGAAGACCGCCCCGCCACTAGCGGTGAACTCATGATCGGCGCCAACCACCAGATTGTGCGACCCGGTCCGATTGGGGTCGATCGTTGAAGCGGCGAGGCTATCTTCGTCGTAGCCTATCACCAGGTTTCCCAATCCGGTCGAGTCCGCCGTGGTGCCGGACCCGCTCTCTATGTGAACATTGGCGCCGCTGATGACGACGTTCGGTCCCGCAACGCCGTTCTCTGCGTTCGCGTCCACGCTGACGAAGGGACCAAGCGCCAGCGCGTGATTGTTCTGTACCGTAGTCAGCGCCGTCTGGAGACTTGCGACCTGTCCCTGCAGCGTCGTGATCAACGCCAACAGACAGTTGGCTTTCGTGCTTCCGGGTTTGCAGGTTTTTTTCGCGTCAACGTTCTGAGCAAACGCGGGCGACGACAGGACGATCACGAGCAGCGTTACTGCCAATCGGGACACCAAGACCTTCATCGATTCGTTCTCCTTGGTAAGCGGGTCGGGGACACAGCTTTGTCGCATAGCCACTAGTCACACGCAAACGCCGGTAAGTCCGCCGAAGTACCTGCGGCCTGCGTATGCTCATCGCAGGCGTTACTTGGTGTCAGTTTACGGTGCCAGTCATCCTTTCGACGTCATCGCGCAAGTACTTCCTAACCTCCCCTTGTCCGAGGGGAGGTCGGCGAAAGCCGCGAGCGGTGTCGCCGGGAGAGGTGCAACGCCCGATATCGCCCCCTTGCCAACTCGCCTAATCCCGATTTCATGCTGCGCGTTCCGGACTTAGCCGTCATCCTAAACCGGACAACGCGAGCATCGCGAGCCGAGGAAGGCGGCTTCCGGGACGGCTTCGCGCAAGCGAAGCCAGTACCGGTTCTTCGTCCCCTTTTTCTTAACCTCCCTTTGCCCGTAAACCTTTCCGCAAAGGGAGAACTCCGATGCCAACCGATCTCGCCCAGATTAAGACGATCGTCATCCTGCTGATGGAAAACCGCTCTTTCGATCACATGCTCGGCTACCTGCGGTTACCCAAGTACGGCGGCAATCTCAACATCGACGGCGTGCGCGACGATCAGGCTTGGCTGAATGCTGTCGCGAACAAATGGGATGGCGTCGCATATCAGCCCGGGCCGATGCTGGAGCCACGAAACCCCGATCCGCCGCACGAGCGCGCTGACATCGCGCTGCAACTTGGTCAGGTCGGCGCAAACGGATTTGCGCTCGACGGGTTTATTAATAGTGCCAAGGGCGATTCGGACGTGATGCGCTATCAGACGCCGGATAGAGTTCCCATCCTGGATTTTTTCGCGCGCAACTTTCGCATTTGCGACCATTGGTTCTCCCCGCTGCCCGCGAGCACGCAGCCAAACCGCCAGATGGCGATGGCGGGATATTCGCTGATCGGCGGCAACCTGAACGAACTGCCGTATCACGCGCTCATCTACGACTGGTTGAAGACCCACGGTGTAAGCTGGCGCGTTTATCATCAGGGCTTCTTCCCATTCTTCAGCATCATGCCGCGATGGCTTCCAGAAATCGCAACCAGCGACAGATTCCGCGAGTTCGATCGCTTCGCGACCGATATGGAGCTGGAAAGCGACGACTCCTTCCCGCAAGTGATTTTCATCGAGCCCGTTTATACCGACGCGCCTCACGCTGAGGCAGAAGGGACGGATGATCATTCGCCGTCGTCAGTCACGGGCGGGCAGCGCCTGATGCTCGATGTGTACAGCGGGTTGCTGCGCAGCCGTCATTGGAACAACTCGATGATGATCGTCACGTATGATGAACACGGCGGCTTTTTCGACCACGTGCAGCCGTTGCCGGTGGAAACCTCGCCGCGCGCTGGACAGTACGCTCCATTCCCGACGACTGGAATTCGCGTGCCGGCGGTGATCGTGTCGCCATTCGTTTCCAAGGGTTCGGTCTGCAACGCAAACTTCGATCACACCTCGATACTCAGATTTCTTGGTCAGAAGTTCGGCATGGGCGGTGGCTACTCACCGGAGGTCGACAAACGCGCGCTCGTCGGCAGCGTCGCTGACATTCTCGATCTGGCCACACCTCGGCCCGACCAGCCGCAACCTCCCTTTCCAGGCGTGATCGTCGAGGCCGCGACGACAGCTCCGATCCCTCTGCCTCCAAGCAATCAAAACGTCGAGGCTTTCAAGCAGGTAGCGCAGCAGATGAAGGACCAATATCCGCATCAGCTAGCAACCAAATTCCCGGACAGCCGTGGCGTCCTGAAATTTTAGCGCGGTGCTTTTTTCCGTCATCCTGACGACGCGAGCGCCGCGAGCCCGCCCGTCATCCTGACGACGGGAGCGTTAGCGACGGGAGGAACGGATCTCGGACAACTTCGCGAAAGCGGAGCCGGTTCCGGTTTCTGAAATCGCACAGCGCTCCATACTTCGATCCGGCTTCGCCGGAAACCTTTTGCTTCCCTCTTCGAGGGGGATGAACTTTCAGGCCTGAACCTGCCTCAATATCCGTGCTAACAATGTGGTATGCACGATCCCTTCAAGATACCTCACGCACGCCCCGTTCTCGCCCGGACCGACCCCCCAGCCTCCAACAAAAACAATTTTTGACGGAACGAAGCTACCCGCAGTGGTCAGCCATCTCAAAACCACAACATATGGTATGAAGAGACCCTCCGTTGCATGAAATCCACCGGCCACAATCGCGCACTTTGGCCGGCTGGCACCCGGAACCGGCGCCAACTTGTCGCAATGGATTGAATTCATCCGCGATGCTCTGATTAAAGACTCTGTTACAGGCACCTTCGCCACCGGCTTTTCCGATGGAGCGCAAATGAACGAGCAAGTCACCCGCCAAATCCTGTGGAACGTCCCCGTCCCGTTCATCGTGCTGATGTACGGGCTGCTCGCTCTGCTAATCGCCGGGTTCATCTACGCCGGCCTTCGCTGGTACCGGCTGGTGAGTCTCGGCGTCGCCGACGATCGCCTCGACCATCCGGTCGAGCGCCTGATCCTCTCGCTGCGCGATTCGTTCGGTCAGGGCAACGTGATTCGCGAGACCTGGGGCTGGATGCATTACTCGTTCTACGTCGCGTTCGTCGGATTGCTCATCGGCACCACCATCGTCGCGATCAACAGCGACGTGCGCGACCTGTTCGATCTGTTCGGCCTCGATTTTTATTTCTACTACGGCGACTTCTATCTCTACTTCAAAGCCGCGATGGATACCTTCTTCCTGCTGCTGATTCTCGGCGTGCTGATGGAAGGTATGCGGCGTTCGGTGCGCAAGCCCACCGTGCTCAACGACCCGCCGGCCGACAAGATGCGCGACAACCTCGAGAATCGGCTCGGCTACTGGTTCCCGATGTCGATGATGGTGCTCACCGCCATCACCGGCCTGATGCTCGAAGGCGCGCGCATCAACGCGTCGCATCCCGCGTTCACCGAATGGGCATATGTCGGTCGCGTCGTCGGACGAATGGAAGGCGCGCTCGGCGCCGGCGTGACTTTTCATCGATGGCTATGGCTGGTGCACGTGCTGTGCGTGTACGCGCTGCTGTTTTGCTTCCCGTTCACCAAGCTGCGTCATCTGATCTTCGGCCCGCTGAATCTTTTCTTCCGCAACATGGGTCCGCGCGGACGCCTCGCGCCGATCAAGGATTTCGAGACCGCGGAAACCTTCGGCGTCTCGCAGGTCGAGCAGTACACCTGGAAGCAATTGCTCGACATGGGCTCGTGCCTCGAATGCGGCCGCTGCACGATCAACTGTCCCACCGTCAACACCGGCAAGACGCTGAATCCCAAGTACCTCGTGATCGAACAGCGCGAGCATCTGCTGGACAAGGCGCCCTTCCTGCTCGCGGCAAAAGCGAACGGCAAACCCGTCGATGGCGCTGAAGCGCCGGCGTGGAACGGCCCCGACATGATCACCCAGGTCGCGACCGAAGAAGCAGTGTGGGGATGCACCACCTGCGGATGGTGCGAAGAGGGATGCCCGGTCGCGATCGAGCACATCCAAAGAATCGTGGATATGCGGCGCTACGACGTGCTGATGGAATCGCGCTTCCCGACCGAGCTGACGGGCGCGTTCAAGGGAATCGAGAACCAGGGAAATCCGTGGGGCCTCGCGCAGGAGAAACGCGCCGAATGGGCCAATGGCCTCGACATTCCCGAGATTGCCGAGCTCGAAGATCCGTCAGAGATCGACGTGCTGTACTGGGTCGGATGCGCCGGATCGTACGACGAGCGCAATCAGCGCGTCAGCAAGTCGTTCTCGGGCTTGATGAAACAGGCGGGCGTCAAGTTTGCGATCCTCGGCCGCGAGGAGACCTGCACCGGCGACCCGGCGCGACGGCTCGGCAACGAATATTTGTACGCAACCGTCGCGGCGCAGAATGTCGAGACGCTAAACAAGTACAAGCCCCGGCGAATAGTCACTCAATGCCCGCATTGCTTTCACAATTTGAAAAATGAATATCCGGACTTCGGCGGCAACTACACCGTCCTGCACGAAGCCGAGTTTATCGACGAGCTGATACAGGCCGGGCGCTTGAAACCGCGCGGCAAAATAGACGAGCGCATCACCTATCACGACCCGTGCTACATGGCGCGGCACAATCGCAAATGGGACAGCGCTCGCAGCGCGCTCGGCGCGATTCCCGGCACCGAAATCGAGGAGGTCGAGCAGTCGAAGAATCGCACGTTCTGCTGCGGCGCCGGCGGCGGATGTTTCTGGAAAGAGGAACACGAGGGCACGCGCATCAATCAGAAGCGCTTCGATCAATTGCAGGAAGCCAAGCCGAAATGCATCGCCGTAGGATGCCCGTTCTGCATGACGATGCTCGAAGACGCGGTGAAATCCCGCTCGCTCGAAGAAACAATGCGCGTCCGTGACCTCGCGGAACTGGTCGCGGAGTCCACCGGCGTCAGCACCAAGTGAGCAAGCCGTGAGCACACTTCCACCAACTAACGACACGGTCGCAGCCCTGCATCCGATGAATCATGGATTCACGTGGACGCCGGTGCGCGGGCCGTTTCGGCTGATTACCGATGAGCAGGCGCGCTCCTTCAACGAGCGCGGCTTCTTCGTGCTCGAAAATGCGATCGATCCGGCGGCGGTCGAGCGTGTTCGCCACGCGATCGATCCGTTCGAGGCGCGCGCCGAGGAGTTTCTTCGCACACAGCCCGACGGCCGCATGGGCATCGCGAAGGCCGACGGGATCACCTTCACCGTGCATCTGGTCAAGCTCTCCCAGGTGTTGCGGGATTTCTCGGCGAGCCGCGTGTTCCAGGACCTCTGTCACGACGTCATCGGGCCCGACGTGCGTCTTTACTGGGATCAAGCGGTTTACAAAAAGCCCGAGTATCCGAAGCCGTTCCCGTGGCATCAGGACAACGGCTACACCTACATCGAGCCGCAGGCGTACCTGACTTGCTGGATTGCCCTGAACGATGCGACGGTTGACAACGGCTGTCCGTGGGTGATTCCGGGCGGGCACCTGCGCGGCACACTGGCGCATCGCACGTCGAAGCTTGGATTCGTCTGCCGCGAGGAGGACGGGCCCGAGGCGCTCGCGGTTCCGGTACGCGCCGGCGGCATCGTGGTGTTTTCCTCGCTGATGCCGCATCGCACCGGCCCCAACGTCACCAGCGGCGTGCGCAAGTCGTACATCCTGCAGTACGCGCCCGACGGCGCGCGAATCGTGCAGACCGACACTGCGTGCGACGCACCAGACCGCCAGTACGTGATTCTAAAACGTGGCGACCGCGTTTCTCCGCCGCCGCTTCAGTAACGGCTACTGCTTCATATCGGACAGAAAATCCAGAATGGCCGCGTTCACTTCGGCGGGCTTCTCCTGCTGCGTCCAGTGACCGGAACCCTTGACCAGCACGGTTTTGCGCAGGTTCGGCACCCAGGTCGTCATGCCTTCAGCCATCTCTGGCCGCAGCACGACGTCGCGCTCGGCGGTGATCATCAGCGCGGGTTGCTCGATGCGATCGGTCTGACCGGCGCTCTCCTCCCAGTTCTTATCGATGCATCGATACCAGTTCAGGCCGCCGCGAAAGCCGCTCTTCTTGTATGCGTTGACGAAGACTTCGAAGTCCGCGTCGGTGAGAAATTTTCCATGCGGACGATCGGCGAATCGATCGAGCAGTCCGCCACCGGCCGGCCCGAACACTCCCGGCGCCGCTTTGCGAATCTCAGCCGGATCGACTTCCGGCGGATCCTGGTAGAAGCCGCGCAGCGATCGGGCAACGTCGCGCTCGAGTTCCGCCTCCGCCACGCCCGGAGTTTGAAAATAGAGAATGTAATGGAAGCCGCCGGCCGCCATCGCACGCATCGCATCGGTCGGCTTCATCGGCGCGCGCGGGATGAACGGCGTGTTGATGCCGATGACGCGATCGACGCTGTCACGCGCCATCAGCGCCGTGTTCCAGGCAACCATGCCGCCCCAATCGTGCCCGACTATCACACAACGGCCGATGCCGAGCGCGTCGAGCATGCCGACGATGTCGCCGACGAGCTTGCGCTGCGTGTACGCCTCGATCGGCGCGGGCGCTTCGGTCTCGCCGTAGCCGCGCTGGTCGGGGGCGATCGCGCGGAAGCCGGCCTCGGCCAGAGCCTTCATCTGATGCCGCCACGAGTACCACATCTCGGGAAAGCCGTGGCAAAACACCACCGGAAAGCCCTCGCCGGTCTGCGCGACGTGCATCTTGATGCCGTTAGTCCGGACGAAGCTGTGCTTTATTTCACTCATCGCGTGCACCTCGAAGATAGTGGGGCGGGCCGCCGTGCCCGCGATCTTTTAGAAACGGCATAGGGAATCATGCGGCAATAATGTTATCGAAACCAGCGTGCGGAGCGGTGAAAATCGCAATTGACACGATTAAGGACTCCGATTTATGCTCTGAAATTCAAGGCACTAAACGCTCGTTTAATAAGAACAGGTCCGGAGGATCATCCGATGAGCTACGATTTTGAATTCAAACAGTTGCTGCGCGCCTATCGCAGCGGCATCATTTCCCAATCGACGTTCGAGTCCGAGATGGCGTGGCTCGAAGCCGGCGCGCCGACGAACGGCAATGGCAACGGCGGCGCCGGTTTCAAGGCGTTCGGGCGCACCTACAAGAACGAACGCGCGGCGGTAGTCAGCTTCCTCGACAAAGTCCGCGTGGGCGAGGCCGGCGGCGGCGAAGCGTTCGCGGCGTGGGCGGAAGTCTGCACCACCGATTGCATCCGCACCGGCATTCGCATCGTGGCCGAGCGCGAGGCCTATCATTCGCGAGTGTTCGCGCAGCGGCTGGCGGAACTCGGCGGCGAGGCGCGCGCGATGGCGTCCGAAGCCGGGCGCAAGGCCACCGCCTATCTGGGCGACCCGTCGATTCCCGACAACGAAAAGCTGCTCGATTTCACCAAGCGCGTCGGCAAGCCCGAGGACGCGATCAAACCTATTTGCGAGTTCGCGGCGCTGCTGAAGGAAGACCTCTCGACCAAGGAAGCGTTGCGGCTATTTGCCGAGGACGAACTATCGACGGCGAAATGGATCTGGGATTCGTGCGCCGCGCTCAACGCTCCCAAGCAGAACACGTCGGCGTCCGCGTCCGCGTCATCCTCGATGTAGTTTGTTCGAATCTGGCTTGAAAGAGAGCGGGGTCCGTGACGGACCCCGCTCTTCTTTTGTCTTCGACTCACGCGCGACGGTCGCATGAATGCCCGCCGTCAGCGCGGATGAATCACGGCGCCGCTGGCGATGCGCCCGCGGCCGGTGCGCCGGCCGGTGGCGACATCTTCATCGCGCCCGGTTGCCCCATCCTCATTGCGCCCCGCTTCATCATCATCGAGTTGGGTGCCGGCAAGTCGCGCTTGGTGAAGCCCGCCGGAACCGCGAAATCGGCGTCTGCCAGCTTCTTCGATTCGATCTTCTCGACCACCGTGCTGGTGCTGACCGGCGGACGTTTCGCCATCATCTCGTTAATCTTCGCGGCCTGCTCCGGCGCCATCCCCGGGATGTTCACCTTGCCCATCTTCATGGTGGAGTCGAGCGCGAGCGGCACTCCGCCAGGTATTTCGCCATTGGCGGTAGTGGTGCCCGCTTCCTTGAGCTTGGCCGCCATGTGCTTCTCGAACGCCGCAAACTCCTCGGCCCCGGGCGCGGTGGTCGAGAAGCATTCCTTGACTGTATAGTCGCCCGCCATCATGTGTCCGCCGCCGTCGTAGTCGGCGCACTTGAATCCGGCGACGTCGCGCGTGGTGCCGGCTTTCTTGAAGTTCATCGCCGCGTTGGTGCTCGCCGCCATCATCGCGGCCATCTGGCCCTTGGGCGGAAACTCGATCTCGAAGTAGGTTTTCGCATTCGGATCGAGCACGTACATCTTGCCGACGTCGAGGTCGGTGATGATGGTGTGCTTCTCGGTCACCATCTTCTGCTTGTTGCCCTGCACCGAAATCGTTTGTTCCGAGTCGCGGGAGTTGGTGCCGCTGCTGACGTGCTGCTTTTGCGTGATGACGACCCCGGCGGCCGCGGGCAGTGCGGTCATTGCGAGCGTCATCCCCGCAACCAGGGCGGTAAATTTCCTCATAGCGATTGCTCTCCTTGTGCTCGTTGCATTTTAATTGCCGAGTCGCGCCCGGCCGGCGCGGCGCCCTTAATATCGCCGCGCTGCTGCGCACCCATCCGATGGATCATCAGGGCCATCAGCCCGAACAATACCCATACCATTTCCTTGATACGCCGCAGAAACCCGACCGCGAAGCCGATCCCCGGCGGATATCCCAGCATCCCCAGGATGAGCGCCTTGCCGCCCTCCTGGCTTACCAGCTTGCCCGGAATCAGAAAGGTCGCGCGCTCGATCAGCAGCCCGAGCGACTCGACCAGCAGCGCGGTCTGAACGGTGGCCGGCTGGTGCAGCAGCCGCAGCAGGATATAAATCTCGAGCGGGCCGAGACTCCACGCGATCGCATAGCAGAGGCACGAGGCGACGAAGCGGACGCGATGCCGCCGGTAGAAGTCGAGCAGGACCGCGTCGGCCTCTTCGGCGGAGTCGCGAATTTCGTTTTCGTTGATGTTGATGCGGGCGATATCGAACCTGGCGACGGCGCGCCACAGATGCGAAAACGGGCGCTTCATCTGCACGAAGAAGAAGCCGCCCGCCAGCGCCACCGCCAGCGCGAAGCCGCCGACGATCGCCCAGTACAGGTGCGCGGCCACCGGTATCATGCGCAGCGAAATGACCAGCGCGATCGAAATAAAGACGATTTGCCCGATTGCTTCCGCCAGCGACGCGACCACGACCGTCGCCAGCCCCAGCGGCATGCGCAACTTCTCGCGCACCTCAACCGCCATCACGAACTGGCCGCCGAGCTGCGCCGACGGCGTCACGTAATCGACCGCCTCGCCGCCGATCCGCGCGCCAAACAGCTCGAGGAAACTGAGCCTGGGCGGATAGTCCTCGATGGTGACGCGCCAGCCGAGCGTGTTCGCGACTCGCGCAAGCGTCTCGAGCGAGATCGTCAGCGCCAGGCCCCATCCCGCCATCCGGACGTAGCCAAGCACCTGTCGCGGCCCGTAATGGGTCAGGAACCAGGCGTAGAACGCAATTGCAATAACGATGAAAAATGTCTCGACGCGGCGCATCGGCAGGTGGAGGCCGCCTCTATGGACGGGCGGCAACCGATGCATTCTTTCAGCCGCGCCCCACCTGCGCAACCCGCGCACGCGCGAGTTATCCGCAGGTCTATGGCGCCGGCCACGGTTATACGAAGACGAAAGTCACGGTCGTCGAGTAGATCCGAGCATCGCTACCACTGAACCGATCCGATAAGACAGATTGGCGTGCTGAGTTCGTTGCTGCGGACATATTCGACGACGGCTGCCATCATTCTGATCTGCGCGTTTCTTAGCCCGTCGCCGGCCCTCGCTCAGATCGACTACGACACCGGCAATGATACCGTCTTCGCGCATTCCGAGACGCTGCCGTGGTGGCTCTCCGCGCAGGGCAACTTCATCTTCCAGTGGCATCCGAGCTTCCACGCCGATTACAGCGGCCCCAACAGCTTCGAGCATGCCTCCGAACAGGCTGCTTCCGAGGTCACCACGCTTTACGGGGGACTCGAGTTGTCGCCGTCGATTGAAGCCGTCGCGGATGTCGAAAGCGCCGGCGGCAGCGGGCTGAGCCAGACTCTCGGACTGGCGGGCTTCACCAACCTGGACGCGGTTCGCAACCCCAGCCTGAGCGCCGCACCATACCTGGCGAGGCTTTGGTATCGCCAGGTGATTGCGCTGAGCGACGACACGATCAGCGTCGAGCGCACGCCGATTTCGATCCTCACGACGCTGCCGGCGCGCCGGCTCGATATCCACGTGGGCGAATTCGACCTGGTGGATTTTTTCGACCTGAACAATGTCGCCAACGACAGTCACACGCAGTTCATGAACTGGACAGTGGTCAATAACGGCGCCTACGACTACGCCGCGGACACGCGCGGCTATACGTGGGGCGCGGTTATCGACTACGAAGATCGCGCGTGGGGTTTTCGTTTCGCTGAGGCGCTGATATCCAAGCGTCCCAACGGACTGATCCTTCAAAAGAACCTGCAGGACGCGCATTCGGAAAACTACGAACTGGAGTTTCGTCCGGGATTGATCAAAGACCGCTTCACTGCGGTGCGCCTGCTCGCGTTCACCAACTTCGCCAACATGGGCGACTACCATCAGGCGATCGATCTGTTCGAGCAGGGACAAACTCCAACGCCGGAGATCGACGATCACCGCATGCAGACGACGCTGAAATATGGATTCGGCATCAACGGCGAGCAGGAATTCACCGGCTATCTAAGAGGCTTCGTTCGCGCGGGCTGGAATGAAGGCAGCCACGAATCGTTCAACTACACTGAAGTGAACGATACGGTCGCGTTCGGCGGCGATCTGCGCGGCGCCCTGTGGAATCGGCCGCAGGACAAGTTCGGCGTCGCGTTCGTCGGCAACGGAATCTCGCAAAGACATCGCCAGTATCTCGCCGACGGCGGGCTGGGCTTTCTGCTGGGTGACGGCGCGCTCAGCTACGGTCCCGAAAAAATAATGGAGTGCTACTACAACTTCCCAATCCCGGTGCACGCCGGTTTCTTCGGGGCGGTCGATCTCCAGTACATCGACAACCCGGGCTACAACCGCGCCCGCGGCCCGGTCGTCGTGCCCGGGATGCGCCTGCACGTCGAACTCTAGGGCGCAGAGGTTACCGGCGCGTCACGGCTCCCCGCCCTGCTGGAACAAGCGCATCAGCTCCTCGACCGTCGCCGGCGGCATGCGCGCGGTCTCGAGCGTGTCGCGAACGTGATCGACCGACTTCATCCCGACCAGCGCCACGTCCACGCCCGGCGTCGAGCGCACGAACTGAATCGAGCGCTGCGCATCGGTCGCGAAGCCGCCGAATGCATTCGCGACGATCGGCGGCAACCCGCGCGATAGCTGCCCTTGCAGCAGCGACGCGCTCGCGCATACCGCGAGACCGAGCGTCTTCGCCGCCGCCAGCGTGGTCGCTTTGCCGGCGTGCACGAATTGATTCGAGCGCGTGACCGCCTCGGGCATCGCAAGGTTGTACGGCAACTGGATCGCGCGAAAGTGATGCGCATCGCCGGCAACTTCGTGCGCGATCTTCATCAGCTCGTCGAGCGACAGCCATCCACGCTCCGTGGGCGCGGCGCGAAAGCCGTTCCAGGTCGCGGTCCCGTACACGCCAATCTTGCCGTCGGCCACCGCAGTTTCCAGGAACTCGAAAATCGTCCTGATGCGCGCGAGGAACTCTTTGCGCTCGATCGCTTCGAGCTGGGTCTCGGGATTGTGAATATAATAGATGTCGATCGTCTCGAGATTCAGATTGCGGCGCGACAGTTCGAGCATCGCGCCGATATACTTCGGCGTCATGCAGTGCGAGCCGTCCACCAAATCGGCGGGCGCGACGATCCCCGTCTTCACGTAATGCTCTTCGAACCACGCGCGCGGATTGGGCGGCACCTCGCCGTCGAACGTGATGTAACCGCCCTTGGTCGCGACCATCACTTCCTCGCGCTCGATCTCTCCCGCCGCCACCAGCTCGCCCAGCGCTTTGCCGATATTCCGTTCGCTGCGCTGGAAGCGATAGTTCACCGCCGTGTCGATCAGATTGATGCCGCCGAGCAGGCTCGCCTTAATCGCCTCTTCGTAAGCGCGATCGGTCTCCTCGTCGGGATCGCCGAGATAGGTGCCGATTCCGATCGACGAAACCGACACTCCGAGCGCTGGCCGGAAATTTCTCGGCAGCTTCGGAAACCGGCTCGCGTACGCGGCGGTGGCTTCGGCGGTCGCGCGCCCCTTAAGCATCATGCGGTGTCTCCAACAAATACTCGCTACGAGAAAGTTTGCGGACTGATCGCCGGTTCGTAGAGCGCCTGGATTACGTTGCCGTCGGGATCGCGGATGTAGAACGACACCGAGCCGTCGCGATGATGCTTCAACTCGTGCACGATCTCGAGGCCGGCGCTCTTCGCCCACGCGTAGCCCGCCTCGACGTCGGCGATCGTCGGCACGATAAACCCAAGATGGTCGAGACGCTGGGCGTCGCCGCCAAAGTCGCCGCGATGCAGCGCGAGGTTGTCGCATCCGGAGCTCAAGTACGCGTTGTCCGGGTCGGGCTGCCAGACCAGTTTCATCCCGAACACGCGCGCGTAAAAATCCTTCGCGCGATCGACGTCGGAAACCTTGAGCGCCAGATGACGCATGCCGCGATTCTTGATCAACTGTTTGCCTCGCGCGTCTTGTAACCGACGACCGCCCAAATTGGATCCGTCGGCGGCATCGTCGGCGCGCTCCGATCGATAAAATCTATATTCTCAAACGCGCCAGCCTCCATAAAGTAGCTGCCGACCAGCTTGCCATGGTCGTAGTCGTCGAGACTCTGCCAAATCGCGACCGCCTTGGTCGGGAACATCCGGTTGGAAAACGTCGCGACGAACGGCGCGCCCGGCTTGAGCACGCGCCCAACTTCGGCGAACGTCTCGAGCGGCCGCGTCATGTATTGCACCGAGACCGTGACCACCGCGCCGTCGAACTCGGCGTCGGCAAACGGCAACTTTGGCGCGCGATTGAGATTGTGGATGACGACCTCGGTCAGCGCCGGATTATTTTCCATCTCGGCGCGATTCATCCCGAGCCCGACGACGCGCGACGGCCGCAGATGCGCCGGCAGATGCGACCGCCAACTGCTCATCAGGTCCAGCAGCGCGCCGCCTTGCGGAAGGATTTGCGCGTAAATCTCGCCGACCTTCGCGATCGCACCGTCATCAATATGCGTGACGAGCCGCGGGACCGAGTAAAATACCTCATCATCGTCGTCATCGACGCGCCTGAAGAAATCGGGTGGAAGCTGTCGTGGCATGGCTGAAATCCTGTTTTGAGGCCCTGTTGATAGGTCATTTTTATCGTTAAATATCAGTTATTTAGCAAAATTGGGCGAGAATTTTCGGAGCATCGTTGACAGCGTTCGAGCGCGTCGTTTAAAGTAAAACACTTTTACATAGTGTGCTACTTCGGCCTTGTGAGCCACCAGCGTAGACACTAAAAAGAAAATGGTCCGACGCGACAAAACCAACTACGTCATTCAGTCCGTCTCGCACTCGCTCGACGTGCTCGAACAGTTCTTCGGCGAGGTCGATGAACTCGGCGTGACCGAACTTTCCAAGCGCCTCAAGCTGCATAAGAACAACGTCTTCCGCCTGCTCGCGACGCTCGAAGCGCGCGGCTACATCGAGCAAAACAAAGCCACCGAAAATTATCGCCTCGGCATCAAGTGCCTCCACCTCGGCCGTCGTTACATCCATCATATGGGCCTCGTGAGGCAAGCGCGCCCCATTCTCGCCGACGTTGCGAAAAAATGCCGCGAGAGCGCCTACGTCGCCATCGTCCGCCGCGACGGCGTCGTCCCGCTCGAAGCGGCGGAGGCCGAAGATCGCGCCGTGCGCATCACGCCGCCAATCGGAATCACGCTCCCACTGCATTGTACCGCGGCCGGCAAGGCGCATCTCGCCTTCGACGCCGAGGAGCAGCTGAAATCCGCGCTGCCCGAATCGCTCAAGCGCTACACGGATCGCACGATCGTCGATCGCGCGACGCTGCTCGCCCAGCTCGAAGCAGTCGCGCGCGACGGCTACGCGGTGGACTCGGGCGAATTCATCGAGGAAGTGTCGTCAATCGCCGTCCCGATTCGCGACTACACGCGCTCAGTCGTCGGCTCAGTCGCAGTCGCGGGCCCGACCTACCGCATCGGCCCCGAACGAATCACCGCCGAAATCGCCCCCAGCCTGCTGGAAGCCGGCCGCGAACTGTCGCATCGCTTGGGCTACAACGAATAAATGTGAGCGCGCCGGATCGGCGCGATTGAAGATCAAATGCGAAACCCACCGTGGGTTCCGCGCCTCCCTGGGCAGGGGTGACCCCTGCACCCAGTGTTAAATCAGTACGCGGCAGCTGGGTTTTGCCTACCCCCTTTCCGATCCGGAAAGGGGGCAGGGGGATAGGACGGCGGAGCCGCCCCGACCGCTGTCCCACCGGTCCCCCTTCCCGCGCGGGAAGGGGTTAGGGGTTAGGTTATCCGGCATCCACCGCCATCATATTTGCGCCGCCGCCCTCTCATTAGTATCGTTTGACTGACTGGCGGGGCGCTGTTAGAAAATTTGCGTTTGTCGGCTCTGTTCCCTGTGCAACTCTGTTCTCAGATTCTATCGATGCATCAACGAATGCGTGGAGTTATAAGGCTTTGAAAATCCTGGTTCCAATCAAACGAGTGCCCGATCCCGCGACCACTATCCGCGTGCTGCCCGACGGCACCGGTATCGCCACCGACAACGTCAAATGGGTCATCAACCCGTTTTGCGAAATCGCGATCGAGGAGGCGCTGCGGATCAAGGAGAAGCAGACCGGCGAGGTCATCCTCGTCACGGTCGGACAGTCCACCTGGCAGGAGCAATTGCGCACCGGGCTCGCGATGGGCGCCGACCGCGCGATCCTGGTCAAGACTGACTCCGCGCTTGATTCGCTCGCGATCGCGCGAATCCTCGCGAAAATCGCCGGCGACGAGAAGCCCGACCTCATCATATTGGGCAAGCAGGCGATCGACGACGACTCGAACCAAGTCGGCCAGATGGTCGCCGAGATGCTCGGATGGCCGCAGGCTACGTTCGCGTCCAAGATTGAGATAACGCCCGAGAAGACTTCGGTCATTCGCGAAGTTGACGGCGGGCTCGAGACGATCGCGTTCAAGCTGCCCGCCGTTATCACCACCGACCTGCGCCTCAACGAGCCGCGTTACGCGTCGCTGCCGGGAATCATGAAGGCGCGCAAGAAAGAGCTGAAAGAGGTCGCGGCCGACAGCCTCGGCGTCGAGCTCGCGCCCAAGCTCAAGATAAAGACGATGGCGGCGCCGCCCAAGCGTCAGGCCGGTCGCAAAGTCGCGTCGGTGCAGGAGCTGGTTGCGGTTCTGCATACCGAAGCCAAGGTCATTTGAAAAACGACTTTTACTTTCCCGATTCCGGAGTGAATTGAAATGGGTGACGTTCTGATTTTCGCGGAGCATCAGGGGGGACATTTCCCCAAGACCACGCTGGTTGCCATTCACGCCGGCCTCGACCTGGCGAAGAAGCGCGGCGGCAAGGCGATTGCAGTGGTCGCGGGCGACGCGCCCGAGGCCGCGGCCGGCGAGATCGCCAAGTACGGCATCGCCAAAGTGATCGCGCTGGCGCATCCCGCGCTGAAGAATTATCTCGCCGACGCGCACGCGCAGGCGCTCGCCGCGCTGGCGAAAAAAGAGAACGCGGAATTCGTGCTCGCGACCGCGACTGCGATCGGCAAGGACTTGTTTCCGCGGCTGGCAGCACGCCTCGGCGCGCCGATGGCGTCGGAAATCACGGCGATCGGCGACGATCACACTTTCGTGCGTCCAACTTACGCCGGCAACGTGATGGCGACGGTCGAGCTCGACGGGCCGATCAAAGTATTGACGGTGCGCGGGACCGCATTCGACGCCGCCAAGCCGGATGATGCCGCCGCGCCGGTCGAAAAACAGAATGCCGAGATCGACGCCGGCGCGCTCAAGATGGAATTCGTTTCGTTCAACGCGACCAAGAGCGATCGCCCGCAACTGACCGAGGCGCGGATCATCGTTTCGGGCGGACGCGGTCTCAAGTCGGGCGAGAACTTCAAGACCGTGCTCGAGCCGCTGGTTGACGAGATGGGCGCGGCGATGGGCGCGTCGCGCGCGGCAGTCGATGCGGGCTTCGTGCCCAACGACTTGCAAGTCGGACAGACGGGCAAGGTGGTCGCGCCCGAACTTTATATCGCGGTCGGGATTTCAGGCGCGATTCAGCATCTGGCGGGGATGAAGGACTCGAAGGTTATCGTCGCGATCAACAAGGACGAAGAGGCGCCGATATTCGCCGTCGCGGACTACGGCCTGGTCGCCGACCTGTTCAAAGCGGTGCCCGAGATGGCCGCAGAAATCAAAAAGGTCAAGCATTCGTAGCCCGCGGGCGGCGCGATGGGTGCGCTTTGAATAGCTGCCCAGCGACTATCTATTTTTATGTAGGGAAAAATAGTAATATATTTTTATGCAGATATCTGCTCAAATCTCGAGGGAAACCAAGGATCGATTGGAGAGCTACTCGCGTGCTCACGGGGTCAAGAAACAGTTCGTGATCGAGAATGCGTTATTGCATTTTCTCCGAGCCCTCGACGAACTCCCCGCCAACGTTATCCTGCCGCCTCGCCTGGTCGTCACGCAGCGTAGCGGCCGCAGGCTGGCTGCCCTGATTTCCGGCAAGCGGAAGCCCACCCGCGCCTTGGTGGAACTGATGAGCGGTGACGATTGAGATCCGCCTGCTCGAAAAAGCGGACGAGCGGAAGTCGTTTCGCTCGTCCGATGCTGACCTCGATTCCTTTTTTCAAAAATACGCCTGGCAGAATCAGTTCAGGCATCACGTCGGCAATACCTACGTAGCCATCGAGCAGGCGAAGATTCTCGGCTTCGTGACAGTTGCGCCCAGCGGCATAGAAATAGACCGCCTTCCTGCTGACATTAAGAAAACGCTACCCCGATATCCGATCCCCGTTTTGAGGGTGGCGCGTCTCGCAGCCAGCGTACACGCCCAAGGCCAAGGTGTGGGCAAACGCCTGATGCGTGCTGCCTTTGCAATGGCGATCGAACTTAGAGAGAAAGTCGGATGCGCCGGAGTGGTCGTCGATGCAAAGCGCGATGCCGAGAGCTTCTACTCGAGTCTGGGCTTCGAAGCGCTCGAGGTCATCGAAGGTCTGATTGAAGAAAGACCGGCGCCGAAGCCGATGTTCCTCGCGATCCGCGAAATAGAGGCGGCGATCAAGATCGCACCAACAGGGTGATTCGTGTAACTTCCGGGAAAGAGGAACGAGCCATGTCCGACCTGCAGCACAAATTCGTCGATACTAACGGCATCAGGATGCATTACGTCGAGCAGGGCACGGGGCCGCTGGTCGTCCTGTGCCATGGATGGCCGGAGTCGTGGTACTCGTGGCGGCATCAGATTCCCGCGCTGGCGGCGGCGGGCTTTCGCGTCGTCGCGCCGGACCAGCGCGGCTACGGACAGAGCGACGCGCCCGCGCCGATCGAGTCGTACAACATCCTGAACCTGGTCGGCGACATCGTCGGGCTGGTCAACAGCCTCGGCGTCGAGTCGGCGGTGATCGTTGGTCACGATTGGGGCGCGCCGGTGGCGTGGAACTCCGTACTGTTGCGGCCTGATATTTTTCGCGCGATCGCGTTGCTGAGCGTTCCGTATTTTCCGCGCGGTGCGATGCGTCCAACGGACGGGATGAAGGCGCTCGCCGGCGATCAGCATTTTTACCAGCTCTATTTCCAGGAGCCGGGCAAGGTCGAGAAGGAACTCGACGCCGATCCGCGACGCTCGATGGCGATGGTCCTCTACTCGGCGTCGGGCGATGCGCCGCGCGACGGCGAGTTCTCGTTCCTGTTCCCCAAGACGAAAAAGTTTATCGAGACCGGCACGGTGCCCGCCAAGCTGCCGCCATGGCTGACGGAAGCCGACCTCGATTTCTTCGCCGGCGAGTTCAAGCGCGCGGGCTTTCGCGGCGGAATCAACTGGTATCGCAATGCCGATCGCAACTGGGAGCTGACGCCGTTCCTGGACGGCGCCAAGTTGCGGCAGCCGGCAGTGTTCGCCGCCGGTGAGCATGACGTGGTCGGCAAAATGATCCCCGGCGGCTACGAGTTGGCGGGTGCGTTCACGCCTAATCTGAAAAAGAAAGTGATCATCCCGGGCGCCGGCCATTGGGTGCAGCAGGAACGTCCGAACGAGATCAACCAGGTCCTGATCGAGTTCATGAAGAGTTTGTAGTGGAGCCTCTCCAGCCGCGACGTGGCGGACAAGCGAGCCGGTATTGAGCTAAGATTCCTCGGACTGTGCGCCTGAATGCCGCGCAGCATCGCGAGGACAGTTTGAACAAATTCGATCGCGTCTTCTGGAACAAAGTCTGGTCGCTCACCAGGCTTTACTGGTCTTCGGCCGAACGCGGCATTGGCGTAAAGCTGCTGGCCTGGCTGTCCCTGCTTAGCGTCGGTTCGATCGCGCTGGGCGCCTACGCTTCGTATTTGAATCGGGACTCGACCAACGCGCTGGTCGGAAAGCATCTCGCACAATTCTATCACTACATGCTGATCTGGGTGGCGGTGACCGCAATCGCGTTGCCGGTGACCGTCTTCCTCCCTTACCTGGGCCGCCGGCTGTACATCGAATGGCGCGAATGGCTGACGTACTACTTCACCGACGCCGGCTTCGCCCATCACGCGTTCTACCGCATGGGCACAGTCGGCAAGGTCGATAATCCCGATCAACGCATCAGCGACGATATCGGATCGTTCGTCGGCTCGACTCTGACCTTCACTGTTACTGTAGGGTTTGCGTTGGGCGGGGTGGCAACCTACTTCGCGATTCTGTGGTCGATTTCACCATCGCTCGCGCTGATTCTCATCGGCTATGCGGTGTTAGGCACCTATTTCTCCGTGGTGATAGGTCGGCGGCTGGTCGGGCTTAACTACTATCAGGAAAGGTACCAGGCCGATTTCCGGTTCGGGCTGGTTCACGTACGGGACAACGCCGAACCGATCTTCATATACGGCGGCGAGCGGCACGAGAACGATCAGTTGCGCGGCCGCTTTTCGAAAGTCGTGGAGAACTTTAATAAGCTCATCCTGTGGCAGCGAAATCTCGGGTTCTTCACCGAGTCCTATGGCAGCGTGGTGGCGCTGGTGCCGTATTGGTTTCTCGCCGGGACTTACGTCGCCGGCCGGCTCCAGTTCGGGCAGGTGGTCCAGGCGGCGACGGCCTTCATGGCGCTGCATGCCGCGCTTTCGATCATCGTCACCGGCTTTCCGTCGATTGCCGAGTACGCCAACCAGGTTACCCGGCTGAGCGAATTCCTGGACGAAGCGGAAGCGGCGCGACTCTCTGAAATCGACGGCCGCGAGATGATCGAGATTGTAGAAAGTCCGCGCGTAGGACTTGAGCATCTCACGGTACTCACTCCCGGCGGCGGCAAGCGGCTGATTTCCGACCTGACGGCCGACGCGAGCGCGCTCGGGCCGTTGTTGATCAAAGGACCCAGTGGCACCGGGAAGACTTCGCTGATGCGCGCGATGGCCGGACTCTGGCGCGAGGGCAGCGGCACAGTAACCCGTCCCGCGCTAGCGGACGTGATGTTTCTGCCGCAAAGGCCTTACATGATACTTGGCTCACTGCGCGATCAGTTGACCTATCCACGAGCCGCGGGAGTTAGCGATGAACAATTGCTGGATGTCTTGCGAGTAGTGAATCTTTCAGACCTATGCGATCGATTCGGCGGACTCGGCGCGGAGATGCATTGGGCCGACGTGCTTTCGCCGGGTGAGCAGCAGCGGCTGGCCTTCGCGCGTCTGCTGCTCAATCGTCCGAGCTATGCCTTTCTGGACGAGGCGACCAGCTCGCTCGATGTCGCCAACGAGCAGTTGATGTATGAGCTAATGAACAAGCAACGCATTCCGTTCCTGAGCTCGGGCCATCGCCCCACTCTGCTTAAGTTTCATCGCAACGTCCTGGAGCTATCGGCCAATAACTGGAAGGTCGAACCGAGTGCTGAGTTCGAGACCTACCCCAGCGCCTATTGAGGAGATGTCTATAATGCAAGACCTGAAAGGAAAGACAGCAGTAGTTACAGGTGCGGCGAGCGGCATCGGCAAAGCCCTGGCCACGAAATCCTGCGCGGAAGGCATGAACGTAGTGCTAGCCGATGTCGAGGAAGGTGCGCTCGCGAAAGCTCGCGACGAGCTAGGACGCGGCGCCAGTGTTATCAGCGTGGTCGTGGACGTATCTCAGCCGCGCGCCGTTGATGAGCTCGCCAGAAAAACGTTGGAAGCCTTTGGTAGCGCCGATCTGCTGTTCAACAACGCAGGCGTCGGCGCAGGTTCTACTATTTGGGAAAGCACGCTCGAAGACTGGACGTGGGTTATAGGAGTCAACCTATGGGGCGTGATCAACGGTATCCGCACGTTCGTGCCGATCATGCTGAAACAGAATCGGCCGGCTCACATCGTTAATACCGCGTCAATCGCGGGACTGATGAAGGGCCATCACAGTGCGCCCTACATCACGACCAAGCATGCAGTCGTCGCGCTGACAGAACAATTGTCGGTCGAGTTCGAGAGAACTAAGGCTCCTATCGGCGTGTCCGCGTTATGTCCCAGTTGGGTCAATACCCGCATCAATGAATCAGGGCGCAATCGGCCAACTAATCTTCGCAACCAGACAGAGATCCAACCGACGCCGGAAATGCGCAAGAGGTGGGAGCAAATGCAGGAGTTCATCAAGCGCGCCACGCCTCCTGCGGCAATTGCCGATGCTGCTTTCGAGGAAGGAATCCGGATGGGGAAGTTATATATCATTCCGCACAAGGAAACCGCGCAAGTCATCAAGAATCGCTTTGACGACATTATGAAGGACGTTTGAGGCATCACTATGAAGAAAGAAATTACTGTCTGGAGCGAAGGGACCCGGATGGCCGCCGATCTGTTTATCCCCGACGACCTTCGCGACGGCGAGAAGAGGCCCGCGATACTTCTATGTCATGGGTGGGGAGGTTCTAAGTCTCATCTTAGCGCAACCTATGCACCCTACTTCTGCAAAGGCGGCTTCGTATGCCTGACGTTCGACTACCGCGGATGGTTCGAGAGCGACGCACGAATCGTCACACCTGACAAACAGCCCTCGCCGGACGCTCAAGGCTTCATCACTGTCCGAGGGAAGCCAGTCAGAGAGATCGTCGATCCTATCGACCAGAATCGGGACATTAACAACGCTCTCGACTACCTGATCGACGAACCCGCGGTGGACACGAATCGCATAGGTCTGTGGGGATCCAGTTTTGGCGGTGGTCATGTCCTTTATGTGGCGGGACATGATCCACGCATCAAAGCGGTCGTCAGCCAGGTTCCGGGCATGGGACCGGCGCCGGATCAGAACGGATTCGCCGCGCCCGCACCGCAGGTACAGAAGCTCGCCAGCGCGATGGCGCGCGGTGAGATTGACGCGCTGCCGCGGCCCAAGGAACAGCCCGAGTCGCTCAAAGGTATCGGCGACTTCCGGACGATGTGGCGTTATCTACCGCGCGTCGCCGCGGCGCACATAAGAGTGCCGACATTGATCATCGATCAGGAACAGGAAGAATACGGCGGCCGTGAGAATTCAGGCCTGGCTGCGAAGAATGCGATACCGCGCACCACGATCGTCAAGTATCACGTGTTTCCCGGAACTCATTACGACGTGTACGAGAAGAATTACCGGGAGAGCGGGAAGTTGGCGCGGGACTGGTTTATAGAACATCTGATGCCTAAGAGTTAGGATCCCATCATGCGGACGATTGCTCGAATCGCTTTTTTTCTGGTTGCTGCCGCGGTACTAACGGCGCGGGTCGAGGTGTGTGCGCAGGTTGCAGCCACGGCGTCGCCGGCCGCGTCGTCAACTCCCGAGGCTGCGGCGGAGTTGAAGCCCGGGACGATTATTGGCGCGGACAACGTCGAGCAGTACACGCGTTATGTTCCAGCGGCGGCCAGGTTTGCGGTCGCGCATGGGTTCAAGCTGCGCATTATCCCCGAGCGGCGGGTCGAATGGTCGCAAGGCTATCAGCACGCGACTGAAAAATATGCCGCGCAGGTTGCGCTCGACAGCGACGGCTATATCAAGAACTACGTCGCCGGCATGCCGTTTCCGCTGGTGGATGCCAGCGACCCGGTGGCGGCGGCGAAGATTGCGTACAACTGGCACATGGGTCCGTTCATGCCGGACGATTTTTCGATCGCACCGTGGAGCAGCAACGCGTTTGCGGCCGACCCCGCCAATCCGCTGAGAATCGCGCCGAACTCCGACGCCGACTACGGCTGCGAGCAGTTCGAGTTCCTGAGATTTGCTCATCGCACGGACGTCGATCCGCGACCCACGATTGGCGACAACGCGATGGGCGTCGAATGGAAGGCGCGATGCAATCGATGGATGACCGACATCAGCGGCAGTCCGAGCGAAGGCGCGGGTATCTGGGTGCGTTATCTCGACGCCAAGCAACCCGACGAATTTTTCTCGTTCAGTGAAGAGTCACGCCGCGTCCGGCATATGGCGGTGAACCTGTCCTATCCGAACGAAGCCTGCCGCGGATGCCATCAGCCGTACTGGGCCTACGCGCTGCCCAAGACCGAGAACTACCTCTATCGACTGCTCGGCACGACGACGATTCTGGCGTGCCTCGGGGCCGACGACGAGCCGGCGGGATTCAAGACCGGCGCCGACGGCTTGACCCTGGGCGAAGAGCCGTTCGAGCTTCGGCACGCGTACATACTCGAGATGCGGCCGCGATTTGCCAAGGGCGAAGCGGCGGCGGCGCAACGCACGGTCATCTATATAGATAGCGAAGTGTACGTATGGCTGGCGGCGGAGTTTTACGACTCGAGCGGGCTGACTGCGACGACGATACCGCTGTGGCGGATGCGGCCGTCGTCGGAAGGCGGCAGCCTGTTCGATCTCGCGGGCAGCTTTTACCATCCGGAGAATCGCGGATCGTTTTTCCGATCGCTGGTTCCCGCGCACAACGAATTTCACCAGTCGATCAACAGCGGCGACGTGACCGAAGGAACGTTCAATCCGTTGATGATGCATTGAGCCGTTCTTTTTGAAAGTTTTTGTCGGTAACAGCCAGTTAGTTCGTGTGAGAATTTCCACTTGCTGAAACCGCGCGGCAGCTATATATAGCTTGCTTAGGAAATCGTGGGGGGATTCGGTCGTATGGCGCACGAATATCGGTTCGCCGCAGCCGACGAACATTTGAAGCTGAGTGTCTGGTCGAAAGGCAAAATCGCCGACGGATACAACGGCAACTTCTATCGCCGAGACGTATTCGGTCAGTGGATGCAGTATAGCGCGCACGGCGAAACGCTGTCTCATTTCGGTTGGGAGATCGCCTACATCAATCCGGTCGAAAAAGGCGGGACCGACGAGCTCTCAAATCTTCAGCCGCTCCAGTGGCAGAACAATCGACGCAGTCGCGAAAATAAGGGCTGAAACTTTTCGTTCAAGTTGAGGCGCAGTGAGATGTTTCGCGCGGCATCGAAAACCGGCGGCGGTTGATTTGCGCGCCGGGCGCGGATATTTTGAATTCAAGCCAACCCAGGAGAGATTGAAGGCGTGCGGAAGTAGCCTACTCCATCGTTCGTGTCTTCGGACAACAGCTCGCGCGATTTTTGCGGCGCGCGGGCATTTTTGTGGAGCAGTTACCATGTTCGTGCGGCTTTCCGGTCTCTCTTTTTCATATACCGATTCGGTTTCCACTCTCAGCGGCGTCACGCTCACGCTCGCGGCCGGGTGGACCGGCGTGGTCGGCGCCAACGGCAGCGGCAAGACTACGTTGCTGCGTCTGATCGCGGGCGAGCTCGAACCGTCGGCCGGTCACGTCAATCTCGATCCGACGCGCGGGGCGATGCGATCGTGTGCGCAGACGGTCGAGGCGATGACGCCTGAGATTGCGGCGTTCGCGCGCGCGACCGACGGCGTCGCGCGCCGAATCCACGGCGAACTGCGCCTTGACGCCTTATCACTCGCGCGATGGCCGACGCTGTCGCCGGGCGAGCGCAAGCGCTGGCAAGTCGGCGCGGCGCTCGCCTCGGAACCGGCGGTGCTGATGCTCGACGAACCGACCGATCATCTCGATGTCGAGGCGCGCGATTTGCTGATCGCGGGCCTCGAGCGCTTTCGCGGCGTCGGCATAATCGTCTCGCACGATCGCGCGCTGCTCGATCGGATCACCGGTTATACGGTGCACGTGCATGAGGGGATGGCGCGCATCTGGCGCGGCGGTTACTCCGCCGCGAAGGTCGCGTGGGAGGCCGAGGAGCGCGAGCATTATGCGGAATACGAACGTCTGAAGCATCAGCGGGAGAACCTAGCGCGGCGGCTCGCCGACAAGCGGCGCCTGGCGGTGTCGGCAGAAGCGGAGGCGAACGCGGGCACGCGCAAGCGCATGAAATTCCGCGGCGATCACGATGCCACCAGCATGCTGGCGAAGGGCAAGGCGCGGATGGCGTCGGAAAGAATTTCGCGGGACGCGGCGGTGCTGCGCGCAAGCGTCGATCGCGTCAGTGAAAAACTCGGCGAGTACAAATTTCGCAAACAAAAAGGGCGCTCGATTTTCGTCGATTACGTGCCGGCGCCAGTGGCGAAGGTTTTCACGCTCGACGAGGCCGCGATATGCGCCGGTGACGCGCAAATTCTCGAAGACGTACATCTCGCGGTGCTGCGCGACGCAAAGATTCGCGTCGCCGGCCCCAACGGCATCGGCAAGACCACCCTGCTGGCCGCGATGCTGCGCGGTGCGCATATCGCGTCCGAGCGCATCCTGTACCTGCCGCAGGAACTCACCGCGCGCGACGGTATCGCGATGCTCGAGGCGGTCCGCGAACTCAATCTCGAAGACCGCGGCCGCGTGCTCACGCTGGTCGCGTCACTTGGAATCGATCCCGACCGCCTGCTCGAATCCAGTGCGCCGAGTCCCGGCGAAGCGCGCAAACTCGCGATGGCGTATGGGCTCGGGCGACAGGTATGGGCGATGGTGCTCGACGAGCCGACCAATCATCTCGACATGCCGGCAATCGAACGCCTCGAAGATGCGCTGGTCACGTATCCCGGCGCGATGGTGATCGTCACGCACGACGACGCGCTCGCGCGCCGATGCACCAGCGTCGAGTGGCGGCTTTACGGGAGACGCGTCGAAGTGAAATGAGGAGATAACAAGACTACAATGAGGTTTGCTGATATTGGCCGTGGGGGCCATTGTGTCGGTTCGATGCTTCCTGTAGCCTGATGGCCAAGTCAATCGTGACTTTATGCGCGCGTCGGATTCCGTGACGCCACCCCCTCAACCCATCAGACCCACAAGTTCGGCGTTTAACTTCTGAACTGGAATCCGGGGCTCTGAACCATAGGATACTTTTTGTCGTTTTCTGAATTTCCCGTATCGCCAGAGATCCATCGTTCAATCAAAGACCGCGGTCATCATACACCGACCCCGGTCCAGGCCGGAGCTATCCCGGTTGCGCTCAGCGGGCGCGACGTGGTGGCCACGGCTGAAACCGGCAGCGGCAAGACCGCGGCCTTTCTGATCCCGACTATCGACCGGCTGCATCGCAAACATACGCGGCATGTCGCCGCGATTGTGATCATGCCGACGCGCGAACTTGCGGCGCAGGCTGCGCGCGAGTTCGATCTGATCGCGCGCCACACTCACATCCGCTGTGCCACCGTTGTCGGCGGCGAGTCCGAGCGTCATCAAATCGACGCGATTCGCAAGGGCGCGCAAGTGCTCGTCGCGTGTCCCGGACGGCTCATCGATTTCATCGAGCGCGGCATCGTCAAGCTCGACAAAGTTGAAGTCGTGATAATCGACGAGGCCGACCGGCTGCTCGACATGGGCTTCCTGCCGCAACTGCGGCGCATCATGAAGATGGTGCCGAAGCAGCGGCAGACCATGATGTTCTCGGCGACGATGGCGTCAGGGACCCGAGATGATCGCGCGCGAATTTCTGACGACGCCCGAGCGCGTCACCGTCGGCGGGACCAAGGCCGCGCCGCCGTCGCAGATTCGGCAGTCGATCTATCCGGTCACACTCGAGAACAAGGGGCCGGTGCTGCTGGAGATTCTCAAGCGGCCCGAAGTGGAGAGCGCGATCGTCTTCACGCGGACCAAGAGCCGCGCCGACCGCGTCGCCAAGCTGCTGATACGCGCCAACATCAAGGCGGTGCAGATTCACGGCGACCGCTCGCAGAGCCAGCGCAACGCGGCGCTGGCGGGATTTCGCGCGAAGAAGTTTCGCGTGATGGTCGCGACCGACGTGGCCTCGCGCGGCCTCGACATCCCCGACGTTTCGCACGTGATCAATTTCGACCTGCCCGATGAGACCGAGGGTTATATCCATCGCATCGGCCGCACGGCGCGGATGGGCAAGGCGGGCGAAGCAATCAGCCTCGTGACGCAAGAGGAGCGCGTCAACCTGGCGCGGCTCGAGCGCACGCTCGGCAACGCGCTCGATCGCGAGCACGTCGAGGGTTTCGAGAAAGTCGAGATTCACGCGCCCAAGCCGGTGACGGTGTTCCGCTCATCCGGCGCGCGCAATCGCTCGACGCGCAACCGCCCGCGCTCGCGCTGGGCATAACCACCCAACCCCCCGAAAAATGAAACCGACCACCGAGCCGATCGCAACCGCGATTGGCTCGGTGGAAATTAAACTCGCCGGCCCGGCGGACCTCGACGACGTACTCGACATCCTGAACGAGGCGGCGCGATGGCTCGCGTCACGCGGGATCAATCAATGGCCCATCGACGGATTTCCTCGTGAGCTGATCGCCGGTGACATTTCGCGCGGCGAGGTGTACGTCGCGAGACTCGATCATCGGCCGATCGGCACCCTCACGCTCCAATGGAGCGACGATCTGTTCTGGCCGCGCGCCACTGAGGCGGCAGGCTACGTCCATCGTATCGCCGTGCGGCGCGCGGTGCGCGGTCTCGGCGTCGAGCTGCTCAAGTTCGCTGAACGGGCCACGGCGGCGACCGGCCGCAAGCTACTTCGCCTCGACTGTTTCGCGGGCAACGCCGCTCTTTGCGGTTACTACGAGCGCGCGGGGTTCGGCCGTCGCGCCGATATCGAGATCGACCCGGACGGCGACGCTACGGTGCCGGAATCGACCGGCCGCTTCTTCGCGCGCCAGTTCGAAAAATCTCTGCACTGATTGATCGACTGAGACGATCGCACTTCTGTTTTGTGGACCGCAGTATTAGGTTACAAGGATCAGATGCGCCATCGCCCTGTCTCAATCCTCCTCCGCTGCGCGTTGATCTCAACCTGCGTCGCGTTGTCGGTTCTGGCTTCCTGCAGTTCAGTCAAACTCCTGCTCAACGGCGGCGAAAGGCAGGTTAAGCATCATCTTCGACCGGAGGAGCCGGGTCCCTACGTTTTGATCTTCGCCTTTGACGGCGTCGGCTATAACCAGCTGATGGAAGCGCTTAACTCGGGCAAAGCACCGGCGATGGCCGCGATGCTGGGCGCGCCCGAGGGCGGCGGATTGTACGAGCACGCCTACTCCGTGCCCAACACCGTCGCCATCCTGCCCTCGACCACCATCGCCGCCTGGTCGGCGATCTTCACCGGCGCGCCCACGGCCTGGAACTCGGTGTCGGGCAACGAATGGTTCGCGCGCGAGGAGATGAGATTTTACGCGCCGGCGCCGGTGTCGGTCTCGGAGATGGATGACAACCGCGCGATGATCACCGACGGGTTGGTCGGCAAGCAACTCAAGAGCCCGACTTTGTTTCAGCAGGCTGGAGTGAAATCGGCGGTCTCGCTGAACGCGATCTATCGAGGCGCCGACTACTTCACGACCATCGACCCGCTCTCGATGGTCGAACTGTACACGGAATTCATCGCCAAGGGCGGCGGCGAGACTGCGCCTGGGAAAGCCGACATCTACGAGAAGATGGACCAGGATTCGGTGCCCAAGCTGCTCGAATCAATCGCGCAGCACGGCGTTCCCAAGATCCAGGTTGTCTATTTTCCGGGAATCGATCTGTACACGCATGTCGCCGACGATCCGTTGGCGATGGAAGTCGGCTACCTCGAGACGGTAACCGATCCGCTGGTCGCGCAAGTTCTCGCGGCCTACAAAGATTACGGCATCCTCGATCAGACCTACGTGATGATCATTGCCGATCATGGGCATACTCCAGTGTTGAGAGATCCGCGAGCACGCGCTCGGAGCCGATCCGGCCGATGGGCCCGCCGCCGTCGTCAAAGCCGCCGGATTTCGGCCGCGAAAATTCGTGCTGACCCCGAGCGCCAGCGAGCAGGACTACCAGGCGGCGTTCGCCTACCAGGGCGCGATCGCTTACGTGTACCTGGCCGACCGCTCGACCTGTCGTGATCCCGGCACGACTTGCGATTGGAAGCTTCCGCCCAGATACAAGCAGGACGTGCTGCCGGTCGCGCGCGCGTTTTACAACTCGAACAAAACCGGCAAGCCGGTGCCGCGGATGAAGGGCACGCTCGATCTGATTTTCGCGCGGGTTCCGACGCCACCCGGAAAGAACACCAACGAGTTCGAGATTTTCGACGGCCATCGGCTCGTGCCGATTTGGGAATACCTGATGCGACATCCGCGACCCGACCTGATCCAACTCGACCGGCGGATGCGCTGGCTGAGCGCTGGGCCCTGGGGTGATCGCAGCGGCGACATATTGCTGCTCACGAAATCGGGGTTGAACCGTCCGATTCAGGACCGTTACTACTTCTCGGGCCCCTATCACTCATGGCATGGCAGCGCGTCGGCACAGGACAGCTACGTGCCGTTGATCGTCGCGCGGGAAAACTATTCGGGCGCCAAAGCTCAAGCGATTGGCGACAAGGCTGATGGCGCCGGGCTGCCATCGCAACTGTCGCTGGTGCCGATCGTTCTGGAGCTGCTGGCTTCCCCGGAGCCGCCGCCTGCGCCCGCGGCGCCTCCAGTCAGCTCGGGAGCGGCCCCGTCAACGACGCCCGCTGCGAAATCTCAATAAAGTTGCCGTCGGGGTCGCGAATGAATGAAATCCGCGCAACCGCGCCGAGCGAAACCGGCACAGCGCCTTCCCACACTCCCATCGACGTGAAGCGTCGATGCTCGCGGTCGCAGTCGCGCACCTGAACCGTGATGTAGCGCATCCCGACCGCGCGCATCGACGCGATCACGTCCGTCGCGCTGGCCGCCGCGGATCTTTTCGCGCGAATCGCCGCGGGATCGCGCTGAAAACTGATCACCGTCTCGCCGAGCTTGAAGCGGCCGGCGGCCAGCCGCTCAGCCTGCATCGCGTCGCCGTAGAAATGCTCGAAGGCGGACTCGTCGGTGACGCCAATATGGATTTCGATTTGGTTGACGCCACGCTGGCCCGTCGGCACCAGCTCGATGTCGTTGCCGTCGGGATCCTGCATCGGTAGCGGCATCGGAGTTCGCGGATCGGAAATCGAAAGCATCCGGTAGCCGCCCGCAATTCCTGCCGGCAGCGGATCGCGCGAATGATTTATCTTGAGCACCGAGCCGAGCAAGCCGTAGCGATATTGCCGGACGCCGCCGCCGACCGGCAGCAGCTCTTCGTAGGGCAGCCTGACTCGTTCGCCGTAAAACGCGCGCAGCTCGTCGATCCGATTGGTGAAAATCCCCACATCCACGAATCGCTTTGCCAGTTCCATTTTCTTACTGCCTCAACCAATCGACGCTCTGCTCGTACGCATACGCGATCTTCAGCGGCGTCGAGTCCTCGAAATGCCGCCCGACGATCATCAGTCCGACCGGCAGGCCGTTTGACTTCGCGCATGGCACGCTTATCGCCGGATGCCCCGTGACATCGAAAGGCGCGGTGTTGGTGATCATCGAATAGGGCGCCTGCGCGTCGAGGCGATGCGCCTTCATGGGCGTCGAGGGCATCACGAGCGCGTCGTACTCACCAAGCGCGGCGTCATATTTCGCCGTCAGCACATGCCGATAGCTTTGCACCTTCGCATAGAACTTTCCGTGATAGCGCTCGCGCATCAGGTTGCCAAACACCAGCATGAACTTCACGGTCAGCGCGAGATCATTCGCCCGCTCGGGAAACCGCTGCCCGAAATGCGCCGCAAGCTCCGGCATGTACGCGCCCGTGTGATGAGTTCCGTGCAGGTTCGTGCGCGCCAGCATCGCCATGCCTTCCGGCACGATCGCGTACAGCAGATCGGAGGCGTCGCGATGCGCCGGGATCGAAATCTCAGTCGCCCGCGCACCGAGTTTGCCGAGCGCCGCGACCGCGCGATTCACCGCCGCGTTCACGTCCGGCTCAGCGCCGGCGTGGGTAAAGCCCTCGCGCACGACTCCCAACTTGATACCGTCGATCGACTTGCCGAGCGCCTCGCGATACGGCGCGGTCGTCACTTCGCGCTGCCGCGGATCGAGCGGGTCCTTGCCCGCGATCACTTCGAGCAGCAACGCAACATCGCTCACGCTGCGAGCCATCGGGCCGACGTGATCGAGCGTCGGATCGATACTCATCACGCCCGTGTAAGGCACCAGGCCGTAGGTCGGCTTGATGCCGACGACGCCCGACCACGACGCGGGAATTCTGATCGAGCCGCCCTGGTCGGTGCCGATAGTCAGATCGATATCGTCATAGTAGAGCGCCGCCGCCGAGCCGCACGACGAACCGCCCGCGCAATATTCCGGGTTGTGCGGATTGCGCGCCGGTCCGTAAAAGCTGGTGCGGCCGTCGCCGGACAGCGCGAAGTCGTCCATGTTCAGCGTCGCGACGATTTCCGCGCCCGCGTCGAGCATCCGGCGCAACAATCGTCGCGTCGCTCGCCGCCACGTGTCCCTTCAGCACCGACGATCCGCCGCTCGCCGGTATGCCCGCCACGCACACGCTGTCCTTCACTCCGACGCGCTGCCCTTGAGCGGACCGCTCGCCGCGCCCTTGACCCTGCATCGCGTGACAATGGCGTTCAGCGGATCGTCCTTGGGCGACGGGCGCACGCCCGCCTTGCGATCGCGATAGCGCGTCACCGATTCCTGCGGCGCCAATGCGATCGCGTCGATCTTCTCGAGGATCGCCATCTGCGCCGGCATCATGCTTTCGAGCGCCGCGAGTTCGCCGGCCGTCAGTTCGATATGATTCGCGCGCGCAATCCTCTTCAACTCTTCTGCGCTGGGAACATTGAATGCCATCGTCGAATCCTCGTCCTCTCAGGTGAAATAGGGCATCAGATGCTTGTGCGCGTCGTCCAGCGTCTGCTGCGGTGGTATTCCCGGCACCTCGAACAACACCGGCGCCGTCATCCCCGCCTCGATCAGGCGCGACAGGTTCTCGCGGCATCGCGCGGGACTGCCGGCGATCGTGAATGTATCGAGCATCTCGTCCGTCACCATGTCGGTCGGTACTTTTCCGCGCGCGAAACTCTCGCCGAACGCGCGAATCGTCTCGGCCGGCAATCCGGCCGCCGCGAAGATCGGCGTATTCGGCTGCGGCGCCATCAGCGAGATAAAAAATGCGACCAGCGGCCGCAGGCGGTCGCGCGCGGCGCGCTCGTCCTCCGAAATCGACGACAGGACATATGCGCCGACCGCGAAGTCGCGCAGGTCGCGCCCCGATTTCGCCAATCCGCGCCGCACATGCTCCATCGCAAATTTCACGTAGGCCGGCGACGACATCACGCTGAGCAGCAAGCCGTCCGCCACCTCACCGGTCATCTCGCAATTCTTCGGCCCGATCACGCCGAGCTGAATCGGAATCTCGACCCGCACCGGCTTGAAGCTCAACTTGATTCGCTCGGTCTGAAAAACTTTCCCGGTGTATGTGAGTTCTTCGCCGCGAAACAATCGCCGGATGATCTCGATACTCTCGCGCATCGCCGCCGCCGGCTTGGTGTACGGAATCTTTAATCGTCCTTCGATCCAGTCCTTCAGCCCCGCGCCGATGCCGAGAATCGCGCGCCCATCCGAGACTTCGTCGAGCGCCGCGAATTCCATCGCCGTCAAGCTCGGATGCCGCATGTACGGATTCACGACGCCCAGTCCAACTTTAATCTTCGAGGTGCCGCACGCGATCGCAGACCCGAGCGTGAACGCGCCGCGATAGAAGGGATCCTCGGGCACCCAGAAGGTGCCGACGCCGAGTTCTTCGGCCCGCCTGGCGAGCGCTACGACCTCGCGCGGATGCGGGCTTTCGCAACCGATTCCGAATTCGCGAACTTTGGCCATCGCTCTACGCCTCGTTCTCGAAGGCCATCCGCGGGCCGGTAGCGCACCACGAAAAGTGGCAATGCCACATCTTCCAGACCGGCTTGCCCTTGTCGTCCTCGCGCACGTAAACCTCGGTCCCGCGGAACTGGCCGCTTCCCGGCAGCGGCTGGCCGTCGGCGAGCGTGATCGTGAAAGGCGCGGCACACGACAGCCATCCCATGTCGCCGCGAACACGCACGCGCAGGTTTTCGTCTTCGCCGAGCGTCGCGTTCGCCTTGAACTTGGCCAGCCACTCCCACAGCGTCGCCCACTCTTCGATTCCGTCGTAAGCAAAGCCGTTGAGGTTCCAGCCGAAGAACTTGTCGCCGCCGACGAACGCGTCGCGCATCATCGGGATACTGCCGGTGCGATTCGCCTTCACCCAAAGATTGTGCAGCCGCACGATTTCGTCGATATCTTTCTGGGGCCCTTCGCCGCGAATTTGTGCCATCGCCATTCCTCCGCTGGAGTGTTCGTTGTTCGTACGCGAGTAGCTATACCCCACTTCGCATCAAACATTCACGCTTGGCGAATCGACAATGTTCGGACTAAGTTGGCTGGGGAGACAGGAGGCTTGCAATGAATCAGTTCAAAGTCGGCGACGTCAAGATAACCCGCATTGTCGAAAGCGAAGCACCATGGCCCGGCACCTTCATCCTGCCCAACGCCACCGGCGACAACGTCAAGAAGGAAGCCGACTGGCTCTATCCAACTTTCTCCGACGAGAAGGGCAAACTGCGCATGAGCATTCACGCGCTGGTGATCGAGTCGCAGGGCAAGCGCATCATCGTCGATACCTGCATCGGCAACGAGAAAGTTCGCTCGAATCCGGCGTGGAGCAATCTCAAGCTGCCGTTCCTGAGCGACCTGGAAAAGGCGGGGCACACGCGCGACAACATCGATCGCGTCATCTGCACGCATCTGCACGTCGATCATGTCGGCTGGAACACGATGCTCAAGGACGGCAAGTGGGTGCCGACGTTCCCCAACGCGCGCTACCTCATCGGCGGCACCGAATGGGATTTCTGGTCGAAGTTTGACGGCAAGGACATGCGCGATCCGGTCGAGGATTCGGTGCGCCCCGTGGTTGAGACCGGCATGGCGGATCTGATCGACTCAAATTTTCGCGTCACCGACGAAGTATGGCTCGAGCCGAGTCCCGGCCACACTCCCGGACATCACAGCGTGCGCATTTCGTCGAAGGGTCAGGAGGCCGTCATCACCGGCGACCTGATGCATCATCCGATTCAATGCAAGTACCCCGAATGGGACGACGGTTTCGATTCCGACGGCGCGATGGCGAAGAAAACGCGGCGCGCGTTCTGCGAGAAATACGCCGACACCAACGTCGTCGTGTTCGGAACGCATTTTGCCACTCCGTCGGCGGGAAAAATCTCGAAGAAGGGCGACTCGTTCACTTTCACCGCCAATGGGTGACGTAACACTCTCGTTCGACAACGGTCCCGACCCGGCAGTGACGCCGATCGTGCTCGACGTGCTCGCGCGCCGCGGCGTCAAGGCAGCGTTCTTCGTGCTCGGCAAAAATCTCGCGTCGCCGGAGCGGATGAAGCTGGCGCAGAGGGCGTCAGCCGAGGGGCATCGCATCGGCAATCATTCGTACACGCATCGCATTCCGCTCGGCGACGACCCGAAGGCGGACGCGGTCGATTCCGAGATCGCAAAGACGGAACAGTTGATTGGCGCGCTCGCCGAGAGTCCCAAACTCTTTCGGCCGTTCGGCGGCGGCGGCAAAATTGGCCCGCATCTGCTCAGCCGCGCCGCCGTCGATCACCTGGTCGCCCACCGCTACACCTGCGTGCTGTGGAACTGCGTGCCCGAGGATTGGATCGATCAGGATGCGTGGGTCGATCGCGCACTGCGCGACGCCTCGACCCGCGCGCACACGCTGGTCGTGATGCACGACATCCTTATGCGCGCGATGAGCCATCTCGACCGCTTCATCGGCGCGCTGGTGGACGCCGGACATCGCATCACGCCCGACTTCCCCGCCGAATGCGTGCCAATCGAGCGCGGTGAGATCGTGCGCGACATTTCCGGATTCGTGTCTTCAGCGCGCACGTCTGGTAGCCTGAATTGATGAGCATGCATTTCCACACGCGCCGTTCGATTGTATCTGTGATCGTCGGCGCGCTCGTATTGTCTGTCGCTGCACCGGCATTTGCGTTCGATATCGGTTCGCTCCTAAACAACAAGCCGAAAGAGTCGGACAAGTTCGCGATCATCCGCGTCGATAAGCTCGCGTCGCTGATGAACGATCCGAACTCGCACGTCAACATCTACGACGCCAACGGATGGGGCCTGCGCTCGACCGCCGGGGTGGTCCCGGGCGCGCACCTTCTCAGCAGCGACGACAAGTACGATGTCGGCAAAGAGTTGCCTGCCAGCAAAAGCGCGAAACTTGTCTTCTACTGCGCCGACCTGCATTGAACGGCGTCGCATGAAGCCGCCCGTCGGGCGGTCGCAGCGGGATACAGCGACGTGAGCGTGATGAGCGACGGCATCGAGGGCTGGAAGCAGGCCGGCAAGCCGGTCGACTACCCAAAGCTCGACGCATCGAAGAGCAGCTAGACTTTCTCCCGGAACGCAGTCCCGTCCGTGACCCTGACGAAGCGAGCATCGCGATTCGGATGGAAGAATCTCGAACAGCGGCGCGCACGACTTGTCATCCTGACGAAGCGAGCATCGCGAGCGGCAGGAAGGATCTCGGACAGCTTCGCGCACAGCGAAGCCGGTTCCGGTCTCCTAAGTCGCCCGCTGCGGGCCTCCTCGCGTTCGCCTTCGCTTGATGCCATATAGTGTCGGCGTGCATCGCGACGATCCGATCACTACCTCGACTCCTGAGGCGATTCGCGAGCTGACGCCGCGCAGCATCGTCCTCGGTATCGCGCTCGCGCTGATCCTCGGCGCCGCCAACGCTTACCTCGGTTTGTATGCGGGCCTCACCGTATCCGCGAGCATCCCGGCCGCCGTTATCTCGATGGCGATTCTGCGGGCCCTTGGCGGTTCGACGATCTTCGAGAACAACGTGGTGCAGACGATCGCGTCGGCGGGTGAGGCGGTCGCGGCCGGCGCGATCTTCACCTTTCCGGCGTTGGTGATCCTCGGCGGCGTGCGAACGCTGCCGTACGTCGAGGTCACCACGCTATGCGTCGTCGGCGCGACGATGGGCTCGTTGCTCGTGGTGTTCCTGCGCCGCGCGTATATCGTCGAGGAGCGTCTGCCGTTTCCCGAGGGCGTCGCGTGCGCGCAGGTGCTTCGCGCCGGTGACGCGCAGGCGAACGTTCGTCCGCTAGTGGTCGGCGGTCTTATCTCAGCGGCTCTGAAAGCTCTTCAGGACGTAGCCGGAATTATTCCCGGCGCGGTCTCGGGCGCGCGATGGGTCGGCGGCGCCGCGGTCGCCGGGTCATTCGACATTTCGGCGGCGCTGCTCGGCGTCGGCTACATCATCGGCATCAGGATCGCGGCGCTGGTGTTCGCCGGCGGCGCATTCGCGTGGCTGGTCGCGATTCCCGTGCTTACCGCGTTTCATGCCGGCGCAACGGGCGACGCCGCAACGACCGCGCAGCAACTGTGGAGCGGGCAGGTGCGCTATCTCGGCGTCGGCGCGATGCTTACCGGCGGAGTCGTGACGCTGTGGAAGTTGCGCACGCGCATCGCGTCCGCCATCGCCGACAGCGTGCGAATCGTGCGCTCGACGCAAGCTGTCGCAACGGCGCGCGAGGACACCGATCTTTCGCCGCGCGCGGTGCTGACTGCGGTGGCGCTGTGCGTGCCCGTAATTTTCGCCATTTGCCTGTGGCTCAGCGGGAATGTCGCACTCAGCGCGGCCCTCGCAATCTTGCTGACGTTGATCTGTTTTTTCGCGACAGCCATCGCCGGCTACCTGACTGGAATCGTCGGCGCATCGAACAACCCGGTCTCCGGTGTGACCGTAATCGTATTGCTGGCGGTCGCGCTGTTTCTGAAATTAGTCGGCGTATCGCAAAGTGTCGGGCCGCAACTGGCGATTCTCGCCGGCGCGATCGTATGCACGGCGGCTGCGATGGCGGGGGATTCCACTCACGACCTCGCGACCGGCTTTCACGTCGGCGCAACGCCGCGCTCGCTCGAAATCGGCGTGCTGGTCGGCGCGATCGCGTCGTCATTCCTGATGGCGCCGATTCTGAATCTGCTGATCGCCGGCTACGGAATCGCAGGCACTCCGACCGCGCGAGCCGGAGCGCTGGCGGCGCCTCAAGCCTTCCTGATGGCGAAGGTGACGCAGGGAGTTTTCCACGGCGGATTGCCGCTCGGGACGATTGCAACCGGCGCCGCTCTCGCGGCGATTCTGGGATTCAGCGATCGCTGCCTGGAGCGCCGCGGATCGAAATGGCGCACGCCGATCATGCCCGCCGCGATCGGTCTTTACCTGCCGTTCGGACTGAGCGTCGCGATTTTCATCGGTGCGCTCGCCCACTCGCTCTTCGGGCCGGCCGAAGAAGCCGAGAGCGGCCCCGGCATTCTGCTCGCCGCCGGTTTGGTGGCGGGCGAAGCGCTGATGGGCGTCGCGAGCGGCGCGATGGTCACGGCTGGAATCCGACTGCCGATTTTCTGATCGGTTTAATCGCGCGGTTGCGAATCGGCGATTTCCGTCGCATAATACTTTTGTCTAACGATCGTTAGGTCGCATGTTGCACCGGATCGGAAACCGCCTTCGCCTGTTGGCTCTCACCTTCCTCGGGCTTCTGGCGATCCCGTCATACCATGCGCAGGCGCAGACGATGCGTCGCGAGCCGAATGTCGTCAGAACACAATTCGTTAAAGCCGCCGACACCGTCGATCCCACCACGCTCACCGGCAAGCTGATCATGGGCTACCAGGGATGGTTCAACTGCCCGAACGACGGTACCAGCGTCGGCTGGTGGCACTGGTTTACGGGAGTCGATCCGACTGTGGACTTCCTGCCGAATGCCGCCGACTATCCAACGGCCGAGCAATGCGTCACCAGCATGCTCGACGCCGGCGGCAATCCGGTGAATCTGTTCAGTGACGCGAACCCGGCGACGGTCGAGACGCAATTCGCGTGGATGCAGGAATACGGGCTCGACGGCGTCGCGCTCCAGCGGTTCTCGGTGGACCTGTTGGATAAGGCGACGCTCGATGCGCGCAATATCGTGCTGGCCAACGTCCGTCAGGCGGCGGAGGACAACGGCCGCGTGTTCTTCGTCATGTACGACCTCAGCGGCCTGCCCAACTCCAAGCTGAACACTGTCGCGAAAGACTGGAAGAAGCTCGAGAGCGATGGGATCACCAGCAGCCCGGCCTATTTGCACCATCGCGGGCATCCGCTGCTCGCGGTCTGGGGACTGGGCTTCGCGGGCCGATCGCTGACTCCTTCCGATACGTTGAAATTACTCAAATCGCTCCACAAGGCCAGCGCAAAGCACGGCGGCGTGACAATCATGGGCGGCGTGCCGTCGTATTGGCGGACCGCGCACCTCGATGCGTCCTCGGATCCCGGTTGGAAGAAGGTCTGGCCCAAGCTCGGCGTGCTGAGCCCCTGGTCGGTCGGGCGTTTCTCCGACGCAACGTCGGCCGACGAGTACAGCGCCAGTGTATGGGCGCCGGATCTGGCGGCCACGCAGGCGATGGGCGTGGACTACATGCCCGTGGTGTTTCCCGGCTATTCGTTCGCGAACACGAACCGTGCACTGGGACAACCGCCGACGCCAATCAATCAGATTCCGCGCGACTGCGGCCGCTTCTACTGGCGGCAGGTGTATGACGCGCTCGGCACTGGCGCGACGATGCTTTACGGCGCGATGTTCGACGAGGTCAACGAGGGCACCGCGATGTTCAAGATGCTGCCCGACGCGTCGGAGGTGCCGGTGTCGGGAATACCAGCCGGATATTCGTTCGTCACGCTCGACGCCGACGGCTGCCCGCTGCCGAGCGATTGGTATCTGAGCCTCGCCGGCGCCGCGACCACGGCAGTTCACTCCGGCACGCAACCATCTCCGAACTTGCCGCTGGTGATACCATGAGACTGATGCGCCGCCGCACATATCTCGTCAGCTTTTTGATGATGCTCTGCGCTACATCCGTGCAGGCGCAGATGCCGGTCAGTCCGCTGATCGTGTCGCAGACCGACGTGATTCAGTTCACGCCGGCGATTCCGACCGGCGGCGTGCGCAAGGGTTCGTGCTGGACCGAGTCGATCGCCGTCAACCGAACTGGCGCGTGGCGATGCGCTGTTGGCAACGGCATCAGCGATCCGTGTTTCACGATCCCGGCGAATCGCACGCAGCTCGTCTGCGGCGCCAACCCCGCGCTCAAGACCAACGGCTTCGTTTTGAAGCTCACGAAGCCGTTGCCGAAGTCATCGCTCCCCGACCGCAAGCCGGAACCCTGGCTCTTTCGGCTGGCGGACAATTCGATCTGCGAGGCGATGACCGGCACGTTGCCGGCGGTGAACGGCGAGCCGGCGCGATGGTCGTGCGCGATTCACATTCGCGATCAGGTCAGGCCCGCGGGAGTGGTGACGGCGCTGACGCCGGGGAAAATCTGGCTGGCCGACAAATTTCCGGAGAGTGCAGTCAGCCACGGTCCGCCGACGGCGAAAAAATTCGAGCCGGAGAAAGTCCCGGTGAAAGTGATCTGGGAGTGAGAGCGCCGCTACTTGCGCATCGCACGCAGTTGGCGATGGGTTAGCATCCAGCGCAGCTCGCCGCCGCCGCGTTCGAAGCGCGTGGGCAAATCAATCGTGATGCATCCGCCGGTTTTCAATTTGAGATGAGCGACGTCGCCAGCGCCGGTCAGAAGTATCGACGCGATGGCGCTCAGTTGCGGCTCGTGCCCGACGATCATTACGTCCTCATGCTTTGAAAACGCGCGCAGCGCAGCCACCGCGTCGGCTGCCGCGACGCCGGTCGCGAGGGCGGGAAGGACTTGCGGCGGCGGAGTATTTTCGTAAGCGGCGGAGACGATTTCGGCGGTTTCGGCGGCGCGCACGAGGGGGCTGGTGAGAATCACGTTGAATTTCAAACCCATCGCGCGTAGACCCGACGCGGCGCCACGCATCTTTTCCTTCGAGCGCTCAGTTAACTTGCGCGCGCCGTCGTCGCCAGCCGAAGCGGCTTCTTCGGCGGCCGCGTGACGCAGAATATAAAGCATCATGGGATTGATTCCGTGGCGAGGTGTGAGTCAATCGAGTTGTGATTGGAGTGCGCGATTTGCGCGCCATTCGGTAAGTCGGACTGGTTGTTTTCAGTATCCGGAACGGGCGAGCTCACGGGGATCGGCGCCAACCTGCCAGCCTGGCGAATTTCCTCGAGCGTGTCGCGCATCGCCTCCGAGCGCTCGAATCGCTTCCACGCTTTCATACATCGACGTCGCAGTTTGCTTTCGCGCTTGCCGAGCGACTGGATCAACGCGCCGGCCGCGAGCATGGTCCGGGGCGGCGCGGCGGAAGTCTCCGCATACGACATCAGCCACGCGGTAGCGACATTGGTGTCGTGGTAGAGGCCGAGCAGTTCCTGTAATTCCTCGAGCCGGGCCACGGTCCGGCGATGACGCTTGCCGCCGAGCGGCGCCATCATCTCGAGTTCGTAGCGCAGGCGCTTGATGCGAACGCGCAGCCTGTGGAAGAGCAGCGCGGGAGCGTCACCGGCGATTTTTCCGCCGAGGCGCGAGGCGCCGCGCGAGGCCGGCCGGATCAATTGCGCGGCGACGACGCCGAGCGTGCGGTCGGCGCCGACTTTCTTGAGCGCGGGCCGCGCCAGCTTCGCGAGCAGGCCGCGGTAGCGTTTCGACGCAAGCTGTTCGCACAGTTTCGCGTGCTCGGCATTGCGCCGTTGGTCGAGCGCGGACAGGATCGGCGCGATCGAATCTTGCAGAGCAGGATCGATTTTTGCGGCGCGAGCGGCGAGTAGCGCCGAGGTCACGTCGCATTCGCGGCAGGCGCCCGCCTGATGCGCGACCCACGCGATGTCGCGCCGAAAAATTCTGAGCTGGGCGGCGTAGATCACATAGGCGAACAATTCGATCGATGCGCGCAGGCGCCGCGAGGCGATGCGCAGTTGATGCAGCGGCTCCTCTTCGCCGGCCTCCGACGCGGCTTGATTGCGCAACAGCGATTCGGCGCCGAACGCGATCGCTTTGCGCGCCGCGGCCGCGACGGTCTCGCTCGGCGAAAGAGTAACCCTGCGCGGCGGTGGCGCATCTGCGCGCGACTCATCTATCACCGTGCTATTCCTTGCGCGTGGAGGCGCCGTTGTCGGCCGGTTCATTGCGCGACTTGCCGTTGGCGCCGGACAAATATTCGGCGATATGTTTGCGTAGCTCGCCCTGGATTTCCTCGAGCGGCAGGCGCGCATCCACCGAGACGAAGCCGAACTCACTCGACAGGCGCCGGTACTCGTCTATCAGCCGGCTCTGGTAGCGCTCGAACGAATCGAACAAGTCGGTGCCGAGCGCAAGATGCATCCCGGATTCCCAGTAGTCCATGCCTTTGCCCATGATGACGCGCGGGATGAGCGATTCGACGTCGATGTCGAGATAGAGGACGAGGTCGGGCACCAGCGCCATGCCGAAGACCTCGCGCGTCCAATCGGGATCGGCGCCCATCACGCTGTTGCGCGCGAAGGCGGTGTACATGTAGCGATCGGCGATCACGATGAAGCCGGCTTGCAACGCCGGCAGGATTTCGTGCTCGAGGCGATCGGCAAAATCGGCGGCGTAGAGGAGCGAGAAAGTCGTGACCGTGAGCTGATGGCCGGCCTTGGCCTCGTTGATGGTCTCGGAGAGCAGCGGCGAGCGGGTCCATCCGGTGTTGCTGACGGCGTAGCCTTCGAGTTCGAGCCACGGGCGCAGCAGCTCGATTTGCGCGGAGCGGCCGACGCCGTCGGTGCCCTCGATCGCGATCAAGTGGCCGGGCAGGCGCTTTTTCGCGACGTACGGCAGGCCGTGCCCGTACCAGGCCTTAGCGTGGCTGCGATGTGGCGCCATTTTTCCCGTTCGCTCGCTTGAGATCGTAGTCGCGAAGAATTTCCTGGACCATCGTGCGCACGACTTTCTGTTGAAGCGGGATCTCGGCGGTCGCGTCGATCGGACGCATGCCGAATTCAGCCGTGAGTTGATCGTAAATTTCGAGCACGCGGCTCTGAAACATGCGGAAGCTTTCGACCGGGTCGGTCGAGAGGCCGACGTCCATACCGGCTTCGTGGTACTTCAGCTTGGCCCGTCCCGACAGCAGGCGCTCGAGCGAGACGTCGATCGGCACGCGGAAGTAGAGCGTCAAATCGGGGCGCAGCGCGGAGCTGTAAACCGAGCGGACCCAGTCGGGATGCACGCCGCGGGCGACGTCGCGCGCAAATGCGGTGTACACGTAGCGATCGGCGAGCACGATCATGCCGGCCTTGAGCGGCGGCAGGATCTGATAGGTGAGTCGATCGGCGAAGTCAACGGCGTGCAGGAGCGAGAACGTGGTCGGCGTCAGCAGATTTTTTTTCTTGCCGCGCTGCATCGAGCGCCGCACCAGCCGCGACGAATTCCATTCGGTGAAATGGACCGGGTAGCCGCGCGCGCGCAGCCATCGCTCGAGCAGCAACAGTTGCGTCGATTTGCCGGAGCCGTCGATGCCTTCGACGCAGATCAGACGTCCCTTATAAGGATGCGGCGTTTCGAGCAGAGTCCTGGGCGCGGTGCGGGCGGTGGACCTGGCCGGCGGAGAGGATGTCGCGACGTGGCCGTTGGAGGAAGCGATGGCAGCCGGCGCTAGCGTTGCAGGACCACCTGGCGATCCAGCAGTCTCGATAAGAGGTCGGTCCTTCTCTCGCATGTCCATAGTTCGAGGTCGGCTTTTTCGCGCTTCGAATCGACTCCGACGATCACACGGCCCGGTGAATATCTGACCTCGATATTTTTAACCACACCGAAGTGGCTTCGATCCAGCGCGTCGGCCACGCGCAAAATCGCGGCGAGGCCCCTTACCACGCGGCGCTTGGCAGGGCTGAGCGACTTCAAATCCGGCGAATCGAGCTTGGGGGCCTGCTTGCGATGCCCGCGAGCCGCCTGGGCGATGACCTCGATTTCGTCGGTGTCGAAGCCGAACAGCTCCGCATTCTTAATCAGGTAGTAAGAATGGCGATTGTGCCGGTCGTGATCAATCGCGTGGCCGATATCGTGAAGTAATGCCCCGAATTCAAGGAGTTCTCGCGAGGATTTGGGCAGGCCCAAAACGGGCGCGGTGGCGTCGAACAGCTTCAGCGCGAGCTTCGCTACTTGTTTGCCATGATCGTTGGCGCCGGCGAATCGAGTAGCGAGCGCGCCAACCGAGCGGCGCCGGGCGTCGGCCGCGGAGCGAGAATCGATTTTGTGCGCGAGTCCGAGCAGGACGCCCTCGCGCAGCGCCCAGGTGCAGGCGACGAGTTCGGGCGCGCCGGATTTTTTCAGGATGAAGTTCACCAGCGCGGCAGCGGCGGGCATCAGATCGACGCGCTTGGCGTCCATGCCGGGGAGATCGACGCGCAGCGCGGCGTTGGCCTCGACCAGGTCGCGCGAGAGATCGGAAATTTCGCCGGCCGACGCGCACGCGCCGTGCAAGCGGCCCAACTCTTCGCCGCGCGACGATCGCGCCATCGCAACGAGCGTGTTGATCGTACCCGACGTGCCAATCGCGCGGACCACGCCCGCGCGCTTCGCCTTGCGCATCAGCGGGCCGATGGTGCGTTCGAGATAGGTTTCGAGCTTGCCCAACTGCGCGCGCGTCGGCGGGTCGTCGAGCAGAAAGCGCTCGGCCAGCCGCGCGGCGCCGAGCTTGACGCTGCGCATCCACAGCGGCTTGCCGTCGTGGACCAGCACCAGCTCGACGCTGCCCCCGCCGACGTCAACGAGCAGATGAGGCCCGCCGTCGAGACCGAGCGCGTGACGCGCGGCCTTGAAGATCAGGCGCGCCTCGTCGAGACCGGAGATCACTTCGACGGTGAGGCCGGTCTCGCGCTTGATACGGCGAATGAACTCGGTGCGATTGCGCGCCTCGCGCACGGCGCTGGTCGCGACGGCGCGCAGACGGTCCACGCGGCGCACTCGCAGCAGGCGCTTGAAGTTCACCAGCGCGCGCACCGCGAGGTCCATCGATTCAGCAGTGAGGCGCCCGGTGGTGAACGAGCGCCGGCCCAATCGCACCATCTCCTTGACGCGATCGACGACCTCGAGGTGACCGTCGCGGCTCACCTCGGCCACGATCATGTGGACGGAGTTGGATCCGACATCGATGGCTCCGAGGCGCATGAATAGAAGGTAACGTCCCAAGAGCGCGATGTCATCCATGTTGGCGCAGATCGCGAGGTTACGAGGCGATGAACGCGCGATGTCGAATTCGTTTTCCGCGGTATCCTCGGAAACTTATCAAGCTTAATCTGAAACGAGCACGCCGCACGGACGATTTCTTTGGCAGCCGCAGCCTCAACCCCGATTGGAACCGAATTTCCCGACTATGGGTCGTCGCGCCACAAGTGGCTGATCGCGCTGGCGGTGATGCTCGGCACGACGCTCGAGGTGCTCGACACGTCGATCGTCAACGTCGCGCTGCCGCACATGCAGGGCAGCTTTTCGGCGAGCGTCGATGAGATCGCGTGGGTGCTCACCAGCTACCTCGTCGCCAACGGGATCATGATTCCGATGACGGGATGGATCTCGTCGCGCTTCGGACGCAAGCGCTACTTCATGATGTCGGTCGCGGTGTTCGTCGCGGCGTCGGGCCTGTGCGGCGCGGCGCAGTCGCTCGATCAGATGGTGGTGTTTCGTTTGATACAAGGCGCGGCGGGCGCAGCGATGGTGCCGTCGTCGCAGGCGATCCTGATGGAAACGTTCCCGCCCAACGAGCAGCAGCTGGCGATGGCGACGTGGGGGATGGGCCTGATGGTGGCGCCGATAATGGGACCGACGCTCGGCGGCTGGATCACCGACAATTGGAACTGGCGCTGGAATTTTTACATCAACCTGCCGATCGGCGCCGCCGCATTCCTGATGGTCTGGACCTTCGTGCACGACCCCGCATACTTGCGCGAGCGCCGCGCCAAGGGCGGCAAGACCGACTACACCGGCATCATTCTGCTGGTCGTCGGGCTGGGACTGGCGCAGTTGGTGCTCGATCGAGGTCAGCGCGCCGACTGGTTCAGCTCGCCGTGGGTGACGTACTGCACAATTATCGCCGCGATCTGCATCATTGGATTGACGATCAACGAACTGCGCACGCCGGAGCCGATCCTCGATCTTTCAATCCTCGGGATTCCGGTTTTCACGATGTCCGTGATGCTGATGGTCGCGATGAGCTTCGCACTGTTCGGCACCGGACTGTTGAATCCGATCTTCCTGCAGGAGCTGATGGGCTACAGCGCGTGGAAGGCCGGGCTGGTGCTGGCGCCGCGAGGGCTCGGCACGATGGCTGCAATGCTGATCGTCGGGCAACTCGCGCGCTACCGCTACGATACGCGGCCGCTCATCGGCGCCGGCTTCGTGATCATGGCAATTGCGCTGTGGCAGATGGCGGGATGGGACACTGACGTTAGCACCTGGACGGTGACGTGGCCGAGCCTCGTCATGGGAGTCGGGATGGGGATGATCTTCCCGACGCTGTCAGCGACCACGCTGGCGTGCGTCAGCCGCGAGCGGGTCGGCTACGCGGCGAGCCTCTACAATATGATGCGCAACACTGGCGCCGCGATCGGCATCTCCTACATGACGACGGTGCTGGTCGATCACGAGCAGACGCATCAGTCGTACCTGGCCGCGCACTTCACCGTGTTCGACGCGTGGAAAATGAGCGATGCCGCGCGACTCACTCCCGGCACGCGCAGCTTTGACTATATGCCGCAAATGATCACCGGCCAGAAACAGGGACTCGGCATGGTGTACGAGATGATTCAGCGGCAGGCGATGATGCTGTCGTTCAACGACATTTATCGCACACTGGCTATTGTAATGATGATACTGATTCCGACCTTCTTACTATTGCGTCGCGCGCAACCGGCCAGCGGTATGGCGGCGCACTAGCTATTTCATTTTCTCCAGCACCAGCTCGAAGATTTCGAGCGAACGGCGATCGAACAGCACGAAGTCGATGCGCTCGAGCGTCGTTGGACCGGAGAGATGCGCGCGCACTTCCTCGAGCATCACCTGCGCGCATCGCTCGATTGGAAATCCCGCGATGCCGGTGCCGAGCGCCGGAAACGCGATCGTCTTGAGCGCGTTCTCATCGGCGCGCGTCAGCGAGTTGCGCGTCGCCGCGCGCAGATTCGCCTCCGAGGTGGATTCTCCCAGCCGCATGCTGGCCGCGTGAATCACGTGCCGCGCGCGCAAGCGTCCCGCACCAGTGATCGCGGCTTCGCCCAGCGCGATCGGCCCGATTCGATCGCATTCATTCTGAATCGCCGGCCCACCCTTGATGCGAATCGCGCCGGCGACGCCGCCGCCAAGCATCAGCTGGTTGTTCGCGGCATTTACGATCGCGTCCGCATCAGCGTCGGTCAGATCACCCTGCCGCAGACTGATCTTTGCGCGCCAATCTTTGCTCATCGTCATGTTATTATCGCGCCAACGGTGTGGACGAGGAAGACAACTGGCAGGCTGTTGGAGATGGCGCAGATTGCCGCGGCGCTCGTGGCGCTCGCGGGATGCGGGCCGCGTACTACAGATCGCACGACCGGGATGATCCAGGTGGATATCGAAACGTCGCCGACCTCCACCGACCCGCGCTTCGGCACCGACGCGACTTCATCGCGCATCAACGAACTGGTGTTCGATTCGCTGGTGAAGACAGACCGCAACGGGCGGTTCGTCGGGCGCCTCGCGGAGAGCATCGAGCGTCCGTCTGACACGGAGATCATTTTCCACCTTAAGCACGGCGTCCGCTTTAGCGACGGCCGCGAATTGACTGCGCGCGACGTACTATACACTTACAATTCGATCCTCGCGCCGGAATCGATGTCGCCGAAGCGCGCCGGCCTCGAACAATTGAAATCGATCGAAGCGCCCGACGATTACACAGTCGTCATGACTACCGCGCACCCGTATGCGCCGGCACTCGAGCTGGCGACCGAAGGAATTGTACCGGCCGGTACTCCGCTTCCCGTTAGACAAGACCGGGCCGGCCCGATCGGCAGCGGTCCGTTTCAGATGGTCGCGTACACGCGCGATGAAGCCGTTCGGCTCGAGCGCAACCCGTACTATCCGCATCCACCGGCGGCGGCGCAGTCGATCCTTTTAAAGATCGTGCCAGACCCGACAGTGCAGGCGCTCGAACTGGCAGAGGGTGTTTGCGACTTCTCGGGAAACTATATCGAGGACGACGTGTTGCCGTGGCTCGCCGCGCATCAGTCACTGGAGATCAGCAAAACGCCCGGCACTACCTATAGGTACTTGTCCTTCAACTTTCGTGACCCGCGCCTGCGCGATCTGCGCGTGCGTCGCGCAATATCCTATGCGATCGATCGAAATACTATAGTCAATAGCATGTTGCGCGGCACGGGTCGGATAGCTACTGGCATGCTGTCGCCCGAGAACTGGGCATACGATGGAAACGTCACTAGCTATTCCTATGATCCGAAAAAGGCGGAGCAACTTCTCGATCAGGCCGGCTATCCTGCCGGACGCGACGGGATGCGCGGTCTTCGATTCGAATACAAGACCACGCCGGAAGGCGCGCGCATGGGCGAAGTGTTTCAGGCCATGCTTCAGCGAGTGGGCATCGAACTGACTATCCGATCGCTGGACTTCGCCGCCTACTATGCTGAGATTCAAGCCGGGGGCTTCGACCTGACGTCGCTGCAATGGGTCGGTATCAACGATCCGAATAGCTACTACATGATATTTGATTCGAAGAAGACGCCACCGCACGGAATGAATCGAAGTTACTATTCGAATCCCGCGATGGATCGGCTGGTCGAAGCTGGAATGACTACCATCGATCTCGCCGCGCGCAAGAAAATTTACGCGCAGGTGCAGCAACTTGCCGCCGATGATCTGCCTTATGTTTCGCTGTGGTGGGTTGACAACGTGGCCGTGATGAATCGGCGCCTCGTGGGCTTCGACGCATACCCCAACGGCAGCCTCCGTTCACTTGCGACCTTGACGCTGATCTCTCCAGACGGCGGTGGTGCGCCGTCGGATTGATTCAGTGAAAACTTATCTGGCCCGGCGCCTGCTGGCGCTCATTCCGGTCGCGCTCGGTGTCGCGACTCTGACCTTCGCGATTATCCACCTGGTGCCGGGTGATCCGGTTGTCGCGATGCTCGGTGAAACCGCCGCGCCGGCTGACATTGTCGGGATGCGTCATCAGCTCGGGCTCGATCGTCCGGTCCTGGAGCAATACGCCGCGTATCTAGGCGGACTCGCCGTCGGCAACCTCGGTGAATCGATTTCATATCGCAAACCGGTGTCACAACTTATCGCCGAACGATTTCCCGCCACCGTCGAGCTCGCCGCCGCCGGGATGCTGGTCGCTATTCTGCTGGCATTCCCGTTAGGCTTAATCGCCGGCTCGAATCCGGGCGGCGCGGGCGATCTCGGCGCGATGGGATTTGCAATCGTCGGCATTTCGGTTCCGCACATCTATCTCGGTCCGTTGCTCATGATTTTGTTTTCCCTGGATCTGCGCTGGCTGCCGCTCACCGGCCGCGGCGGCCTCGCGCATCTGGTGCTGCCGGCTGTCACTCTTGGCACCGCGCTCGCCGCGATCCTCGCGCGGATGCTGCGCCAGAGCCTGATCCGCGTGCGCGCAAGCGACTACATGCGCACCGCACTCGGCAAAGGTCTCAGCGCGCGAGCCGCACTGCTGCGCCATGGGCTCAAGAACGCGCTCACCTCCGTCGTCACCATCATCGGACTTCAGATGGGCGCACTATTGAGCGGCGCCCTCATCATCGAGATCATTTTCTCGTGGCCGGGCATCGGCCGACTCCTTATTACGGCGATCGGCGCGCGCGACTATCCCGTCGTTCAGGGATGCGTCCTCACGTTCGCGATGACCTACGTGCTCGTGAACCTGGCGACCGATCTCGTTTACGCAATCATTGACCCGCGCGTGAGGGTTTCTTGATCCGCCGCGGCAATCCATCACTGGCTATTGGAGTGACTATCGTCATCGCGATCATTTTGGCGGCGATTGTGGGTCCGACAATGTTTCACACCGATCCTCTGTCGATCGATCTCGCAAACATTCTCGCCGGACCCAGCCGCGCGCATCCGTTTGGATGCGACGCGCTCGGCCGCGACGTTCTCGCCCGTATTCTGTGGGGCGCGCGGCTCTCGCTGTCGATTTCTACCGTCGTCGTCGCGGTCTCGCTCGTCGTCGGCAGCCTGATCGGCGCAACCGCGGCGTTGTCCGGTGGTCGCATCGACAACCTGATCATGCGCGGCGTTGATGTATTCCTGGCCTTTCCCGGAATCCTGCTGGCGATCGCGCTGGCCGCGATTCTCGGACCTGGCCTTACCGATCTCGTGATTGCGCTGACGGCGATGGGATGGACCGGCTACGCGCGCATCGTGCGCGGCGAAGTGCTGACGCTGCGCGAGCGGGAGTACGTCCTCGCCGCCGAAACCCTCGGCGCAAAAAAGTCGCGACTGCTGATGCGCCATCTGCTGCCGGGCGTCGTCGGACCGCTTGCGGTGCAAGCGACCTTCGGAATCGGAGGAATAATCGGGGCCGAAGCCGCGCTTTCGTTTTTGGGCCTCGGCGCGATTCCGCCCACGCCCAGTTGGGGCAACATGCTCGACGCGGGCCGCGCGTTCCTGCTGGTCGCGCCGCATCTCACGACCGCGCCCGGACTCGCGATAGGGATTTCGATTCTCGGCTTCAACCTGATCGGCGACGGAATTGCGCAGAAGGTCGGCCATCGCGCCTGAAGGTGTGCGAAGTGGCGAAACTTCGTGATACTCATTGTGATTCGGAAGTGAGTGCGCGATGGAGAGAATCGAACCCGGCGAAATGGTCCAGCGGCTGACCGCCTTTATTCGCGGCGAAGGCGGGTTCGACAGCGTCGCGATCGAGAATTTCCGCAAGATGCCGGGCGGCGCGTCGCGCGAGATCTGGTCGTTCGATTGCGCGATGGAGCGTGGCGGCCAAACGAGACGGCGCGCGATGGTGTTGCGGCGCGATCCCGGCGCCCACAACATCTCCACCAATCGCGGTCACGAGTTCATGGTGATTCGCGCGGCTTTCGACGAAGGCATCCCGGTTCCCGAAGTGTTCTGGTGTTCCGAAGATCCCGCGGTTCTCGGCTCCGCATTTTTCATCATGGAGCGGATCGAGGGCGAAACTTTGGCGCGCCGGCTTCTGCGCGATGACGCTTACGCCCCTGCGCGCGAGGTGATGCCGGCGCAACTCGCGGAAATTCTCGCGAAGATTCACCGAATCGATCCGGTCAAACACCAACTCGACTTCCTGGCGGAGCCCGGCGACAACGCGGCGCTGACCGAGGTCAAACGCTACGAGGAAAACTTTCGCCGCCTCGCGCTCGAACCGCATCCCGCGTTCGAATTAGCCTTCCGATGGCTCCTGGAGCGCGTGCCGAAGACACCGCGAAAATCCCTCGTCCACGGCGATTATAGAATCGGCAACGTAATTTTCGGGCCCGAAGGCGTGCGCTCGATCCTCGATTGGGAGTTGGCGCATCGCGGCGATCCGATGGAAGACGTCGGATGGATGTGCGTGCGGGCGTGGCGCTTCGGCAACGATCAGAAGCCGGTCGGAGGACTCGGCACGCGCGAGGATTTCTTCCGCGCGTATGAGAAAGCCAGCGGCTTGCCGGTCGATCCCCAGGCGGCGCGATTCTGGGAGGTCTTCGGCAATCTGCGCTGGGGTATAATCACGATCAGCCAGGCCCGAACCCACATCGACGGGTTCGTAAAGAGCGTCGAGCTGGCGAGTATCGGCCGGCGGACGGCGGAGACTGAGCTGGAACTGTTGAACTTGATCGAATAGCCACATGCTGAAGTCAAAGCGCCGAGTGAGTAATCAATATGCAGGACCGACCGACCTCAGTTGAATTGCTCGAAGCGGCCGCCGACTTCGTCGATCGCGAACTCGTGCCGACGATCGAGGGCGCGCGCCAGTTTCAGGCGCGAGTGGTCGCCAACGTGATGCGAATCGTCGCGCGTGAAATCAAATTGGAAGATCCGCTGGTTCGTGGCGAGGTAAAAGCGCTCGCGCGCTTGCTCGGACGCGACGCCCCGCATCTGCACAGCCTCGACGACTTGCGCGCCGCCGCCACAAGCATGGGCGAAGAACTGACCGCGAAGATTCGCGCGGGCGCGGCTGACACTGGCGACTGGCGCCGCGAAGTACTTGCGGTTGTGCGTCAGAGCGTCGAGGACAAACTGCGCATCGCGAATCCCCGCTACCTCGAAAGTGATATAGCTATTCGCAACTCCAGGAAGGAGATCTGACTAATGCCTGAAACCAAAGTAGTACTGCTCGAGCAAGACGACCTGATGCATCCCAACACCGGCGAGTCCAATTTCAACGAAAGTGCATATTACAATTTCTACGATCGCGGTCAGCGCCTCGGCGGCTTTATCCGACTGGGTAATCGCGCCAACGAGGGTTATGCGGAGATGACCGCGTGCCTCTACCTTCCGGACGGAACCGTCGGCTTCATGTTTCAGCGGCCAGAGATCAAGAACAATGACGCTCATGATGCCGGTGGCGCAAAGTTCGAAGTAGTCAAGCCGTTCGAGCGGCATCGCGTCAGCTATCACGGCAAAGTCTGCGTGCTTAAGAATCCGCTCGAGATGGCCGACCCCGCCAAGGCATTCAAGACCAATCCTTACTCGAAAGCCGCGCTCGAAATTGACTATGTCGCGACTTCGCCCGGATGGGGCGGCGAGCTGCGGGAGAAGAGCGGGGATCAATGGATCTCGCCGAAACCGTCGGGCGACCCCGAGGCTCAGTTTGCGAAAGGTCACCTCGAACAGCTTGGCCACGCGACGGGAAAGCTTGTGCTGACAACCGATGGCAGCGATCGCGAGTTCAAGATCGACGCGCTCGGTCTGCGCGATCACAGCTGGGGACCCCGCTACTGGCAGGCGCCGAAGTTCTACCGATGGCTGACGATGAACTTCGACGAGGACCTTGGCGCGATGGCCACGATTACCGTGAATCGCGACGGCAGCAAACGTCCGGGTGGCTTCATTGCGCGCAAAGGCAAGCCGTTTCTCAACGTCGTGAAGGTCGATGTCGAGACTGAATTCGCCGGCGAGCAGCAACTCCACGACAAGATCAAAGTGACCTGTCAGACCGCGGACGGTGGAACTCCAATAGTCATTACCGGCAAAGTGCTATCGATGATCCCGCTGCGCAACCGCCGCGCCGGTATAGTCACTCGAATAGCCGAAGGTATGACCGAGTGGAACTGGGACGGCAAGATTGGCTATGGGCTGTCGGAGTATCTCGATCACTTCGACGAATAGTCAGTCGCTCAGCGTTTGTGCTTGAGCGCACGTAAACTTTCGGTGTAAGGCGGATACGCAATGCCGCGCTCGGTGATGATCGCGGTGACCAGTTCGGCCGGCGTGACGTCGAACGCCGGGTTGAACGTGCGAACGCCCTTGGGCGCGATCTGCTTGCCGCCATATTCGGTAAGCTCGCGGCCCGAGCGCTCTTCGATCGGAATTGCCGCGCCGTTGGGGCAGTCGAGGTCGATCGACGACAGCGGCGCCGCGACGTAAAAAGGCACGCCGTGCCGCCGGGCCATCACCGCCAGCGGATAGGTCCCGATCTTATTGGCGACGTCGCCATTCGCCGCCGTGCGATCTGTTCCGACCACCACGCAATCGATCTTGTGCTGCGAGAGCACGGTCGCCGCCATGTTGTCGGCGATCACCGTCACCGGTATCCGATCCTTGTGCAGTTCCCACGCCGTCAGCCGAGAGCCCTGCAAGAATGGCCGCGTCTCGTCGGCGAAGACCTGGATCTTTTTACCCGCGTCGCGCGCAGCGCGGACCACGCCGAGCGCGGTGCCGTAGCCCGCGGTCGCCAGCGCGCCCGCGTTGCAATGCGTCAACACGGTTGCAGGGTCTCCGATCAGTTCGGCGCCGAATTTTCCCATCGCGCGATTCGCCGCCAGGTCTTCCGTGTAGATCGCGATCGCCTCCGTGCGCATGCGACTGAACAGCTCCGCCGCGTCGAGGGAAGTGTTGTCGGCGAGCACCCGACCCATCCGATCCACCGCCCACGCAAGATTTACCGCAGTCGGCCGGGTGGCTTTGAGAGCCTTCGCGACCGTCTCGAAGCGTTTTCGCGCCTTCGCGCCCGCGGTGCCTTTGATTCCGAGCGCGACTCCCATCGCAGCCGCGACGCCAATCGCCGGCGCGCCGCGAATCACCATCGTGCGGATAGCCTCGGCAACGCCGCGATAGTCGCGATAGGTTCGAATCACCTCGCGCGCCGGAAGCAGGCGCTGATCGATCATGCGGACGGTGTCCGCCCGCCATTCAATTGTCATCACGGCCATGTGGTCTGACTCTTCTCCACGCGACTTGGATTTCAAGTATATATGCTGAAAGAGCGATCGAAGACGGCGCTGCTGATTCGTTCGCGGCGCCGCTCAAGCCAGGTGCGAGTTCACGTTACCGCATTGCAGCCGGTACACGCGAACCTGTAGTTAGACTTTTTCGTACACGCCACGCGCTTTCCGTTTGGCCACGCCGGCATCGATCCATCGCGTAATCGCCGCAAAAATTTCCGAAGGCCGCTTGCCCTTGAGTCCGCGCACGTTGCGCACGTCGGCCGCCTTGAATTGCCTCGGCAGTGCCGAAAGCACCGCGCGCCAGTTGACGCGGCCGGTGGGTCCGCTGCTAACCGAAATTGCCGAACCGCCGCCGATCAACGAGCCGAGCCGCGCTTCCTCGGCCTTGAGTTTACTGAGTACCGACTCCTTAATGCGGATGTCCTTGCGCAGATTGAGTAATAAGGTGCGCGCTTGCCGCTGTACTTGCTGGAACGCCGACGCAGATCCGCCAGAGGTTTTCTTACTAGCCATGTAGCTATCTCCTTGCGGGGGATTGATCAGTACAAATCGAGTTTGAAGATACACAATCAATCCTATTTCTACAAGTATCCAAGTCATTTTGTCTATTATCAACATCGTAGCAACTGGATATAGCTGTTAGGTGTTTTGAATTCACTGTTATGAATGCAGTCTGGCTAGTCACACGCTCGAATGTTTTCTCAGTTGGCCAAACACTACTGACGCGAAACTGAGATTGGCAAATGGAAAGAGATCTGGATGCTGGCAGTTCACGGCAAAGATCTCAGATGTCGAAGTCAGGGTTATCGGGCGGCGGTCTTTCCTCACACCTCGCAGCGGTTCGAGTGATCCCTTTGCGATGAGACGCATGAGCCCGCTTATCGGCACAATCTAAATCATGATGGTTGACGCGTACGAGATAACGATTTTAGAGACGACCAGAACTCAAAATGCTCGCGTTATCGTGCATAGGCGCTGGAATCTGCGATTATTGCTGACCGATATTTCGGTAGCCAACGTCCCTAACAGACAATAGGTATTCACCGAAGAAATCGGGGTGAACAAGCAGTCGATCGGACCAAAAGAGCACTATGTTTGCGCTTGGCACGGTGCTATAAGCATTCCGGAATTCTGACTAGATGCGCGCTGTTGGTATAGCTACTGACGCTGGACGCCATGAGGCACTCGGGGTGCGCGCGAGGAGAGAGTAATGGGCCGCAGACTGTATGTTGGGAATCTGGCTTGGACTGTGACCGACCAGGATCTGCTCGACGTTTTTTCAGAAGCAGGAAAGGTGGACAGCTCGCAAGTCATCATCGACCGCGCCACCAACCGATCGCGAGGATTCGGGTTCGTCGAGATGGGGACCGATGAAGCGGCCGAAGGCGCAATCAAGAAGTTGAATGGCCGCGACATCAAGGGTCGCCCGATTCGCGTCAACGAAGCACAGGCGCGCAGTGGCGGAGCCGGTGGTGGCGGTGGTGGTGGCGGCGGCGAACGCCGTGGCGGACGCGACCATTAGTCAGTTCCGCGTTTCTACATAGCACGCGACTGTAGTTTCCCACCTCGGCGCGCAGCAAAATATACTTAACCCACTTGCGGAGACGCTCGATTCTCGGGCCGAACCCTCGCGCTTCGCACACCAGTCGCGCTAAATCATAACTGTGGAACTCATTGCGCTTGAGGCGCAGAGCGAACGCGCCGTGATTGTGCCCGAGGCCGGATGCCAATGTCTCAGCTACCGCGCCGGCACGCTCGAAGTGATTGCGGGGCCGGACAATCCCGACGCATGGCGCGAGCATCCGCATCGCGGCGGCATCCCGATTCTCTTTCCGTGGCCAAGCCGCGTCGCCGGCGCGCGCTTCACCTTCAAGGGCCGCGAATACCGGCTGCCGGTGAACGAGCCCGCACGCGGCAACGCGATCCATGGCTTCGCGTGCGAGCGCGCGTTTCGCGTGAGGCGTCGCGGACCCTATTTCGTCACGGCGATTCTCGATTCGACTGACTATCCGGATCTCAGTTCGATCTGGCCGTGGCCGTTCGCGCTCGAAATAGACTACGAAGTAGGTAATGGACTGAGATTGAAGGCGCGCATCACAAATACGGGCAACCTGGTAATGCCGTTCGGATTCGGCGCGCATCCGTACTTTCATGCGCCGCTCAATCCGAGAGGTGCGCGCGACGCGATGATGATTCAGCTCGACGCAAAGGCGCGATGGCCGCTCGACGCGAATCTCATTCCGACTGGTAAGCTCGAGCCGCTTGCCGGCAAGTTCGAGCTTCGCACTGCGCGTCCTCTAGGCAGTGATACTTACGACGACGCATTCCTGATGGCGGCAATCTCAAAGGATGGTGAGGCGGCGCCGCGGGCGCGGCTGATCGATCCGTCGATGAAAATCGCGGTCGAGATTCGGGCCGATGCAGCCTTCGAAGATTTCGTGGTCTATGCTCCGCCGGACAATGCGGTCGTCGCGATCGAGCCTTACACTTGCGCGCCCGACGCCTTCAATCTCGCGGCGCGCGGCGTAGCGGCCGGGATGCGCGAACTGGCACCCGGCCATACCTTCGAAGCAGGCTTCGAGATTCGCCTCAACGTCCCTTGAACTTCGGATCGCGACGCTGCGCGAGCGCGGACGCACCTTCGCGAAAATCTTCGGTCATAAGCAGCGAGCTCTGCGCCAGCACCTCGAGCTCCTGGAACGTCATCTTGTCGAGGCCGTGACCCTTGTCGATGATTCGTTTCGCGAGCCCGACTGCGAGCGGTGCGTTACGCGTTATCTCGCGCGCGAGTTCCTCGGCCGCCGCCATATGAGTGCCTTCGGCGACGACGCGATTCACCAGTCCGATTTTTTCGGCGTCCGCCGCTTCGATCATGCGGGCAGTCATGATGAGCTCCTTGGCGCGCGCATAGCCGACCGTGCGCGTGAGGCGCGTGGTGCCGCCGACGTCGGGCACCAGGCCGATGCGCACCTCGGGCATCCCAAGGCGCGCGCCCGTCGATGCGATTCTTGCGTCGCAGGCGAGCGCGAGCTCGAGGCCGAGTCCGCCGACGAAGCCGTGCAGCGCGCCGATGACCGGCTTCTCGATACTCTCGATCCGGTTCAACGACGCCTGCGACTCCGCCACGAAGCGCCGAAAGCGCTGCAGGTCGGGACCGCCGCCTTCGCCGCCGCGCGCGCCGCTGTCGTTGCTGAGCGAAGTGAAATCGATTCCCGCCGAGAACGCCTGCCCCTCGCCATAGATGATGATCGCACGAACGTCGACGCGATCGACCTCGTCGATCGCCTCAGGAAGCGCGCGGAGCATCGCCTGGTTAATCGCATTGCGCTTCTCAGGCCGGTTGAGCGCGATATACGCAATCTCACCCTCGACACGAACCGTGATCGGATTTTCAGCCATGATTTACACCTCGATTGCTATTAAAGGTATCGCGCGCGCGCGCGAGGCGCGCAACCGGTTTCTGAAGAGGAGTAATCGCCCGCGCGGCGAGCGCCAGGGGTGACCCCTGGACCCAGTGAGGAGCGCAAAGTTGCGCGCGGCGCGCTACTTTGCTCTGAGGCAAGGCAGCAACGTCGGCGCACCGATCTGCATGCCAATGAACGGTGACATCGCCAAGGTCAAAAGCCCAATGGGCAACAGCCATTGAACTGCGAACTCAAGGCTTCAGCAGCACCTTCATTACGTTGTCCTTTCGGGCGTTGAAGATTTCGTAACCCTTTGCGGCGTCGTCCAGCGGCATTATGTGGCTTATCAACGGGCGGGGATCTAACGTTCCGCTTGCTATCAGGCGGGACAGTTCCGGGATGTGGGCGTTGATGTTGGCCAGGCCGATGCTGAACTTCAGGTCGCGGGCGAAGGCGTAGCCGATGGGGAAGTTGAAGGACGGGGCGGCGAAGACGCCGATTACCGAGACGGTGCCGCCGCCGCGCGCGGCCATTATTGCGGCGGTCAGGGCGCCTTCGTTGCCGACTGCTTCGATCGTTACGTCGGCGCCGCGGCCTTCGGTGCGATCGAGGATCGCTTGCTGGGCGTTCTCGAGACTCATCGGAGTCGCGCCTAGTTTGCGCGCGAGTTCCAGGCGATAGGGGATGCTATCGACGGCGATCACTTCGGCTGGGCCGAAAAGCTTCGCGCTCATCACGGCGCATAGGCCGACCGGGCCGCATCCGAAGATTGCGACGGTGTCGCCGGGGCGGATGTTGCCGTTGATTGCGCCGAAGTAGGCGGTCGGCAGGATGTCGGCGAGGAAGACGGCGGCGTCGTCGTCGATCGCGGCGGGCAGCGGGTAGCAGGTGTAGTCGGCCATCGGGACGCGCACCGCTTCTGATTGCTCGCCGCCCAGCCATCCGAGCTTGCCGGCGGAGCTCGCACCGTAGCCGAAAACCGCGGAGCCGCTTTCCGCGCATTGCGAGGGCTGGCCGCGGCGGCAGAAGAAGCATCGGCCGCATGCGACCAGGCCCGACACGACGACGCGATCGCCTTTCTTGAGGCGATCGACGCCACTGCCGACTTCCTCGATCACGCCGACGCCTTCGTGGCCGAGCACGAAGCCGGGCTCGATGGGAAAGGCGCCGTGATAGAAGTGGAGGTCGGAGCCGCAGATGCCGGCGCGGGTGATTCGCACGAGCGCGTCGGTCGGCGTCTGGAGCGCGGGGTCGTCAACGCGCTCGACGCGCACATCGTGGGGACCGTGGAAGACAGTTCCTTTCATTGTCGCATTGACCTCCGCACGTGGTTCCAGAGAAGAGGCAGAATCCTGAATCGCGCGAGGCGCGCTGTAATCGGACCCTCACCTTCATCCTCTCCCTAACAGGGAGCGGGGAAGAAATCCAAGCCGGTTAAGGTGATAATGTCAAAGAGGGGGCGGGTTTGCAGGAGCGGCGAAGTGCGTGGTAATTCCAAGGTTGGTATTGGGAGGCCCCTATGATTCAGAACGTGAAGAAAATTCTCGCGCCGATCGATTTTTCGGAACATTCGATGGACGCGATGCGGAGCGCGATGGAGCTGGCGAAGGACGTCGGCGCCGAAGTTCACCTGATGCACGTGATCGCGCCGCATCATCACTTTATCCCGCTACCGCTCGCGACCAATGTCGAGCAGAGCCGCGAGCTCGCGCGCGAAGCCGCCATGATCGAGCAGGCGGAGGAGGAACTTGCGCGTATCAAGAAGGACGACTTTGGCGATTCGGCGAAGGTTACTACGTTCGCGGTGGTCGGGCATCCGGTTGAGAAGCTGGCCGACTATGCCAAAGCGCAGGCTATCGATCTGATCGTGATGTCCACGCACGGGCGCAGCAGCGTCGAGCATATGCTGCTGGGCGGGACGACCGAGAAACTAGTGCGCCTCGCGCCATGCTCGGTGCTCGTGATGCGCCGGCGCAAGCAATAATCGAGCGACGACAGGATTCCCGGCGGCCGCGTGCGCATCGTGCGCGGCCGCCGGCTTTTCATCAGGAGATTCAGCATGAACCTGGAACAACAGAAGGAACGCGCCCTCACTTTTCTCAAGGGGCTCGAGAAGCCGGATGCGACGACTTACGCGGATTTGCTGGCGGACGATTTCGAGTTCGAGATGATGGGCCGGCTGCCGGGAGTCGCACCGGTGCGCGGCAAAGATGCGTTTCTGAAGTCGACGCCGCCGATGCTGAAAGCGATGTTTCCCAACGGGCTCAACATGAAGCTCATTTCAGTAATCGCCGAGGGGCCGCATGTGGCGGTGCAGGCGGAGTCGGACACTATCGCGGGCAACGGCAAGAAATACGCGAACCGCTATCACTTCTACGTCCTGTTTAAGGGCGACAAAATCGCGCAGGTTCGCGAATACAATGATAGCAATCACGTGCGCGAAGTCTTTATGAGCTGAGCGGCGGGCCGGGACGCTTTGGCGCCCCGATCGAGATATATTAGCCCTGCTAATCCGTGCTCGCTCGGCGCGGAGCAATGCCGCTCGAGCCGATAGGGTCTCAGGTCGGCCACCAAAGCGGGCGGCGCTGCCGGAGCGTCTATCTTGCGAGTCGCGGCGGGAATCATCGCCGATCAAAAAATTAGGGCCAGGCAGATTGCTCTACCCGGCCCGTAGCCAACCGGGAAAAGGGGGGCAAACCCCGGCCAGCAAGCGTATTGTACTTAAGTTCCCGCGAGTTGCAAGAACGGTCAGGGTACCCTGATTTACGAATCCACGACGGAAGTTTGGCGTTTCGCGGGGGTTTTTCGGAGGCTCAGATTTCGCCGCCGCCAAGCGCGGGGATGAAATGAACCTCGCTGTTTTCGCTTACGGCGTCCAACACGCCACCGGTCGCTATCTCGCCGTCGATGGACACGGCGATCGACGGGCGGATGTCGCCGTCTTCTAGTAACTGCTGGTCAATTCCGGGAAACTGCTGGCCGAGATGTCGAACCAGCTCGCGAATTGATTTTCCGGGGACCTCAACGCGATCCAAGCCGCCGGTAAATTTGCGTAGCAGTGAGGGGATCACGACTGTGGGCATTGCAAAATAAAGAGGGGCGAGCATTAGCCCGCCCCAATTCAATCATTCCTGATCAATCCGCCGCAGCGGAATGTTTCGTCGAATCGCGATGTTTCAGCATCGCCTTCAACAGCTTCGGCGGCGACATCGGCGTCTCGGTCATGCGTACGCCTACCGCGCGATAGATCGCGTTGGCGACCGCGGCCGGTGGCGGCACGATCGACACTTCGCCGACGCCGCGCACGCCCAGCGGATGGCCGGGGTTGGCTTCCTCGACGACGATGGTTTCGATCATCGGCAAGTCAAGGCAGGTCGGCATGCGGTAGTCGAGAAACCCGGAGTTACGCAGCGTGCCCTTGTCGTCGTAAAAATATTCTTCGTTGAGCGCCCAGCCGAGTCCCTGCGCGGTACCGCCCTGCATCTGGCCTTCGACGTAGCTCGGATGAATCGCCTTGCCGGCGTCCTGCGCGATCGTGCATCGGAGGATCTGCACTTTGCCGGTGTCGGGATCGACTTCGACGTCGACGCAGGTGGTGGCGAAGCCGGGGCCGACGCCGCGCGCGTTGACGCTCGCGCGGCCGGTGATCGGACCGCCGGTGCGCGGGAAGCGCGGCGCGAGCTGTTTGATCGACATCGGCGGCACGCCGTTGCCTTTGGCGTGGAGCTTGCCATCGCGGAATTCCACTTCGTCGGGCTTTTTCTCCCAGACCTTGGCGGCGCGCTCGATCAACTGGCGCTCGGCGTCCTTGGCGGCCTCGTACACCGCCATGCCGGTGGCGAAGGTGACGCGGCTGCCGCCGGTCACGTCGGTATGGCCGATGGAATCGGTGTCGGCAGTGATCGGGCGCACGTCGGTGACGGCGAGACCAAGGACTTCGGCGGTGATCATCGCCATCGAGGCGCGCGAGCCGCCGATATCGGGCGAGCCGGTGACGACGCTGGCGGTGCCGTCGGCGTGGATATTTACCGTCGCCGAGGACTGCATGCCGGCGTTGAACCAGAAGCCTGAGGCGACGCCGCGTCCGCGAAACTTGCCGCTGAGCTTCGACTTGTAGTGCGGGCTGTTCTTGACGCCTTCGAGCGTCTGAATCAACCCGATGCGCTTGAACGGAGGGCCGACGACTTGCGCCGCGCCTTCCTTGACCGCGTTCATCAGGCGGAAGTCGATCGGATCGATTCCGCATTTCTCGGCGAGCTCGTCGATGATCGTCTCGGAGGCGAAGGCGGCGTTGGTAGCGCCCGGCGCGCGATAGGCCGCGGTCTTGGGACGATTGACGACGACGTCGTAGGCGTCGATCACAAAATTCTCGATGGTGTACGGTGCGATGATGCACATCGCGCCCGCGCCGACCGGCGAGCCGGGGAACGCGCCGGCCTCGTAGGCCATCCAGATTTCGGCGGCGACGAGTTTGCCGTCCTTGGTCGCGCCCATCTTCACTTTGATCTTCGAGCCCGAGGTCGGGCCGCTGGCGCGGAGCACTTCCGAGCGCGACATGACGAGCTTCACCGGCGCGCCGGTCTTCTTCGATAGCAGCACCGACAGTGGCTCGAGGTAGATGGTGGTTTTGCCGCCGAAGCCGCCGCCGATTTCCGCCGGCACGACCTTGATATGGCCGACCGGCATCCCGAGCACCTGCGCGCTGAGCGAGCGCACGTCGAAGGCGCCCTGCGTCGAGCAGTAGATCGTCGCCTGGCCGTCGGAGTTGTAGATACCGACGGCGTTGTGCGGCTCGATGTATCCCTGGTGGACCATCGCGGTATTGAACTCGCGCTCGATGACGTAGTCGGCGGACTTGAATCCGGCCGCGGCGTCGCCGCGCTTGAACTGATAGTGCTGCGCGACGTTGGTCTGCTTGTCGCCCTCCTCCTTGTTGCGGAGATCCGGCAGCAGAATCGGCGCGCCGGGCTTGGTCGCGACGTCCACCGTCATCACCGGGCGCAGCACTTCGTACTCGACTTCGATGAGCCGCAGCGCTTCCTCGGCGATATGCGGACTGGTCGCAGCGACGGCGGCGATCGCATGGCCGTCGTACAGCACCTTGTCGTGCGCGAGGATGTTCATCGACAGGTACATCGGGTTGATCGTCATCTCGCCGGCCTGCTCGAGCTTGTTCTCAGCCTGCGGCAGATCTTTCGAGGTGACGATCGCCTTGACGCCGGGGAGCTTGAGCGCCTTGTCGATTTTGATCGATTTGATATTCGCGTGTGCGTGCGGGCTGCGCAGCACCTTGCCGTGCAACATGCCGGGGAACGCGTAGTCGGCGCCGTACTTGGCGCGGCCGGTGACCTTGTCAACGCCGTCGTGCCGAATCGGACGCGTGCCGATAACTTTGAAATTGCCAGTCGTAGTTGATGCCGCCATGGCCTTCTTTTAACCTCTCGAATCCAACGTCGTTGCTGTGCCCCTAACGCGCGGCCGCTTTGCCTTCACCCTGCGAGCGAATATCGGCGGCGGCGTCGAGCACTGCTTTCACAATTTTGTCGTAGCCCGTGCATCGGCAGAGATTGCCGGCCAGCGCGTAGCGAACCTCGGGCTCGGTCGGTTTCGGATTGCGATCGAGCAGCGATTTTGCCGAGATCAAAAATCCCGGCGTGCAGATGCCGCATTGCAGGCTCGCGTGCTCGAGAAACTTGCTCTGCAGAACGCTGAGCACGCCCTGCGTGGCGAGTCCCTCGACGGTCGAGATGTTCTTGCCTTGCGCCTCGACGCCGAGCATCAGGCACGAGTCGATCGCGCGGCCATCGACCATCACGGTGCAGGCGCCGCAATCGCCGGTCAGGCATCCTTCCTTCGAGCCGGTTAGTTCGAGCACGTCGCGCAGGGTTTCGAGCAGGCTTTGGCGCGGCTCGCACAGGAACTCGACGGTTTCGCCGTTGATTGTCGCTTCTACCAGGGTCTTTTTCATAACTCTATGCCGTCGGTTTGATTCAGATTTTTTTCGCGCGTTCAGCCGCGATTGTAAGTGCGCGGCGCGTCAGTACGGCGGCAACGTGGAGACGAAATTCGATCGTCCCGCGCATGTCGTCGATTGGCCTGCACACCTCGCTCACCAGCCGTCCCGCGGTCTCGAGGCTCGCGTCGTCCAGTTTCTTGCCGATAAGCGCGTCGGCCGCCTTGGTCTCGAGCAGCGGCGTCGCCGCGACCGCGCCGAGCCCGATACGCGCCGCCTTCACCTTGTCGCCGTCGAGTGTGACCGACGCGCCGACGCCGACCACCGCGATATCCATCTCGTTGCGCGGGATGAAGCGAAGATAGGCGTCGCTCGAATGCGGAGCGGGCGCGGGAATCAGCAACTCGACCAGCAACTCGCCCGGCTTGAGCACGGTGCGTCCGGGCGATACGACGAACGACTCGACCGGTACCTCGCGCTCGCCGACGGGGCCGACGACTCGGGCGCGCGCGCCGAGCGCAATCAGCGCGGGCGTCGTATCGGCGGCGGGAGATCCATTGCAAAGATTGCCGCCGACGGAGGCGCGGTTCTGAATCTGCAGCGATCCGATCAGATGAGCCGCCTCGGTCAGGCCGGGGTAATGCTGGCGCATCACGTCGCTCTCGCTGATCTCGATGCAGGGGACGGCGGCGCCGAGGCGCAAGCCCTTTTTCGCATGGAAGGAGAGCGTGCGCAGCTCCTTGATATTCTTGATATCGACGAGATGCTCGGTGCGGCGGACTCCGGCGCGGAGCTGGATGATAAGGTCGGTGCCGCCGCAGAACGGGCGCGCATTCTCGCCGTGCGCTTTGAGGATGCTGACCGCCTGATCGAGCGTGCTAGGGGCTTCGTAATTAATGGCGTGCAAGCGTGGGAAACCTCCAGATCGGGCTAAGATTATACCCGCCTTTATAACTTGGATAGCCTAGATGCCGCAGCTTGAAAAGGGCACGGCAACACCGAGCGGAGCGTCAAGCGGCGCGCTTGCGCGGCTGGACCTCGCGCGCGATTCTCAGCGCCAGTTCGTCCTTCGCTTTTTCGAGATCGTAATCGCTCTGCAATCCGAGCCAGAATTCCGCCGATGTCCCAAGATAGCGAGCGAGGCGAAGCGCGGTGTCGGCCGAGATGGCGCGCTCGCCCTTCACGATATCTGCGATCCGATTGGCCGGCACGCGCAAATCCATCGCGAGCCGATGAATGCTGATACCGGTCGGAACGACGAAGTCCTCGTACAAAACTTTACCGGGGTGAAGGGGCGGGATTTTTTTCGCGCGAGCCATGTCGAGTGTCTCCAGATTTCCTTCTAAACTTCAGTGATAGTCCACAATTTCCACATCGTAGGCGTCCTTTAGATCCCATTTGAAGCAGACACGGTACTGGTCGTTGATCCTGATACTATGCTGGCCCGCTCGATCTCCCTTCAGGGCCTCAAGCCGGTTTCCTGGCAAGGCCGCAAGGTCTGACAGTTTTGCTGCCCGGTGAATCTCGCGAAGCTTCCTATGTGCCACGTCCGCGATACTCTCAAATTTCGCGACGCGATCCCGATTAAAAATTGCCCGGGTTTCGCGGTCGCGGAAGCTCTGAATCACGCAGTCAAGTGTTGCACGTATCGTGTTGTATGTGAAGCATCCAATGAGACGCGTTCAACGCTAGGCTTTGAAACCGAGGCGCGACGCGACTTGCGCCGCGGCGATAGCCAGGGCTGGGGCCATTGGGCCCATCAGGGCGAAGCGGGGGTCTGTCGTTTGGCCGCGGACGTAGCGGACGTAGATTTGTTCGACCACCGTCGCCGTTTTCCAGTGCGCCCACGCCCAGTAGTACGGCATCGCGCTCACGTCGCGGCCGGTGCGGGTTGCGTAGCGATGCAGGAGTTCGTCGCGCGTCAGGAAGCCGGGGCGCAGCGTGTGCGCTTCGCCCTGCGAGGTGCCGAGCAGTTCGGCTGGATCGTTCTTGTCGCGCCAGTAGTTCATCACGATGCCGAGATCGACGAGCGGATCGCCGATGGTGGACATTTCCCAATCGAAGACGCCGACTATCTCGCCGTGATTCTGCGCGCCCACCATCACGTTGTGCAGGTAGAAGTCGTTATGCACCAGCACGGGCGGCGGTGAGACTGGCATGTTGTCGAGAAACCACGCGCCGAGTTTTTCCATCAGCGGCACTTCGCGGGTTTTGGCTTTCTCCCATCGCGCCATCCAGCCGGTGATCTGGCGCTTCAGAAAGCCGTCGGGCTTGCCGAGCGTTTCGAGTCCGATCGATTTGTAATCGACGCCGTGCAAGTCGGCGAGCGTGTCGATGAAGCCCTGCGACATCGCGCGGAAGGTCGCGGGATCGTTGCCGAGCTCGGCGGGCAGCGGCTGGCGATTCTTGATTACGATTCCGGTGCGGCGCTCCATCACGAAAAAAGGCGCGCCGACGATCGATATGTCGTCGCTGTAAAGCATTCCGCGCGGCGCCGGCTTGAAGACTTCCCACAGGCGCGAGAGCACCCGGTATTCGCGGCCCATGTCGTGGCCGCCGACGGGCAGCGGGCCGAACGGCGGCCGGCGCATCGACCCATTCGCGGTCGCCGAAGCGCAGCAGGTAGGTGAGATTGGATGAGCCGCCGCGGAACTGCTTGACGGACATGGGCGCGTCGGCGCCGGGAATTTTGTTGCGCAGGTGCGCGGCGAGCTTGCTCCAGTCGAGCTGCTCCTCGTCGCGGACGTCGCCAAATTCGGGGACGATTTCTATCGCTTCAGCCATGCGTGACGCGACGGGTCATTTATACTTGCGCAGTTCGCGGCGCGCGATTGTCATGCGATGCACTTCGTCGGGGCCGTCGGCGATGCGAAGTGCGCGGCTGTCGCGCCACATCCGGGCGAGCGGGAAGTCATCGCTGACGCCGGCGGCGCCGAAGACCTGGATTGCGCGGTCGAGCACGATCATCACCATGTTCGCGCACATCACTTTGATCATCGCGATCTCGTTGCGCGCGGCGCTCTTGCCCGCGGTGTCCATCTTCCACGCCGCGTGCATGACCATCAGGCGGCACGAGTCGATCTCGATGCGCGAGTTGGCGATCCATTCCTGGATATTCGACTTGTCGGCGAGAAAACTGCCGTGCGTGAAGCGCGTGCTCGCGCGTTTGCACATCAGCTCGAGCGCGCGCTCCGCGATTCCGATGGTGCGCATGCAGTGGTGGATGCGTCCCGGGCCGAGGCGCGCCTGCGAGATCGCGAAGCCGCCGCCTTCCTCGCCGAGCAGGTTGGTCACCGGCACGCGGCAGTCTTTATAGATGATTTCGCAATGCCCGCCACCGCCGGTATGGCCCATCACGGGCACCGGGCGAATCAGGTTGAATCCCGGAGTGTCGGTCGGAACGATTATCTGGCTGGCGCGGCGATGCGGCTCGGCGTCGGGATCGGTCACGACCATCGCGATTGCGAAGGCCGAGCCGATCGCATTCGAGGTGAACCACTTGTGGCCGTTGATCACGTAGTTGTCGCCGTCGCGAACGGCGCGGGTCTTGAGCTGCGTCGGATCGGAGCCCGGAGTATCGGGCTCGGTCATCGAGAAGCAGGTGCGGATTTCGCCGTCGAGGCATTTCTGCAGCCACTGTTTTTTCTGCTCAGGGGTGCCGAACTCGGCGAGGATCTCCATGTTGCCGGTATCGGGCGCCATGCAGTTGAAGGCGCGCGCGCCAATCGAGCTGCGGCCCATCAGCTCGCACAGCGGTGCGTATTCGTAATTCTTGAGGCCGGCGCCAAATTTTTCGTCGGGCAGAAAGAGATTCCACAGGCCTTCGGCCTTGGCTTTTTTGCGAACGTCCTTGAGCGACTGCGGCTCAGTGTTGCCGCTCTCACCCATCGCGCGCTGAACTTCCTTTTCGATGGGGAAGACGTATTGATCCATGAAGTCGGAGACGCGCTTGCGCAACTGTTCGGTCTTGGGGGTCAGCGAAAAGTCCATTTCGATCCTCGCGGGAGTAATGATTTGTATGGCAACAGCTAACCCAGATCGGCCGGAAATGAAAGCGAGCGAATCAGCCGGCGGGTTTGCGCATTACGTAGAAAACGTAGCCGTAGGCTTCGTGATAGGCGCGGAAGAGATCGTGCTCGCGGCTGGTTTCGTCGAGCATTGCGAGCGTGTCGGCGTCGCCGGCGTACTTTTCCCGCAACTCCTCGACCCGGCGCTCGGCGGGCCCGTAGTAGTTGTTCCACCAGTCCTGCACCGGGAGCACGAAGCCGTCCATGCTGACGTAGCCCGCTTCGGCGACGAGCTGACAGTTGCGCTCAACCGAGCCCATGCCGGGATAGTTGCGCGCCCAATATTCCGCGGCTGCGGCCGGTGGATCGGGCACCATCCAGGTCAGTTCTGAGACGACGAGCCATCCGCCCGGCTTCAGGAACCTGCGCCATGCGGCGAGACCGGCGGCGAATCCTTCGATGTAGATTGCGCCTTCGGACCAGATCAGATCGAATGAGGCGTCGGCGAAATCCATGTCGAACATCGAGGTGTTGATCGTCGTCACCTGCGGCAGAACTCCCGCGGCGGCGGCGCGTTCGGTCAGCTCGTCGAGAAATCGCTGGCGAATATCGACCGCGACGAGCCATCCGTTGGTGGCGCGCGCCAGATCGATCGTCTGCGCACCCGGACCGCATCCGACGTCGAGGATTCGCGGCTGATCCGGCAGCCCGCGAATCAGGCCGAGCGCGCGCATCGTCGCGGCGGCGGAGCCGGGCGCCTGTCGCGGCAGTCCCTCTGTCAATTCGCGGAAAATGCTCATCTCCCCCTTGCGATACTGCCGCTGGACGCGCGGGAACTCAAACGGGCGCGCCGTCAGGTGCGCGGCTTGTCGGCGGCAAATCGAAGGCGCACGTAATCGGCGAACCATTTGCCATCGCTGCCGCAGAGCTTGGGCCGCAGCGATTCGCGAACGTCGTCGATGAAACCCGCTCGGTCTTTTTCGTCCAGCGGCGCCATGAAGCTCTGCGCGAAAGTTTCGAGCCAGCCGTTGATTTCAGTCGGCAGCGGCGTCGGGCGGGGAATCAACGCGATGTACCTGACGGCGAATCCGCGGCGTGCGAGCCGCGCGGAGTAATCCTCGACGGTCGGGAAATACCACGGGTTGAGGGCGGCGCCGTCGATGCCGCGGCGGCGGAGCGCGTCTAGTAGCGCGCGCTTGATCGTCTCGACGCAGCCGTGGCCGCCGAACTCGGCGACGAAGCGGCCGCCGGGCCGGAGCGCGCGCCAGACGCCGGCGATCACGTCGTCAACCGGCTTCATCCAGTGGATTGCGGCGTTGCTGAAGACGGCGTCGAACTCGGCGTCGAAACTGAGGCGCGCGCCGTCGGCGACGCGCGCGTCGAGGCCGAGGCGGCGACAGGCTTCGACTTGCAGCGCGCTCGAATCGACGCCGACGACGTCGCATCCCATCGCGGCGAGCCTGGTCGTGAGCGCGCCGTCGCCGCATCCGAGGTCGAGGATGCGCTCGCCAGCTTGCGGCGCGAGCAGATCGACCACCGGCGCGCCGAGGTCGGAGACGAAGCGGGCGTTGCGGGCGTATGCGTCGGGGTCCCAGCTCTGATTGGTGTTTGCCATATACTTAACTATAGTTAATAATCGCCGTGATGCAATAGTATTGGATTGTCAAACCTCCTGCACCTTGATGTTAAGCATGGATGCCTTCGAAATCGCTTGACACATATCGGTCTCAGGCGGCAGGCTCGATCAACGCGATGATATCGAGGCTTAACAGAGGCGGCAGGACGGGCGCGCGCGCGATCGTGATTTTCGGCGCGTTGCTGTTACTCGTCTCGCAGATGATTGGCGTCGCTCATTTCCATGAGGGCGCAGTTTCCCGCGACGGAATCGCCGCCGCGCAAGTGGGCACCGACTCCGGCCTTTGTCCGATTTGCCAACTGGCGCTGCATGCGCCGGGCTCGCTGGCGCGGGTGCCGACAGTCGTCCGCGGACCTGCGATCGCCGTAAGCGTATTTGTCGCCGCGCCGGCTCGAGCGGAGTCGCCGGTATTCTCGATCGCGCGCGTGCGCGCTCCGCCCGTATCGAGCTAAAGCCCCTTTTCGACACATCCGATTTTCAACTGGCGTGCGCGATTGATTAGCGCGGCGCCGCGCGCGTCTGAATGGCGCGTGACAAGGCTTGAAAGGAATGGGAGCTTGCTATGCGGAGGAATTTATTTGCATGGATCCCGGTTGCCGGGGTCCTGATTCAACTGGCTGTTTGCACGGCCGCAGTGGCGGCTAATTTGAAGACTTCGACGGCAACGAAAACGAAATATCGAATTACGGGCGTGGTGAAGGACGCCCTCGGCAGACCGATCAAGCATGCGGTGCTGTCGCTGCAAGGATCGAGTGGAAAGGTGGTGGCGCATGCGTCGAGCAACGACGCGGGCGAGTTTTCGTTTAACGGGATCGCGCGCGGGACCTACGCGGTCGTGGCGACCAGCAATGGGTTCAAGCCGGCGACTGCGATCGTGGCGGTCTCGACCAAGGGCGCTGCGCCGGTGGTGGTTGCGATGGAGGCAGAAAAGGCGGTCAGCCTCGCGGTCGCGGCGACGCGGCTGGACAAGGCGCGCAACTCGCTGTCGCCCGACACCGGCGGCAGCAAGTACACGTTCACGCAGCAGGCAATCCAGCAATTGCCGCAGGGCTCGAATACGCCTTTGAACCAGGTGATATCTGCAGGCGCCGGGCGTCGCGCAGGATTCGTACGGACAACTGCACGTGCGCGGAGACCACGCCAATCTTCAGTACCGGATAAACGGGGTGCAACTGCCCGAGGGCATTACCGGCTTCGGACAAGTGCTGAGTCCGCGCTTCGCCCAATCGATCAGCCTGCTGACCGGAGTGCTGCCGGCGGAATACGGCCTGCGGACAGCGGGCGTGATCGATATCAAGACCAAGGACGGCTTGCTCGACAACCTGGCCGATGTAGATTTTTACGGCGGGCAGCGTGGAACGACTGAGCCGAGTTTCGAGTACGGCGGATCCAAGGGCAATTTCAGCTACTTCGTGACCGGGCAATACCTGGGTACCGATCGTGGCGTCGAACCGCCGACGTCAGGCCCCACCGCCATTCACGATACGAGCAACCAGGGCGCGGGCTTCGGCTACTTCTCGTACTTTATAAATTCGACGACGCGGTTGAGCTTGATCTCGGGAACCGCGATCAATCACTTTCAGATTCCCGCGAACCCAAATCAGCCGCAGATGTTCGCGCTCGAGGATGTACCGGTCTATCCGTCGGCCAAGGTGCGCGAAAACCAGTTCGAGCAGAACTACTTCAACGTGCTTGCGCTGCAGGGAACCGTTGGAGAGAATTTCGATTACCAGCTCGCGCCGTTCAGCCGTTACTCGGCCGTTACTTTCAATCCCGATCACACCGGCGACCTGATTTACAATGGCGCCGCGGCGAAGGTTTTCCGCAGCGATTGGGGCAACGGTTTTCAGCTCGACACCGCCTATCATGGAATTACTGATCATACGTTTCGACTAGGCGGGTATTTCGACGCCGAGCGCGCCGAAATAGACAATCATGAGTCGGTGTTCCCCGCAGTGGGTGGCGTCCAATCGTCTGATGTTCCGATTTCGTTCGTCAACGACCTCGCGCTGCAGACCTGGATTTACAGCGGATATATCCAGGATGAATGGAAGCCGATCGAGAAACTGACTATCAATTATGGTGTCCGCTTCGACCTGTACGACGGCCTCGTGCGAGCGGATCAGGCCAGTCCGCGAATTGCCTTGGAATACAAGCTGTACAAGGGCACAACGCTGCACGCAGGCTACGCCCGCCAGATGACGCCCCCCGAAACGGAACTGGTGTCGGTGGGCAATATCAAGCAACTCAAGCGGCACCACCGGCGCGCCCGCATCGAAGGGCAACGGCAATCCGACGGTCGAGCGCGACCACTTGTTCGACGCCGGCGTGACGCAGGAAGTCATTCCCGGCCTGAACGTCGGCATCGATTCCTACTACAAGAAGGCGTCCGAGCTGATCGATGAAGGGCAGTTCGGGCCGGCGCTGATCTTCGAGACCTTCAACTACAACAAGGGGCGCGTGTGGGGAGTGGAGTTCACGAGTTCCTACAATCACGAAAATATCTACGCCTATGACAACTTCGCCTACAGCGTTGCGCAGGGTACGCAGGTAGAATCGGGGCAATTCAACTTCGCGCCGGACGAACTTAAGTACATCAATAGTCACTACATCTTTCTCGACCACGATCAGACTTTCACGAATTCGGCGGGCGCCGTTTACACCTGGCATGGATTCGCGTTCAGCATCGACGGGATTTACGGCAGCGGTCTTAGAAGCGGATTCGCGAATACCGGCAACCTGCCCTACTACATACAGGTCGATGGCGGCATCACGCGGCGCGTAACGCTGCCGAATCACGGCGGCGTGCTCGAATTCCGCACCGCGATGGTGAATATGAACGATCACATCTACCAAGTCCGCAACGGCTCGGGCATCGGGGTGTTCGCGGCGCAATACGGTCCGCGCCGGGCGTTATACGGCGGCATCAAGTGGGAACTGCCCTTCACCAAATCCGCCAGCGCGCAAACGCCATGAAACCAAGCCTCACATCGGGCGTCAGATCGTAAGGAGAACGAATAAATGCAGGAACTATTGGTGGCCTGGAACGCGATAAAGTTCGGCGGCGCGATGGTCTATCCGCTGCTGGTGCTGGGCGTGATCGCGATCGCGATAATCATCGACCGGGCAGTGCTCTACGCGCGATGCCTGCGACTTCCTTCCGAACTTGCCGACCTGGTCGAGACGTTTGGATTTTCGTGGGAGGAACTCGAAAAGCGGCTGAAGGGACTCGGGCCGCGCAACGCGTACGGACGCTTTCTGCAAGTGATCGCCGACAATCGCAACCAGCCCGCGTGGTGGGTCGAATCGAGAGCCAGCGACGAGGCCGGCCGCACCGAAAAGACGCTCGCGCGCGGACTGTGGGTGCTCGAGACGGTGGTGACCGCGGCGCCGCTGCTCGGACTGCTCGGCACTATCACGGGCATGATGCAGTCGTTCAACGTGATCGGCGCGTCAACGCTGGTGGCGCCGACGCAGGTGACGGCGGGCGTGGCGCAGGCGCTGATTGCCACGGCGCTCGGCTTGCTGATCGCGGTGCTCGCACTGTTTGCGTTCAACCTGTTCTCGCGGATGCAATCGCAGGCGCTCGATACGATGGAGCGGCTGGGCTCGCGGCTGGTCGATCACATTCGGCTCGATCAGGAAAACGGCGAGGCGGCGCCGCTTCCGCGACCGGCACTGGCGGCGCGATGAAGATTCATAGAGCGCGCCATTTTCGGCACGGACGAATCGAGATCATCCCGATGATCGACGTGATGTTCTTTCTGCTGGTGACGTTCATGCTGGCGTCGCTGTCGATGCAGACGCTCAACTCGATCGCGGTCAACCTGCCCAAGGGCAACGCCGAATCGATGGAGCATCAGGAGCCGATCACGCTGACGGTCACGCACGACAGCAAAATTTTTATCGACAAGACGCCGACCACGCTCGACCAACTGGCGTTCGTGCTCAAGCCGATGCTCAAGACCAACGATTTGGGCGTGGTGGTGAACGCGGATACCGACGCGCCCGAGGGCACAGTGGTTGAGGCGATGATCGAGGCGCGGCGCGCGGGCGTCGAGAAATTTCTGATCGCCGTGAAGCATTAGCAATGGCCGGAGCAGCTCAAATCGCGATGCGACCGCCGGAGCTCGACGAGCCGGCGCGCCGCCTGCTGTGGATCATTCCGCTGGCGATCGCGATCTGGGCGATTATGTTGAGCGGATTTTCGCTCATCCTGATGCGCACGAAGGTGATGCCGCAGGAGGAAACGACGCCGATCGAGGCGCGGCTTATCGAGATACCGAAGGAGGTCGGCGGCTTGCAGGGCAACGGCGGCGCGATACATCCGTCGGCGCCCGCGATTCCCAAGGCCAAGCCGATTGTCAAACCGCATCCCGCGATTCACGTAAAGAAGGTCGCGCCGGCGCCGCCGGTGGTTCGTTCTCCATACGGCATCGAGAAAAATACGTCGGCGCCGGGCGTCGAGGAGAAACCTGGCGCGAGTGCGGGCAGTGCGCCGGAGAGCGGCGAAAGCGGTTCGGAGATCGGCGAAGGCGGGGGCGGCGGAATCGGCACCGATACGGTGGGCGCGCGGGCGATTTACGCGCCGACCCCGGTGATACCGGATGACCTGCGCGAGGACGTGATGCAGACCGAGGCGGTCGCGCACTTCGACGTTTCGTTCGACGGCACCAGCGTCGTGACGCTGGAGAAGCCGACGTCGAATCCGCGCCTCAACCAGGTGCTGCTCGACTCGCTCAAGCAGTGGAAGTTTTTTCCGGCGGTGAAGAACGGCGTCGCGATTCCGTCGTCGTTTGAAGTGCGGATACCGATTTCAGTTCAATAGAGGAGCGCTGCGCGATTGCAGAAACCGGAACCGGCTTCGCGTACGCGAAGCTGTCCGAGATCCTTCCATCCGCTCGCGTTGCTCGCTTCGTCAGGATGACACGCAAACTCGCGGTGCTCGCTTTGTCAGCGATGACACAAAAAAGAAGGAGCGGGCGTTGCGACGATGCAAGGAACCCGGTCGGCTGCAAGAAAATTTAAGTGCAGCAGAGGCGGTCGATGACTTTGTGGATCATTGCGGGGCCGCGTTCGAAGGGGTCGCGGCGGACGTACTCGTTGGGCTGATGCGCCTGATCGAGGTCGCCGGGGCCGCAGATGAGCGACGTGATACCGGAGCCGGTAAACCATCCGCCGTCGGTGGCGTAGAGCGCGCCGCCGGCGGTCTTCGCGCCGGTGACGTCGAACAGCGCGGCTTCCAGAGCCGTTCCGCGCACTGAGTCGAGCGGGGGCACGACGTTCAGGAGAGTCGTTTCGATTTTCGCGCGATGCTCGCGGCCGGCGTAGTCGTGGCCGTCGAGCGCGGCGAGCCGGCGCTGAATCTCGTGATAAACGTCGAGCGGCTCGGCGTCGGGCAGCGAGCGGTAGCTGACGCGCAAGGTGCATTCCTCGGCGATCATGTTGAGTGCGATGCCGCCGTGGATCGTTCCGAAATTCAGCACGTCATGCGGCGCGTCGGGAAAAATCTCCGTATATTTGGCGGGTCGGCGCGCCGCGAGCTCTTGCTGATAGCGGCCAATCGTGTCGATTGCGCGACTCATCACGGCGATCGCGTTGACGCCGCGGGCCGGCGCGCCGCTGTGACCGCCGATTCCGCGCACGGTAACGCCGAACGACACGATGCTCTTGTGCGCGTGCGACACTTCCCACGAAGTCGGCTCGCCGATCCACGCCAACCGCGGCACTGGAGTCTCGCCCAGGATTTGCTTGAGCGCGGGCGCGACGCTATGAGCGCCGAGGCATCCGACTTCCTCGCTCGCGGTGAAGACGAACACCAGCGGGCGCTTGAGCCGCGACGAATCAAGCGTGCGCGCGGCGTCGAGGCATTGCGCGATAAAGCCTTTCATGTCGGTGGTGCCGCGGCCGTAGATTTTGTCGCCCGCGACTTCGAGCTTGAGCGGCTCGCGCTCCCATCCGGGCTGCCCGTCGAACGGGACGACATCCACGTGTCCGGAAATTATCAGGCCGTCGGCGCGCGGCGGACCGACCCATGCGACGAGGTTGGCCTGCGCGACGCCGAACAGCTCGATCGGTTGAATCGCGGTCTTGAAACCCCGTGGCGCGAGCTCCGCTGCGAGGTAGTCGATCGCGGTGCGATCGCTTTTTGCGCTGACCGTGTCGAACGCGACGAGTCGTTTCGCGACCTCATAAAATAATCATTCATGGTGGCACCGAGGGCGGAATTCAGTCAGAACAATCGCACAATCCGACGCGTAGATAACAAATCATTGTCATATAACATCGCGGAAATACTCATGTATTTCCCGATGTCGAGACAGGATAGGCAACTGGCCATGCGGGTGGCTAGAATGCTTGGGGGCGGAGGGGTGGCAGGATGGAACTCGAAGAGCAGATGGGCAACCAGGCGGATAATCACGGGATAACTATCGCGACGACGAGCGCGGACGCGCCGGCACCTCAAAACGGGGCGGCGGCCGAGCCGGTTGTCGCAGCCGCTGCTATCGACGGGTCGGTCACCGCGGTCGAGAAGGCGCCGCCGGCGCGAATCGACAAGGACCTCACGTCGCCTGACCTGTTCCTCAATCGCGAGCTGACGTGGCTCGCGTTCAATCGACGCGTTCTGCATGAGGCGGAAGACGAGCGCAATCCGCTGCTCGAACGGCTCAAGTTCCTGGCGATCACGGCGTCGAATCTCGACGAGTTTTTCATGAAGCGCATCGGCGGCCTCAAGCAGCAGGTCGTGGCCGGGATGCATGAGCTGACGGTTGACGGGCGCACTCCGCAACAGCAAATCAACGAGTGCTACCTGGTGGTGCGCGAGATCGAGCAGCGGCAGCGCGAGGTTGGTCCGCATATTCTGCGCGAGCTCGAGAATCACGGCATCCGCGTGCGGCTCTACGCGAGCCTGACGGACGACGAGTGCAAGTCGGTTCGCGACTACTACTACAAGAACATTTTCCCGCTGGTGACGCCGCAGGCGATGGACCCGGCGCATCCGTTTCCGTTCGTCTCGAACCTGTCGCTGAATCTGCTGGTCACGGCGCGCTACCAGAACGACTCGGACCCGCTGATGGCGCGGGTGAAAGTGCCGATCGGTTTCGGCATCCCGCGCTTTATCCGGGTCGGCAAACAAAATGATTTTGTGCGGCTCGAGGACGTGATCGCGAACAATCTCGATCTGCTGTTTCCCTCGATGCTGATCGACTCGTTCGAGCTTTTCCGCGTGACGCGCAACGCCAATACCGAGCGCGACGAGGACGAGGCCGACGACTTGCTGGCGCTGATCGAATCCGAGCTGCGCGACCGCCGTTTCGCGCCAATCGTGCGGCTGGAAGTGCTGACCGGGATGAATCCGGTTCATCGCGGGATGCTGGCGGCGGAACTTGGGCTGGACGAACGCGCCGACGTGTTCGAGGTCGATGGCATGCTCTCGATGCGCGACCTGGGCGAGCTTGCGGCGATCGACGAGCCCGCGCTGCACGATCCGCCGCATCATCCGGTCGATCATCCGCGGCTGACCGTCGGCCGCAGCATCTTCCACGTCATCCGCGACGCCGGATCGTTCCTGCTGCTGCATCCGTACGAATCGTTCTCGAGTTCGGTCGAGAGGTTTTTGCGCGAGGCCGCGGACGACCCGAAGGTCCGCGCGATCAAGATGACGCTGTATCGGACGTCGCCGGACTCGAAGATCATCGGCTACCTGTGCGACGCGGCGCGCAACGGCAAGCAGGTCGCGGTGGTGGTCGAGCTGAAGGCGCGCTTCGATGAAGCGGCGAATATCCAGTTCGCGACCAAGCTCGAGGAATTCGGGATTCACGTGACGTATGGCGTGGTCGGCCTGAAAACGCACAGCAAGGTGATCCTGGTCATCCGGCAGGACTACAACGGGCTGCGGCGTTACGCGCATATCGGCACCGGCAACTACCATCCGGTGACGGCGAGATTTTACGCCGACTACGGACTGCTGACGTGCGACGATACTATCGGCGAAGACCTGACCGAGCTGTTCAACTACCTGACGACTGGCTATATGCCGAATCGTCCGTATCGCAAGATTCTGCCGGCGCCGACAGTGCTGAAGCGCGCGCTGCTGGCGCGTATCGAGCGCGAAATTAAAGCCAGCTCGGCCGCGTCGCCGGGGCTGATCCAGTTCAAGATGAACGCGCTCGAAGACGTGGACATCACGCGCGCTCTGTATCGGGCGTCGCAGGCTGGGGTGAAGGTCGATCTGATTGTGCGCGACACGTGCAGGCTGCGGCCGGGAATCCCGGCGCTGTCGGAAACGGTGCGCGTCGTGAGCATCGTCGGCCGATTCCTGGAACACGGGCGCATCTACTATTTCCGCAACGGCGGCGCGGACGAGTTTCTCATTGGATCGGCCGACTGCATGAAGCGCAATCTCGAGAGCCGGGTCGAAGTCGTCGCGCCGGTCGAGGATCCGCAACTGCGCAAGGAGTTGCGCGTCGTCCTCGATATCCAGTTGCGGCCTAATCGATGCCAGTGGGAGATGATGTCCGACGGCACTTACGTCCGGAGCGCAACCGCCGACGCCGCGCCAGCATGCCAGCAGGCGATGATCGATTTCGCCGAGACGCGGCAGACGGAAGCGACCAAGGTCAAGAAGCGGCGCAACAAAGGCTTCGCCCGCCGCGCAGTACGAGAAAGAAACGGCGAGTGACGCGCCCGTAGCCGTCGCGCGACGGCGAGCCCGAGGCTCGAAGCCTCAAGCTCACTTCAAGCGAAATCAAACTGCGATGCGAATGCGGCTATTCGCCGGGACGCGGCGGAATCGCGACGTAATTGCCGGGGTTCGCCGCCATCGCCTGGCGAATATCAGGATGCGACGAGAAGAACGTTCCCAGTTCGGGATGCTTCTTCGCGTAGGCGTCGTCGGTGATCAGCGCCGGCTTGTTGGCGAGCTGGCTCGCGACCTTCGGATGAGTACTCGCGAATTCGTTCCACATCTTAAGCTTGTGCGTGTCGATATCGCGACTGTCGGCGGCCTTGAACACGGTCGTGGTGTTGCCATTGACGACAGTGCCGAGCGTTTTGCCGTCCTGCGCGATCGCCGGAGCAGCGAACGCGACGGGAAGCGCGAGTGCTATCAACAGAGTCGATATACGTTTCATGCTTTCACCATATTGCGCTGGCCGCGGAATACAAAAACTTCCGGCGTGCCGTCAGGAACACAAATTCTCGATAGCCGCTGTTGACCGTCCACGATTTCAGAGCACCGGGTGAGCGCAGGCTATTCGCCGGGACGTGGCGGAATCGCGACGTAATTGCCGGGATTTTCTGCCATCGCTTCGCGAATGTCCGGATGCGCGGAAAAGAACTCGCCGAGTTCCGGATGCTTCCTGGTGTAGCTGTCGCTGTTGATCAGCGATGGCTTGTAGGCGAGCTCGTGGGCGACGTCCGGATGCGCGCTCGCGAAGGTGCTCCAAGTCTGAAGCTTTTGCAAGTCGATATCGCTTGAGTCGGCGGCTTTGAACTCGATCGTGGTATTGCCGTTGACGACGGTGCCCAGCGTTCTGCCTTCCTGCGCGAACGCCGGGGCAGCAAATGCGGCGGGGAGCGCGATCGCCAACAGGGTAATAGATATTCGGTTCATAACTTCACCCTCCATAGCTTGCCGAAATTGGCCGGCAAACCGATACCTCTTAATGAGGAGCAAATCTTGTACCGAAATATTTTCTTATGAAGTTTGTCCGGCAACTCGCCGACGATTGCGGAGTCGGGAAGGTATTACTTACAAGCTACCCGCTGTTTGCCTGATTTTCGCCTGATTATGCAGGAGGCACGCGCGCACTCTTCGAGTAGTTTAATTTCGCGGGCGCCGCGGCACCGCCCGACATGATGAAGGTCATCGCTTCATTGATTGTCCAATCGAGCATCACGAGGCGGCTGGTCGGGACCAGTTCCATGTAGCCGGAGGTCGGGTTGGGCGTGGTTGGGACGTAAACGGCGGCGATCTCCTCGCCGGTATCGGCGTCGTTGAAGATTCTGGTCACGAGGCCGACGGTTTTCATTTCCGGCGACGGGAATTCGATCAGAACGACGCGCTGGGAGCCGCCGGGCTTGGTCTGAAAGCTGGTGACGAGCTGACGGGCGGCGCCGTAGATCGATTGCACCACCGGAATTCGCGCCATCAGGTAGTCAAACGCGGCGAGCAAGCGCCGCCCGGCAACGGCGGTCGCAATCTCGCCGAGGACGTACAGGCCGGCGAGGACGATCGCGATCGAGATGGTTCCTTGAAACCATTGCGCGGAAAATGCCGCGGCGAGCGTCGGTGAATGAATCCCCAACCACGAAACGACCGCTCTGACCAAGGGGCTGCCGAGCGCCACCAGCAGGCCGACCAGGAAACCGATCACCCAGATGGTGATCCAGATCGGAATGAACGTGAGAATTCCCGCCACCACATTGCGACGGATCTTTGTGAGCATAGCCGAGTCCTATCCTCCCGCGCGCGCCGGTTCGATTGCACGCCGGCGCAGCGCGGTAGCAGCGAACACCGTTATCGCGATGGCGACGAGTGCGATCGCCGCGAGCATCCAGAGGTAGGCTTCCACCTCGGTTCCAACTACGGCGGCGAATGCGAGCGCGATGCTGACCCAGTAGAAGCTGCGGTCCATGTGCACGCCCGCCATGAAACACGTCACCGCGAGAATCACCAGTGTGACCAGCGCGACCGAGTCAGCGTCCATCTGCCCGCGCGCCAGTTGCAGGAAAATTATCTGCACCGCGACGATTGGTCCAAGCCAGTGGAGCACCTGCCGCAGGATTCGCCTCCAGACCGGAACTGGATCTCCGCCCGACCCAACCAGTTCGTGCCATAGACAGACGATGCCGAAGATCGGGAACATCGCACTCCAGTAGTAGCGGGCATGGAGATGACTGACGTTGGTCAGGAACAGGCCGATCATCACGAGCACGCACAGCGCTCCGACGATGAGGATACGGCGCAGCAGCCCGGCCTCGATCCGACTCATCCAGGCTGGCGGCGGCGCCGGCGGAGTCGTCGGGCTCGGCGCGACGGTCTTCGATTCTGATTCGGTGACGCTCATAACCGATAATTTAACATCGATCGCACAGCCGCAAGCGGCGGACGCGAATGAAGTGCGAACTGGTCACCAGCTATCGACGTTGGGACGCTTCTTGCCGGTGCGCGGCGGCTTCGGCGGCGTCGAGCGCAGGCCGGCGACGATCCATTTGCGCGAGTCGATCGGATCGATGACGTCGTCGATCTCGAAGTGCGACGCGGTGTTGACCGCCTTGCCATGGCGATACATCCGCTCGACCATCTCGTCGAACAGTTCCTTGCGCTTCGCCGGATCCTCGACGGCGGCGAGCTCGTTGCGATAGCCGAGCTTGACCGCGCCCTCGAGTCCCATGCCGCCGAACTCTCCGGTCGGCCATGCGACGGTGAAAATCGGCGCCTTGAAACTGCCGCCAGCCATCGCCTGCGCGCCCAATCCGTAACCCTTGCGAAGTATGATCGTGAAGAACGGCACGCTGATGTTTGAGCCCGTCACGAACATCCGCGACGCATGCCGCACCAGCGCCGTCTTCTCGACTTCGGGGCCGACCATGATGCCGGGAGTGTCGCACAGGAACAGCAGCGGGATGTCGAAGGCGTCGCACAGTTGCATGAAGCGCGCGGCCTTGTCGGCGCCGTTGCTGTCGATCGCGCCGGCGAGATGCACCGGGTTGTTAGCGATCAGTCCTACTGGGCGTCCCTCGATCCTGATCAGCGACGTGACCATCCCGGGTCCGAAATGGCGGCGAATTTCCAGCACCGAGCCGCTATCGGCGAGAGTCTCGATGACCGCGCGGACATCGTAGATGCGCAGTCGATTCTCGGGGATGATCGAGCGCAACTCGCGCTGATCGGCGCATAGCCAGTCGCGAACTTCGCCCTGAAAGTACGATAGGTACTTCTTGGCTACTATTACTGCTTCGGCTTCGTCGGCGACCGGAATGTCCACTACGCCATTAGCTACTTGGACGTCCATCGGTCCTACTTCTTCGGGGCGGAATATACCCAGTCCGCCGCCTTCGATCATCGCGGGACCACCCATTCCGATATTCGATCCCTTGGTCGCGATTACTACATCGCAACATCCTAGTAGTGCGGCATTGCCGGCAAAGCACCTGCCGGAGTTGATACCTACCAGCGGCACCAGGCCACTCAATTTTCCCCAGTAGTTGAAGGCCATGCAGTCGAGGCCCGCGACGCCCAGGCCGTCGGTGTCGCCGGGGCGTCCGCCGCCGCCCTCGGTGAAGAACACCACCGGCAGCCGCGACTTCTGCGCGATTTCGAACATCCGGTCCTTCTTGCGATGGTTCTGCTGGCCCTGCGTGCCGGCCAGTACGGTGTAGTCGTAGGACATCAGGATGCACTGCGCTTTGGAATCCTCGAACAGATCGCCGTTGACGCGCCCGATGCCGGCGACCATGCCGTCAGCCGGCGTATTCTTCACAAGGTCTTCGATCGTGCGCCGCCGCCGCTGCGCCGCGATGACCAGTGAACCGTACTCGACGAAGGTGCCCGGGTCGCAGAGGTCGTCGATATTTTCGCGAGTGGTGCGCTGTCCGGTCTTGCGCCGGCGCGCGACTGCGTCGGGCCGCGAAGCGTCGAGTCCGAGTGCATGACGATCGACCACTTCCGCAAGATCCGGGCGCACACGATCGAGATCCACCTCGCCGGCCTCGGCGCTTTGGGTCGTTTCGACGTCGGCCTCCTCGATGAAGGCCAGCGGATGCCCTTCGAAGATCGCGTCGCCCTTGGCAACCGTGATGCGCCGCACGATTCCGCTCTTGTCGGCCGCGATGACGTGCTCCATCTTCATCGCTTCCATCACGAACAACTGCTGCCCGCGATGCACGCGGTCGCCTTCGCTTACATCGACGGACACGATCGTGCCCTGCATCGGCGCCTCGATCGCAACTGTGTTCTCCGGCGCTGTGATGTCGTGGACCCGCGGCGTCACGACCGTGGTGGTCGCCGCAATCGGCGACGGCGCGTTGCTCGCGGATTTGCCGTGATGAAGAACGGCGAGCGGATCGCTCGCGTCGATCTTTGCCCCCGCGCGACGCCCGCCCGCCTGCTCGGTGACCGCTCTGGGAGCCGCTGCCGGACGATCGAAGAACAGCCGCCGATGGCCCGACTCCGCGCCGCCGACCAGCGCCGCGATATTGTCCTCGACAAAGCGGGTGTACACCCGATCCGCGATGAACTCCGGATGCTGCAACAGGCTCTGCAGGAATCCAATGTTGGTCGGCACGCCCTCGATTCTGAATTCGCACAGCGCGCGATAGGTCTTCGTCACCACGTCGGCGAAATCCGCCGAGTGCGAGTGAGTAATGAGCTTGGCGAGCAGCGAATCGAAGCTCGGGCTGGTCGTGTATCCGGCATAAGCGAACGAATCGGTTCGCACGCGCGGTCCCGACGGCGACTCGAACGCCGTGATCGTCCCGCCGGCCGGCTTCGCGCTGCCATCGGCGCGCATCGATTCCATGTTGATTCGCACCTGCATCGCGAATCCGCGCGGCTTGGGAATGTCCGCCTGTTGCATCCGCAGTTCCGCGAGCGAGCTCGCCCGACGCGAGTTGAATTTGCAGCTTGACGAGATCGATGCCCGTGACTTCTTCGGTGACCGTGTGCTCGACCTGGAGGCGCGGATTGGCCTCGATGAACGCGAAGCCGCCCTCATCGCTCGCGGACACATCGGCGTTGACCAGAAACTCGAAGGTGCCGAGATTGTCGTAGCGCACTTCCTTTGCCATTCGCACCGCGGCGCCTGTCAGCCGATCGCGCATCGCGGGCGCGAGTCCCGGACTCGGCGCTATCTCGACGATCTTCTGATTGCGGCGCTGGATGCTGCATTCGCGCTCCCACAGGTGGCTGACGTTGCCCGAGCCGTCGCCGATGATCTGCACTTCGATATGACGCGCGCGCGGCATCAACTGCTCGACATACACGTCGCCGTTGCCGAACGACGCGCGCGCCTCGGACTGGCAGCGCTTGTATGCTTCCTCGATTTCGTTGGCGCGCGAGACGGCACGCATGCCGCGGCCGCCGCCGCCCGCCACGGCCTTGATCATGATCGATGCGCCGTCGCCCAGACGACGCGAAGAATTCTCGCACCTGGCCGAGCGTCGTCGCCCCCGCGGTGCCGCGCAGGATTGGCACGCCGCATTTTTCTGCGAGCGCGCGCGCCTGCACCTTGTCGCCGAACAGATCGAGCATCTCGGCGCGCGGTCCGACAAACGTGATACCGGCGGCGGCGCATCGGCGCGCGAAGCCGGCGTTCTCGCTGAGAAAGCCGTAGCCCGGATGAATCGCGTCGCAGCCGGCTTCTTTGGCGATCGCAATAATCTGTTCGCCGTCGAGATATGCGGCCGCGCCCGCGCCGCTCAGACGTCGCGCCTCGTCGGCCTTGCGCGTATGCAGCGAACTCGAGTCGTCGTCCGGAAAGACGGCCACGGTGCGGATGCCCATCTCGGCGGCGGCGCGCATGATGCGAATCGCGATCTCGCCGCGGTTGGCGATCAGAAGACTGTTCGGGGTCATATTTCTCTCGTCACTTCTTGGGCGCGTTGAACTTCGCGCCTTAGCTTGTATCTAAAGCATGATGAGGCCGCCGCGTGAAAGCGCCGGATGCGCCCTGGCGGACGCGTCGTTGAGCAAGCGCCGATCCACAGCTATAGTTTTGATGACTCAGCGCATGCGATTCCGCATCAAACACACCACTCGATACGTGTACGAACAGCCGGCCTCCCATTCTCACAACGATGTGCGGCTGACTCCGATCGACGCGCCGGACCAGAAACGCGTCGCCTTCAGGCTCGACGTCACGCCGGCGGCGGAGATTTCCGAGTATCGCGACGCGTTCGGCAACCTCACGCATTCGATCGACATCCAGCCGCCGCACACTGAGCTGGTGATCAGCTCCTGCTCGGTGGTGGATCGGATCGCGCTGCCGGCTCACCTGTCGGCGCGGATCACGTTTTACGATTATCTGGCCGGCGACGCGGCGCGGATGAAAGAGTGCGCGGAATTTCTGAACCCGAGCCGCTATGTACCGTTCAGCGATCGATTGCGCAGGTTCTTCTGGTCGGTGCGGCCGCAGCTATCCGAAGACGTAACGGCGTACACGGAGCGCATGATTCTTTACGTGCGCAATCAGTTTGGCTACGACGGCGGCACCACCAACGTCCACTCCACCGTTGACGACATCCTCACCACCGGCGGCGGAGTCTGTCAGGACTTCGCACATCTTAGTATAGGTCTGCTGCGTCTGGCGGGAATTCCGGCCCGCTATGTCTCCGGCTATTTGGCCCCCGATCCAAATCGCAAGCCCGGTTCTCCGCCTCCTGAACTGGCCAGCCATGCATGGATCGAGGCGCTCTTGCCCGGTGTAGGATGGACTGGCTTCGATCCGACTCATAGGACTCGCACGATGATTCGTCACATACGCCTTGCGGTCGGCAGAGACTACAACGACTTGCCGCCGGTATCGGGCGTCTATACCAGCTCCGGCGGCTCCCGCCGCATGGCCTATGAGTTAGAAGTAGGTCTCGCGAGTCAGGACAGTATCGATGAGTTGAGCGAATAAGTCCGGCTAGGACTTGATTTCTTCGACGCCATCCAGCCTTTTGGATAGGTCGATAGGATCGCCCAACGCGACTCGATTGGGATCGACCTGGTAGGCCCATACCTCGAAGTTAGTCATCCTGGCCGGTCCATAGACCGTTGCAAAGGCGCATTCGACTGCGTCCAGGCCTTGCGCGATCTTTATGCGGCCTATCCTGGGTTCATTGTAGCGCGCATCAAAGACATGCCATTGGCCACCTAGATAGACTTCGCTGTAGGCATGAAAGTCCATCGGCGATCCGGGATCTATGTGCCCTATGTCGGGCAGATGACCGGTGACGTAGCGCGCGGGTATGTTGATCGCACGGCATAGCGCGATCGTGCAATGAGCAAAGTCGCGGCACACGCCATAGCCTCGATCGATAATCTGCGCGGCAGAGATTTCCGGGCTCCCCGAAGCAAAGCGATACTCGATGTTGTTATGAACCCAGTCGGAGATAGCCTGCACCTGAGCGCCCGCGTCGTAGATATGTCCAAACTTCTCCCGCGCGAACGCGAATAGCTTGTCTGAGTCGCAATATCTGCTTGGCAGCAGGTAGCGCAGAAACGCCGGCTCAAGTGTCGCGATCGATGGTGCGTTTCCAAATTGCTCCGACTTGTCCGAGGCGGTGGGCACCTCGACCATCGCGTCGTGACGAATCTCGTTAAGTCCGGTTCCCAGGATCACGCGGTAAGCGACATTGCCGTCGGCGTCCTTAAACGATTCGGACTTGGTAGCAATCCCGAAATCGAGAATTTCATGTCGAATAGGACGGTCGGGATCGAGTCGCGGATTGACCAGCAGGATAACCGTCGCCGTCGATTCGCAATCGAAGTGGATACTGCAACCGACGCGTACCGTAAGCATCTTAGCCGCCATCACGTATGCGATCGAAGAAATCGGCGAACAGTGAAAGATAAAGCGGATCCCGCTCGGGATGATATTGCACTCCTACGACGAAGGCGTGCGAGCGCAGCCGCGCCTGCTCGACTATGCCGTCGCTCGATGACCAGGCCTCGACCTCGATTCCGTCGGCTAACTTCTCGAGCGCCTGGTGATGCGAGCTGTTCACCGCCGCGAATCGATGAACCGCCTTCGCGCTATGCCTGAGCGGCTGGATGTTTTCCCTTTCAGCATTGTCATGGCCGGGAATATCGATGTGCAGCGTGCCGCCGAGCGCGACATTCAGCACCTGCAAACCCCGGCAGATAGCGAGGATAGGCTTTCCCGAAAAAAGCATGTCGCGCGAGGCCTTGAACTCCCACTCGTCGCGCGCGCAATCGGTATCGACAATCAACGACGGGTCCGCGATCGGCTGGCGCAGAAAGCCGGCCGAGATGTCGCCGCCGCCGGTCAACATCAACGCGTCCACCTTTTCCAGATCGACCGGACGTGTCCGAGCGTTATGCACGGTCAAGTGTGGATAGCGGGCGAATATGAGGGCGAACCAATGTTCGTCGCATTGGCGAATCCACGTCGCGATGATCGGCATTTCTGACCTGTCTCGAAAAAACTGGACGACAAAGCTCCCGCTTGAGACTACGGATGCATCGGGATTGTCGCAAATTCAACGACGCCTGCGCTCTTGCGACGAATCCGCGCTCAACCTATGTACTGTGTCACCGCGAGGGCGGCTGCACATGAAAATTTACAAATCCGCGCTGGCCGCATTCATCGTATCGCTATGCTGCGGCGTCGCGACCAGCCATATCGTAGCCGCCGGCTCGCCCGCAGCGACCGCCAGCGCGGCGCAAGTCGCTCCCGCCGCGCCTCAAGGTCCCGGCGACCTCAACGCTCTGATCGCCGCCGGCACGTTGGCCGATCTGCGCTGGCCAAACTTCACCGACTATCGCGACAGTGTAAAAAAATTCTACGCCGGCGGCGGCAACTCGCTAGCGTGGATTCAGAATGGCAAGGCCAGTCCTCAAGCCGTCTCGATGATTCTGCTTTTTCAGCAGGCTTCGGCGAAAGGACTGAACCCCGAAGATTACGACGCGTCGCGATGGGACGCGCGGCTGGCCAAACTTCAACCGACATCGCCGAAGCCGTCCGACATCGACCTTGCGCATATCGATCTGGCGCTGACCGTGTCCGCGATGCGCTACATTTCCGATCTGCATATAGGCAGGGTGAATCCTCAGCACTTCAAGTTCGGCCTGACCGTAGGACCCAAAAAGTATGACCTCGCGGACGAGTTGCGCACGCAGGTGCTGCCGGCCGCGGACGTTCCCGGCGCCCTCGCGAAAATCGAACCTCAATATGATGGTTATCGGCGCGCTGAAGACGCGCTGCTCCCCTATTCGAAGATGGCGAGCGCCGGTGACACTCCACTCATACCGGTACCGCAAAAGGGGGTGCGTCCCGGGAGCACTTATGCAGCGATGCCACAGCTCGTCGCGCGACTGAGTCAACTCGGCGATCTTCCATCGAACGCCAGCGTACCTGCCAACTCGACGACTTATAGCGGAGCCGTCGTCGATGCGGTGAAACACTTCCAGCATCGTCATGGCCTCGACACTGACGGCGTGCTCGGCAAGGGCACCGTGAGCGAATTGAATGTGCCGCTCAAAACGCGTGTGCTGCAACTCCAACTCACGCTTGAACGATACCGATGGATACCGCCGGACTTCCCGGAGCCGCCTATCATCGTCAACATTCCCGAATTCCAGCTGCGTACGATGCGCCGCCAGCCGGCGAGCTACCTGACGATGAGAGTCGTGGTCGGCAAGGCGATGCGAACGCAGACGCCGGTGTTCGCTCAAAATATGAAGTACCTGATTTTCCGCCCGTACTGGCTGGTGCCGACATCGATCCTGCGCAATGAGACGATACCCAAGACGCGGCGCAATCCTGACTACCTGGCCGCTAACGGATTCGAAGTAGTAGATGGAAATGGCAACATCGTGCCTTCGTCGCCGGCGTCGGACGACGTCATCGATGGACTTCGTTCAGGTTCACTACGGGTGCGGCAGAAGCCGGGTCCGAAGAATGCGCTCGGTTTGGTGAAGTTCATATTCCCCAATCAGTACAACGTTTATCTGCACAGCACGCCGGAGCCGGAACTGTTCTCGCGGTCCCGCCGCGACTTCAGTCATGGCTGTATCCGGGTTGAAAGACCCGCCGACCTGGCCGCCTGGGTGCTGCGCGATCGGCCCGAATGGACGATGGACAAGATTCAGGCGGCGATGAATACTGGCCCGGACAACGTCCAGGTGAATCTCAAGAATCCCATTCCAGTACTAATTCTGTATAGTACGGCAGTAGTCGATCCGAATGGTGAAGTGAGATTCTTCGACGACATCTATGGCTATGATAAATCCCTGAACAGAGTACTCACGAATGGTCCGCCGTATCCAGATTGATTAGCTACTCGAATAGTCAGTCACAAATCCATACTCAGGCTGTGTCAGCCGGGACGCAAGGGAGTTTCGCGCATGAAGCGGAGGGTGTCGTCCAGGTCGCGGATGCCGGCGTCGGAGCCGAGGCCTTGCGCCACCAGCGCCGCGGCGGCATTGCCGAGTTTCATGCATTCCGCGGGCGGCCATCCGAGCCGAATCGCGCGGATGAAGCCGGCGCAATACGCGTCGCCGCATCCTGACGTATCGACAACTGCGATCTCGTGCGCCGCTAGGTGTATCCGTTCCCGCGCGGTCGTCATCAGACTGCCGTCGCCGCCCATCGTCAGCACGACTCCGCCGGCGCCGAGGTCGAGCAGTCGCGACGCTGCCTCTTCGGGCGTGCGCGAATCCGTCAGCTTGCAAGCTTGATCCGCGTTGGGCATGAACCAATCGACGAACGGCAGACACGGCTTCAGGATCGCGAGCAGTTTGGGCGATCCTTCGCTCAGGATGTCCATGCTGGTGGTCGCGCCTCCGTCACGCGCGCGCCGGAGGATCTGCGGCGCTCCGTCGCGACCGAGTCCGCGCATCGAATCGTTGCCACCGAGGTGGATATGCGCCGCGCCTTCGATCAGCGGCCATGGTACGTCGTCGATCGAATAGACGGCGTTGGCGCCGATCGCGTGAAGCGCGGGGCGGTCGCCGTTGGGCCTGATCGGCAAGATGCTCGCCGAAGTCTGGACGCGAGGCTTGCGCACAACGTGGCTGGTATCGACGCCGAAGCTGTTCAGCGCGCGGATGAGCACGTCGCCAAGAGCGTCGTTGCCGACGGCGCCGACAGTCGCAACCGAGAGCCCCAGTTTCGCGAGGCCGACGGCCGCGCCTGCCGCACTTCCGGCCGGTGCGAGCCGAATCTCGTCGAGCAGCAAGCCGCCCTGACCCTCGGGGATGTGCGTGACGTAGCGGCCCAGGATGTCGAGGACGTGCGCGCCGAGCGTCACGACGTAGGCGCTCATCAGTGACTCTGCTTCCTGCGCGCGATTTCGCGATCCTGGCGCGCGATGACCGCGGCGTGAAGTTGCGCGACGGTTTTTTCAGGAAGCACGGTGATCGGCTTGCCGGTCGCGAGTGCGTCCATATAGATGTGCGCGGATTTTTCGAGCAACTCGACGAAGGTGAAAGTCTTGTCGAGATCGGTGCCGATGCAAAGCGTGCCGTGATTCTGAAGTATGTAGCAGTGGCATCGATTGGCGAGCTGGCGCGCGACGTTGTCGTGCAGCTCGCGCGATCCCGACAGCGCATACGGCACCACGTCGATCGTATTGCCGATCGCGAGCGTGACTTCGTCGAACAGCGGGGGAATCGGCTCGTTCAATATGCTGAGCGCGCTCGCGAAGGTCTGATGCGTGTGAATGACGGCGCTGACGTCGGCGCGCGCCTTGTAGGTCGCGACGTGCATCGGAGTTTCGATCGACGGTTTGCGCTTGCCCTCGACCGGCGCGAGCTCAAAGTCCACGACGCAAATGTCCTCGACCGTCATCACATCGTACTGAAGCCGCGTCGGCGTGACGGCGATGACGTCCTCGCCCTCGACCAGCATCGAGACGTTGCCGGCGCTGCCCGACTTCGATCCGAAGTAGCCGTCGGCCGACAGCCGCTGGCTTACCTTCAGGACTCGAGCCTTGTAGTCGTCGTAGCGTCCCATTTCAAAAAGAACGCGCCCCCGCGGTATCGCCAAACTTTACGATACCGCGGGGGCGACTTTACTCAAACCGATTACGAAAGCTTGACCGAGTTCACGACCTGGATTTCGGTGAAGCCCATCAGGCCCCAGGTGCCGTTCTCCACGCCGATGCCCGACCACTTCGCGCCGCCGAACGGCAGATTGGGCGCGATCGCGAGATGCTGATTGACCCAGGCCGAGCCGCATTCGAGCTGCGAGGCGACTTCGGTGCCGCGCGCCGAATCGTTGGACCAGACCGAGCCGCTCAGCCCAAAGTGCGTCGAGTTCGCGCGCCGCACGGCGTCATCGACATCCTTGTAAGGAATGATCGGGAGCGCCGGGCCGAACTGCTCTTCATCGACCAGCCGCACGCCGTCGGAAATATTTCCGACGATGGTCGGCGCGAAGAAGTAGCCTTCCTTGCCGACGCGCGATCCGCCCGTGACAATCTTGGCGCCGTGCTTCTTCGCGTCCTCGACCAGTTCGGTCACGCGCTCGAACTGCATCTTGTTGTTGATCGGACCGAGCTGGGTGCCGGCCTCGAGGCCGTCGCCCACTTTGACGCCCTTGGCGATCTCACCGAGATTGTCGAGCAGCGCGTTGTACATCTGCTCCGGCACGTACACGCGTTTGATCGCGCTGCAGATCTGTCCCGAGTTCTCGAACGCGCCCCAGAAAATCTTCGGCGCGACGACCGCCGGATCGACGTCCGCCAGGATGATCGCGGCGTCGTTGCCGCCGAGCTCGAGCGTGACGCGCTTCAAATCGGGCGCAGCGGCCGCGGCCACTCGCTTGCCGGTCTCGACCGATCCGGTAAACGAAATCTTTCGCGGTATCGGATGACTCGTCATCCACGAACCGAGCTCGTCGCCACCCGAGACCACGTTGAGGACTCCCGGCGGCACGATGTCTTTCAGAATCTCACCGAGCATCAGCGTCGTAATCGGCGTGTACGGCGAGGGCTTCAGCACGATCGTGTTGCCCGCGAGCAGGGCCGGCGCGATCTTCCACATCCCGAGCATGATCGGATAATTCCACGGCGTGATCGCGGCGACGACGCCGAGCGGCTTGCGCTTGATTTCGATTTTGCTGTCCGGCGTGTCCATCAGCACTTCGGCCGGCAAATCGAGCATCGCCGTAAATGAGCACCACATCGAGGTGAGCATGATTTCCTGCGCCGCCTTGTCCAGCGGCTTGCCCTGCTCGAGCGTGAGCGTGCGGGCCAGGCCTTCGGGCGGCTGTTGTAGCGCGGCGGCGCATTCGTTCAGAACCTTGCGGCGCGCGTTGATGTCTTTGCTCCAGGCAGGGAACGCCTTCTGCGCGGCGTTCATCGCCTGGTCGAGTTCAGCCTTCGAGCAATCGGGAACTTCGGCGAAGATCTTTCCGGTGGCGGGATTGATCACGCCGGTGGACTTCGATCCTTTCACCGACTTGCCGTCGATAGTCATGGTGTATCCAGCAGCCATCAGAGTCTCCTTGTATGCGGAATCCGCGTGGGCAAATGTAACTGATTCAATACAACGGTGGTCGCGTCGCGCGCAAACGGCAGTCGCGTGACGGCATGGATTGCTCGGACCGGCGGGCAAAGAAAGGGCGGTCCGAGACCGGACCGCCCGCGATGGTTTCGATTCAGGTTAGTTTGTTTTTTGGGTCGAGCTCTTGTCGGTGGTCGTCGTGGATCCGCCCGGACCGTTGTCACTCGTAGTCGTTGCGGATTCCGAGGTCTTCTCGGAGGCCTGCGCCGGTGCCGCGGCCGCGCCCGGAGCGCCTGGCGCTCCTTGCGGTCCTTGTGCGCCGGCTACGGGAACCGTCGTAGTTTCCTTTTCACATCCGACGACCGCAGTGCCGAGCAGGAACGCGATACTGATCAACGCCGCTGCCGTTCCGATCCGTTTCTTAATCATCATTTCACCCTCATCTGACTGTAGTGTCCATCGAGGGTCACGATAGCAGCAGTAGTCGGCGAATCTATCGTTGGATCGTCGATCGTAGTTACTCGGATAACCAAACGCCGCGTTAGTCGCGACGCGCGCTATCAGAAATGCTCGGTCACTTTGTCGATTTTGTTCGCGCGAGATAAAACGGATTCGAGAGCCATGAGATTCTTCGCGCAAGCATTCGGCTTCTTCAACTGGGTCGGCATCAGTCACTTCATCAACCTGCTCTTCATCAGTCTGCTCATGCGCAGCGGACTGGAAATCCTGAGCGCGCATCCAAGGCTCTACTGGAACGACGGCTGCGATGCCGGCAGCGAGTGGCTCAAGTTCACGCGCAAGGTGATGCCGACGGATCGGCTCTGGACCGCCGCGGACGAGCAGGAACCGTTCTCGTCGTGGCTGGCGCTGCCCGGCCATATGAATCTCGGGATGGGCCGTCATTGGCATTTCTTTTCGATCATCTTCTGGATCCTCAACGGTGTAATTTACGTGTTCCTGCTGTTCGCGATCGGTGGATGGCGCCGGCTGATCCCGACTTCATTGAGCATCTTTCCCGCTGCGATACATACGGTATGGATCTATGCGCATCTCCATCTCCCGCCACCCGGCCATCCATATAATCCCGTTCAGCAGCTTGCCTACGCCGGAATTGTTTTTGTGATCGCGCCGCTGATGATCGCAACCGGTGCCGCAATGTCGCCTGCGATCGCCGCGCGCTTCCCGCGCTACGTCAGGATGCTGGGTGGACGCCAATCCGCGCGCAGCATCCACTTTCTCGGTCTGGTTGCGATTTGTCTCTTCACGATCGTCCACGTGACGCTGGTTGTGATCGAGGACTTTCCGGCCAACATGAGTTACATCATCCATGGACGGCATGCGCTGGAGGGGCTGTCGGTTGCGATTGGAATTGGCGGCCTCGTCGTTGTTGCGATCCTGCATGTGTGGGCAACCCAGGTGTCGATCCGCGATCCAAGGTGGGTGCAGCGCACCTTGGGGATCGCGATCGAACCGGTCCGGCGCAGCCTGCTGCATCGCCTCCGCTCCCGCCAGGCATATCCGAGGTCGGCGATATCCGCGTACTTCATAATCAACGGCCGGCCGCCAGAGAGCGCCGAATATCAGCGGATGACGCAGACCAACTTCGAGAACTGGCGGCTGGAAGTCGGCGGCCTCGTCGAAAATCCGCTCCGGCTCAGTCTCGGCGAGCTTCGCGCGATGCGATCGTGCTCTCAGATCACGCTGCACCACTGTATTCAGGGATGGTCGGGCGTCGCGCAGTGGACCGGAGTTGCCGTGACAGACATATTGGCGCGCAGCCGGCCGCTCGCGAACGCGCGCTACCTCGTATTCCGTTCATGGCAGGAGGCCGAGCCAGCGGTGACGTACTACGAAGTGATCGATCTGGCGCTCGCGTCCCATGCGCAAACGATCCTCGCCTACGAGATGAACGGCGCGCCGCTGCAGGTCGCGCATGGAGCGCCGTGCCGTTTGCGGGTCGAGACGCAGTTGGGATTCAAGATGGTGAAGTGGGTGCGCTCGATCGAGCTCGTCGAGGATTACCGGCAGCTGGGCGCAGGTCAGGGCGGATACCGCGAAGACGTGCAGTTCTACGGCCCGGAAGCAGGAATCTGACCGATTGCTCTTTCGCTCGATCTGAACATCAGCCGGCGATTTCCTCCTTCAAGCCTGCCACCTTCAGCGCTTTTCGCTTCGCGCCCTTCAAGTCGTAGTAACGGCGCGTGACGATCCGCTGCGCGTAGAGGCCGCCGCCGGCCTGCACGTTGGTGACCGCTTTCCATCCGCCGTATGCGTCGGCCGTCAGATCGCGAATCGCGTGGAACAATCGCGCACGATATTCGCCGTCGATTCCCTTGCTGGTGCCCATGTACTTGCGCACCAGCGGGCCGGTCACTTCGTTTTCGAGATCGGCGACGCCGGGCGCGGTGAGAATCGATCCGCCCGAAATGTCATGCAGATGCCGCACCATCAGATTGTAGTTCGCCGCACCGTGATACTTGCCGGCGTTGGTGTAGAGCTCGTCGGGAAACGCGCCCTGCTCTGTGATCTGGCAATTGGCGATCGCGGCTTCGAGCGCGGCGCGAATCAAGGTGGCGTGGATGAGCATCTCGGAAATTTTCTCCTTGATATGCCCCTCGCCAGCCAAGCCGTTTGCCTCCGCGACCAACTGCGCGAAGCCGACGAGCTGGTCGCCCTCCTCGGCCATCGCCGAAAGTCCGCCCAGCCGCTCCCAGAGCCCAAGCGAATGCGCGAAGACCGCGGCCTGCGCAACCGCGCCGTCGAGGAAGATGCGCTCGTTCGGCACGAACACGTTGTCGAGGATCACGAATCCTTCGGCCATGTGGATTTTCGCGGAGACCGGGAACGTGCGCGTGTCGGGATGCCGCGGCGCGAAAGTCGTGTCGATTATTTTGACGCCGGGCGAGTTGACCGGCACCGCGCATCCGATCGCGTACGCCTCCTCGCCGGGCTTCATCGCCTTGGTCGGAATCACCATCAGGTCATGCGCCATCGACGCGCCCGTGATGTGCAGCTTGGCGCCGCGAATCACAACGCCGTCGGCGCGCCGCTCGACCACGCGCGTGTAGGCGTCGGGATCGTCCTGCTTGCCGGGCGGCCGCGAGCGATCGCCCTTGGCGTCGGTGATGCATTCGACGATGCGCACGTCTTTGCGCTGGGCGGCCTGCACGTAGTGGCGGATGCGCTCCGCATATTCGGGCAAGGCGTCCGCGATGCGCGTGGCCGCGGTCGTCAGCGTCATGATCGACTGGTAGGTCACGTTGGCGACGATGTCGGATTCGAGCAGGAGCGGGATGCGGTCGCGCAACTCGTTGGCGGATCGCGGGATCTTCATCAACGGGCTCACCGCTCCGGGCTCCGGCGAATAGAATTTGTCGTAGCCCTCCGCTATTCGCGAGACGCATTCGCCGAGTAGCGGATGATTGACGAGGTCGCGGATGCGCTCGCCTTCGAAGTAAGTTTCGCGGTTGTCATCGAGCGATTTCTTGTATTGCTGTCCGGTCATCATCGCGGTCTTCTCTCCTTGAGCTCCACGCGGGTAAATTTCCGAAGGTCTCCATCCGCATCGAAGCCAAAGCCTAGTGCGGAACGGCGCCGGAAAAAAGCTCTCGCCGACGGCATACCCCGCGCCTGCGTCTTTTGAATCCTTACCTTAATTCGTGCAGAGAGTGAGAATCATTCACGATGCCTGATTTTGATCTCGATCCGGTTGTGCGCCACGAGATCGACGTCTTGCGCCATCAGCTGCTACGCAACGGGGTCGAGTTGACCACCGCGGGCGCGAGCTTCGTCGATCCGCACGTGCTCCATCTCGAAGATAAAGCGAGCGGACTGCAGCGCCGGATTTCAGCCGACCTTCTGGCACTGGCAGCCCAGCTAGCGCAACGCGATCTGATCAAAGTCGTTTGTCCCTCGTCGAGGTTTACTCGCTGATCACGTTCGCTGCTAAGACACCAAGAACATCCGATCCAGGTGCCTTAGTGATGAGCCTTAATGCATTCGAGCACGCGCGCGCCCAGGTCGGCGAGTTTTTTCTCGCCCATCCCGCGGATACCACCTAGTGCTTCCATAGTTGTGGGCCGGACGCTCGCGAGTTCGCGCAGTGTCGCGTCATGCATGATTACATAGGCCGGCATCCCGCGCTCCGCGGCTATTTCGCGGCGCAATTTGCGCAGGCTCTCGAATAGCACCTCGTCCACATCGCGCCACGACGCTTCCTCGATTCGCGTCCGCTTCGATTTCGACTCCTTCGCCTGTAGCAGTGTGACTGCACGACGCCCGCGCATCACTTCCCATGACAAACTGTTCAGCTTCAGCGTCGGACGGTCGCCGGCAGTGCGTTCGAGCAGACCCGCATCGACTAACTGATAGACAATGTTAGTCAAGGTCTTGCGCGGCAAATCCTTCAGGATGCCATAGGTAGAGAGTTTTTCATGGCTCAATCGACGCACGCGTTCGCTGCTCGCGCCGCTCAGTACGTCAACCACGTGCTCGACGCCGAAGCGCTGCTCGACGCGCGCGACGCACGACAGCACCTTTTGCGCTAGCACTGTCGAATCCGCGACGCCTTCGACCTCGCCCAGGCAAAAGTCGCACGCGCCGCAGTTCGCGTTTTGATAGGTCTCGCCGAAGTATGCAGACAGCGCCGCATGACGGCATCGAACGACCGTCGCAAATCGCCGCATTTCCTCGAGCAGTTGCTTACTGCTCTCCAACACCTCGGCAGGAGTCGCCGATTCAGCCGCGCTTCGTTCCATAAGATTGCGCCAGCGCATCACGTCCGCCGCCGAGTAGAACAGCACGCATTCCGCAGGCAAGCCGTCGCGCCCCGCGCGTCCCGTCTCCTGCTGATAAGCTTCGACCGACTTCGGAAGCGCCGCGTGGATCACGCATCGGATGTCGCTGCGATCGATTCCCATCCCAAACGCAACCGTCGCCACTACCACGTCGATTTCCTCGGCGGCAAAGCGATCCTGCGTGCGGCGCCGCTCGTCCGCTTCCATCCCCGCGTGATAGGCGGCCGCGCGCACGCCTTGCGACGCCAGATACGCGGCGATGTGCTCGGTGTCTTTCCGGCTGATGCTGTACACGATCGCCGCCTCGCCCTTATGACGCCGGATCGTCTCCGCGATCTGCGTGTTTACATCCAGCTTCGGCCGCACTCGATAAAGCAGGTTCGGGCGATCGAACGATCCGACCAAGACCGCCGGCTCTGTGAGGCCGAGCTGCTCGACGATGTCCGTGCGCACGCGCGCGGTTGCCGTCGCGGTGTAGGCGTGAATGCTCGCGCCCGGAAAACGCGTCTTCAATTCCGCGAGTCTGCGATATTCGGGCCGGAAGTCGTGCCCCCACTGGCTGATACAATGCGCCTCGTCGATAGCGAAGCTGGTGACCTTCAAGCGCGCCGCCAGCTCGAGAAATCGCGGCGTCAGCAACCGCTCCGGCGCGACGAATATAAGATGATGCCGCCCGCCGGCGACCTCGCGCTCGACGTCCCGAACTTCCATCTGATCCATGCCGCTATGAAGCGCCGCCGCCGGATAACCCGACAGCCGCAGCGCATCGACCTGGTCTTTCATCAGCGCGATCAGCGGTGAGACGACGACGTCGGTGCGTCCGGCCACCGCCGGCGGCACCTGGTAGCAGAGCGACTTGCCGCCCCCGGTCGGCATCACGACCAGCGAGTCGCGGCGTTCGAGCCCCGCCTGGATCGCCTCGAGCTGCAGCGGCCGCAAGCTCTCGAATCCCCAGAACCGCCGCAAAACCGCGAGCACTTCATCAGGCGCGCGCCCGCCCGCCTCGACCGCAACGCGATCTTCAGCGACCGCTTCATCGAGCGCCTTCATCGTTCTCCAGCCACCATCTCAAGCCGTCCCCCGCATCATTAGTAACCACAATCACCTCATCGATAAAACCGCCGATGAAAGAGATTCGCGCCGGCGCAAGTGCCGTAAGGCACAAAACCTCCGCCATCGATCCGCGAAGCTACGAATTGTACTGGAATGCTACCCTCCGCTTGACCTAAGAGCGCGAATTGCGGATAAACCTCCTGCCTGCCTGCTTGTATCTTGCGAGTGGCAGTCCGACGGATCGGGAGGTGACGCCGCGATGCCGAACTTTCGAATTCTTTCCTGCGATGGCGGCGGAATCCGCGGGGTGCTGACCGCGGTTCTGCTCAATCGGCTCGCGACCGCCTATCCCGCCTTGCTGCAGGATCGACCCGGCACCATCACGATGTTCGCCGGCACCTCGACCGGCGGAATAATCGCTCTCGGTCTGGCGGCCGGTCTCACGCCGGTGCAGATGCGCGATCTCTACGTTACCAATGGAAAGCTGATTTTCGATTCGTCGTGGGCGCACGACGTGGTCGAGATAGGCGGCCTCAGCGGCTCGAAATACGACAACGTGAATCTCAAACAAATCCTGCAGGAGACCTTCGGCGCTCAGAAACTCAAAGACCTGCACTCACATGTGCTGATCGCATCGTTCAGTCTGGACAACCAGGACGCCGACCCTTCATCGCGAACCTGGAACCCGAAGTTCTTCCACAATTTCATCGGCGCCGACAGCGACGGCGAGTCGCTCGTAGTTGACGTCGCGATGTCCACCAGCGCGGCGCCCACTTACTTCCCCTCTTATGGTGTGTTTATCGACGGCGGCGTGATCGCCAACAATCCCAGCATGGCCGCGATTGCGCAGGCGCTCGACGGGCGCAATCAACCCACAGAGCGCACGACGCTCGGCGGCATCAAGCTGCTGTCGGTCGGCACCGGCGCCTCGCTCCAATACATCGACGGACAGAACCACGACTGGGGCGACGCGCAATGGATCAAGCCGATCCTCAACGTGATGATGGACGGCGGCGTCGGCGTCGCCGATTTCGAATGCCGCCAACTCCTCGGCGATAGTTACTGCCGCGTCGAGCCGATATTTCCCGCCGGTAAGTCGTTTCCGATGGACGACGTCAGCAAGATTGTGGACCTGATGGACCTCGCAAACGCCTTCGACCTGACCAGCACCATCGCATGGCTGAACGCCTCAGGATGGTGAGGCGTTCAGCGCATATCTTCAGCGCGGCTCTTTCTCGCCGCGATACTTCAGGCTCATCTCCCCGACTCCGGCCGCGACGTTCAGTCCGTTCTGTCCTTCGACTGATACCGGCTGCAGCGCGATCGACTTGTCAAATCCTCCGACCAGCACGTTCGCGCCGCCACCCACACCGAGCGTGAGGCTCGCGCTCGCACCGCCGTAGTGGCCGGCCAGCGCCCCGGGCTTGAGATCCTTGGTGGTCGCGGCTACTGCCCACAAGATCACCGATGATTTGAGATAGCCGATGTCAGCGCCGAATTTCGAGATGCTCCCGCCGTAGTATTCGGTGCGCCCGCCGTTCGCGGTATAGGAGCATCTCAGCTCGCGCGAAGATCCGAACACGAATCCCCATCCCGAAGCTTCATGACAAGTGAGATACCCGGTCTTGACGGTGTAGTCTGCGGCGTGAGCCGGCAACGACCAACAGCTCAAGAAGAAAATACTGGTTGCAACAAGCGCGATCCGAAGTCCTGGTTTCATCTCTTCCTCCTGAAAGAAAACGGTTCAACGATCGAAGTCAGCCGAAGAACAACAACTAGCGATTTTTCCGCCTTCCCCTCTCGATTTCAACTCTTTTGTTAGATGGAACGACTACCAGGTCAAGGTTTAGCGCGGTTTTGGTACACAGAGAACGGCTTTGGCCGTTTTCTGAAAGCCGGTTGCGGTGCAGCGCCGCTTCTTTCAACGTCGGTTCTAGCGCGCAACCTGTCACTCGCTGTCCTGCCCCTAACGCCCAGCAGTTTTGAGATAAGTCCGTCGACAGAATGGAGACGGACAAATCGAAGTACGGCGGGCTCGAGGTATCCGAGGCGCGCCGCCTGAAGTCGCCGGAAGACGAGAAACGGCGGCTGAAGAAGCAGAGTCTTGGCTCATCTGCGCCGACGATCAAATATCTTTCCGCGGTCGAGCTACCTCAGATCGCGGCCGGTGTAGCCGAGGATCGAGCGCGCGATTATCAGGCGCTGGATTTCGCCGGCGCCTTCGTAGATGTCGAAGATGCGGCCGTCGCGGAAGCATCGATCCAGCGGATACTCCTCCGACAGCGCCTCCGGCCCGAGCAACTCGATGCATCCCTGGGTGATCTTGCGCGCGGCTTTGCCGCCGGCGGCTTTCGCGATCGACGCTTCCACTTTCGGCGGCTCGGCCTGCTGCTCGAGCCACTTGGATCGGAGCACCGTCAGCAACGCGGCTTCAAAGATCGCTTCCAGCCGGATGAACCGATCGACAACCGCCGAGCGGCTGCGCATTCCGCCGCGGTAGCTCACTTCGATTCCGCGCTCGGCGAGCTTTTCGCGCGCGAAATCCAGCGCCGCGCGCGCCACCCCCAGCGCCATCGCGCCGACCATCGGGCGCGAGTCGTTGAACACCGACATCGTCGATTTGAAGTCGCCGTTGATATGGTTGAATTCCGGAATCCGGCAATTCTCGAACAGCAGATTGCAGGTGTCGTGCGACCGGATGCCAAGCTTCCTGAGCTGCGGGCCGACGCTGAATCCCGGCGTGCCCTTCTCGACAATAAACGTGGTCATGCCGCGGCTGCCGTCCGGCGCGATAAATCGCGACAGCACCATCGCCGCGTCACCCGACTGCGCCTGCGAGATGAAAATTTTCTCGCCGTTGAGAATCCATTCGCCGGTCTCGCGATCGAACGTCGCCGTCGTGCGGATGTTCGCCGGGTCGGAGCCGGCGCCGGGCTCGGTAATCGCGATCGCGATGGTGTGGTTCTTCCACTTCTCGAACTGCTCTGGCGTCGCCACCGTCTTCAGCACGGTATTGCCGAGTCCCCACTTGCTGCGATGCAGCGCGATGCCGCCCCAGTAGATTTCCAGCATCACCAGCGAATGCAGAATCCGCGCGCCGCTGCTGCCGCTGAGCCCGTCCTCCGCCAGCGTGATCGGGTTGGGCAAATCTTTCGCTTCGGGAAATTGTTCCGGCTCGATTTCGTCTTCATGCTTGTCGTAGTAGCTCGCATAGCGACGGCCGATGATCGCCTGCTCGTGCGCGCTGCTCAGAACTTTCTCGTCCGCCGGAGTGAGTTGAAAATCTATCATCGCATCGTCCTCGTCGTGATTGTCGAAAACTAAACGCCGACCGCGCCTTCCAGCACCGACACCGTGCGCGTGTCGCGATACCACATCTCGACCGGGTTATCGCGCAGGTAGCCGTGGCCGCCGAGCATCTGGACGCCCTCGTCGGCAATCCACATCGCATTCTCGCCGCAATAGGTGTACGCGAGTTGCGCCTGCCGCGTCGCGTCTATGCCCTGCTCGAGAATCGACGCCGCCTTCCACGTCATCCAGCGCATCGCGTCGGTTTCGATTCGCATGTCGGCCAGTCGAAACGCGATCGTCTGCTTCTTGGCCAGCGCGTCGCCATGCACCACGCGCTCCTTCGTGTAAGGCATCACGAACTCCATCACGGCGCGGCTGGTGCCGGTCATGATCGCCGACAACGCGATGCGCGCGGAGTCAATGATGCGCTGAACGTCGCATCCAGCGCCTTCGCCGACGCGTGCGCTCGCCGGCAACTCAACCTCGTTGAAATTGACGGTCGCCATTTCGAGCGCGCGCAGTCCGATGTTCGGCCTCTTCTCGCCAACGCTCACTCCCTTGGCGCTGCGCTCGACGATGAACGCATCGAGCGCGCCGTCGCACTGCGCGACGACGATGAAGTGACTGCAAGCCGCGGCGAACGGAACGAGTCCCTTCATCCCTGACAGGCGATAGCCCTCGCGCGTCTTGATGGCGGCGGTGCGAATCGACGAAACGTCAAAGGCAAAGTCGGGCTCCATGATTGCCACGCCCGCGCATCGATACTTGTCGCCGGCGAACAGCGGCAGCAGATCTTTCCTTTGCGCGGGCGATCCTTGCGTCGCGATCGCGCCAAGAAATCCGATCGGCGCCGCGGCCGCGATCGCAAATGAAGCGTCGGCGACGGCAAGCTCCTCGAGCAGCAGCGCGTTCAGCGTTGGCGAATAACCGCCGGCCTCAACTTGCGACTGGATGATTCCGGTCGCCCAGATCTCATCGAGGATCGACGACGGGATGCATTCGCGGTCGTCGGCGGCGCGCGCCGCCGGCCGGAGCTGCGCGCCCGCCAGTTGTTGCACCATCGACTGTGCGAGTTTTTGTTCCTCGGTCAGTTCAAAAGAGATCACTGCCCTATTTCCTCCAATTACGCGCTTGACATCCGGAGCGTGTTCGGGGTACCAATGGTTGAACCAATGGAACACATGAGCGATACGAATGTCAAGCGCAAACTGCCGCTCCGCGTCGCGACGCCCCGCCGCGTCGAGTTCAGCCGCATCCGCAACCTGCGCGCCTTCGAGGAAATTGCCGATCAGATTCGCAAGGAGTTGTCGGATCGACGCCTAAGGGCCGGCGACCGCTTGCCGCCCGAGCGCGCGCTGGCCGAGCAGTTCGGCGTGTCGCGCAATACCCTGCGCGAGGCGCTGCGCTCGCTCGAAAATGCCGGCCTCCTGCGCTTGCAGAAGGGCGCGACCGGCGGCGCCTTCGTGCGCGAGAGCACCGGCGACGCCATAATCACCGGGCTGCGCGACATGTTCCATCTCGGCGCGATTCAGCCGGAGCATCTGACCGAGGCGCGCGTGATGATCGAATCGATCGCCGTGCGCACCGCGTGCGAGCGGGCGACGCCGGAGGATATCGAGGCGCTCAACGCCAACATCGCGTCGGCGGAGCGCGCGGTTCGCGACCGCATCGACTTTTACGATCAGGCCGCGATTCATCTCGAGTTTCACCGCATCATTGCGCGCGCCACCAAGAACCCGGTGATGGTGATCGTGATGGACGCGCTGCTCGACGTCATGCAGCACTTCATCCGCGCCATCGGCCAGAAGCGGAATCCCTGGGTGCTGCCGTCGCGACGCCGCTTCATGAAACATTTTGAGGCAGGTGATGCCGACCGCGCCGTAACGGAAATGGAGCAGCATCTCGAGCGGCTCAATCGCCACTACTTGTCACTGATGAAAGAGAAAGATCGCGCCGAGGCTGCCGGTGCATAACGACATCCTGAGCGGCGTGCGCGTGCTCGACTTCACGACCATCGTGTCGGGGCCGTATTGTACGCGCCTGCTCGCCGACCTTGGCGCCGAGGTTATCAAGATTGAGCCGCCGGAGGGCGATTTCATCCGCATGCAGCCGCCGATTCGCGCGGGCAAGAGCGCGTACTTCGCGCATTTGAATTGCGGCAAGAAAAGCCTGTCGCTCGATTTGCGCCAGCCTGGCGCGAGCGCTCTGGTGCATGAACTCGCGGCGAAGTCCGACGTGGTGGTCGAAAACTCGCGGCCGGGCGTGATGCAGCGGCTCGCGCTCGACTACGCGACGCTCGCGAAGTTGAATCCGCGACTCGTGTACTGCTCGATTTCGGGCTTTGGACAGCGCGGCCCGTGGGCGACGCGCAGCGCGTATGCGCCGATGCTGCACGCGGCCAGCGGTTTCGACCTCGTCAACATGTCGTATCAGAACGGGATCGAGCGGCCGCTCAACACCGGCATCTACGTCGGCGACGTGTTGGGCGGGACCTGCGCATTCGGCGCGATTCAATCGGCACTGCTCGCGCGCGAGCGCACCGGCCGCGGCGATTGCGTCGATCTCGCGATGATGGACGGCTTGCTCGGCATGCTCATCTACGAGTTCCAGGAGGCGCAGCTGCCGCCGATGAAGAAGACCAATACGTTTCAGCCGACGCGCGCGAAGGACGGCTATATAATGATAGCAGCGGTAAAGCCGAATAATTTCGAGGCGCTCGCGCGCGCGGTCGGACATCCCGAATGGATGGCTGACGCGCGCTACGCAACCGCGAAAGGCCGCGCTGCGAATTGGGCGTGGTTCATGTCGATGCTCGATGAGTGGGCTTCGACGCGAACGATGGCCGAGTGCGAGGCGATACTGACTGCGGGCAGCGTGCCGTGTTCGCGCTACTACACTGTGCGCGAGGCGCTCGCGCATCCGCATCTTGCGGCTCGCGGCAGCTTCGAGGTGATCGACGACGGCGCGGGGCCGCTCAAGGTGCCGAATCCCGCGTTCAAGTTCGGCCACGCCAACGCGCAGGCGCGCAACTATGTGCCGGCGCTGGGCGCGGACAACGCGGCGGTGCTTTCGAGCGTGCTGGGGTATTCCGCGGATCGCGTCGCCGCGCTATACGAGAAACAGATCCTTCACGGCGACAGCGGCCGCGCTTCGGGAGGACATGCAAATGGGTGAGATCCTTGCGCTTGGAATAACTCACTACCCGCCTCTAGCCGGAATCGACGAAGCGATGTCGTGGATTCTGAAGCGGATGCTGCAGAACCCGCATCTGCCGGAAAAATTTCGCAACGCGCAGAACTGGCCGGAAGCGATGCGTGCGGAATGGGGCAACGATGAAGGCACCAGCGCCGCGCACGCGCATCGCGATCGCTTGCTGCGATCGTTGCGCAACGCGCGCGCTCAAATCGACGCCTTTCGCCCCGACTTCATCGTGGTGTGGGGCGACGATCAATACGAAAATTTTCGCGAGGATGTGATCCCGCCCTACTGCATCTACGCGCACGAATCGTTCGAGTTCTCGCCGCCGGCGCACAATGTCTGGAAGGAGCCGAGCGACAAGAAGTTCCACGCGGCGGGCAACGTCGCGGCGGCGAAGTATCTGGCGAGCGGTTTGATCGAGGCCGGTTTCGACACCGCGTACTCCTACAAGCCGCTGCATCATCCGCTCGGGCACGCGTTCGCCAACGCCGTGCTGTATCTCGACTACGAGCGCAAGGGTTTTCCGTATCCGATCATTCCATTCGCGATAAATTGCTACGGGCGCAAGGTGATCGCGCAACGCGGCGGTCTGCCGGCGTTCGAGAATCCGCCGTCGGAGGCGCAACTCGATCCGCCGGCGCCGACGCCGCGCCGCTTGTTCGATCTCGGCGCTGCGACCGCGCGCATCTTCGCGGAGAGTCCGTGGCGGGTGGCGCTGATGGCGTCGTCGGGATGGTCGCATGCGTTCCTCACCGCGAAAAATAATTTTCTGTATCCGGACACGCCTGCGGATCGAGCGCTGTTCGAGGCGTTGCGCGCGGGCAACTTCGACGCCTGGCGGAACTATCCAGCGGCGTCGGTCGAAGCGAGCGGGCAACAGGAAATTCTCAACTGGATGTGCCTGGCCGGAGTGCTCGCCGAGCTGAAACGCAAGCCGGCCGAGACCGAGTTCATCGACACCTGGATCTTTAATTCGTCGAAATGTTTCCTGACCGCGCCGCCGCCGCGCTGAGCAAATGAAGCTGAGCGGAAAAGTTGCGCTGGTCACGGGCACCAGCACCAATATCGGTGGCGGTATCGCGGAAGGTCTCGCGGCTGAAGGCGCCGCGCTGGTCTGCGTCGATGCGCGCGCGGAAAACGCCCTCGACTGCGCGCGTTACATCACGAACATCGGCGGCCGCGCCGTCGGCATCACCTGCGACGTCACCGATGAGCGCAATGTGATCGACACGGTCGCGGCGGCGCTCGAACACTTCGGCGGCATCGATATCCTGGTGAACAACGCCGCCATCTTCAACAAGAAGGGCGTGCTCGACATGCCGCTCGACGAATGGCGGCGGCAGCTCGAAATCATTCTCGGCGGCGCGTTCCTGTTCACCAAGCATGTGGCGAAGTCGATGATCGAGCAAACGCGCAAGGGCGCGATCATCAATATCATCTCGACCGCGGGGCACCAGGGCGAGCCGAATAACATCGCATACTGCACCGGCAAGGCTGGTCTGCTGAATTTCACGCGGTCGGCGGCGATGGAACTGGTCGCTCACGGAATTCGCGTCAACAGTCTTACGCCAACGGCGACCGATCCAATGGAATCGCTCGAGCGCGGCGTGCGCTGGGGTCGTCCTGCTCGCAGCGGCGAGCAACTCAAGAATGCGTTCGAACCGTTTCGCAAGGGCGTGCCGATGCAAAAGCTGCCGAGTCCGAGTGACTATGGACGTGCGGCGGTATTTTTGGCGTCGGACGACGCCGGCATGATCACAGGGACAGACTTACGCGTCGATGCGGGCGCGATCGCGCGCTACTGGGCGTGGAATCCGACGGAGAAATAAGAGTGAGAGAGAATAATCGCCTGCGCGGCGGGCGGCAGGGGGTGACCCCTGCACCCGGTGAGAAGCGCAAAGTTGCGCGCGGCGCGCTACTTTGCTCTCAGGGGCAGATCGCGTTCGTAACGGGCCAAGGCGGTCGCTAGAGGCGGGGCAATTCGGGAGAAAACACATGGACAAGTCGGCCGACAGTTACATCATGGACGATCGGGATGCGGGGTTGTTTCGTGTGAATCGGCGGGCGTTCACCGATCCGGACTGTCTTGCGGATGAGCGGCGACGAGTGTTCGACAAGTGCTGGATCTATGTAGGTCATGAGTCGGAGGTGTCGCACGCCGGCGACTATCGTTCGCGCAACGTCGCGGGACGGCCGATGATCCTGGTGCGCGGCGACGACAGCGCGGTGCGCGTGCTGCTCAACACCTGTACGCATCGCGGGTCGCTGGTGTGCCGGCAGAAATCCGGCAACGCGAAGACTTTCCAGTGTCCCTATCATGCATGGACCTATAACTCGCGCGGCCAGTTGATAGGAGTGCCGGGTGAGGACTCTTATAGTGACGCGTTCAAGCGCGATGACATGGGGCTGGCGAGTCCGCCACAAGTCGATAGCTATCGAGGATTTATTTTCGCCTGCTTCGATTCTGCCGCCGATAGCCTCTATGACTACCTTTCTGGCGCGCGCGAGTACCTGGACCTGGTCGCCGATCAGTCGGAGCTGGGAATGAAGATCGTGTCGGGGCAGCAGTCCTATAGCGCGCGCGCTAACTGGAAGCTGTTAGTGGAGAATAGTTATGACGGCTATCACGGCTTGCCGACGCATCAGCGCTACTTCGGCTTTCTAAGTGACATAGGCATCGATATGAAAAGCCGCGACGTCGCGACGCCGTCCTATCAGAAGGCGGTTGACCTTGGTAACGGTCACGCGGTGGTCGAATATCAGAGCGCGTGGGGTCGGCCGATCGCGCACTGGGTTGCGCCGTTCGGCGACCATCGCAAACAGCATTTCGCGGAAGTCCGGCGCCGCTTCGATGAGCGCTTCGGACCAGAGCGGGCGCGGCGCATTTGTGAGACCAGCCGCAATCTCGGGGTTTTCCCAAATCTCGTGATCAACGACATCATGGCGATCACGGTTCGCACCTTCTACCCGGTGTCGCCCGACTACATGGAGGTTAACGCGTGGGCGCTGGCGCCGGCCGATGAGAGCGCGGAGGACTCGGCGCTGAGGCTCGACAACTTCCTGACTTTTCTCGGCCCGGGAGGATTTGCCACCCCGGACGACGTCGAGATGCTCGAGTCGTGTCAGCGCGGCTTCGCCAACCGCGAAGTGGGCTGGTCGGATATCTCGCGCGGGATGAAGCGCGAGCATCCGTCGATCACCGATGAGCTACAGATGCGCGCGTTCTGGCGACGATGGAATCAACTCATGACTGAGCCGCAGCTAAAGCGCGCAAGGAAGGCCGCATGAGTAACAATGAACTGCCCAGCCGCCAGGAAGTGGAAGACCTCCTATACAACGAAGCGGCACTGCTCGACGAGTGGCGGCTGGACGAATGGCTAACACTACTCACCGGAGATGCGGTGTACGAGGTCCCACCTACCGACGTACCTGAAGGGGACTCGCGAAATACCTTGTTCATCATCGCGGACGACGCGGTGCGAATACGATCGCGCGTCAAGCAACTGCTCGGCAAGGCGGCGTGGTCGGAAAATCCACGGTCGCGCACGCGGCGGATGCTGACTAATGTGCGCGTCGTCGGCGCCGATGGCGATAGCATTCTGGTAACCGCAAACTTCGCGGTGCATAGGATGCGCTACGAATCGGTCGATACCTATATAGGTCACTACGACTACAAGCTGGTGCGTCTGGGCAATGACCTCAGAATTCGCGAGCGAAGGGCTATCCTCGACAACGAGGCGCTACGCCCGCACGGCAAGATCAGCTTCATTCTGTAAGTAACCGGTTCGCGATAACTTTGGAGGACGCGATGGATGTCATCGACATGCATAACCACTTCATCGCGCCCGAGGTGATCGAGTTTCTGGCGCGCGAAGGCAAGCATTTCGCGACCAGGATCGTCGAGCGCGACGGGCGCCGTTTTTTCCTGATCCAGGAAAAGGCGATGCGCCCGATCGACGGACCGATCTCGAACGCGCAGGCCCGCATCGTGGACATGGAGCGCGAGGGCGTCACTGCGCAGGCCGTATCATGCGTCCCGTTCCTGATGTATCCGGACGCCGATACCGCGGCCGCACTTGCGATCGCACAGGTCAACAACGACGCGATGGTCGCTCTGGGAGCGCGCGATCCCGGGCACTTCGTGCCGTTGGCAAGCGTCCCGATGCAGAATCCGGCCGCCGCGGCAAAGGAACTCGAGCGCACCGCGAAGCTCGGGCTTCGCGGCGTCGAGATTCCGCCCAAGGTCGTCGAACGTCAGCTCGACGATCCTGGATTCGAAGTGTTCTGGGAAGCTGCCGCGGCGCTGCGGATGGTCGTTTGCATCCATCCTTTTGAAGCCGCTCCGGCTGGAGCGCTTGGCAGATATTTTCTCGGCAACCTGGTCGGCAATCTTTACGATACCGGCCTCGCCGCGGCGCTCTTGATCTATGGCGGCGTGCTCGAGCGGCATCCTGACTTGCGAATCGTTTTGTATCATGCCGGCGGCGCGCTGCCTGCGCTCGTGGGAAGACTCGACATGGGATATCGGCTGGTGCCGGAGTGCCGCGCGGCGATTCCGCGGCCGCCGTCGAGCTACGCAAATCAGTTCTACTTCGATATAATCGCGCACAGTCGCGGAATGCTGGGTCATCTGGTGAAAACCTATGGTGCGGACAGATTCGTAGTCGGAACTGACTATCCTTTGCCTGCCGGGCTGGCGCATCCGGTGGAAGAAGTGAAGGCGCTCGGCCTCGACGCGGTTGACGAGAGTAAGATTCTTGCCGCAAACGCGCGCCACTTGCTAAGACTCTGAATGAGAGGTACCGAACAATGTCGAACAAGCCGCAGATGCTGGAAGGCTACCGGGTACTCGATTTCACGCAGTTCGTCGCGGGACCCACCTGCACACGGCTGCTCGCCGAGATGGGCGCCGAGGTCATCAAGCTCGAACTCGCACCCTTCGGCGATCGCGTTCGCGCTGACGGGCTCAAGTCGCTGGCGCCGGAGTTCAAAGGATCGAGTCATAGCACTTACTACCTGCAACACAACCATTCAAAGCTGAGCTTTGCGATCGATCTCAAGAAACCCGGCGCGACGCGAGATCGTGATGTCGATGATACCGCAGGTTGACATCGTGGTTGAAAACTTCGCGCCGCGGGTGATCGACCGGCTAGGATTCGCTTATGAGGACGTCAAAGCAGTCAATCCGAAGATCATTATGTGTTCGATTTCGATGGCTGGACAGACCGGACCACTGTCAGTCAAGGCCGGCTATGATTTTATAGGTCAAGCCTATGCGGGCGTTACCGACGGGATAGGACAGGTCGATGGTCCGCCGGCGCTTACGACCATGGCTATAGGTGACGTCTCGACTGGCGTCGCCGCCGCGATGGCAATAGGCTTCGCGCTGCTGCATCGCGAACGTACGGGCGAAGGTCAGTACCTGGACGCGTCGCTGCTGGATACCTACTTTCACATGCATGAGAAGACTGTGCCGATCGTGTCGCTGCGCGGCGACAAGTTCCGTCCGACGCGCAGCGGTTCGCTGCATCCTGACGGCGGCACCACGGGCATTTTCCATTTTCGCGGCGACCAATACATTCAGATCACGTCCACGCCGCATCAATGGCCGCAGTTGGTGCGCGCGATGGAGATGCCTGAGTTGGCGGCCGACCCGCGTTTCAAAGATGCGCGCGGGCGTCGAGACAACAAGGAACAACTTCGCGATGTGATCGAGGATTGGCTCTCCAAATTTTCCAGCCGCGACGACGCGCTCGCCGTGCTCGATGCCGAGCGGGTGCCGTGCGCTCCGGTCCTGACTGTGAACGAGGCTGTGAAGCATCCGCATCTTAACGAGCGCAAGACGGTTCGCTGGATTAAGGACCCGTTGCTCGGTACCGTCGCGATTCCAGCAGTCCCTGTGAAGTTTTCCGCGTGGCCGGACAAGACCACAGTGCGTTCGGCGCGGCTCGGCGAGGACAATGAGCGAGTGCTACGCGAGCTGCTCAAGATGCCTGCGGATAAGATTCAACAGCTTTATGCGGAGGGAATCCTGGTCCGCGATTCGACCCTCGATAACAACGTATAGCAGCGTGCGTGGGCGACGCACTGGTCACTGGGACTTGCAGAGGTCTTCATTGTCGCCCGGACCTGTGTAGGTAAGGATTCCCATCTGAAAGATCGGCGCTTCCGCCTTATTCTCTGTGTAGAGGTAGTATGGGAGTCGCGGGACGCTGGCATGATTGGTCAGAAGAACATCCAAGCCGCTTCGATGCGGTTGATCCCAGCTCTGTTGCCGATAGGTTTCATAAACTGCGCACATTTCCGCATGAGAACCCGCCGATCGCAATCTCGAGTAAAGCGCCGTGAGATCATTCGATACTGCGCCGACATTGATCTGCAGGAACAATATCTGACAGGTAAGCAAGGCGATAAGACTTACAGTCAGAACTCGGCCGCCCACTGAGACTCGGTCGAATGAACGCGTTCCGATGAGCCAGCATAATCCGATCCACACCGCAGGGTATAAGAATCTTTCTCCGGGACTGATCATCCCTTCAAACTCGTAACCGGCGGCGATAACAGCCACTCCGCAAACGATGGCCGATGCCAGCACTCCGGAATGTCGGGTTCGGAGTCTTATCGGCGATAGCATGCAAAGCGGCACCACCAGAGTCAGGACGAGTGCGACGATCAGATTGAGTATCGCGAATACCTTCATCAATGGAGCTTCAATGCCGAGCCAGGGGAGAAATTCCGGAAACGGAGAGAAAGCGGCGAGCCAGCGGCCGGCGAGTTGATGCAGCGACCAGAACCTCCAGACTGAGGCGAGCTGCTTCAGGGCAGAGCGCTCGAGTGCGTACCAGATTGTAAGTCCTATCGAAGGCGCGAAGGAAATGACGAACGGACCTATCAGCTCGGTCCGCGATTCAACAAGGATAAGCGTCAACGTGACGAGAATCGCTGTCGCATACGGGATAGCGTGAAAAAAGAACATCGCGATTGACGCGACGCCGACAAGCCACCAATTGATCGGTTGTGCGCGGTAGATTCGACGAAACAAGTAGCCGGAATACAGGAAGAACAAGGACAGGCCGAAAAGATAGAATAGCTCTCCCCAGAAGAAGAAGGTGTTTAGTAAGAACAGCAATGGGACCAATATCAGCGGATTGTCGGTGTCGCCGCGCAACGAATTCGATAAGTAGGTCGAGGAGAGAGCGAACAGGATGACGCAGAGGCTCAAGACGACCTTTCCCGACATCTCAGGTGGAAAAACCAGGTCCAGGACTCCCAGCAACGCTACCGTTCCAGAGTAAGGGACTGGATAGTGCTTAAGCGAGTAGGAAGCCGGCGCACTTCCGTGCAGGAGTTGCGCGACGATGGAACCCTCGAAGACCCAATCGGGATAATCGGAGATAGGTAGGAACCGATGACTCCAGATCAGAGCCAACGCGCTGATGACGCAGGCTGCAAATGTGCTTCGAATCAGTATGCGTTGGCGATCGAAGATAGAAACCGACACCGTGGTGGCTCACCAGTGAGCTAGTGTGCATCAGGAATGTGCCGAAGTCACCCGGTTGGCGCAGTTGAGCTGACGAACCACAAGTCGCGGAATCCTACTTTGCCGGTTGTGACCGATCCCAGTCCGGCTTCGTTCAGCTCGGGAATCACCTGGTGAATGTCGAAGTGCGCGTGGTTTGAGTGGCGCGCGATGCGGCTGTGCTTTTCACTTTCGACGCCGCCGAAATCGACGGCGAACAGCCTGCCGCCCGGCTTCAAAACCCGCCGTATCTCGCGGATGCCTCGATGGCGAGCTTCGTCGGGCAAGTGATGGAGCATCACGGTGCTCAGGACGACGTCGAAGGTCCCATCGGGGAACGGAATCGCCTCGATTGCCGCCGTATCGAAAGTTAGATCGAGTCCCGCCTTCCCCGCTTTCTTTTTCGCCCTCGCGATCATCTCGGGTGACGCGTCGATGCCGTACACCTTGCCCGAAGGACCTACGCGCCGTTTCGCCTCGATGGCGAGAGTGCCGGTGCCGCAGCCTACATCGAGGACCGACTGTCCCTCGACGATGCCCGCTAGATCGATCTCCTTTTGCCGAAACGCTCGCTCCCTGCCGAGAGAGATCAGCCAGAGTAAAAGGTCGTAGCGCCACGCCCAGTGGATGACTATGCCGGTGGTGTGCGGCGCTGCAGTCTTATCCTCGGCCGGAGGCCCATGGAGCCAGCTGAAACCGTAGCCGGCCAACGCCGCGCCGCCGAGTGCGACCGCGATCCAGTGCAAAGTAATGTGAGTCGCCAGGATGATGGCCGCGGTCCCTGCGCCAAACCAGAGCCACTTTCTTCCGAGGACCAAGGCCAGCACGGCAGCCATCGAGAGTATGAAGGCAATCAGCGCCGCAACCAAAGTCATGTGACGGTGTCGCATCACGCGGTTCTCCTTTCGGTCTCGGCCACGATTCCTGGTTTCTGTCTTTCCACGACGCTGATGTGGAGCGAAGCGAGCGCGGGCAAGTGTTCAATGACCTCGGCCCTGAACCGATTCGCGAGATCGACGCCCTCGCGGACGGAAAGGCCGGGCTCGATTGCGATGTCAGCCTCGGCGTGAAGCTGATGCCCGATCCATCGCGCACGCGCGCCGAGCAACTCGAGGATGCCCTCGACGTGATCGCTAGCGTGATGCATTTCATCGATTACGTTCGGTTCGACGCCATCCAACAGACGTGAGAAAACGGCGCCGGCCGATTGCCAGACAACTCCGACGATGGTCGCGGCGATAAGCAGGCCGACGATTGGATCCGCGAGCGGAAACCCAAGCCATACGCCTGCGGCTCCTGCTACCACCGCGAGACTGGTAAGACCGTCGGCACGCGCGTGATAGCCGTCCGCCATCAGCGCCGCGCTGCTCATCTCGCGGCCGACCCGGATGCGCAGGATCGCAGCTATCTCATTGCCAGCGAAGCCGACGATTCCCGCGATTGCGAGCGCGCCGAGATGATTCACCGGATGCGGATGGAGCAGCCGCGCCACCGCCTGCCAGACGGCGACGACCACGCTCGAAAAGATAACGATCACGATGACGGCGCCCGCCAGATCTTCGACCCGGCCGTAACCGTAGGTGAAGCGCGAGTCGGGCTTGCGGCGCGCGAATACAAAAGCGATCCACAATGGCACGGCGGTGGTCGCGTCCGCGATGTTGTGGATGGCGTCCGCCAGCAGGGCGACGCTGCCCGACGCGGCGACGACGGCAAACTGCAACGCGGCCGCGAGCGCGAGCACGATGAAGGACCACTTGACGGCCCAGATGCCTCGCGCGGTCGCGGCGATAGCGGGGTCGAGCACGCCGTGGACGTGCGCGTGACGGAGGCCGGCGCAATTCACCTCGTCGGCGTGAGCATGCTCGTGCTCGTGCCGCGCAAACCAATTCAGAAGACCGCGTCCCACCGGATACCCCAGGCCCGCGTCTCGCTAGAGATAGCGGGTGATCTCCTTGAACTCGTCGATTATTTCTTTTTCGCGCCCGGCCATCGGACCGACGGCGGCCTCGAGGCAATGGTCGATATGATCGTGGATCAGGACGCCCTTGGCGCACTCGAGGGCGCGAATCACGGCATGCATCTGTTGCGCAATTTCGGCGCATCCGCGGCCGCCTTCGATCATCGAGATAACGGTGCGCAGATGTCCCTCGGCGCGCCTCAGGCGCGCGGCCACGTCCTTGTGCGAGCGATGAATCTCAGGCTCGTCCCGCGCCGGCGCGAGGGCGGCACCGGCCGCGAGGCGACCATCGAGCTTCTGCCGATTTCCCATATAGATAATCCCCTCCAGGGGGATAGGTATATCTACTCCAGGAGGATAGGTCAAGGCAGGCCGAAGCTCTCACACTTGTGCCGCTCGATACCATCCGCATGTTGGCCCGATCTCCCGCGCCCCGGAGGCTGCTGGACAGCACCGTCGCGCGCCCAAACGCCTTGAAGAGAACATCGATCACGAGTTGCGTACGCATGCGAGAAGCCGGTAAAATGCGCAGCGTTGGGGCTAGCGCCTGCCTATGGAGAGCGACTAAAAACTACAGGGGTGGCGTAAAACAGACTTGGCTAACCTTGCTACAGAGATGCATTTCAGCCTATAAATGCGTGGGAGCCTTTCGTAGCGAAAATCCCTGTTGTTGGAGATCGTCGATTGCGTAAATCACATATTGCCGTTTTTACCCTGGCTTCGCTTTGGCTAGCTCTTTCGACCACTGCTTTCTGTTCAGACGTGACTGGCGAAGTGGTCGGGCCTAACGGTCCGGTCGCCGGCGCCCAAGTTACCCTGACGGACGCGAACGGAGCCGTAATTGGCCAAGGCATTACCAATGATGCAGGCAAGTATTGCATTCGTGGTGTGAATCCGGGTGATTACAAGAACACATGCACACCTCCGGCCGGCGCAGGGCTTCAGCCGGGAACGACCAACCGCTCGGTGCCGGAACAAGGCCTGACTGAAGACTGGTCGTTGTCACAGTCGACGATCGCGTCTTCGTCGGCGAGTATGCCCGGTGTCTGCGAGGCGTGGTATCTTGGCGGCGGCCCGCTCGGCGCGGCCGCGCTGCTCGTCGCGACCGGCGCGGGCCTGGGCGCATGCGCCGGTGCGGGATGCTTCAACGGCCCGCACAACGGTCCGCCCAGCTCGACCCCGGTGACTCCGTCCAAGTAGATCGCCGGTTTGGTTTCATGCCCGATCCGCCGGGTCAGGGCGGGACACCAAAATGACGGCCAACCCCGCGAAAAGGGCCCGACGATCTTGATCGTGGGTACAGCCGCGAACCGTGCGCGCGGCTGTCGATTCAAACCGATTGTGCAAATCGCTCCTTTACAAGCAGGGGCTGGAGGAGGAAACCGATTTCGAGCCAATTTCAAAGTGAAGGCAACCGAACGGTCAGCGCGTCGTAAACCGTGACTCTGGGTCCGTAGGCGGCCTGAAACACTCCGATCCCGGTGGCCGGCCGAATCAAATTGATGCGATCGAAAACGTTGAGCAGGATCACCCGATTCTCGATGTGACCCAGCACCGGCACGTCGAGAGTTTTAGCGGCGCTCAGGTTGAACTGCCATACTTTCGGAAGCTGGGTCCTGTTGGCGAATCCGCCCCGCAGGCCACTGCTGAATAGCCCGTCGAAAGTAAACAGCCAGGTCTTCCATTTGTAGGCAGCGCCGCCTGAAGCGCCCACCAGCGGAGTATGATCGAGTACGATGTAATGCCGGTCGATATATTGAAGCTGAGCCGGCGGAGGAAAGTTGTACTGTCCGGTGGCGACGCCGCGGACCTCTTCCCTAGCCACAAATTGCGACAGTCGTAGAGAGAAATTGGGAAGATTGTAGGTGACAGAATTCTCCAGTCCTGCGCCGTAGCCTCTAACATAGTTGAAGGGCGCATCTATGGGTACGAAACCAAACTGGCCTTCATCGATATAGTGTCGATCGATCCGGAAGTAGCTGTCCTGCGACAGCACCAGATGCGGTGTGAACTGATGGATGTAGCCAACGTCCCACGTGTAGTCAGTTTCGGCATCGAGGTTGGTGCTTAAAGATATGCCAGGACCGACGCCGCCGGTGGTGTCCTTCAAGGCGGTGATACCGGTAGAGATACCCTGGAAGTTCGGGACTTGGAAGTTGCGCGCAAAGCCAGCATGGATAGTAGTATCGCGTCGCGGCTTGTACACAAAGTTTATCGTCGGACTGAATTGGCTATCGTTGACGAGGCCGCTCACCCGGTCCCACCTGGAGCCAAAATTTACACTTAACTTCTCACTAAGTTGCCAGGTGTCCTGAAGATACACACCATAGACCAGGTTGATCTTATTTAGATCAGCGGTGGTGGAGATGGGGACAGTTAGTGGCACATCACCCTTGAGGGGGAATACTTGCGAAGTGTTATCCGCTTCGACTCCATACTCGCCAAAATAGAAGCCGGTTCGGAACGTATGATCGTTCCAGCGATAAGTGAGATTGCTTTGCGCCGCATTTGAAAAATCGCTATCGAACACCTTTGGAGCTATACCCTGGTAAATGAGGTCGCTTATCGTATCCGGATTAAAGTTTTCCCGGTTGTAATGAAGCGTATAAGCGACCTGATAATCAGCACTCGTTCCGAGTGCCCCGTTCAAAGCGAGAACTCCATAGTAGTCCTGCTGATCGAGGGTCGAATCGATATCAGCGGACGGAAAGTGAACGGGATTGACACCGCTTAAGCTGAACTCCGGCGTCTCGCCGGGCACATTGGGGAACTGATTATTGGCAACGGTCATTCCGGCAATCAAACTCAGTTGCGTGGTCGCACTTACTGCATAGGTCAGATAAGCGAATCCCTGCCCCTGGTCGGTGCTATCGTGAATCGGATCAGGACCGGAAGTCGCTGAACTCAGACCCAGATTGGAATGCGTATAGACTCCGGTCAGGTAGTAACTGAACTTTCCGCTGCAGCCGCCAAGCTGGAAACTCGGCTGCGCTGTATCGCGCTGGCCGCCATAGATAGTGAACTCGTTGTGCGCGTCGTCGCATCCGTTCTTGGTGCTGATTTCCACCACTCCCGCGGTCCGATAACCGTACTCGGCCGGCAGCACGCCATCGATAAGACTCACACTCTTGACGAAATATGAGTTGAGGAGTTGCGTGAAGGTCGGGTCGTTGTTGAGGTCGAGCGGCAACAAGATCCCGTTCATCTGATACTGGATGCCCGCATGCTCGCCACGGATGTGAATCTCCTGGTTCTGGTCGAGGGCCACGCCCGGCATCTGCAACAACACCTGGTTGAGCGGGGTAGCCTCGCCTTGCGGCAGATTCGTGATGTCGCGGCCAGTAAAGGTGTATTTGGCGGCGCCCGTTGCGCTTAATCCATATTGCGCGGACACGCGCGTCGCGCTGACTTCTACCGTCAATGCTTGTTTGGATTCCAGCACGAGATCAAGAGGAGCCCTAGTGCGGGCCGGCAAGACGAGCAGCTCAATAGCGGGCTTAAAGCGGGGCTTTCGAACGATCAGGTCGTAAGTCCCGGGGGCCGTTGCCGGCAATTTGAAGTGCCCGCCCTCGCCGCTCGCGGTCCGAGCGACTGTGCGACCATCTGCCGCTCGCAAGATCACCACCGCTCCGGTCAAGGGCCGACCCAGGGCATCCTTCACCGTTCCCGGCATGGACTGCGAGATGAGTTGCTTATCAGCGGCGGCTGAGCCGCTGACAGTCAGCAATACGATCAGAGGCGCTAGTGCCAGCACAGCATAGATCTGCACGCAGCATCGCGTCGCCCTCGACACACGCGAAGGTGAAATCGCCATGGTGAAAGCCCTCTCAAAGCAGCACTCGCCGCTGATTGCCGGCACACTCCTGCCTTCGAACGCACTTGGCCGGTAGCAACTCTCGTCACGCAAGACGACAGTGCTCCTCCGGCTTCGCGTCCGGGGAGAAAAATTCTTGAAAGGAGCGATTTGGGAAAGCTAGAAGAAAACGGGTGGCGGACGGGCGGCCTGCGGCAAACGATTCAAATCATGATTAGCAAATGTAACGACGGCAACCGGGAATTCGTTTACGACGTCGCGGATTGGCGCGGTTGCGCGGCGCTCGAAGGGACGGTCGAAGTGCCAATGCTCAAGCCGATGAGGATCACTCGCGACGATCGCGGCTTCATTGCCGTGCACGTCATAAACGTGATCACCGTGACCGTGCGAATGGTGATACTCGTTCGGGTGTTCGTGATCATGATCGTGCGATTTATCCGCGGCATCGTAATGATGGACGTGCGGATAGTTTCCTCCGCTATGCCGATGATGAATCAAGCTCACGATGCCAGATCTGCCCGGTTCTCTGATTCCAATCCGCCAACTAGCCCAACCGTTCAGCTATGGCAAGGTTTCCTGGGATTCGGTAAATGGGACTCGGTACTTTCCAGCCTTTCCTGTCCAGCCCGCGAAACCTCACACGGCTCGATCTCTGCGGTATACCCGGCTCGCTCGCAAGGCCAGACGAACTCCACCTCAAATTGGCGGAGTTTTCGGGGTGCAGGCCACCGGCATCGGGGGGCAGGTCACCGGCCCATTTGCTCAAACTATTCTTCGGATGGAAGGTTAGTTGGAACTAGCAATTGTGAATGATTCAGTCGAGTTCGTAGGTTGCCGCGTATTCGCGCTTGGCATCGGAATCCTGCCGCGCTTTATCCAGAAAGCAGTTGCCGATTGCCAACGAATCGATTGCGGTTCCCATAAAACATCGCCACGCGTCTTCTGGTGTACACACGATGGGTTCGCCGCGCACGTTGAAACTGGTATTGACGAGGACCGGGCATCCTGTGCGCCGGCTAAAGACGCGGAGCAACGCATGATAGCGTGGGTTAGTCTCGCGATGCACGGTCTGAATGCGCGCCGAGTAGTCAACGTGCGTGACCGCGGGAATCTCCGACCTCACCGTGTTAAGCCGATCTAACCCGAATAGCGATAACTCTTCACTAGTTAGTGCTCGCCTGCGGTCTTTCTTCACGTCGGCGACCAACAGCATGTACGGACTATCGTGATCGAGGTCGAACCAGTCCTGTACCTCCTCCGCTAGCACCGAGGGCGCGAAGGGACGGAAGGACTCGCGGAATTTTATTTTCAGATTCAGCGTTCGTTGTGCGGTTGGACTACGTGGGTCTGCCAGGATCGAACGAGCGCCGAGAGCGCGCTGCCCGAATTCCATCCGTCCCTGAAACCAGCCCAGAGCTTTGCCAGCGGATAGTGAGTCCGCGCTCGCGTTCAATAGTGTCTCCTCGTCGCAAACCTCAAACCGCGCACCAGCCGCGGCTAGCCGGCTTTCTATCTCCCGCTGCGAGAACGAAGGCCCCAGATATGATCCGCGCATCAGGTCCCGATTCTCAATTTGACGTGGCTGGTTCAAGAACTGATGGTAAGCGGCGAGCGCGGCGCCGAGCGCCCCACCGGCATCACCTGCGGCGGGTTGAATCCAGATATTCTCGAACCGATGGTCGCGCCAGACCTTGCCGTTCGCCACGCAATTGAGCGCCACGCCTCCGGCGAGACAGAGATTCCTGCATCCGGTTTCGGCCGCGAGCGCCCGCGTAAGACTGAGTATCACTTCTTCGGTAACCGACTGGATCGAGGCCGCCAGATCCATGTCGTGCTGAGTGATCGGAGATTCAGGTTTTCGAGCCGGTCCGCCGAACAGCTGATCGAATTTGGCGTTGGTCATCCGCAACCCGACACAGTAGTCAAAGTAGCTGAGGTCCAGCCGGAATGAACCGTCTGGTTTCAGATCGATAAGATTGCTCAGGATCAAATCGCGATAGCGCGGTGAGCCATAAGGCGCCAGACCCATCAACTTGTATTCGCCCGAATTGACCTTAAACCCCGCGTGGTGCGTGAATGCTGAATAGAGCAACCCGAGCGAATGCGGGAAGTGCATCTCTTTGATCATTTCGAGCCGGTTGCCGTTGCCGATGCTTGCCGAAGTAGTTGCCCATTCGCCGACGCCGTCAAGAGTAAGTATCACCGCCTGCTTGAAAGGTGATGCGAAGAAGGCCGACGCCGCGTGGCTTTGGTGATGCTCGGCGAATAGCAAGCGGTCACCCAGATCGATGCCGCCGTTCAATTCCGCGAGCGCGCGGCGCAGCATGCGTTTCTGAAAGAGCTTTTCGCGCAACCATATCGGCATCGCAGTACGAAACGATTTGAATCCACGCGGCGCGAAAGCCAGATAGGTCTCGAGCAGGCGCTCGAATTTCAGGAAGGGCTTGTCATAGAAGGCTATGTAGTCAACCTCGCTCAGCGAGAGTCCCGACTGTCCCAAGCAGAATTCGATCGCGAGCCGAGGAAACCGCGCGTCATTCTTTTTGCGTGAAAAGCGCTCTTCCTGCGCCGCGGACAGGATCTGGCCGTCCTCGATTAACGCCGCGGCGCTGTCGTGATAGAACGCGGAAATGCCGAGCACTCGCATGCTGGTTCAGAACAGCGTGTAGATGAAGGGCGCGAGCGCGCTGCTTTGAGTGATCACCAGGAGTGTGCCCATGATCGCGAACACTACGATCATAGGTAGCAGCCAGAATTTCTTGCGCGCACGCATAAATCGCCAGAGTTCGGCTACAAAATCCATATAAAGGTATTAGAACTGATCTTTCATCGACTCGGGCCGTGGACCGGCGGGCTTGCGAGGTATCCAGTAAGAGGTCTGGCAGGGATCCCACTTCAATCGCAAAAGGTCCCTGTTCAGTAGGCGCATTATAAGAGCAAAAGGGACGATGGTCGAAAAGTAAAGGACCGCCATCACGATGGGATTGGTAAGCTTTTGCAACAATTGCCCGAGTCTCTGCCACAACTGATTCAGCGGTCCAAGCAGCGTAGGCCTGATGAGACTGGTGACGAGGAACGCTGCGGCGAGAACTACCGCCCATGCTCGAATCGACCCACCTCTTCTGAGCGGAGCCATCGCCACCACGCCCCAGAAGGCGCTGGACAGAAGGCCAAAGAAGCGATCAGTAGAGCCACGTGAGCTGTCGGCATGCCCCAGCCGCTCGGGGAAATTGGCGTCGCTCGAAGTCTTCATCGCGAATGCTTTGCGTCCACCAACGGCTCACCGACCTGTTTCCAGAGGTAAGCAGCGATCTCCTGGTTGGTTGCCGGCGACGGATGCCGATCAAGCTGAGTGAGCAGTCCGTTCTTCAGATCACTCTCCGGAAATATAGAAGATAGCGCGATCACATCAAATTGATTCGCCTTCAAGGCCTTCATAATCGTGTTGGCCAGCTCATTTTGATCCCATAAGACGATTACAAACTGAGTGCCGTTTTCCTCGAGCAAAGTTCGAGTCCTCTTCAGTACTGCCAAATATAGTGGGAGGTCGGAGGGTTGCGATAGCTTCTCGGAATGGTTTTCGAAGAACCTCACGATCCAGCTCCTGTCGAGCCAACGGCGGCACGCCGCGTAGTCGGCGCTATGATACTGTCCGGAGTAACAGGCTTCGTTATCCCGGCATAGGTCGTACCTTGGCCCATCTTCCCACGGCGCACGTCCAGCTACTCGGCGCAGATGGTCCGGGATTGCTTCATATATCGCCAGCTCGGGAGTGCCCGCCACACGCCGAATGAAGCCGGTTTCAATCTCCCTAAGCATCTGATGCGGCCCCCAGCCGTCGCCCGCGAAATTGAACCCCTTGAAGGTGCCCCCTGCGTCTCGCACGAAGTAATAGGGGAGCGTCTGATCGTCCTCGACCCCATGACCAAACATAAAGGAACAACCGAAGAACACTACCCTGTACGGTCCTCCTTGAACCGATGCAGGGATTTCTCTAAGACCGCTACCACCGAATCTATATGTGACCTCGTCGATCCTCCGGCCGGCCAGCTCTTCTTCAAATGTAATCGTCGTATTTGGCACAGGTCGAGAACCTATGTCTATGTCCGTCTGGTTTCGCCGCCATTCGACCGGTGTCGTCCTTGTGATAATAATCCGCGACCGGTTAGCATAGTACATATAGGTCTCGACTACGGCCATACTGAACAATACTGAACTACAGATCAGTGCAACGTTGCGGAGGACCTCACTACGAGATAACAGAACAATTGTTATTGCCCACGCACTAGCTACCAGAAAGAAAACGACAAAAGGAGCCTCAATCGCAGATGACCATCCCACCAATGCGATACTCGCAACTACTAGAACCGCGATAGCTAAGAGCCTGGATTGTCGCATGCCGAGTCGAAACTGCTACCCTGTGAGACGTTGCTTGAGGCCTGGCATAATCCGCGCGGCGACCTCGGAAAGAATGGCCGACAGCATGAGGTGAGCCTTATCAAAGGAGGTCGGAGGAGGCATCAAAGACGCTGCCCCATAAAGCCTGGTGCGGATGCGAGACGCCTTAAAGTCACTGCACCAGGCAAGCCCGTCGGACCACACACGGTCGGTTTCGAGTCTCGACCGTCGAATTGCGGCGGCCAGCGCTGACTGAAACCGTTGTTCGCCGAAGTGGGTGCCGATGGCCGCACACTCGGACAGGCGAAGGTAGTCGCTTCCTGGCATACCAACCCGCCGCATCATGCGGCGTAGGCCGGCCTGCTGCTGCGCGAACGAGAAGTTATACTGGCTCGCTGTCTGCAACTTCTCCCGCGGGATCGGTGTCTCAAGCCGAAACACTACGGACCAATCGCGACCGGCTTCGATGATGGTGAAATGATCCATGAGAAAGTCCATCACTACCGGAAGATAGAACGCGGTCGGGTGATAGAAGTCCTGGTGAATGACGATCGATTTTCCCGGCGTCAACTGTTCGAAGAATTCCGTTAACACCTTACCGCTGAGAGCAAGCGTCTTCGCAACGTCGACAAAGAGTATCTCGATTGGCTTATCTGAGGGCCAGCTTTGCTCGAGCAGGTCTCCGGTATGAACTTTTATGAGATCGGCAAATTCAGATGTAGCCCGTCGAAAGATCGCCGCGAAGGACTGCCCCATTTCGAGCTCGTCGCCGAATTGCGTGCGAACGAAGTCAACCAGGTACGGTTCGCTGGCAATGAAGCTGTCGTAGGCGTCGACGTGGCGCCCCGCCGCTCGAGGATTGTCCCGCAAGCCCGCGGCAAGGCAGCAGGTGGATGCGCCGCAAAAAGACCCGAGATCTACTACGGCTCCTTCGCCCGTGTAGGTATATCGAGCCAGTTGGTAGAGCAGCTTGCGCTCTTCCAGGCCGAGCAAGCCTAAGGCATAGCTCCCAGCTTGCGCACTTGGATCAAGCCATGGTTTGGCATCTACCATGAAGTGTCGCTATTCAAGAGTCAAAACGAGATTCGAGAACTCGGAGTCTTTTAGCTGACTGACAAACGCATCGAAATTCGAAAGCAATCTCGAATATGGGATATTGATGGCCTTCTGAAGACGCCTGTCATAGCGAAAAGTGAAAGAAGCTTCGAGTGCTTGCGCGATATCCCACAACGGACCGGGAGCTACGGAAATCTCTTCGCGGGAGCCAGCTCTCGCGATGTCTTCAACCAGGCTCTCATAGGAGCAATTGACAACCTTGCATCCAGAGACTGCTTCGAGAAACGCATCCCGATGCTTGACGATCGTCCGCGCATACGCCAGGCATTCTTGAATATCAAGATGGTAGCTGCGATCAATCACGGCGCCGTCATAGTTGTGCCAGACATTTCGACGCGCAGCGATGAAAGTCGAAATCGCGCAATGGATCACATTTCTGGTCGAGTGAACAATTGTGGCTCCGCGAGATCGTAGATAGCCGAGAATGAATGCAGGAGATGAATAACTCCAATTTGCAGGCGCGACGTCTCGCAGTTGATTGTATTTGATGTCGACGCCGAAAGCGTGGCTTTGGCTTTTCTTATTGCCTTCCCAATGGTTGCGAATGCGATACCGCACAAATTCAAAGTATTTGTCGAGGAGAGATTCGGTTTCACTGAAAGTGGCGGGAAGGACGCTACGTGCGGGCTGGCTCCGGCAGAAATTGTCCCAGTGGGCAGGCGCCGGGCTTGGCGTCAGCACCTCGCCAAGCATTGCAAGCTGCTCATTGGTATTAAGAATCTCGCGCAATATGTTGGTGCCAGTTCTCTGCGCGCCGATCACTACAAACAGATGAACGTCCCTGGCACAGCTGTCGACGCCTACTGGCTCGTCACTTTGCGAATTGAACCCAGTCATGCCTAGCTCGCCCTACCAACAAGTCTCTCAACAGCTATGCGACTGTTTTCCCAAGCTGCCCAGAATCGAGGCGAGTCGGTAGCTGTTCTGTCGGTCGCCAGCGAGCGCAGCCAGAGATACGCTTCCCGAGTCAGCGGAGGCAGATCGAGATCAAGTTCAAAGTCCGAAACGTTGAAGAAGCTATGTCGTAAATTCGGATCGAGAAAGTCGCTGGCAAACTGCTCGATCCCCGACTTGCCGGCGTCAGTCAACGGAATTTTCAGACCTTGGGCGATGCGTTCAAGCTCTGGTCGCGGATCGGCCATCACCAAATCGTAGTCGGTAACTATAAATGGTCGATTGGCAATCATACTTAAGTTCGGAACTACATATATCAGCCATAGCAAGTGCGCTGTTACCGCGTCCATACCATGACGCCGGATGAGAGAATTGGCCACGCTGCGCGGGTTTCTGATCACCAGCAGATAGCATTCATCTACTTCAAGCGAGCGTAGCACTGAGCGCCAGAAGGGCAGCAGCCGAATAGTGCGCGGATCCTTAAATCCCCACAACGGATGACTCACGAATTGCGATTTTAGGTACGCGACCGCCTCGGTACGCAGGGCTTCTACGCCCGGTTCGTCCCATCGAGCGGCATCGATCAGCGCGACCTCTTCCCACTTGAGCCCGAAGACGGCCAGCAGGCGTTCATTGATTTCGAAGATGTTCCTATCCTCCCAATAACCGGTAGGGTTATCGGGCTTGGGGCTTATAAAGTCGTTCCCCAAAAAGACGCCCAGCGTCTGCATTCCGCGGGCAAGCGCACTGGTCCCGCTGCGATGCATTCCAAGGACCAATACAGCGCGTGACGATGGCATATGCCTACGCCGCGTTTCTCACTTTCTCAACCTGTCACAGCAGGTCCCTGTTCTCCGCGCGAGAGCGGAGTTCCAGTGTTAGCATCTCGCTCAAACTTCAGCCCCTGACCGAATTGCACCACCTTGGATAGCGTCCGCTCAACGGCAGCTGCGACCTGTCGACCAGGTATGGTATAGGGCCGAGCGCTGCGAACCGCGTTCACGAGCGAGTGCACCATGCTCTCCCGGTCTTGATCTTCACGGTGCCAGAGAAATACTTCCGGCATCGTCTCGATCCGCAGGCCTGACAGCGCTGCTTTGGATAGGAGTTCCCAGTCGTCAAGAGTTGAGACCGCTTCGTCGCTGAATCCGCCGATCGTATCGAACGCGTCTCTCCGCACGAGCGCGTTGGTGCTGCCGAAGCAGTTGACGAAAGCGCCCGTTGCGGCATCGCCTCCGAGAAATGGGCGGCGCGAGTGTTCGAGGCGACTTTCCGAGGAACCGTTCGACGATCCCAGAAAGAAGCTGATTGCTGAGGTGAGAATGTCGGCATCTACACGTTGCGCGACCTGGACGAAGACGGAAATCGCGTTAGGCGCCAGCAAGAGCGTGTGATCATCCACGAAGAAAAGGTATTCCCCTTTCGCCTCGCGCACTGCCGCATTTCTCGCCGCGCCCATCTCGCTACCACGCCGATAAATCTTGCGCAGTTCATGGTCTCCTAACCGGTTAGGCGATGTCTTTGACCCTGACGAACCCTCGCCACCGCATTCGGCCAAAATTATCTCGAGGTGCGGATAGTCTTGCTGTTTCAGCGAAGCCAAAGTGGCTTCGGCACCCTTCTCCCTGACGTTGTACGCGAAACACACGCTCACCAGGGGAAAGATCGATTCTCTGCCCGCCGGCCGTTCTTTACCGCGAGCGGGTTGCCCATTTTTAGTACGATTCGAAAGGCCGGCATGCCAACGCACCCAGTTGCCCTCGGTGTCAGCGAATGAAGCCGACGGTCGCGCTGAAAGAGCACCTTGCTCGAGCACGTTCCTGATACGTTCTGCCAGCACATCCGGCCGCGGCTCGAAGCAAACATTCTCTCTATCGGCAGGATCGATGATTTCCGGAATGCCGCCAACATTACTGACTAATAGCGGTACCCCTGCGCCAACGCATTCAAGCGCGGTGTTAGGAAAATTGTCCGCAAGCGACGAGACCACTGCCAATCGCCCATCTTCTCGAAGATACTCGATTGCTGCCTTTTGATTCTTGTTCGCGACAAGGTGCCACGGAACGTTCCAGGCCTTCGATCGATCACTGATGTAGCCGATGCTCGAGCGTCCATAGAGCTGGGTCTCCTTGCCCAGGAAGGTGACCTCAAAATCGCGCTGGGGACTATCCGCGCAGAGTTCATCCACGGCGTCGCAGAAGAGCTTAAGGCCTTTTCTGATCTCAAGTCGTCCAAAGAATACTATTTCGCGAACCTTCTTTCGCGCCTGACGCGGCACGGCTTCTTCCGATCGTACTGTCTTGGGAAGTACGTAGGGTGCAACATAGGTCTGTTCGGGAAGGTCCCAACCATTCTGTTGCATCCAGTTGAGAAGATATTGACTGGGACTCACGACGATATCCGCAGCGGAGACGCTCACGCGTTCCATGAAATCAATCTCAAGCTCTCCCAGATTGCGTATATAGTCCTGGCTCCCCTCCTTTACCCAGAATGTCGGGCCGTGCGTACCGATCACGAAGGTAGCGTCACCGAACGCGAGACCTTGGCGCTTCGCCAGCAAGCTGTAAAAGGCCAGGCCCTGGCATTCGGGAAAATGAATGACATCGAAGTCGTGCTGATGCTCCTTCAGCCAGACGTAGGTGTGATACGAAACGCTGGAGGCCCAAGCGGCATGAATCCGCGGCTCGTGCGCCATCGGTAGAGGAATCAATTTCATCCCTTTCTCGGTGCGGTAGTAGTCAACCCAATCGATCATGTTTCCGTCAGTGGGATGACATCCGAGAAGGAACAGAATACTCACGTCGTAGCCGGCTTTTTTCAACGCGTCGGCCAGACTGGTGTAGGCAGTACCTATTCCAGCATTGCGAGACGGTCCTTCGATTTCCCAGGTGGCAATACAGATCCGCGGCAGACGGGAGCCGCGTGCGACATCAACCTTCGGCAATGACGGAAACATTGCAGTCACTGTTATTCCTCTCCTTAGCTGGATTTGATTTCGCTTCAAATCGCAGCAGCGGTTTTCAATTGACGGGTGCGCGGCAGGATACGAATTTGGCCCGCTAGTTTCAAGCGATCTTGCAAAGTAATTTCTACATATTCGGAGTTATCTGGAGCACATTCAAAACTGTTGATGCCGACTAGGCATCGTGTAGCGAAAGAATCTCGTTCGGGTACGAAAAATAACTCTACGAGTAGTTTGTCATCGATGTTCCGCAGGCGTACTGTGGCGCGATGCTCGTTACTGTCGAGCGATTGACGAAAACCTACGGCAAGTTCACGGCGGTCCACGACGTATCGTTCGTCGTTCACGCTGGAGAAATTGCCGGCCTGGTCGGTCCCAACGGGGCCGGCAAAACGACCATCATTCACATGATGCTGGGACTGATTTCGCCCAATGGCGGCAGCGTGCGATTGTTCGGGAAGAGTCTCGAAACCGACCGCGAACCGATACTGCAGCGACTGAATTTCACGTCGCCGTATATGGCATTTCCCGTCCGTCTGACCGTGTTCGAGAATCTAAGGGTCTTCGCTGGGATCTACAACGTTCGCGACCCGGCTGCGAAAATCAACGAATTGCTGGAACAGTTCGGCATCGGACGACTGAAGAAAAAGCCGATGTCGCGGCTATCCTCCGGCGAGATCACCCGCGTCGGACTCTGCAAGGCATTTCTGAACAATCCGGAATTGCTGTTGCTCGATGAGCCCACTGCCTACCTCGATCCTCAGGCGGCGGGGCAGGTCAGAGAGGTGCTCCTCGATCTGCAGAAAAGCCGCGGGACGACGATCCTCTATACCTCGCACAATATGCACGAGGTTGAGCGGATGTGCGACCGGATTCTCTTCCTCAGCAAGGGAAGCATCATCGCAACCGGAACTCCGATCGAAGTCACTCGTTCAATTTTGAACGAAGACCGCAATGCACCCGCTCTCGAAGAGGTCTTCATTCGCATCGCAGGGCGCACGCCAGATGAAGCTGTATCGAATTAGATCCGTCATCCGGCGGCACACTTACGAGGTGATTCATAACGCGAATCACATCACCTACATGGTCTATTGGCCGGTAGTGAACATACTGGTCTGGGGATTCTTCACTCTTTATCTCCGCCACGGCGATGCCTTGAAGCCTGGCGTAGTTAGTTGCCTGCTCGGCGCGGTGATCCTCTGGGGGCTGTTCAATGCTTTTCAACGCGACATGGCGGTAGGATTCCTTGAAGAGCTGTGGTCGCGAAACCTTGTTAGTCTATTCGCTTCACCGCTGAGCGTTTCCGAATACGTGACCGGCTTGATTGTCGTCACTCTAGCGAAGGCGATGGTCGGCTTGAGCGTCGGGGCTTTGATCGCGTGGCTCTTTTATCACTACGACATGTTTCCCACGCTGCCGATGCTACTTCCGTTCATTTTTAATTTGGTTCTCTTCGCTGTTGCGATGGGCATCATGGTGACCGGGTTGATCTTCCGATACACCACCAAGTTCCAGGCGATGGCATGGAGTTTCGCCGGCATACTGATGCCATTGTCGTGCGTGTTCTACCCGTTGAGCTCGTTGCCTAGCTTTCTCCGTCCGATTGCCTCGATACTGCCGACGACTCAGTCATTCGAAGGTATGCGCGCGGTTATCGAAAAAGGCGGATTTTCCGTCTCGCACTTCAGATTTGGTCTCGGATTGAACTTGATTTATTTCATCTTCGCGATCTTTTTCTTCCGCTGGATGTTCGAGGCGGCGCGATCGCGCGGATTGTTGGTGAAGATGGAATAATCGTGAACTCTCGATAACGAAGTCAGCCTAAATCCGCCAAGTGTCGATTTTGGAGAGAACACTCCTGCAACCCAAATCGCGACTTTTTTGCTTGGAAATCTTGCTCTCTTAAACCGAACTCAGAAATTGCGGGCAGTAAGTAGGCAGTCAAGCCGATCCTCGGGTTGTGCAAATCGCCGTAACCCCTTAATAAATAAGGGCTGGAGGAGGAAGGGGCCGGCGCTGGTGTTGGCGCGAACCAAGGCATCGTCCTACCGGCGAGCGGCGAGCGCGAGCCCATACCCGCGAACAATCCCGTCTTGTACGGCTACTCAGCGTCGGGCACGACAGTTGGGATGCGGGGAGATAGATTTGCCATGAACCTCGAGACAGAAGCATTGACCGTGCTCGCGCGATTGCAGCACTACCGCCTGCCCGACCACGAACACGGAGGGCGGCTGGTGCGAATGCCGGCATCGGCGGTCATTGCGGCTGGGCTCGCGCCGGTGCTCGCGGACCCGGCGGTCGGAGTCGAGGCGATTGTGAAGGTGCTGCTGGAGATCGAGACGGTGCTTATTGGTTTTGGTGGGGTGTGCTAGCTACGCGGCGATCCGGCCATGTACTCCCGTTTTTCGAGTGTACGACCTTCTTTTTACCGAGCGTTCGGAAGGACGTACGCGATGGGCCATCCCCAGCCAAGGGAGGAACTCCATGAAAGATGAACTCCTAGAAAAAATTCAGCATGTCCTCGACCGGCCAATTCGGAACGAAATGCAGGTTGTCTACCTGTTAGTGGAATTGCGCAAGCTCCAAGACCGAGCGAAGTATAAGAATCCTGTTCTGAGAACTTTTAGTAACTGGGTCGTTCATACCGATTTACAATACCCACAAGAGGGCAGTACGCGAATTCTTACGGAGTTCGACGAGCTCATGGCCAACATCTATGAGCATCACAAAGGCATCTCGTATCGAACACATCTCGGCTTACAACAGTTTCGAGTGTCGTTAATTGATTGCTTCAAACATTTTGGACTGTCAGCGACTTTCACTACCGACGGAGTAGAGTGGAAGAAGTTTTGTCAACAATACTGTTTGATCGTCAGCGAATGTCCCATAGTCTTTAAAGCATCCACGGTTGAACTGAAATACGTTAGACAGGTCGAATTACACAGGGTGACACCTGGTCCTATTGTCAAAGACCTTCCAGTTGTGGGATGGAAGGTTACACTCAAGACCGGAAGAACGATGAATTGGGGGTTCCATATGGGCTGAGAGATCCAGCGCACTTTCCTTTTTCGGAAGAGGTCTCTTGACTTCTTCTATACGCACGTATAGAAATGCTGTTCGTGACCGGAGCAGACTTGCGAGCGAAGCGGCATCTCCTCGGCATGAGCCAAGCCGCCCTCGCGACTGCCTTGGGAGTTAGCGCGAACACCGTAGCGAGATGGGAACGCGGACAAATGAAAATCGCGCGCCCGGAACTTTTGGAGATGTCGATGAAGAATCTAGCGGAGGTGGGTAAAGTGTCGAGCTATGACCGCACGATGCAGTTGGCGAGGGAAGGCAATGGGATCGCTCTCTTTGTTCTGAATTCCTGCTATCAATACGTCCGTGCGCAGGGCAACAGCGAACTGATTTTCAGAACCAAGTACGTATTGAACGGCCTGCCGGTGATAAATTTGAATACGCTCACAGCGCGCGGCCTGGTGGAGAAAGTTAGCTCTGCGCGGCGTGGTGCATGGTACCGGATGAAGGATCTGGAAGGTATCGGCAAAGCGTTGAGCACTCTCGGCATCCCCGATTCAGCCAAAATTCAGTGAGAATATCTCTTCAGCAGTTTTACTGCTTTGAGCCGAAGGTCACTCACTCTGGAAGCCACCAAGCGCGATCTCGCGCTGAAGTTCTTGGCTCCAAACCTCGTGAATCTGAGGATTTACCAAGACGACATAACGGTTCGCGACATACACACTGTACTCGTTCAAATCGAGGCTGGCGAATTTGCGCAAATCTGAGCACTTGATCCTGAGAAGTACGACCAATGCGTCGCTCTTGGGCAGTTCATGCCCGTACTGGTCGCGGTGGACCGCTGCGGGTGCCACGATGTCAGCCTTAATCGTCTGAATAGATGAGAAGCAGACGGCCACGCGCCGGAGCGGAGGCATTACCGTCCTCATCACAGAATCAACTGTCCCTTCTCCCAAAAACCCCGACGTAGAAAGCAAATCACCCACGTCTATGGTAAGGACCACTGAGTGTGCCGTCACGTTAAAGGTCTTGACCTGCGTCTTGTCGAGATACTGCGGCGCTTCTAAGACCTCGCGGACGGACTCGTCCGTTGGTACGCCACCTGGGCATGCGACCGGCTGTGCATTGCAGACGGTCGCTGCCACAACTGCGAAAGATGAGATCATCAGCCCGAGAATCACGAAAGAGCGCAGCTTCACACGAGCAAAGTTACATACATAGAGAACTGAAAGGAACCCAGGCTGCCAGCGCTGGGATCAATCGAGGCGGGACCACGCACTCACCCACTGCGTCAACCTTCGCCAGATCGAACTGTGCTCGCTTGCACGGACAGATCGTCATCGAGGGTAAGCGTTCTCGCGGGCTTGAGATTTGCGACAGACGCGGCGTCACCGGGATTGGATGTTGGCTAGGCTCTCTCTTTCAAGCTTCGCGATGCGTTGGAGCAGGTCACGTCGGGTTTCATCGGAAATTGCATCCAATTCTTGCAGCGTGGCCATGTGCAAGCGCATCCCACGTCCAAACGCGAGTACCTTGCGGCAGTCGGGGCAAGGGACAAAAGACCCTTTTCCAGGGGGCGTCCGACCCCAGATTCTGACGTGGTCAAATTTCCGGCCACATTGCGGACAGGCCTCCGGCGGAGAGAACAAAAAACGGGAAGGTTTCTTTTTCATTTCGTGCTCCCGAAAGATGGAACGAAGCGCCCGCGCTCATCGCGCCGAGCAACGCGAGCGCGGCTTTGGCGCGAGTTCGTGATATTTACAAATCCATTTACATTTTTCCATTTCCGCTCCCCTTGAGCCGGAAAACCCTAGTAGAATCAAGGCACGGAGGAGGAAGGGGCCCGGTGGCCCCACCGGTCTTCAAAACCGGCTTGGCGGCTAATATTGTTGCCGGAGGGTTCGACTCCCTCCCCCCTCCGCCAGGTTTGCCTCACGCGCGATCATAGTTCATTCTCTTGTTGAACTATGTAGTTCGTTAGATGAACTTGGGAGATTCGCGATGAGTGACGACTGGCAGAAGACTATTTGCATCCTGTGCAGCGTTAACTGCGGCGTCGATGTGAAGCTCGACGGGCGGCATATCACGCGCGTGCGCGGCAATCGCGAGCACGTCGCATCGAAGGGTTACGCCTGCGAGAAGGCGCAGCGGATTGACTACTACCAGAACGGCAGGGATCGACTGACCTCGCCACTGCGGCGGCGTCCCGATGGCAGCTTCGAGGAAATTGACTGGGACACCGCGATCCGCGAAGTCGCCGCCGGGTTCAAGCGCGTGCGCGACGCCTACGGCGGCGCGAGCATCTTCTATTACGGCGGCGGCGGACAGGGCAATCATCTTTGCGGCAGCTACGGCGCCTCGACGCGCCGCGCGCTTGGATCGGTGTTCAGCTCGAACGCGCTGGCGCAGGAGAAGACCGGCGAATTCTGGGTCGATCATCAGCTGTTCGGAACCGGCCTCAGCGGCAGCTACCAGCAGGCCGAGGTCGCGGTGTTCGTGGGCAAGAATCCCTGGCAGTCGCATGGCTTTCAGCGCGCGCGACCAATCTTGCGCGAGCTTGCGGCGGACCCGAAGCGCGCGCTGGTGGTGATCGATCCGCGCCGCACCGAAACCGCCGATATGGCGGACTACCATCTGCGGGTGCGTCCGGGCACCGACGCGTTTTGCCTCGCCTCGATTCTTGGGGTCCTGGTGCAGGAGGATCTGATCAGTCACGAGTACATTCGCGAGCGCACGCAAAACAGCGATGAAATTTTCGCGGCGCTGAACGAGGTTCCAGTCGCGGATTATTGCGGACGCGCGGGCCTCGACGAAACTTTGGTGCGCGAGGTGGCGCGGCGAATAGCGCGCGCGTCGAGCGTTTCAGTTTACGAAGACCTCGGCATCGAGCAGTCGCTGCATAGCACGCTCAACTCATACCTGGAGAAACTGCTGTTCGCGGTGACCGGGAATGTCGGGAAGGCGGGCGGCATGAACGCGGGGACGAGTCTGACCGGGATGTTCGGCGGCGCGCTGTCGTCGCAGGTGAGTCCGGTCGGCGGGCATCGGATTATCGGCGGGATGATTCCGGCTAACGTGATCCCCGATGAAATCCTGGGCGACCATCCCGGACGTTTTCGCGCGATGCTCGTCGAGAGCGAAAATCCAGCGCATTCGGTCGCCGACAGCGCGCGGATGCGGGAAGCGTTGCGGGCGCTCGATTTCGTCGTGGTGATCGATGTGGCGATGACCGAGACCGCGCGCGAGGCGCACTACGTTCTGCCGGCGTCGTCGCAGTACGAAAAATGGGAGGCGACGTTTTTCGGCGCGGCGTTTCATACCGAGACGGAATTTGCGAACACCTTCACGTTGCGCGCGCCCGTCCTCGAGGCTATCCCGGGGACGCTGCCCGAAGGGGAAATTCATCGCCGGCTGGTGCGTGCGATTGGCGCGATGACCGATGACGACGTCGCACCGCTGCGCGCGGCCGCCGAAAAAGGCAGGTCGGCGTATGCGATGGAGCTGATGCGAGTGGTTTCGGAACGGCCGCATCTGGCGGAAGTGATGACGGTGCTGCTGTACGAGACCCTTGGCCCGACGCTGGGCGCGGGGAACGAAAATGCGGCGTCGATTTTCGGAATCGCGCAGAACTTCGCGCGCAGATACCCGGAGTCGCTGCGACGCGCCGGCATCAGCGGCGACGGCGCCGAACTCGGCAACGCCCTGTTCGACGCGATTTTGAAAAACCGCTCGGGGGTCGTGGTCAGCGTCGATCCGTATGAGGAGACCTGGCGCAGAATTCACGACCGGAAGATCAATCTGACGATTGCGGAGTTGATGCCCGAGCTTGGATCGCTTCGCAACGAGCAGTCGGCTCACGATCCGGAATTTCCGTTCGTGCTCTCCGCGGGGCAACGGCGCTCCGGGACCGCGAACACCATCATCAGAGATCCGCAATGGCGTCCAAAGGATCCGGCGGGGGCGCTTTGGATGAACCCGGCGGATGCCTCGCAGCTTGGAATCGAGGACGGCGGCCGCGTGCGGATCACAACCAAGCGTGCGAGCGCCGAGAGCGTGGTCGTGCTGACGGATACGATGCTGCCCGGTCACGTCGCGCTGCCGAACGGGACGGGACTTTGGTATCCCGACCGCGAAGGCCAGGAATTTCAGCACGGAGTCGCGCCGAACGAACTGACGGTGACCGAGGATCGCGACTGGTTCGCCGGCACGCCGTTCCACAAGCACGTGCCGGCGCGAATCGAGGCGCTAGCCTGATGCGGCGGACGCGCTTCGACGATTGGCCGTGTCCGATTGCACGCACCACCGATCTGGTTGGCGATTGGTGGACGCCGCTGGTGATGCGCGAGGTCTTCCTCGGCCGGCGGCGCTTCGAGGATTTCCAGCGATCGCTCAAAGTTCCGCGCGCCGTGCTCGCGCGGCGACTCGATCGGTTGGTCGAAGAAGGCTTGCTGAAAAAAGTGCCTTACGAAGAACGTCCGCCGCGCTATGAATATCGCCTGACGGACAAGGGCAAGGCGTTTTGGGACGTGCTCGCCGCGATGTGGCGATGGGGCAGCGATTGGCTGTGGGGCGAGAATGGTCCGCCGGTGATTCTGGTCGATGAAGCGGGCGTCGAAGTGCGCCCGCTGGTGGTCGATGAAAACACCGGCATTCGCCTGACCGGCCGCCGCCTGCGAATGAGCCGCAAGCCGAAGGTTGCCAAGCCTCCGTCGCACGCAGGCGCCAACTAACACCTATCTAGCTGCTACGGTCCCTTACCTCTGAGGCTGATGTTATGCGGGCTGGTGGGATCGTTGCCGACGCTCACTGCCATAATCGCGGTCTCGGCCTTGCCGCCGGCTGTCGGCGTAAAAGTGACCGCAATGGTGCATTGCGAAGCTGGCAAGACGGTGCTGCCGCAGGTGCCGCCTGTCACCGCAAAATCGCCCGCGTTCGCGCCGCTGAAGCTCTCGCTCAAGGACAGCGAAAATGGCGATAGGTTGGTAACCGTTTCATTCAGAGCCTTCGACGCTTTTGTCAGCGTGCCATGCGCCAGCGTGGCTGGAATGACCGTTGCGGGGATAGTCGGGCCGGTGCTTAGCGCGACCGTATAAGGACTCAGCGGATCAGGACTGTCGGAGACTGTAAGGGTTGCCGATTCATTGCCCAGCGCGCCCGGCCGGAAAGTCACTTTGATCGAGCAGCGGCTGGTGGCTGCCAGAGTCGTACCGCAGGTGCCACCGCTGACACTGAAGTCGGCGGCATTCGCTCCACTGAAGCTCTCGCTAAGACTGACCCGCTGGGTCTGATGATTAGTCACTCTGAAGGACCGCATCGATCTAACGCCGAACTTCACGCTGCCGAATGCGAGGCTGGTCTTAGAGAGAGATATATCCACGACCCCGGTGCCTGACAACGTCGAATGCTGCGGGTTGGTAGCGGCGTTGTCGAAGATCGTCAGTGTCGCGCTATGAACGGAAACTGCGTTGGGCGAGTATGACACTCCCAATGTGCATTTCGTTCTGGGTGCAACTGTGATTGGGATCGCGCCGCAGCTACCGGTGCCACTTAGCGAAAATTCCGCCGGATCGGATAACGACGCGCTTGAGACAATGAGCGAGTTGGCCGCCCCGGTGTTTTTGATGGTCAGAAGATTCTTCGTCACCTTCTGACCTATAGCAACTTTGCCGAAGGCAAACGACGCGGTCAGCGACACAGTTGTCGTCGGCGTCGCAGTAGCGGTCGGAGTAGCGGCCGCGGTTGCAGTAGCCGTGGCTGTAACTGTCGCGGTCGCTGTTGGCGTTGCGGTCGAGGTCGCGGTGGAAATATCCGTGGCAGTAGCTGTCGCCGAGGCAGTAGCAGTCTGAGTTGACGTGGCAGTAGCTGTCGGCGAGGCAGTAGCAGTCGCCGTCGAAGTTGCGGAGGCGGTCTGCGTGGCCGTCGCTGTCGGAGTGTCGGTAGCTGTCGATGTAGCAGTCTGAGTTGACGTGGCACTAGCTGTCGGCGAGGCAGTAGAAGTCGCCGTCGAAGTTGCGGATGCGGTCGGCGTGGCCGTCGCCGTCGGAGTGTCGGTAGCTGTCGATGTAGCAGTCTGAGTTGACGTGGCAGTAGCTGTCGGCGAGGCAGTAGAAGTCGCCGTCGAAGTTGCGGATGCGGCCTGCGTGGCCGTCGCTGTCGGAGTGTCGGTAGCTGTCGATGTAGCAGTCTGAGTTGACGTGGCAGTAGCTGTCGGCGAGGCGGTAGAAGTCGCCGTCGAAGTTGCGGATGCGGTCGGCGTGGCCGTCGCTGTCGGAGTTTCAGTAGCTGTCGATGTAGCAGTCTGAGTTGACGTGACAGTAGCTGTCGGCGAGGCGGTAGAAGTCGCCGTCGAAGTTGCGGATGCGGTCGGCGTGGCCGTCGCTGTCGGAGTTTCAGTAGCTGTCAATGTGGCAGTCTGAGTTGACGTGGCAGTAGCTGTCGCCGAGGCAGTGGGAGTGACAGTGGCAGTAGAAGTCGGCGATGCGCTTGCCGACGGCGTCGGCGTACTAGTCGCTGTAGCAGTGGCAGTCGGCGTCGGTCTGGGACTTGGCAACAATCCGAACACTGCCAACTGGGTCTGCGTCCCCATATAAACCGAACCATTAGCTACCGTCGGGACGGCGAACTTCACTGCGGGTCCGGGATTGTCCGCGGTAAGCCGGTTGCTGTCATATAGCTCGTTGTTCAGGTTGGTAGCGTCGAAGGCATAGAGAATCGCGGTACCACCTGACTGCCATGCCGTACTGTCGATCGCCCACATGATTCCGCCAGTCGTGCCGTTGGCCGAGATAACGGGCGATGGACCCGGGTATCCAAAACGGAAGTTCAGCGCCTGAGACGCTACAGGGGTATGGATCAGTCCATTGTCGATGACGTAGATCTTCGGCACGTCGAAGGAAGCCACCGTGTAGATCATGTTCTGCAGGCCAACATTCGGCACCATCCCCTGCCAGTACGCGGGTGTGCCGAACATTGGGCCGACTGCACTGTCGAGCTCCTGCACCATCATGTCGGTGGTGGCGTTGAACCCACCCATGCTGTCGCGATTCACCAGATAGACGTTGCCGTACTTGCCAATGCCGACCATGAGGTGGGTATTTGGGCCAGGCTGATCGGGCAGCAGCAGGTTGCCGCCCGAGCCCATGTCCAGGTCCTCGTCGTCGAGCACCAGCTCGTTGAGCGGCGTAAAGAAACTGGTGACAGACATCGTTCCGGCGCCGGGCGTCAGCCGCAGGATGCTGTCGCCATAGTTGACGGGCGGCGTGAATGTATCGAACGTTCCATTGCCGGTGATGGCGATCAAATCGCCGTTGGTATCGACTCCCGGACCGCATCCTGACTCCCAGATGCCGCCGTCGTCGCCGTTGGGCGTGGTGTTGAACACGACTTTCTGCGCCAACGTCATTTCGTCGTAGCCGAGAATCCATCCGTGGTACGGGGTGATGTCGCAATGCGAGGCGAAGCTCAGGTAAACCACGCCGTTCGCGAGCGTCAGCGCGGGCCGATCGTTCTGCAGCAGCGGATTAAACGAAATCACGCCATCGACCGCGTCTGCCGCGGTTCCCGGCACGCTCGCCGAAATCGTCATCGGACTGTGCGCCTGCTCGAGGCCGGTCGCGATGTCTAGTGCATGAAGCTGCTGCTGATAAATGCCCGGCCCCAGCTTGACCTTGGACACCAGGTACAGCGTTCCGTTCGGTCCTTGGCCCGGATCGATCACGGGCGTCGCCGTGATTCCAATGATGGGCGTCAGGTCGCCGCATCCCAGGTCGGACGACGGCACCGCGGTGATTCCATTGACTGGATCGATGAAGCTTTTCTGCCAGAGCGCGGGACCCGGCTGATCGGCGTCGAATGCATAGACACTGTCGTTTTCGGTCGCGACGTATATGACGTTGTGCGTCCCCTGGTTCGGGATCGCGACATTCGGCACGTACAGCGGCTGCGCGTAGGCGGCGGCGTCGATAGTGTCGGTGAAAAGCAGGCCGAATTGCGTGGGGTTAACCACCGATGGAGTCAGGATGCTCTCCGCCAGGTTTTGCCCGGTGCGGAAATTATCGTTGCGGTAAAGGAACGTCCCGGTGTAGCCCGGTTCCAACGCGCGCGCGGCAAGACCGGCCTGCGAGTGCAATTGCTTCGACGCGGCGGCCGCGTGGCCGATGATACCCGCGCCTGAGACGACCGCGATGAGCGCCGCCGCGCCCACCATCAATATCCGCAGCCCTCGCCCTGTCACAGTCCCCCGCCCAATTCTCGCACTTCGCTTGCGCACGAATTTTACCGACGCCGGTGCTGTGCGTCTATGGTCCTTGAGGAAAAGACTCTAGCGCGCGGATACGCCGCGACTACGATGCCGAAGCGTGTTCATGATACTTCGTACTAAGAGGCATCGAAGGTGGAACCCCCTTCCGACGACCGCTCGCAACCATTTCAACGCCTGACGCGTTGGCTCACGCCCAATCGCTCGACGGCGCTGCGTCAATACCGCTCGCGCGCGCGCATCTACGATCTCGAGCTCTTGTTGTTCGAGCCCGTACGGCACCGCGCGATCGAGTTGTTGCATCTGAAGCGCGGCGATCGGGTTCTGGATGTCGGCTGCGGCACCGGGCTTAGCTTTACGAGCCTGGAAGGCCTGATTGGCGCCGAGGGCTCTATCGTCGGAATCGAGCAGAGTCCCGAGATGCTCGAGCGGGCGCGCGCGCGTGCGTCTGAGAACAGCTGGAACAATGTCGAGTTCATCTCGGCCGCGGTCGAAGAAGCCGCGATACCATTGGCGGCCGACGCGGCACTCTTCAATTTCACGCACGACATAATGCGCACGCCCGACGCGCTCGCGAACGTCGTCAGCCATCTCAAGCCGGGCGCGCGCGTGGTCGCCGCCGGACTCAAGTGGGCGCCGGCCCGCACGATGCCGCTGAATCTGTTCGTATGGAACGCCGCGCTGCGCTCGACCAGCACGCTCGAAGGCCTCGCGCGCCCGTGGAGCCACTTGGAGCCGTTGCTGTCCGGCCTGGAAGTTGAATACATGCTCGGCGGCACCGTTTACGTCGCCAGCGGCATCGTCAAGTAGCGCGGCCTTTTCTGATACTATTGAGGTATGGCGTGGCGAGGCTGCGATCTCTGAAATTTCGCTCGCGATGCCGTCAGGTCATGAGACATAAATTTGTTCTCGTCGCGCTTTTTTCAGTCGTCCGTCCTGTCCGGATGCGCAACTCAGCAGCCCAATCAAACTCAGGCGCAATCGCAATCCGGCGGCGGATATCAATCGGACTCGAAACTGGTAATCGCGCCCAAGGTCGCCGACGTGCCCGCGCATGCGCTGCCGTTCAAAGGCAAGTTGCTTGCCGGCGATCCCGATGACCTCCCGCCCGCGGTCGCGATGTCCTTGTCGGATAATTCGCCCGTGACGTTCACCTATCGCGAGGAATTGACGCACGACGACTATCACGTGCCGCTGGCGATTTCCGCGCTCGATCCGGCCAACCTGGTCGGCGCCCCGCTCGGCGATATTGGCGCGACCGCATTTGCGTCGTTGTCGATCAGCGCGGGCGATACTGTCCTCGGCGACTACACCGCCAAGGAGCACGTCTCCAAGTCGTACAACATGTACTCGCAGCCCACCCACAAAGAGGTGGACGACGCGGCGCGCGTCGCGGTCCGGCAAAGGATCGAGCAGAAGCTCTACAAGGATGAGGCGCGACTGGCGCAGGCCGTGGCGAGCGCCGGAAAATCTCCAACATCGACCAACCAATGAGCCGTCGGCTTCTGTTAGTGCTGCTCGCCGCCGTCGCGACCGCCGCGATTCGGATGCGCCGTGCAGGGACAACCGTTTGAGAAAACTACGTCACCGCCGGGCACCGCGGTCATTTACGTTTACCGTCCCTACAGCTACGGCTCGGTCGAACTTCGCCCCGCAGTCACCTGCGGCGAGGATACCGCGCGCATCGGCCCGGGCGGCTATCACGCGTTCATCGTTCCCGCCGGCGAGAAGGTTTCATGTAGCATCGAGACCGACACCGCCGACGAAGTTGAATTCAACACGGATCGGCGCTCCTATTACGTCAGGGAAGAACTTGGATGGGGCTGGCTGACCGCCGTTCCGCATCTCAACCCGGTCGATACCGACAAGGCGCAGACCGAAATTCAGAGCTGCGTGCTGGAACCTCAGACGACTCAGGCGGGGAGCACGAACTGAGGGGGCAAGGGAAGGAGGCAATGCCGCTCGACAACGACGTCACACCAGTGCGCGAGAATCATCGCTTCGACGAAGCCTCGCTCGAACGTTATCTGCGCGAGCGGATGCCGGACTTTCGCGGACCGTTAACCGTCCGCCAGTTTGTCGGCGGTCAATCGAATCCAACCTTTCTGCTCCAAACTCCGGACGCGCGCTTCGTTATGCGCAAGAAACCGCCCGGCACTCTGCTCCAGTCGGCGCATCAGGTCGAGCGCGAATTTCGCATCATCAAGGCGCTCGCGGCCACCGACGTGCCGGTCCCGCGCGCGCACCTGCTGTGCGAAGACGCCGGCGTCATCGGCACCGCGTTCTTCGTGATGGACTTTGTCGAGGGGCGCATCATGCGCGATCCGATGATGCCCGGCTCGAGCTCGCGCGAGCGCGCAGCGTGCTACGACTCGATGAACGACGTGCTCGCGCGCTTGCACAAGGTGGATTTTCGCGCGGCGGGTCTCGGCGACTACGGCCGCCCGCAAGCCTATGTTCAGCGGCAACTTGCACGCTGGTCGAAGCAGTACGAAGCGTCAAAAATCGACGAGATCCCCGAGATGGATCGGCTGATCGAATGGCTCGGGCGAAATATTCCGGCCGCTGACGAGACAACAATCGCGCACGGCGACTACCGCATCGAGAACATCGTGTTTCATCCGGTCGAACCGCGCGTGGTCGCGGTGCTCGATTGGGAACTCTCGACGCTCGGGCATCCGCTCGGCGACCTGGCGTGGGCCTGCCGCGCGTACCATTGCCCACCCGGCATCGACGGCGTGTCGAGTTTTCAGGGGCTCGATCTGCCGGCGTACGGAATTCCGACCGAAGAAGAATTCGTCGCCGCATACTGCCGACGCGTCGGCCGCGCCGGCGTTCCCGATCTGATGTTCTTTGTGGCGTTCTCGTTTTTCCGCGGCGCCGCTATTTCGCAGGGAATTGCGATGCGCGCGAAACTCGGCAACGCCAGCGGCCCCGATGCGGCGCTGCGTGGAGCGAAGGCGAGAATCACCGCCGAGCTCGGATGGGAAGTCGCGCAGAAGTGCGATCGCGCCAAAACCAAAGCGTGAGCAGCTCAGAAATTGTAAGTCTCGATGCGGTCGCGCTCTCGCGCGCGATCAAGACGAAACAGGTTTCGTGCGTCGAGGTGATGACCGCGTATCTCGATCACATCGAGCGCCTGAATCCGCGCGTCAACGCGATCGTGTCGCTTCAGCCGCGCGCCGACTTGCTCGAGCAGGCCGGGACTCGCGACGTTCAACTGGCGCGCGGCGAGCATCTCGGCTGGATGCACGGCTTTCCGCATGCGGTAAAGGATCTTGAGCCAACGAAGGGCATCCGCACGACAATGGGATCGCCGCTGTTCAAGGATTTTGTGCCGCGCGAGGATTCGATCATGGTCGAGCGAATCCGCCGCGCCGGCGCAATCATCATTGGCAAAACGAACGTGCCGGAGTTCGGCCTCGGATCGCAAACCTACAATTCCGTCTTCGGCACGACGCTCAACGCCTACGATCAGTCGAAGACCTGCGGTGGCAGCAGCGGCGGCGCGGCGGTCGCGCTCGCGCTCAAGATGGTTCCGGTGGCGGACGGCAGCGACAACGGCGGCTCGCTGCGAAATCCCGCCGCGTGGAACAACGTCTTCGGCTTCCGAACTTCATTCGGCCGCGTGCCGTCGCTGTTCAACGAGGTCTTCATGCCGCCGATTTCGGTGAACGGCCCGATGGCGCGCACGGTGCCCGACCTTGCGATGCTCCTGTCGGTGATCGCCGGATACGACCCGCGCGCGCCACTTTCGATTCGCCAGGATCCGGCCGAGTTCGCGGGACCGCTCGTGCGCGAATTCAAAGGCACGCGCATCGGATGGGCCGGAGACTTCGGCGGACGCATCCCGTTCGATCCCGGCGTGCTCGAACTATGCGCAAGCACGCTCAAGGTGTTCGAGTCGCTCGGATGCATCGTGGAATCCGCGATACCCGACTACCCAATCGAGCCCGTATGGAACAGTTGGTGCAAGATTCGAGCGTGGCAGATTGCGGTCAAGTACCGCGTTCCCTTCGCCGATCACGCCAAGCGCGCGCAGATGAAACCGGAGCTGCAGTGGGAAATCGAAAACGGGCTCAAGACCGGGGTGTTCGATATCGCCGACGCGAATATCGTGCGCACGGCGTGGTACCAGGCGGTGCGCGCGTTCTTCGAGAAGTACGATTTCATGATCGCGCCCGCCGGCCAGGTGTTTCCGTTCGACGCCACGATTCATTGGCCGAAGGAAGTCGGCGGCGTCGCGATGGATACCTACCATCGCTGGATGCAAGTGATGATTCCGACCTCGATGTCCGGTTGCCCCGCGCTCAGCGTCCCCGCCGGCTTCAACGCAAACGGATTGCCAATGGGCATCCAGATCGTAGGCCCGAACCACGCCGAAATGGCCTGCATGCAGCTCGCACACGCCTACGATCAAGCAACCAACTGGGTAGCGAAGCGCCCGCCGCCGCTATTGGCGACGTGAATCTTTCTTTGCAGATTTTGGCATGAAGAACACCGGGCTCACTTCTTCTAAGAGCGCGCTCGTGACTTTCCTCCTGGGACTGCTGTCGTGTGGCTGGTCTATGATGGTCGTTCCAGTCGCGCTCACTGGAGGGTATGTGGAGGTGTCATCTGCGGGTTTCTTCGCCGTTATGCTCGCGCCTTACGCGCTTTCGATCTATGCAGTTGTCGTTCTGTCAGGAGCGAGGTCTTGGTACGGAGCGATGATTGGAGACAAGCAACAGTCACTCGCCCGTCTTCGCCGATACATGGGCGTTTGGATTCTGGGAGGTTCTCTGACCGGACTTGCCGTTTCCGGTTTTCATCTGCTTACTTCTGACGAGTCGTCCCAAACGATCCACATTTACGCGACTGCGGGATTTCTGCTCATCGTTTTAGTTTCGCTCTGGGCTCCAAAAATCGGAGTACTGAGGGAAAGGTAGGTGAATAGTCAGTCGGCGACGTGCGACTCGGCTGGTGCCCTTGTCGGGCGGCCCAGCGCTCGACGCCACAACTGCGACCATCCGGCGCTGACGCGGTCCATGTACAGGTAGATTACCGGCGTTGTGTAGAGCGTCAGGACCTGGCTTACCAGCAGGCCGCCGACGATTGCGATGCCCAGTGGGCGGCGCATCTCGGATCCGGTGCCGTTGCCGAGTGCCAGCGGCAGGCCGCCGAGCAGCGCGGCCGCCGTGGTCATCATGATCGGGCGAAAGCGCAGCACGCATGCCTGGTAGATCGCATCATGCGGTGACTTGCCGCCGACGCGTTGAGCTTCGAGCGCGAAGTCGATCATCATGATCGCGTTTTTCTTGACGATGCCGATCAGCAGGATGATGCCGATAAGCGCGATCACGCTCAGCTCGATGTGGAAAAGGAGCAGCGCGACAATTGCGCCGACACCGGCCGACGGCAGCGTCGAGAGAATCGTGATCGGGTGGATGTAACTCTCGTACAGAATGCCGAGCACGATGTACACCGCGAACAACGCGAAAGCGATGAGGAAGCCTTCGTTCTTGAGCGAATCCTGAAACGCCTGCGCAGTGCCCTGGAAGGTCCCACGAATCCCGGCCGGCATCTGAATCTGCGCCTCGGCTTGAGAGATCGCGTCAACCGCCTCGCCCAGCGCCACGCCCGGCGCCAGATTGAACGAGATCGTGACACTCGGGAACTGACCCTGGTGGTTGACCGCGAGCGCCGTCGTCTGCGGCGCGAAATGCGTGAACGCGCTGAGCCGCACCAACTGCCCGGTGTTCGAGCGCACGTAGATCTGGTCGAGCGAGTCGGGGTTCTGCCAGAACTCCGGCGCGACCTCCATCACCACATGGTACTGATTCAGCGGCGTGTACATCGTGGACACCTGCCGCTGGCCGAACGCGTCGTAGAGCGTATCGTCGATGGCCTGCTGCGAGAGTCCCAGGCGCGAGGCGGTGTCGCGATCGACGACAACGTTGGCTTCGAGACCGCTATTCTGCTGATCGCTGCTGACGTCGGTGAGAATTTTCACCGTGCGCAATTTCTTGAGCACCTTCGGCGCCCATTGGTTGAGCTCCTTGAGGTCGTCGCTCTGGAGCGTGAACTGATATTGCGCGTTGCTCGACCTGCCGCCGATGCGCAAATCCTGAACCGCCTGCATGTAAAGATTGACGCCCGCGATATGAGAAACCTCCTTGCGGATGCGCCCGATGACCAGGTCGGCGTTGATCTTGCGCTCGCTCAGCGGCTTCAAGGCAATGTACATGTTGGCGGTGTTGGTCGCGCCGTTGCCGCCGGTGAACGCGATCACGTTGTCAACCGCCGGGTCTTTGTCGATGGTGGTGACCAGTTCGGTCAGCCGCTCCTTCATCGCCTGGAATGAAGTGTCCTGGTCCGCCTGCACCGCGCCCATCAAGCGGCCCGTATCCTGCTGCGGGAAGAATCCCTTCGGCACGACCCTGAACAGGAAGATGCTGAGGCCCAGCGTCGCCAGCGCCACCATCAGCGTCAGCGGCTGATGATCGAGCACCCACAGCAGACTGCGTTCGTAACGATCGAGCATGCCCGTGAAGAATCGCTCGCTGAGGACATACCAGCGGTTGTGCTTTTCCTGGTCGTGCGGTTTGAGCAGGTGCGCGGCCATCATCGGCGTCGTGGTCAGCGAAATAACCAGCGACACGAGCACCGCCGCCGACAGCGTGACCGCGAACTCGCGGAACAGGCGGCCAACGATTCCCGACATCAGCAGAATCGGAATGAACACCGCGACCAGCGAAATGCTGATCGAGACGACGGTGAAACCGATGCCGGCGGCGCCCTTGATCGCGGCTTCGAGCGGCGCCATCCCCTGCTCGCGGTAGCGCGAAATGTTTTCGATGACGACGATCGCGTCGTCAACCACGAAGCCGGTGCAAATCGTCAGCGCCATCAGCGACAGATTGTCGAGGCTGTAGCCGAGCAGGTACATGATGCCGAAGGTTCCGATCAACGACAGCGGAACAACGATTCCCGGTATCAGCGTGGCGCGCAGATTACGCAGGAACAGGAACACCACCATGATCACCAGCGAGATCGAGATCAGCATCGTGAACTCGACGTCGTGCACCGAGGCGCGGATGGTGGTGGTACGGTCCATAACGACGGTGAGAGCGATCGCCGGCGAGATCGAAGCGCGCAATTGCGGAATCGCCGCGTAAACCCGATCGACCGTATCGATGATGTTCGCGCCGGGCTGCCTGAAAACGATGATCAATACGGCCGGCTTGCCGTCAACCATCCCGGCCGCGCGCACGTTCTCGACCGAGTCCCTGACCAACGCGATATCGGAAAGCTGAACCGCGGCGCCCGTACCGCTCGCGTAGCGAACGATCAGCGGCTTGTAGTCCTCGGCCTTGAGCAGTTGATCGGTCGTGCTCAAGCCCCACGTCTGGGTGCCGTTGGCCAGTTCGCCCTTGGGCCGGTTCGCATTGGCGGCGGCCAGCACGGTCCGCACGTCCTCGAGACCGACACCGAGGTTGCTCATCTCGGTTGGATTCAGCTCGACCCGGACCGCCGGCAGCGCGCTGCCACCGACAAAGACCTGGCCCACACCTTCGATTTGCGAGAGCTTCTGCTCGAGGATCGAGTCAGCCGCGTCGTACATCTGTCCCGGGCGCTCGGTGTTCGAGGTGAGTGCGAGAATCAGGATCGGCGCATCGGCGGGATTGACCTTTCGATAGCTCGGCTTGCTGGGCAGATTCGCGGGCAGTTGCCCGGCGGCGGCGTTGATCGCGGCTTGCACGTCGCGCGCGGCGGCGTCGATGTCGCGGTTCAAATCGAATTGCAAAACGATGCTGGTGGCGCCGAGGTAACTGGTCGAAGTCAGTTCCGTCAGACCCGCGATACGGCCGAACTGCCGCTCGAGCGGAGTCGCCACCGACGACGCCATCGTCTCCGGACTCGCGCCGGGCAAGCTCGCCTGCACCTGGATGGTCGGGAACTCGACCTGCGGCAGCGGCGCCACCGGCAGCAGCCGAAACGCGATCACGCCCGACAGCGCCAGCGCGATCGTCAGCAGCGTGGTCGCGACCGGTTTCCTTATAAACGGTTCTGAAATGCTCATGACGCCTGAGCCGGAACGGTTTCCGCAACTACGTCCTTGGTCCGCCAGTTGGCAAATCGCGTCGCCATGCGATCGAAGGTCAGGAAAATCACCGGCGTCGTATAGAGCGTCAGCACCTGGCTGACGAGCAAGCCGCCGACGATTGCGATACCCAGCGGGCGGCGCAACTCGGAGCCGACTCCGGTGCCCAGCGCGAGCGGCAGTCCGCCGAGCAGCGCCGCCATCGTCGTCATCATGATCGGCCGGAAGCGCAACAGGCAGGCCTGGAAGATCGCCTCATGCGGCGGCTTGCCGTCCTTGCGCTGAGCTTCGAGCGCGAAGTCGATCATCATGATCGCGTTCTTCTTCACGATACCTATCAGCAGGATGATGCCGATGAGGGCGATCACGTTCAGGTCCTGACCGCAAATCATCAGCGCCAGGATTGCGCCGACGCCCGCCGACGGCAGCGTCGAGAGAATCGTGACCGGGTGGATGTAACTCTCGTACAGAACGCCGAGCACGATATACACGGTGACCAGCGCCGCAAGAATCAGCAGCGGCTCGTTTTTCAGCGACGCGCGGAACGCCGCGGCGGTGCCCTGGAACGACGCCTCGATGCTGGCGGGCATTCCGATTTGCAGGCGCGCGTTGTCGATCGCCGTGACCGCGTCGCCGAGCGAGTAGCCCGGCGCCAGATCGAACGAGATCGTGACCGCGGGGAACTGTCCTTCGTGATTTACCGCCAGCGGCGCGGCGCCGGGTACGAATTTTGTGAAAGCGCTCAGCGGCACCTCGCCGCCCGTGTTCGATCGAATATAAATGTCGTCGAGCGCGTGCGGATTGCGCTGAAACTGCGGCGCCACTTCCAGCACCACGTGATACTGGTTCAGCTGCGTGAACATCGTCGAGACTTGCCGCTGCCCGAACGCGTCGTACAGCGTGTTGTCGATCAGATTCGGCGTGATGCCGAGGCGCGAAGCGGTCAGCCGATCGATGACGATATGCTCTTCCCAGCCGTCGTTCTGCTGATCGGTCGCGAGGTTGCGCAGCGCCGGAATGGTCTTGAGCTTATCGACCAGTTTCTTGGTCCACAGATTCAACTCGTCGGCGTTCGGATCTTCGAGGCTGTACTGATACTGCGTGCGGCTCACGCGATCTTCGACCGTGAGATCCTGCACCGGCTGCAAGTACAGCGTCAGGCCGTTGGCCGCCGCCAACTTCGGCGCGAGCCGATCGATCACGGTCGTGATATCGACCTTGCGCACGTCGAGCGGCTTCAGGTTGATCAGGATTCGTCCGCTGTTGACGGTGGTGTTGGTGCCGTCGATGCCGACGAATGACGACAGGCTCTCGACCGCCGGGTCCTGCAAAATAATCCGCGCCAAATCCTGCTGCCCGCGCGCCATCGCGGCGAACGACACGTTCTGCGGCGCTTCGGATACGCCCTGGATCACGCCGGTGTCCTGCACCGGGAAAAATCCCTTGGGCACGACGATGTACAGCACGATCGTCAGCACCAGCGTGCCGATCGCAACCATCAGCGTGCCGAATTCGTGCTCGAGAACCCATTCGAGGGTGCGGCCGTAAAACGCGATGGTGTCTTCAAACACCTTCTCCGACTTGCGATAGAACCAGGTCTGCTGCGCTTCCGGCGTATACCGCAGCAGCTTCGCGCTCATCATCGGCGTCAACGTCAGCGACACCACCGCCGACATCAGGATCGTCACCGCCAGCGTCACTGCGAACTCGCGAAACAGCCGGCCGACGATGTCGCCCATGAACAGCAGCGGAATCAGCACCGCGATCAGCGAGACGGTCAGCGACAGAATCGTGAACCCGATCTGCTCGGCGCCCTTGAGCGCGGCTTCCAGCGGCTTGTCGCCTTCTTCGATAAAGCGCGAGATGTTTTCGATCATGACGATCGCGTCGTCAACCACGAAGCCGGTCGAAATCGTCAGCGCCATCAGCGACAGGTTGTCCAGGCTGTAGCCGAGCAGGTACATCACGCCGAACGTGCCGATCAGCGAGAGCGGGACCGCGATGCTGGGGATGATCGTCGCCGACAGGCTGCGCAGGAACAGGAAGATGACCATCACCACCAGCGCCACCGTCAGCATCAACTCGAACTGCACGTCGGCCACCGACGCGCGAATCGTGGTGGTGCGATCGGTGAGAATCTGCACCTTCACCGACGCCGGCAGCGAGGCCTGCAAGCGCGGCATCAGCGCCTTGATCCGGTCCACCACCGCGATGATGTTGGCGCCGGGCTGGCGCTGGACGTTGACGATCACGGCCGGCGTCAGGTTCATCCACGCCGCCGCCTTGACGTTCTCGGCGTCGTCGATCGCGTCGGCCACGTCGGAAAGTTTGACCGGCGCGCCGTTGTGATACGCGACGATCAGCGGCATGTAATCTTTGGCCGTGAGCAACTGGTCGTTGGCCCCAATCGTGTACGCCTGCTGCTTGCCGTCGAAGTTGCCCTTCGCCTCATCGACGTTGGCGCTCGCGATCGCCGTGCGCAAATCCTCGAGCGTCATGCCGTACGACGCGAGCGAAGTCGGATTGGCCTGGATCCGCACCGAAGGTTTCTGGCCGCCGCCGATACTCACCAACCCGACGCCGGGCAGCTGCGAAATCTTCTCGGCCAGCCGCGTATCCGCGAGGTCTTCAACCTGGTCGAGCGGCAGTTCCTTCGAGGTCAGCGCCAGCGTGAGGATTGGCGCGTCGGCCGGATTGGTCTTGCTGTAAACAGGCGGGTTCGGCAAATCCGCCGGCAGGTAGGTCGCGGCCGCATTAATCGCCGCCTGCACCTCCTGCTCGGCAACGTCGATATTCAAGTTGAGATCGAACTGCAGCGTGATGACCGAGGCCCCGAACGAGCTGTTCGAGGTCATCTGCGTGAGGCCCGGCACTTCGCCGAATTGCCGCTCGAGCGGCGCCGTCACCGATGACGCCATCACGTCCGGACTCGCGCCCGGATAGAACGTCATCACCTGGATTGTCGGATAATCCACCTGCGGCAGCGCCGACACCGGCAGTTGCTCGTAAGCGACCAGCCCCGCCAGCATCAGTCCGACCATAAGCAGTGACGTCGCGACGGGCCGCAGTATGAACGGGCGCGAAAGATTCAAGGGGCGGCGCTCCCGGGCGGAATCGCCGCGGTCTGCACGCTCACGTGCGATCCTTGTTGCAGCTTGTCCACGCCGTCGGTCACTACCACGTCGCCGGCCGCGAGCCCCTTGGTGATCGCAACCACGTCGCCCTGCGTTGCGCCCACCGTAACCGGGCGCATCTCGACCGTATTGTCCGGCTTGACGACGTAAACGAACGATCCTTGCTGGCTGCGCTGCAGACCGGCCGCCGGAATCAGAATCGCATTCGGGATCGTATTGACCAGCAGCCGCGCGTTGACGAACTGATTCGGAAACAGCGAGTTGTCGAGATTGGGGAACGCCGCCTTCAGCTTGATCGTGCCGGTGGACTGATCGATCTGGTTGTCGGTGGTCAGCAGCGCGCCGTCGGCGAGCTTGTGCTTCAAGTCGCGATCGTAAGCCGCGACCGGCAACTGCGGATTCGCCTTCATCGCGGTCTCGAGGCTCGGCAGGTCGTCCTCCGGAATCGAGAAATCGACCGCGATCGGCTGCAGTTGCGTGATCACCGCCAGCCCCGTCGCGTCGGTCGCATGAATTATATTGCCGGCGTCCACCAGCCGCAGTCCGACCCGCCCCGTAATAGGCGCCGTGATACGGCTGTACGTGAGCTGAAGCTTGGCGTTATCGACCACGCCCTTGTCGCTCTCGATCGAGCCCGCGTACTGTCCAACCAATGCCTGCTGATTGTCGAGGTCCTGCCGCGCGATAATTTTCTGTTGGTAGAGTTCCTTGTCGCGGGCAAGAAGTATCTTGGCGTTCTCGAGCGTCGCCTCATCCTTCGCGAGCGTGCCCTCAGCCTGCGTCAGCTCCACCTGGTACGGCCGCGGATCGATCTCAGCCAGCAGGTCGCCGGCCTTCACGATTTGGCCCTCCGTAAAATTTACCTTGATCAGCTCCCCATCGACCCGGCTTTTGACCGTGACCGTGTTGTAGGCAGTCACGGTTCCGATCGCGGTTATATACTGATTCAGATCGCCCAGCTTGGCCGGCACCGCCGCCACCGGAACGCTCGGATGAGCCAGCGCCGGCGGGACCGCCGACTCAGTGCTGCTGCGGCCGGTCAGATAGTAAATTCCGATAATCGCCACGGCCAGAACGACCAGCCACGTGCGCCATCGATGCATCACTTTGTCGATCAAGCTGGGACCTTCAACATCTCGTAAAAATTGCGAGGTAGGCTTTCCGGTCGTCGGGCCGTCAGAATCCATCATGTTCTCCGTAGCACTCGTAACCAAACTAGCAAATGCCGGGCGTGCGTTCATTCTTGCAATTTTGGACTCGCCAGTCCATATTTCATTTTGTGCTGAACGTAACGACCGATCCGCCAACACCAACTAAAACACTACGAATTCCGTGATTGCAGGTTTCCAATCATGAGCGTCAAGCGGCTTCCGGTTTCGCCGCCGATTCGCCGCAAGGACCGCCGCGGCAGGCCGTCCACTCCGTTCCTCCGTGAAAGAATACTCCAAAGCGCCGCCGAACTCTTCGCCGACCGCGAATTCGATCTCGTCTTGATCGACGAGGTCGCCGCGCATGCCGGCGTCGGCAAGGGCAGCGTTTATCGCCAGTTCAAATCAAAAGAAGAGCTGTATGCCGCCGCGGTGATCGACGGTTTCGCGAAACTGCAGCGCGAAATCCGTGCGGCGCTGCCGGGATGCATCTCGATGCGCGAGCAGATGGCGACGATCGTGCGGCACACCGTCAGATTCTTCTGGACGCGGCGCCAGTTCTTCGCCTTGCTGCGCGATCCCAAGGCGCTGCCACCCTCGCAGGAGCGTCAGTATCGCGCTCAACGCAACGACTTGTCGCGGCTGATCAGCGGCGTACTCGACGAAGGCATCAGGCGCGGCGCGATGCGACCCGGGATAGACACTCGCGTCGCGGCCGAAGCGCTGCTCGGCATGGTCCGCGGCATCAACCGCTACGGCCGCGAGTACGCAACCCCCGATCGCGCCGTCGATACCGTCACCTCCATCTTCCTCGAAGGATGCGCCGCGCGATAGCATCGTCTCGATCGCAAAAGCTCGAAGAGGCTCACATGCAGAATCTGCTGCCGCTCGCCGAAAAAATCGGCGCGATGCTCAAAGACCGGCGCGAGAATATCGCCGTCGCCGAATCCACCACCGGCGGCCTCATCTCGGCCGCGCTGCTGAGCGTCCCCGGCGCGTCGGCATACTTCGTCGGCGGCGCCGTCGTTTACACGCTCAAGGCGCGGCGCGCGATGCTCGAAATTCCGGATTCCGCCTTCGCCGGCATCAAGTCGGTCACCGAGGAAGGCGCAATGATCCTCGCGCGCGCCGCGCGCACGCGCTTCGCCGTCACCTGGAGCATCGCGGAAATCGGCGCCAGCGGCCCCACCGGCAATCGCTACGGCGACGCCGCCGGCCACAGCTGCATCGCAATCGCCGGCCCGGTCGATCGCTCCCTGACCGTCGAAACCGGCAGCCCCGACCGCGTCGCCAACATGCGCACCTTCAGCACCGCCGCCTTAAATCTTCTGATCGAATGCATGGGCATAGCATAGTCGTCCGATCCGAATCCTAACCTCTCCTTGTCCGAGGAGAGGTCGGCGCGCGCCGAAGGGGCGCGACGGGTGAGGTGCAACGCTGGCCGCTACAACTGTGCGTAGTTGTGCTGCCGTCGAGCGGCAAAACAGTTTCTCTCAATTGCGATTAGACGAGTCGGCGTTGGTCCGATGTCAGGCGTTGTACCTCTCCCGGGAGTTTTCTTCACGGCGTCACTTCCGACAATCGATCCACCTCGCGCAGACTCGGGAACATCCGGTACCACACCGCGACAATCACCAACGTGCCGACGCCGCCGATCACCACCGCCGGCACCGTCCCGAACCACGTCGCCGTGACGCCCGACTCAAACTCGCCCAACTCGTTCGACGCGCCCACGAACAGCCGATTCACCGCGCTCACCCGCCCGCGCATCGCGTCCGGCGTCGCCAGCTGCGTGAGCGTCGCGCGCACGTAAACGCTCACCATGTCCGAGCCGCCGAGCACGAACAGCGCCGCGAGCGACAGCGCGAAATTCCGCGACAAGCCGAAGACGATCGTCGCAATTCCGAAAATCGCGACGCACGCGAACATCGCGAGTCCCGCCCGCCGCTGCAGCGCCCGCTGCCCCAGCGCCAACCCGAGCATCGTCGCGCCGAGCGCCGGCGCGCTGCGCAACACTCCCAGCCCGAGCGGCCCGACGTGCAGGATGTCTCGCGCATAGACCGGCAGCAGCGCAGTCGCGCCGCCGAGCAGCACCGCGAACAAGTCCAGCGAGAACGCGCCGAGGATCAACGGCTTGCGCCACACGTACGCAATCCCCGCCGTGATCCGCTCGAACGCCGTCGTGTCGGCCTCCGCTTCGTAGCGCGCGCCGCGGCTCCGAATTCCGAAAATCACGAATGCGATCGTCACGAACAGCGCCAGGCACACGCCGTAATCCACCGCCGGTCCGAGAATGTAGATCGCACCGCCAAGCGCCGGCCCCGCAATCACCGCAACCTGCGACGTCGAGGAATTCCACGCGACGGCCTCTGGAAATTGCTCCGGCGGCACCAGTAGCGGCACAAACGATTGCGAGGCCGGTCCCGCAAATGCGCGCGCCGCTCCAAACAGCGTCAGCACCGCGTAGAACGGCCAGATGACCGCAGTCCGCGTCAACGCCAGCATCAGGAAGCCGCCGGCCGCAATCGCCGACAACAAATAACTGCCCACCAGTATCAGCCTGCGATCGACGCGGTCCGCCAGATGGCCGGCGGGAATCGTGCAAGCCATCATCGGGATGAATTGAAAGAGCCCGACGTAGCCGAGCGCGAGTGGCGTGCGCGCGATTCCGTAAACCTGCCAGCTCACCGCCACCGACTGAATCTGAATCGCGAGAATCGCGAGGAAGCCCGCGCTCAGAAAACGGCGAAAGTCGCGATGCGACAGTACGCCTGGATTTGCGGTCGCAGCGGAGGCATCCATCGGCCCTCCCGTTTGTATTGGAAGCGCGCGCCCGAATCGACATTTTGCCTATCGCCACTCATCTCGCGTAGGCTTCCGTCATGGACAAGTCAGCGATCCGGACTCACGTCGATCGGCTGTGGGACGACTCCATCGTCGCCGAGCTGGTCGAGTACATTCGCATCCCCAACAAGTCGGTCAGTTTCGATCGCGACTGGAAAGCGCACGGCCACATGGACCGCGTCGTCGCGCGCTTCGAGGATTGGGCGCGCCGCCAGCCTATTCGCGGGATGAAGCTCGAGGTCGTGCGCCTCGAAGGACGCACGCCGCTGCTGTTCATGGAAATCCCCGGCGACTCGAAAGATTGCGTGCTGCTCTACGGCCACATGGACAAGCAGCCCGAGATGTCGGGATGGCGCGAAGGGCTGGGGCCGTGGAATCCGGTGCTCGAGGGCGATCGTCTGTACGGCCGCGGCAGCGCCGACGACGGCTACGCGATGTTCTCGTGCCTCGGCGCAATCGGAGCGTTGCAGGCGAGCTCAGTCAAACATGCGCGATGCGTCGTCGTCATCGAGGCCTGCGAAGAAAGCGGCAGCTTCGACCTGCCTCATTATATACAGCACCTCGCGCCGCGCATCGGCCAGCCAAGCTTGTGCATCGCACTCGATTCGGGATGCGGCAACTACGACCAGCTCTGGCTCACGACTTCGCTGCGCGGGCTCGTCGGCGGCAGGCTCCAGGTCGAAGTGCTCACCGAGGGCGTGCATTCGGGCGACGCCGGCGGCGTCGTGCCCGACAGCTTCCGCATCGTGCGCCAGTTGATTAGCCGCGTCGAGGACGAGGCGACCGGCAAGGTGCTAGCGCCGGAATTCTACGCAACTATCCCCGACGCGCGCCTCAAGCAGGCCGCGGCGGCGGCCGCAGTCCTCGGCGACGACATCTACACCAAGTTTCCGTTCATCGAACACACCCGTCCGCTCACGAAAGATACGACCGAGCTGATCCTCAACCGCGCATGGCGTCCCGCGCTCTCAATCATCGGCGCCGACGGTCTGCCGCCGACCGGCAACGCCGGCAACGTGCTGCGCCCCGGCACGGCAGTGAGTCTATCGCTCAGGCTCCCGCCGACGGTCGATCCAAAAATCGCGTCGCAAAAACTGAAAAGCATTTTGGAAAACGATCCGCCCTACGGATGCAAAGTGACTTTCCAGGGCAACTGGGGCGCCAGCGGATGGAACGCGCCGGCGCTATCGCCGTGGCTCGAGCGCAGCCTCGACGCCGCCTCGAATGACTACTTCGGCAAGCCGACTGCCTACATGGGCGAAGGCGGCACGATTCCTTTCATGGGGATGCTCGGCGAGCGCTTCCCGCAAGCACAATTCCTCATCACCGGAGTCCTCGGCCCCCACACCAACGCCCACGGCCCCAACGAGTTCCTCCACATCCCAACCGCCAAAAAGGTAACCTGCTGCGTAGCCAACGTCCTCGCCGATCACTTCACTCGCGCTAACGATTGAGAAGGAAAGAGCCACTTCGATTCGACCTCGCCAACCAGCCGTAAGGGAGACCTTTGCGCTCTTCCCCTCTCCCAGAGGGAGAGGATCGAAGGTGAGGGACCTTATCCAGCGCGCGTTTTTTCGCGCGCGACTCAAGATTCTGCCCTCTGCTCCGCTCTGCTCCGGAAGCGCGCAGAGGTTATACAAAGCTCTAAGCAAGGGAGCGCAGAAGGAACCATTTTTGGCGTGGATTCCGCCTTTCAGGTTTCGCGACTATCTCGACGCCCCTGTCATATCGACAGAATTGGTCCGACCTCTGTTCTAATTTGCCGGAGCACGTGTGCCGGGCTGACATGAGACTTCGGAGTGGAATGCTGACCCTGAACTTTCTGCCTTATGCAGCAAATCCGACAGTGGTAAACTGTCTCCCATGAATCCAACGAACACGAAACTCGGGCGAATCCTTCTATTTCCAGAAAAAGTGATTTTCGCGGAACGAAGCTACCGGTGGTAGTGCCTCATTTCAGTTACACCACATATGGTCGATATCTCAAAACTCAGAGTTCACAAGCAACGCCATAGGTAGGAGGCAGTCATGTCGATTCGACTTCGCCAAATTGCGCTGGTCGCCAACAAGCTCGCGCCGGTGATCGATGATCTGAAAGGCGTGTTCGGGCTCGAGGTTTGTTACATCGATCCAGGCGTCGGAGCGTTCGGGCTGGAGAATTCGCTGCTGCCTGTCGGCAACAACTTCATCGAAGTGGTCGCGCCGATCAAAGACGGCACCGCGGGCGGGCGTTACTTGAAGCGGCGCGGCGGCGACGGCGGCTACATGGTCATCTGCCAATGCGAAAGTCATGCGGCGCAGCTCGAGCGGCGCGAGCGTGCGCTCTCGATGAACATCCGAATCGCGTGGGAGCGCGAGAGCGGCGGCTATCACGTGATGCAGTTGCATCCGGCGGACACGGGCGGCTCATTCTTCGAAATCGATTGGGACGCGAAGGGCGAGCCCGAAGGCAATTGGGAGCCCGCGGGCGGCAGCGGATGGCGCAAGGCGAAGCGAACCGAAATCGTCAGTGCATACTCAGCGGTCGAACTGCAATCGCCTGATCCGGCGGGACTCGCCGAGCGATGGAGCAAAATCGCGGGCGTGCCGCTGCGCAAGGACGCGCGCGGACGCCTCGAGATGCCGCTCGACAATGCGAGCGTCCGCTTCGTCGCGGCGACGGACGGGCGCGGTGAAGGCTTGTCCGGAATCGACATGGTGATCGCGGATCGCGCGCGGCTGAATGCCGCGGCCGATCGCCGCGGACACAAAATTTCCGGCGATCAACTGACGATTTGCGGCACCCGCTTCTACTTAGTCGCGCCAAATCGCTAGTCTCGCGCTGTGCGCAGGCTACTGATCATCGCCGGCATCGCAGTTGCCGCGGTCGTGCTGATCGCGGCCGGGCTCACCGCCTACGCGTACTTCAATTTGAGTTCGATCGTCGCCCGCAACGAGAATCGAATCGTCGCGCGCATGAGCGACGCACTCGGCCGCCACGTCGAGGTCGGTAAGATTCAGGCGCAGCTCGGATGGGGCGTGTCGGCCGAAGTGAGCGGTCTCACGATTGCCGACGATCCGGCATTCTCGACCAAGCCGTTTCTCGCGGCCAATGACGTGTCGGTGGACGTCGAGTTCATCCCGCTGCTGCGCGGCGAGGCGAAGGTTACGAAACTCGATCTGATCAAACCGGACATCCGCCTTGTGATGAACGCGCGCGGCGATCTGAATGTGGGCACGATCGGGTCGAACGCCAACGCGCAGAGCGGGCGCACGCATAAGCGATCCGCGCTTGGCGAACTGTCGATCAAGGCGCTCAGCATCGAGGACGGCGCCATCTACTTCAACGATCTGGGCGAGAAGATGGCGCCGATTCACGTCCGTCACCTGGCTTTTGACGTGACCAACTTTAATGCCGCGTCGGCCTTCGACGTCGCGACGAAATTCGCCTTCGCCGGCGACCAGCAGAATGTCGAGGCGTCGGGCCACTTCGGGCCGCTCCTGACTCAAGGCGTGCTCGACGCGTCTGGAATTCCGATCGATCTCAAGTTGCAGCTCGATTCGATCCTGCTCGACAGCGTCAAGCCTTTGGCTGATATCGGATCGCATATTCCGCCGGCACTTTCGATTCCCGATCCGGTGTCGGTGAGCGGGACGGCGCGCGGCACAGTCGGCAAGCTCGCGATCGCGCTCAGCACCGACCTGACTGCGGACCGCGTCGCGTACGCAAAGGCCGTCAGCAAGCCGGCCGGAACCGCGATGACGGTGAATGCGAACGGGACTTGGGGCGACGGCCTCGCGATTGCGAGCGTCAACCTGAAGCTCTCGGATCTCGAATTGACGGCGAGCAGATTTTCGGGCGGCGGCGCGCAACCGCTCAGTGCGCAAATCGACACCAACAGTTTCAACCTCGCCAATCTGAGCTCGATGATAACTGCCGCGGCCGGGCACGACGTGGCGGGCATGAGCGAGATTCACGGCATCGCGAAGCTCGGCAACAACGCTCCGGCCTTCGATGGCTCGGTGACGTTGAAGCAGGTCGCGCTGAAGCCGGGACCGTCGTGGCAGAGTGGAATCAGCGATCTGAACGGCACTATTCGTTTCGCCGACGGACGCGAAGTCGTCGAGCCGGCCACTTTCACGTTCGGTTCCGCGCACGCGAATCTCGAAGGCCGAATCGAATCGTTGAGTCCGCTCGCCGCGAGCTACGCGCTCAAGGCCGACTCGGTCAAGCTCGCGCAGATATTCGCGAACCGCCCGCCGAGCGACGTTGTTAACGGGCTCGTCGTCAAGGGCACCGCGGACGGCGAGCTGACTTCGCCGCGAATCAGCGCGACGCTCCAATCGACCGACGGGTCGCTCGAAAATATTTCATACAACAACCTCGATATGACGGCGGCTTATCTCAACCGACGCGCTTCGACGCGTCCGCTGAACGTCGATTTATTCGGCGGCTCGCTGACGGCGAACGCCGATGCAGTGCTCGGCGACGTGCCGACGTTCAACCTCACGCTCGCGATGAGGAACCTGAACATCGAGGAGGGGCTGCGGTCGCAAAATATCGGCGCCGCCAGCACCGTGCACGGTCTTCTGACCGGCGACGTCGCCGTCTCAGGCAATGGCGCGAGTTGGGCGCGAATCAGACCCACGCTTCGCGGCAGCGGGCGCGTGTCGATCGCCAACGGCAAGCTGATCGGCGTCAATATCGTGGCGGACGCGCTCAACGCCGTCGCCGCGGCGCCCGGAGTCAGCCAGCTCGTGAACGTGGCGTTCATGTCGAGTCATCACGGGTTGCTGGTCGATCCAAACACCGAGCTGCAATCCGCAAGGATGAGTTTTCAGCAGGTCGGTCCGCGATTCACGACGCATGATCTCTTCGCGCAGTCGCCGGACTACGCGATCACCGGCGACGGCTGGTTCGACATGGACAAGAACATGGATATGAGCGGCGACATCCGGCTCGCACTGGGCATGCAGGTCGCGATCCCGGTGACGGTGACCGGACAACTGCCCGGAGTGCGCGTGCTGCCGGACGTGCCGACGCTGGCGGAGCGCGTGGCGATGGGCGCGATCAACACGCCCGGCAACATTATCCGCGGCGGAGTGAACGCCGTCGGCTCAGTCGTCGGTTCGCCGTCGGCGGGGTCATCGATTCCATCGATACCGAATCCGATCAACGCCCTCAAGAAATTCCTCCCATGAGCTAGCGGTTGAGCAAGCCCAGCGTGCCGACGATCCATATAATCGTTACAACGCCGAAGACCACACCCGGCAACTCGGACAGAAAGCAGTTCTGGCACATATTGAGTCCTTCCATTTCACGTGACGGTTTGAGGAAAGAGCGAATCGACGCGATCTGTTTCTCGGTAAGTAGTGAAGTCACTTTGTTCGCCTCCTGATGGAACAACGTCTTCACCCATAAGGCGTTAATGCGCCCTGAACGACCGGTTCAAACTGGCCGAACGGAGCGAACGATTAGCGAAAAAACGGACTAGGGAAGGATCTCAAACCGTCCAAAGCGATGTGGGCGATAGATTTCGAAGTCTTGCCGGTCGATGGTAAAGATTCGACGCAGACCTTCGCGCTCTGCAACCCGAACCAATGCGGCATCAGCCAGGTCCATCGGCAGATCGCGATACTTCCACATCAGTTCGCGCATGCGGGGGCAATCGTCGGAACCGAGATCCGCGAACCGCACACCAACGCTGTTGATCACGTCCCACAGCGCTCGTTGGGCGTGCGCACTGGCCCGCACCAAGTACATCGCTTCGGTAAATGCGGGCCAGACCGTGCCTAACTGGTCGCGCAAGGTCGCTAGCGCGTCGACGCACCGCTGATGAGCGTTGTCGCTCCGATCAATCAGTGCGACGAGTGGACCGGCGTCGACGAGTACGGTTGGCATTCTTATTTTCTTGCAGCATTCGTGCGAACCGTTCGCCGGTGCGCTCTGACAATTGCATCCCGCCGCTGTCCCAGGATCCGATTAGGTGAGCCATACGTTCGTAAGGCGTTGTACGTGAAGGTCGCGCATCTTGCGCGCGTAGAGTTGCGAGCGCCTGTCGCACCACTTCGGACTTGGTGAGCCCTCGCTCGCGCGAGACCCGCTCGAGGAATGCCGCCGTCTGCGGATCGATTCTGACGTTCAACGCGCCCATGATGTCAAGCGTATCACAGCGTGTAATACAACACCACGACGCTGGCGATTAGCGGTGCGTGAGTTTGTCCACTTCGGCGAGTTCTTCCGGCGTCAGTTTCCAGTTGCCGGCTTTTACGTTCTGGGTTATCTGGTCGGCGTTCGTTGCGCCGGAGATTACGCTGGAGACTTGCGGCTGTGACGCGAGCCATCCGACCGCCAGCTCGAGCATCGTATGCTCGCGGCTGCTGGCGAAGTTCTCGAGCTTTTCGAGCGTGGCGAAGTTTTCGTCGGTGAGCGCCTGCTTCGCCATCCGCTGGATCATCGCGAGCCGGGTGCCCTTGGGCGGCTCGGCGCCGCGTTTGTATTTGCCGGTGAGAAATCCGCTCGCCAACGGGAAGTAAGGCAGGATGCCGACGCCGAACTCGCGGCATGCGGGAATCAGCTCGCGCTCGATGCGGCGGTCGAGCAGGTTGTACTGATTTTGCGCGGAGATGTACGACGCGAGCCCGCGCGTGCGCGAGATCCAGTGCGCATCGACCGTCTGCCACGCGGCGAAGTTGCTATGCCCGATGTAGCGGACCTTGCCCGCGCGCACGAGATCGTTGAGCGCCTCGAGCGTTTCATGCTGCGGCGTCTCGGGGTCCGGCTGGTGAATCTGGTACAGGTCGATATAGTCGGTGCCCAGTCGTTTGAGGCTCGCCTCGGCCGCCGCGATGACGTAGCGGTACGATCCGCCCTTCATATAAGGACCGTCGCCCATCGCCATGCCAAATTTGGTGGCGAGGATGGTCTCGCGACGACGCTCACCGAGCGCCTTGCCCAGCAATTCTTCGGAGCCGCCGCGATTGCCGTAAATATCCGCCGTATCGAACAGCGTGATGCCTTCGTCGAGCGCCTTGTGCACGACGACGCGGGTCTGCTCCGCGTCGCATCGCATGCCGAAGTTGTTGCATCCAAGGCCGACGGCCGAAACCTTGAGTCCCGAATTGCCAAGATTGCGATATTCCACGATCGAATCCTCTATAGATGCGGCGTCAGGCGGCCGCTTCCGGAGCAAAGAAGACCAGCGTCCGCACCTCGACGCTCTCACGCGGCGCCGCGTCGGGCGGGCTCGACGGATCCTCGAAGGCGGAGTGCGCGGTGAAGCGCGCGCGCCGTCCGTCGGAGTCGTAACACTTCAGCAACAGTACTTCTTCCTTCTGCTGATTCGGAATGTAGTACCACTTATGATTCGGGTTGTACGCGACTGAGTACACTTCGCCGTCGCGATCGCGATACTTGAGCACGTGCTTCACGAAGTCGTCCTGCACCATGCTGTGCGCGTCGCATACCGCGAGCGGCGACTCCTGCACCGGTCCGCGAATCGGACGCCAAACGTTGATCACCGCGAATCGATTCTTCAGCAGCGCATCGGCCTCGTCGGGGATAAGATCGCGCACCCGCTGCGGCCCCGACTTGAGCGTGTAGTCATTATGCGCGACCTTGACCGGCTCCTGCGCGCCGTTCTCGCGACGCTTCGCCATCGGACGCGAGCGCACGTTGTGGTCGAACACATGAACTTTGACGGCGCCGGTGAATTCACGGACCATCCGCTCGACTTCCGGGTAGTACACCCTGCGCACTTCGTCGGCGTCGTAAAAATTTGCGACGGCCGAATCCTGGCGCGTGACCGCAAAGCCCTGACGATCCAGCGACAGTTGCCCCAAAATCGCGCGGGCGCTGTGAATCGGCACGGTGAACTTCGCGTAAGTTCCAGTGCGCGCGGGCACGCCCGGCGGCGGCTTGAAGTTGTAGCTCACCGGATGCTGATCTTTGTCGGCGAGGTAGTTGAGCACGCCGCTGACGTAATCGGGATTGCCGACGGTTGCGTTTTCAGTATGCGATGTCGTCATGGGGGAGTACTCCTGCGATCTTTAACTGTGCTACGGCAGCGCGCGTGGCGGGTCAAGGCGACGCGACGATTGCGAAGATGCCAATATTCGGCGGATGCCAAAACTGCGCGACATCCTGAAGCCGCGGCCGCGAATCCTGTTCGTCGGGATCAACCCAAGTATTCGATCCGAGCAGATGGGCCATCACTTTGCGAGCCCCGGCAATCCGTTCTGGCGGCTGCTCTACGCGGCGCAGCTCGTGCCGGAGCCGCTCACGTACGAAGCCGATGCGCGGCTGGTGGAATTCGATTTGGCGCTGACCAACCTGTGCGCGCGGGCGACGCGGGCGGCGTCCGAGCTGAGCACGGCCGAGATGATCGCGGGTCAGCGAATCCTCGCGCGCAAGATTCAACGAGTGCGGCCGCGAGTGGTCGCATTCGTCGGCGTGAGCATCTACCGGCGCTTCTTCGGGGTCGTGCAGGGCGAGGGCGCGGGCGCCAAGCAGGAGGAAATCCACGGCGCGCGGGTGTTCGTGCTGCCCAATCCCAGCGGCCTGAATGCGAGCTATCCGGGATTCAAGGACAAGCTGATCTGGTTCGAGCGCCTGCGAGAATTCGCCGAGTCGGAGTGAGTCGCGCGGATTAGACGCCGCGGGAGACGCCGGGCCAGATCTGCTTGTGCATTTGCAATTGCATCCGCGCCGGCAGGCGATCTTCAAGGATCCACGACGCGAGTGCGGCCGGCTCCAGCTGCCCGAACACCGGACTCAACAGTAATGCGCCCGCACGCGTTGCGAGGCCGCGCGTGACGATCGTGTCGCGCGCCCATTCGTAGTCCGTGCGATCGGCGATGACGAATTTGATCTCGTCGCGCATCGTCAGATGCTCGAGGTTGCTCCACAGATTTTTTTCGCATTCGCCGCTGCCCGGACATTTAAGGTCCATGATCTTGATGACGCGCGGGTCGAGCTTGCTCACGTCAATCGATCCCGACGTTTCGATCATCACGGTCGCGCCCGCTTCAAGCATCGCATGCGTCAGCGGATACACGCCCTCTTGCAGCAACGGCTCGCCGCCGGTCACTTCGACCAGGTCGCAGCGGTAGCCGCGAATTATTTTCGCGACTTCGGCAATCGGCATGCGCTTGCCTTCGTAGAACGCGTACTCGGTGTCGCACCATTTGCAGCGCAGGTTGCATCCGGTGAGCCGCACGAACACGCACGGCCGTCCCGCGTGCGTGGATTCGCCCTGGATGCTGTAAAAAATCTCGTTGATGTGCAGCCGTTCGGAAATCATCTTTTTAGGAGAGCGCTGCCAGCGTTCGTTGCGGCAGCGCGCGCTTCGTCCATGACGACGCGCAGTACCACTTTGTGCTCCGCGGCGATTCGCCGGCAGTCGTCGTATTCCGGCGAGATCGTCGCCGGCGCGCCGCCGTTTGCGCCCGATATCTTGACGCGGACCTTGCCCCATCGCGTCTCGACCTCGTGAATCTCGCGATGCAGTTTCAGGCGTCCGACTGCGTGAAACCGCAATCCAATCGTCGAGGTCTCCGCGAAAATAATCTGCGCGAGCGCGTCGCGATTGGCGGCCTCCGCGATCACGCCGAGCGTCACCGCCGGACGCCCCTTCTTCATCATCGTCGGCGTGAGCGTCACGTCGCGCGCGCCCGCCTCGAACAGCCGATTCATCACATGGTCGTAAATCTGCGGGTTCAGGTCGTCGATATTCGCGGAGATCTCGATCATCTCGTCGCTGTCGAACGCCGAACATTCGCGCCCGAGCATCACGCGCAACACGTTGGGCCGATCTTCCAGCTCACGCGAGCCCGCGCCGTAGCCAATCTTCTCGACTTCGAACGCGAGCGGATTTGCCGCCGGACGCGCCAGTGCGCGAACCACTGCCGCGCCGGTCGGCGTGACCATCTCGTGCGCGCCGTCGCCGATTTTCAACGGGAATCCTGACAGCAATTCCGCCGTCGCCGGCGCCGGCACTGGAATGACGCCGTGCTGCGAGCGCGCGAAGCCGTTGCCCATCGGCAGCGGCGATACGATTACGTCGCCGACGCCGAGATGCTCGAGTCCCCACGCAGTGCCAACAATATCGATAATCGAATCGACCGCGCCGACTTCGTGAAAATGAACGTGGTCGATGGTGGTGTCGTGAATTTTCGCCTCGGCCCGCGCGAGCACCTCGAAGATCGAAATCGCGCGATGCTTCACGGTGGCGGCCAGTGGCGACGCGTCGATCAGCGCGCGAATCTCGCCGAAGTGGCGCTCGGGCTGCGGCTCCGTCACGGCGACGTCGAATTTGAGCGCCGAGATGCCGCTCAAAACCTTGCGCCGGGTCGAGAGGCGATAACCCGCGAGCGGCATCGACTTGATCGCGCGCTCGAACTCGTCGAAATCGGCGCCGCAGTCGAGGATTGCGCCGACGATCATGTCGCCACTGAGGCCGGAGAACGCGTCGAAGTAAGCCGTTTTCATCGCGGAATCTTTACATGCTAGCAGGGCGTCTATAGAATAAAAAATCGGCTTGTGAGAGATCGTTCAACCGTGAGGCAAAGAGACCTCAAACTCTTCAGAAAACTGCTCGAAGGCCGCAAGCGCGACATCCTGCAGGAAGCCGAGCGCGCGGTCGGCACCATGAATCACGTCTCGGACGAGGCCCCGGCGGACCCGACCGATCGCGCCGCGCTCGAATCGGATCGTAATTTCCTGCTGCGGATGCGCGATCGCGAGCGCAAGCTGCTGACAAAAATCGGCGAAGCATTCAGCCGAATCGAAGACGGCTCCTACGGGCAATGCGAAGAATGCGGCGGCGAAATCGGCATCGAGCGGCTCAAGGCGCGCCCCGTCACCACGCTCTGCATCGCATGCAAATCCGCGCAGGAAGTGCGCGAATCGAAAATCTGATCGCGCCTCCCGGTAAATCGCACTGCCATGAAAGTTAAGAAGGCTGTCATCCTCGCGGCCGGGATGGGGACGCGGATGCTGCCGTCGTCCAAAGTGATCCCCAAAGAAATTCTGCCGGTGGTCGATACGCCGGCGATCCAGGTCGTGGTCGAGGAGGCGGTCGCCTCGGGCATCGAGGAAATCGTCCTCGTCATCAGCCCCGGCAAAACCACCGTCGTCGATCATTTCAAGCCCAATGCCGAGCTCGAGCGCCATCTCGAAGAACGCGGCAAGCGCGACATCCTCGAACTCATCCGGCGCAGCAACAATCCCGCGCGAATCACGATTGCCGAACAGCGGCATCCGCTCGGCCTCGGCCATGCGGTGCTGCAGGCGCGCGCGGCGGTCGGCGACGAGCCGTTCGCCGTGATGCTTCCCGACGACATCTTCGATTGCCCGCGGCCATGCCTGCGTCAGCTGCTAGACGTGGCCGAGACGCGCGACGCGCCGGTGGTCGCGCTGCTCAAGGTCGCGCGCAGCGAGCTCTCGAAGTACGGCATCGTCGATGCGAAGTTTGCCGGCGATCGCACATACGAGCTGCGCGGGATGGTCGAGAAGCCTGCGCCCGAAAAAGCGCCGAGCGAATTCGCAATCATGGGACGCTACGTGCTGACGCCCGACATCTTCGATTTGCTCGCCGCGGGCAAGCCGGGCGCCGGCGGCGAAATCCAGTTGACCGACGCGCTGATGGCGTTGACGGCGCGGCGCAAGATTTACGGCTACGAATTCGAGGGCATCCGCTACGACCTGGGCGACCGCGTCGGCTTCATCTCGGCGCAAATCGGCTTCGGCCTGAAGCGACCGGACCTGGCCGACAGGTTGCGAGCGTACCTGAAGTCCGTTATCTCACAGTAGTAATCGCGTCGCGCCACACAGGATGGGGCAGTAGCTCAGCTGGGAGAGCACTACGTTCGCAACGTAGGGGTCGAGGGTTCAAATCCCTTCTGCTCCACATTTCAGTCTCCAGCTTTTTGGAGATGTCAGAGAATCGATCGAAATCGGCGCGTGTGCGCGCGATTTGCGAATCATGCGAGGACCCGGAGAGCGTCCTTGGGTAGGCGCAAATCGGCAGAATCGGGCAAAACCTATCCCGGCGCGATTTTGCTAGGTCCGTGGATCATCGCCGTAGATTCGCCTCGCCGAGTGCTCGCGAACCGTTCGCGGCATATTGAGCTAAGTTTGGTCCGTTATCACCAAGACGAACCCAAAAAGATGCTAAAATCGAACCTCGAGGCCTAATAGTCTTCCGCGAGTATCCAACAACAAAGACCCGTCGCAAGATTTCTGGTCCAACCCTCTACCCTTCGCTAGGTTCTGTTCTATCTTTTCTGCGAGCGATTGCCGCGTATCGTTCAGGCGGAGGTAGAGCACTTCATGTTTTTCGTCATATGTGACCTCACCTTGCTCTTGTAACGATGAGGTCTCCCTGTTCAGAGCGGATATCACATCGACATCTTTCGGTTTCACCAGGTCCAAGGTCTCGATTCCCATTAATCGGCCAAATGTATTGAAGTCACACACAAATCGCGCCGGTTCGTGTCGTACATTTGAGGGAAGGGTCGGTACAAAGGTAACCGAAACGCCAGTTTCAGAGAGAATAGCGCGGTATTTCGAGGTAGCTGTAGTCATGGCTTACCCTTATGGAAGGTTACTATTTCCCCATTGGGTTCCAGCACAACCGTAACGTTGTTCGCTGGGTCGTAGTAAACTGTTCGCCCCCAACGGCCAGGAGCAGCGGTACCATACTTGACGGTTTCATCTATAACGCTCGGTGGAATTTGACGATCCTTTAAATTGTAACGGCCGAAGGATTCGTGATCGCACGCGGACCCACAGAACGCGTCAAGTAGCGCAAGTCGCTCAAATCGGGCGAAACCTATCCGAGCGCGATTTTGCCAGGTCCGCGGATCATCGCCTTAGATTCGCCCGCAGACGGAGCCGGCCGAGAGGTCCGTATTCGTTCAAAAGTCTCTGTCACGGAGAATAAAGCTCCGTGCTTTTTAGAAATGTCGACGTGTTCGCGTTAAAGCCGCCCGCGATCAGCACCTCGCCATTGGGCAGCAGGGTCTCCGTAGCAAAATAGCGCGCCATATTCATGGACGGTGTCGTGGCAGCGAACGTGTTTGCGACCGGATCATATAGCTCTGTGCTGCTGAAAGCGCCGACGTCGAACGAGACGCCACCAGCGATCAGCGCCTTGCCGTCGGGTAGTAGAGTCGCGGTCGCAGCAAAACGCTTTTGGTTCATAGTGGGTGTCGATGTCGATGCCGCGAATGTATTAGTGACTGGATCGTAGAGTTCCGTACTGGACAGACCAACATTGCCATCCTGGGTGCCGCCGCTGATTAGCACTTTGCCATTGGGTAGCAGAGTCGCAGTCGCAGAAAAACGCGCCTCGTTCATTTGCGGCCCCGCGGTGAAAGTGTTGGCAACGGGGTCGTAAAGGTCCCCGGTCGCGAGCGCTCCAGACGAACTTGTGTTGAACGAGCCGCCAGCAATCAGCACCTTGCCATTGGGCAGCAGCGTTGCAGTAGGGAAGGAACGCCCGGCACTCATCGAGGGCCCGGCCGCAAACGTGTTGGTAGCTGGATTGTACAACTCAGTGCTGCTTAGGAAACTTCCGCCAGCAATCAGCACCTTGCCGTTGGGTAGCAGCGTTGCGGCTGCCTCGGTACGTGCGGCGATCATCGTCGGCGTTGAGGTGGCGAAGGTATTGCCAATCGGCTGATACAGATCGACAGTCTTTTGAGCGGTACCGCCGCTGCCGTTACCGCCGGCGATCAGCACCGTACCATTAGCCAAGAATGTCGCGGTCGCACCAAAACGAGCGGCGGTCATCAAGGGCGTCGAAGCGGCGAAGGTGTTGGTGCCAGAGTTGTACAACTCCGTGCTGCTGACAGGGACGAAATTGTTTTCCCCGCCGGCGATCAGCACGTTGCCGTTGGGCAGCAGCGTCTCGGTGGCGCCATAACGTGCGGTGTTCATCGAGGGCGTGGTGGCTGCGAACGTGTTGATTGACGGAGGAGCGGCAGCCACGACCGCGTTTCCGATCGCGACAGCCTCGGCGGCTATCTGAGCGGCGGTCACGCTATTCAAGGTCAGGGAATTATTAGTTCCACCAAAGGCGAACCCACTCGTGGCCAAAGTAAGCCCCTGCAGTCCCGAAAGTGCGTCGTCGAATTGCGCGGTGCCGGCAATAGCAGCGAGCGAGCGGCCGCAATAGGAGACCGACGCTCCGGAAATCGTTCCGTCGAATATACCGTCGGAAATATCGCTGGACAGCGCGCCGACTAATCCCCCCGGAGTGCCAGGGCAGGCGAGCTGGTCTTCGTTCACGATCGCGCCGAGGATGAGTCCGACCCGGCCCGAATCCGTGCCAATAGCGGCCGACGTATAAAGCGGAGACAGGCCTGAGGGATCGTTCGAAATTCCGTAGTCCTGCTCGATTGACGCGGTCGAATTGCTGAGCGCGGTCGCTAGGTTCTGCCCCCGGGAAATATTTCCCACCGTCAGCGAATCCACGAACGTGGTCAGCGGATTGATCGACAATCCGGTCAGATTCCCCTGAAGGCTCGGCACCAATACAGACAACGGGCTTGGAGAATTGATAGTCGCGCCATTCTGCTCGCTAACGTAGCTGCCGCCAATTGCGCGGAAGCGGACCGGACCGTTCGGCGCGGTGATCGACATTGAAAAATTGCCATTGCTGTCCGCGGCGGTGGAACCCAGCGCCGACGCATCCGTGCCGTCGGGATTCACCGAAACCGCAGTAATCGCGGCGCCGTTCATCCCGTTCTGTATCGCCGTTCCGGAAACATTGAGCGGAGTCGAGGTGGCGGTTGGAGTCGCCGTGTTGGTCGCTGTCACTGTCGCAGTCGATGTCGCCGTTGCGGTCGATGTCTCGGTCGCTGTTGCCGTAGCCGTGTCGGTGGCTGTCGCCGTTGCAGTCGATGTTGCCGTAGCCGTCGAAGTCGCCGTGTCCGTAGCGGTCGCCGTCGCCGTGGCAGTATCAGTTGCAGTGGCCGTAGCGGTTGCTGTCGTCGTGGCAGTATCGGTTGCAGTTGCCGTAGCGGTCGCGGTCGCAGTGTCCGTTGCAGTCGCTGTCATGGTAGCGGTAGCGGTCGCCGTCGGAGTGGCGGTGTCCGTCGCAGTAGCGGTGGCAGTGGCCGTTGCCGTCACCGTCGGCACAGCGCCGAATGCGGTCCCGCTCAGGCTCACTGTCTGGGACGCGGTCTTGCCGTTGTCGGCAACCGTCAGCTTTCCTGTTTCGGCAGTCCCCGTGAGACTGGTGTCGGTCGTTGGATTGAAGGCCACCGATACCTGGCAGTTTCCGCTCGCCGAAATCGACGACCCGCACAAGTTCGTGACCACTTCAAACGGGAGGGGTGCACTGATCGACGAAATATCAAGGGGCAGTATGTTTGGATTGGTTATTGTAACGGTCTTGATGGCCGAAGCCGCTCCCACCTGCACTCGGCCGAACCCCAACGCCGCTGGCGAAAACGTCGGGTTGGCAAGAATTCCGGTCCCTTCAAGAGTGACAGATTGGGGACTGTTCGCAGCGTCATCGATAATACTCAGATTTCCGCTGAGAGCGCCGGTCTGGGTGGGATTGAACTCGGTCTCAATGGTGCAGGTAGCCGCGGGAGCCAGATCGTGGCCACTGCATCCGTCACTGGCGAGGGTGAATTCTCCCGACGGCACCACGCTGGTTATCTCGAGGGTCGCGCCGGTAGGATTCTTAACAGTAGTCGTCCTCGACGCGCTGATTGCACCCGCCAGTACTTGGCCGAAGTTCGTCTTCAATGGGGTGATCGTCAGCTTGCCCGCGATCCCGACGCCGCTTAGTGCTGCCGAACCGGCATTGGCGTTCGCTGTGTCGCTCACCGCTAGTGATGCCGTGCGGGTGCCAAGCGCGGCGGGCGTGAAGGCCAACATCACCGTGCAGTTAGTACCTTTGGCCAGAGTCGACGAGCAGCCGTTGTTGCTGATTGCAAACTCGCTGGCGTTTGCACCGGTAATTTGGATACTCAAACCTGTAACCGGCTGGCCGATGGCGGGATTGATTATCCTGACACTCCTGAGGCTACTGGTCGCTCCCGTAACGCCGAAGACTACGTTACCGAACGCCAAGTTGGCGGGAGAGACAGTCAGCCCTGCTGCTGCTGCAGGCGGCGCGGCAGCCGCAATCATCCCGAGCACCACCACGAGGACCAGCGCGAGGAAATTCCGTCTATAACCCGCCTGCGGCATTCGCTCCCCCCAAAGCAAAATAAAAGCGCAGCCCAAATTTTCACACAAGCTATAGCGTGTCAAGCACAATTAAAGCTGTTCGGTAAACGCCCAGTTAGCAACCTCACCCTTCGAGAAAGACCAAGATCGCCATATCTCCGGAACCTGCGCTTCAGGTCCGCTTGAGTAGCCAACCAACTCGTCACACAGTTTAAGAATGCTCTCACCCAGCTGTCGTCTGGCAGACGAGAAACGGGGCTGAAAGTTCAAATCCTGTTCCCTCCACATTTCAGTCTTCGGGTCTGCGGACCTTGCGGAGAATCGATCGAAATCCGCGCGTGTGCGCGCGGTTTGCGATCGTGTGCGGACCCAGAGAACGTCTCTTTCTGCGCGATTCGAGCAAATTGGCTAATTCCTCTCTCGGCGCGATTTACCTAGGTCCGCGGATCATCGCCTCAGATTCGCTCACACGATCATCGCCATCGATTCGCCTTAAAATGGTTGTTTCGGGGCGGGCGTCCCAAAACCATCCGCGGTCCAGGACGCTTTTCAAGTAGATCAACTACAAGTCTCCGCGGAACTGGAGGTAGAACGTCGCGACGCCGATGACGAGATAAGCCCAGATGATCGCCAGTGCGACATATAGGCTGTGCGGCGACCGTTGCGGCTGTGGCTCAGGATCCGAGGCGGGGCTATGGCGGATAGCTTCCTCGCGCCACGTGTTCATGGTCGCGGCCAATTCTGCGGCTGGTATTTGGAACTTGCCCACCAGATTTTGATGATTACCGAACTCCAGGCTAACCCACCGACGATGGAGCGGACTCATGCGCGCGAAACGCGCCTCTGACTCCGGTGTGCTGAATCCGATCTCCCCGGGAATGCAGCCAAATCGTCCGATAGTGAATGGACCGACGTCATGCCATCGATAGGAAAAGCTGCGAAACAGATGACGTGTGGTGAACCCGGAACGGTCAAGTCTGAGATAGCTGGCGCCCGGAAGCATCGCCACCAGAAAGAAGATGGTCGTGGAACCGAACAGCAATAGAGCGTACCAGATCAATGGACCGTGTTCTCCGACCGAGATTAGGTAGAGCGCGGCGATGACGAAGATCAGTGAGGCCACCAAGCCAAGTAGAGCGTCCCTTCGACTTGGCTTTATGAATATAGTGTCGCCGGTGGATGACATCGGTTCCCTCCGTCTGCGCACTAGCCCCCAGCCTAACTTACTTACGACGCGACCTCCAATCCTGATGGGGCACCGCAGAATCCTGAAAGGTGGTGAGGTTGATGATTGTGGTGAGATTCTCGACTCTGTCAATCGTTCCCAATTGCAAAAGCCGCTGCAAAAAGCCTGCGGTGTCACGGCAGCGATCCGGAAGCCTTACGCTCCTCAGCGCGCTACTTCGAAGTCTTGGCCTCGCCCTTCAACCGCACAACGCCGCTAGGTGGGTTCACCTTTTCGGCGTTGGTCGCAATCGCTAGTGTTGCCATGGTATTTTGCAGACGACGAGCGGTTTTCTTGGCATGATCTGCTACAAAAACCTGCTCGCGCACCCCGATGTGAAGATCCAGGTGTGGGACAAAGTAATTCCGGTCCGGGCGCACAGATCTGTACAGCTACGTCTGGAATGATCCCGTGAATTTCAAGGATCTTACAGGACTAATAGGGGCCGGTTTTGATCTAGGAACGTCGACAGAGAATGGCACGGGCGGACCAGGGGGATCAGCTCAAACCTCTGGAGGGAGTGGCGGTGTCTTCATCGATACCAACACTGGACAAGTAAGTCTTGGGGCCACCGCGACCGCCGGTAAGTTCGACGGCCCACCTGGCTCACAAGCTGCAGCTCCGCCAGGCAATGATAACTCGGCCAGCGGCGGAGCCGTGGGCGGAGGGCTGAGTTTTTTTCTTACAAATGCTAATTGCGCGAAGGATCTCGTAAACAAATTTCGAACGTGGACGGGAGAGGCTGGCGTAGGCGTTGTGAGCATTAGTGCACAGATTTCAGTGGGTACCAACTCGGCTGGGCAGCCAATCGTGGTGCTAGCTGGTGGCGTACCAACCGCCAGCGCAACTTTAGGCATTGGCGAATCTCAGCTAAACACATTTACTGTGGTCTTAGGATCGTGGAATCTTCCTCGCTTATGACGCAGTATCTGCTTAAGTTCAAAGCCTTACGGATACTCCTTTACGTCGTTGCGCCTCTTCTTGTGACGCGTGGGCTCATGCTGCTGTGGCAGCAGAAGATCCTCTCTGGAGTTGAGTCTTTAGGGGGTATGTTGATCGGACTCGGCGTTCTCTTCATTCTCTATGGATGGTTTCTTGTCGGACCTGTGTTGAGGGGGATATGGGGTTTAACTGGCGAACAAGAAAAACAAGTGTGCCAAATCATGTGTTTTGAAGCGGGATGTGTTTTCACTATCGGAGGTATTCTTTTCCTACTGAGATACAGTTTAAATTGATTCGATGCTGACGGAAATTGCTGCGCAGACTCCCGCATTTTTCCCGGCGCGAGGGACTCGAGAAGCTGACATTCCCACCTCAGCAGCCGATTCATGCTCAATCCTTTCTGTCGAGAATTGAGCCGTGCCCTATATGAGTACGAGTGATCCCGGCACGAAGAACCGTCCGACGTAAAGACGAAGTAAAAGTGAGCGAGCAATGTCCGATTTCCTCGCCACCAGAAATGCGGCGGACTAAACGCCTTTAAGTTCCTTCTCTTTGGCGAAAGCCGCCAATGTAGCTTGGAACAGAACTTGAGCCTGTTCGTCGATCGGGATGATACTCGGATTGGGGTGTTCTGCGCCGCCACTAGGTCGCTTTACGAACCCGCATCTAACCGCAGCCAATATTCTTAGTTCAGCGCTGGTTCGAAACACGAACATCTTGTCGTCGACAATGGCATAGAAGATGAAATCGTCTGGGTTGTGTCGACTCCGGACAAACCCAAATTTTCCGTCGTCAGTTTCGACCTCAATTGATGGAAGATTGTCCTCCAGCTTGGTAAGTCCTAGGAGACCAGGGATAGGGGACAGAATAACATTGCGACTGCCGAGCTTGTCGGTAAGTTCTAGTAGTTTCTTCCATTGAGATTGCGACAACGGCGATGCTGGCTCGGCGGCTGCTCTAGTTAGGGCCAGAAGAACCAGCATCAGAATGGCCGCCATAAACCGCGTATTTATAACTTTCATCTGAACCCTTTTCGCCTTTCGTTGTTGGCTTGTCAAACGCGCCGCACGCTGGCCGCCCACTAATGACAAAGTGAATTGTTTCGGCAGGTTCAGCGAAGATCGGATAAGCGAGATTGCCCGCTACTGCCCGCCAGGGTCACCGCCTTTTTGATATAGGCCTGTGTGTGGCGGATTGTTGATTTTGGCAGAACCGGATGCCGGAGTGCAGACTTTCTGACGGTCGAGAGGGAGTTAAAGTCCCGCTCCGAATGAAACTGCTGTTCCCTTTGCTCGGCCACTTGCTGGTGACCCTCACGCGACTTGCCAGACCCGGCGGTGTTCGCTCGGTCGTGGCAGAATCGCTCGCCGTCAAGTATCAACTGCTGATCATGAAGCGTTCGCAGCGACGCTCCCCCAATCTGACCTCGCGGGATCGGCTGCTGCTTGGATTCTACACGCTTTTGGTCTCACCGAAGCGGCTGCGTGAAATGGCCGCGATAACCAAGACTTCGACGCTGCTGCGCCTTCGCCATGCTTTGGTAAAGTGCAAATATCATCTTCTATATAGCTCCCAGCGACCCGGCCCCAAGGGTCGCTCCCGCGAGCTGATTGCTGCGGTGGTCGAGATGAAACGGCGCAACCCGCGCATGGGCTGCCGCAAGATTGCCGAGCAAATCTCGAACGCATTCGGCTTCGAGATCAGCAAGGATGTTGTCCGGCGCATACTCATTCAGCAGTACCGACCGCCGCCGCCAATCTCGACGGACCCAGCGTGTGCCGGATGTTCAACCTTGCGATCGCGCGACAGAGCACCGGTCCGGGCGCGGACTGCGACGACCGAAGAAAGGAAGCGCGTATGGCCGATCATGACAGCGCACTGGCCCGACTACGACACGTACCAGGCCGGAACGAGACGCGAGATCCCCGTGGTGCTTCTCACGCCGCGCTAGCCGCTGGCGGGATTCGAAAATCGTATTGTGGTCTCCGAAACCACCCGAACCTTTCTGACTCAGTTGCTTCGAAGCTGAGCGAGCCTTTTGGGATGGCTCATCAGCTTCTGGCCGGCTCCGACGTTGCGTTTAGGATGCCGGCGGCTGCGAATTCGGCAGCAGCCGTGAAATGATGAACAGCAGTACGACGACCACCAACGCCAGAATTCCCCATAAGAGCACGCCGCCCTGGCTCGCCATCTGATTGTTGTACCAGGAAGATTCTTTGAGTTGCTGTTCGGCGGAAATCGACGCGACATTTTTTTCAGCCGTCAGCAATTGTTCCGCGACGAGGCTCAAATCATAACTAGGCGGCGCCGCCTGTGGGTTGCCGTAATAAAGAAACAGATCGTCCCCTGGCTTTGCTTTGAACAGGATTCGCGTGGCCGGATAAAAGGCCGTGAATTTTTCGAGTTCGATGGGCGGATTGTCGCCGTTATCCGTTTCGAGGAACAACGTGTCACTCTGCACCGGTCCGTCCACCGTCAGCGAGAAATCTTTCGACTTGCGTTCCGGAGTTTGTGTCCAAGTCGCGCCACCTAACACGCGCCGATATTTGTCACCTCGTTCATCCGCGAGTTCTTCGTAAAGCGACAGCGAGCGTTCAAACAGCGGCGTTCGCGAGAGGCAAGTCAGGCGTGCGATCGGCAAACCGCTTTGGGGAAGTTTGATGATCCAGCGGCTCAACTTCGGATCTTTCGCGTCCTTCGTCTCCGTAACCGTCGGAGTGAGCGCACGGCTGATGGACGTGCGCTGGATGATGTAAGGCACCTGATTGCTGCCGTCCAATACGCGCAAATCCTCGAAGCCGGGCCTCGCGTGCGCGAGTACTTCCAGGTCAGGCTCGATTTGCTGCGCGCCTCCCGCACTGGAAATCTTCACGGGCTTGCGGAATTTCCAATCCGAAACGTCGAGCGCCGCGCCGGTTACTTCGACTCCGGGCAAAACTTCGGGTGCGCGAAAATCCGGGTTGTCCGATGGTGGCGAAACTTTAATCGGTGAAACGGCTACGCCTTTCAGATTCATTCCCAGCGCGGCCAGATCGTATTGCGGGGCATCGCATTGAGCGTTGCCGGTGAGCAAATGATATATGCCCGGCTGCCGCGCGAGGAAAACGAGATAAACCGGCCGCCGCTCTACGCGGACGGCAGAAATCGGCAGCGGCGGACTGTTGCCGTTTTTGATGAGAACAAACAATTCGCGCGAGCTCACCAGGCTGTCGAGCGGCACAGAAAGATTTTGAGAAGGCGGCTGGCCTTCGACGGCAACCCGATAGACCGTGCCTTGCCCGATGGTTTCTTCCTCGATGGTGTCTTCCGACACCTTAGGCAAAGCGACCGAGACCCTGCGCATAAAAAGCGGCTCGGCGGTTTCAATTTGGATGGAGGCCACACTCAAGTTCGCCGCGCCGAGGCTCAACTCGAGACGCGTTTCACCGGGATTTTCGTCACGTTCAGCGATCGTCGCCGAAATCAATTCTCCGGACGCGGGCTTGTCGATGGCCGGATGGACGAGCGCGCCGGTCAACGGAATCGGCGGCGAACGCCCGTCGTCCACGGTGAGGCGAAGCCATTTTGAAGAGGTCGGCGGCAAAGAAATTTGCAGATGACTTGCACCGTCGGGCTGACGAAAAATCGGCTGGCCTTGCGCGAGTGTTTGCCAGTGGTTGCCGTCTGCGGAACTCTCCACGCTCACGGCTTTGATAAAATCCGTCGCCGGAGTTTCCACCGTGATGCCGTCGAGCGGTTGCGCCAGACCCGCCTCGAGCGTGAGGACGGTCGTGCTTGCGTTAAGCGAGACTTGAAATGCCTTCACCGGTTGCGCGGCGTACGCGACCTCGGCGGGACGTTCAATCAGGTACGGCACTTCGCTTCCCGCTTCGTCGTAAAGCCTCAAGTCTTCGAGTGCGGAACGCGCGACGTCGAGCGTTTCAACCGGCAAACTCATCTTCACCAGTCCGGTTGTCGAAACCTCAAACGATTGGTCATGCTGCCAGGCGGATGGCAGATTCGCAGCGGTTGCAGAAATGCCGATAAGGAGGGCAAAAGCGTAGAGCAAGCTTGGCGAGAACTTAGTGAGACGCTTCATTCCCTATGCTCTTCACATTGCTGCCGGCTGCGAAAAATTGTTGATACGCAAACGACGCGAGCATCGCAACCACAGCCACGCCGACTAATGCGCCGATGCGATAGAGCTGGCCGATTTGCGCGAGGTCGTGGAAGAAGAGCTTCAGCAACGTCACGCACAGCAAGCCCATTGCTGGATATCGCGCAGCCGGAACTTTTTTCCGAATGCCATAGATAAGTAACGCGAGCGCGAACAACGCCCATCCTATGGAAAAGGTCATGTCGCGTGCAAAGTTACCGCCCAGCTCAAATGTGAGCGTCGAACCCGGTTCGCTGAAGTAATCTGCGATTTCGATATTCAACAGCAGGAACGCCAGCACCGTGCCGCATCCGGCAAGAATCGGCGGAATTTCCCAGTCCAAAACCCGGTCGCGCGGTGGCGCGAGAAGTTTTGTCCCGGCGAACAGGCAGATCGTCACGATGCCGTAAGCGTAGAGATACCAGTTGAAAATTGGCATCGCGGCGCGCGGATGGTAATCCAGCACCGCGGGATTGAACGCGAGCCGCAGGAACGCGGCGATGAGCAAGCCGACGCCGGTCAGCTGCAAACCCCGATGCGGCACGCGATGGAACAACCACAACAACGCCACGCCTTCCAGCGCCCAGCCAATGGTGATCCATTGCCGGTCGAACTGGATTGGGAAAATCAGTGTGATGAAAAACAGCGCGACGCCGCCGAACCATGCGAGTTGAGCCATGCGCGATTTGTTTTCGGCCGGAACTCTCTTCAAGACAGCGACGAGGCTCAACAATCCCGGTATCGCAAACGCCGCGGGCAACAGTCCCATCGCTCGGTTCGGATAGACGGAGGATACGAAGCGGTGGACAAGGAAAAATTGCGGTGGGCCGGCCATCGCTGCCGTCGCCCACGGAACGACCTTGCTGGAGAATTGCTTCCAGAACAGAAACGGGAACAACGCGAAAGCGGCGAAGAAAATCAAATACCAGGTCAGAACCAGATCCAACGGCTGCCTTATATTCGCCGGATCGAAGTGATTGAAATGCCACGCGCATTCGAGCGCACTCACGCAGACGAGACCAACGGCGGGCATCCAATCGAGCGAAAATATTTTGGTGACGCCCAGCAACAAAACTACGAGCAAAAGAGCAAGGCCGAAGACCGGCGACGGATTTATCAGCGGCAGCCGCAGCGTCGCCATTATGAGCAGCAAGAATGGAAGCACGACGGAGCATGCGGGAAGTATCGCAGCGAAATCGCCAGGCGCGTCAAGATTGTTGTTGAATTTGATCCCGGTTATCAGCGCGTCGGGCTGGAATTCCCTGACCAGCCAAACGCTAACGGCGACGAAGAAAACTACAAATGTGGCGAGCAGGAGCATCGAAACGGGCAGGCCACTGAGGTCGGACGGAATTTTGAAGATTAGCTCGCCGGTCGCGGCCAGCGTAAGCAACAACACCGCCAGCACCGGTATCAACGTGGCCGTGAGCACGGCGAGCGCGATGGCAAGCAAATCGACCAGCAAAATGAACGGCCAAACGATGAACGAGACTTGCGCGAGCGTGAAAACCGGGACCAGTACGAGCGCGAGAGCGAGGACCGGAAAGACGTGATTCGCCCAAGTCGGAATTACCACACCGCGCCGGCGTTGTAGCAGAGCAGGCAAAGCCGAGTGGACGATGGCGAAGAGAAAATAGAATGCCAGCGCGGCGTTGAGTAGTTCGTCGGTCAGCCATACTTGCGTCCAAAGTCCCAGTAATCCAAAAACGACGAGTCCCGCTATCGATTGGGCGACGGCGATCGTTTCGTCCGCCAGCACCAGCGCAGTGACGCCAAGGTCGACGAGAAAGACAAACCCGAACATCAACCATGGGCGATGCGCGAGCGGCTCGAAATCCAGAAACCACGCGGTGAACGCGAATGTCACCGCGACCAGGCCAAGCGCTGAACAAACGAGCCATTCCCTTGCGCGGACTCGGCCTATTCCAAAGATCAAAGATCCTTCATTTTCTAAATCTGAAGGCCGCCAGGTTTTCGCCCACCAGGTCGCCGCGATAAAAAGCGCGTTGAAGCCGAGCAGCACGGCGAGCGCGATGAGAATCTTGTTTCCTTCGAAATATTTTCCGCTGACGAAAAATTCATCGGCCCAACTGATCTGCATGAATGCCGTTCCGAAAGCGGCGAGTGCGGTGAGAAAATACCAGCGGCGATTGAAAGCGACGAAGATGAGGCCGGCGTCGAGGATCGCGATGTAACCGAAAAGTCCGAGCGGATTGTCTTGACCAGTGGAAAGCAGAACAGGTGTAAGAAATCCGCCCAGCATTCCTAGGATCGCGACGACGAGGGCGTTGAGCCGGACGGCGAGAAGGAACGCCGTCGTTGTGATCAGCGCCATCAGCAGGAATGTTGGAATCGGCCCGAAGAAATCAAAGTGATAAATCGAACGGCACGCGAAGGTGACGCTATAGAGGATGACAACTCCGGTGGCACATAGAGTCTGCGAAAGTACAGCGTACTGTTTGCGAGACATCACCACGCCGCCGACGAGCAGGCCGAGGCCAACGAGGTAGCCAATCGTTACTCGCAGGACGGGCGGGACGAGATTGTTGTCGAATGAGTATTTGACGAAAAATGCAACGCCGAGAAACAGTGCGAGTCCGCCAACCCACGCAAAACCCTTCACCCCTACGAATTGTTCCCAATCGATTTTCGGAATCGGCGCGGGACGTGGCTCGAAAACGGGCGGCGATAGTGTAGGCAGTGGACGTGGCGGCCAGGAGACATCCGGCTGGGGCGCAGCAATTGTTCTCGGCGGCGAGGCGGGAGCAGGAATGGCAATTTCCGGAGGCTTTGGAACCGCGGAGTCCGATTCGACGGGGCTCGGCGATTCCTTTACCCGCTTCAATAGTGCAATTTCTGATTCGATGTCCCCGAGCCGATGGGAAAACTCCTCGATGCGATTCTTTGCGCTGACGGCGCGCGCGATCAGCCAGATTGCCAGCGCGATCGAAATTCCGAAAATTAACAAGATGACAAGTGTCCCAGTTTTTTAATCAACCCCAAAGAGCGCTGATTTTGTTTAGACAAAGCTTATGAAGATAGCTACCTACAACGTGAACGTCGTCAATGGCCGCCTTCCGGGGCTCATCCGCTGGCTCGCGGAAACAAAGCCGGATGTCGCGCCTCCAGGAACTGAAAGCACCTTGGGAGAAGTCTCCCGAAGCCGCTATCCGCGGGAGGTTATGGCAATCTGACACGGGCAGAAAAGCTGGAACGGCGTCGCGATCCTCGCGCGGTCAGAATTTTGCCTCAGTTGGCGTAAACGAGATCGGACAAGATTTCAATCCGGGCGAATACACGGCGATGATGCTCTCTGCAGCACTGCTGCTTTAATCTCGGGCAAATTCTTCGCCAAATTCGCGGGCAATTTTGCGATGGAAGGGCAAAGTAGGGGTCGAGAGTTCAAATCCACTCTGGTCCACATTTCAGTCTCCAGATTTTTGGAGATGTCAGAGAATCGATCGAAATCAGCGCGTGTGCGCGCGATTTCCGATCGAGCGCGGACCCAGAGAACGTCTCTTTCAGCCAGATTGGCGTCAATCAGCCAATTTCTCTCTCGGCGCGATTTACCTAGGTCCGCGGATCATCGCCTCAGATTCGCTCCCACGATCATCGTCATCGATTCGCCTTAAAAATGGTTGTTTCGGGGCGGGCGTCCCCAAAACCGTCCGCGCTTCCAGGACGCTTTTCAAATAGATCAACTACAAGTCTCCGCGGAACTGGAGGTAGAACGCCGCGACGCCGATGACGAGATAAGCCCAGATGATCGCCTTTGCGACATATAGGCTGCGCGGCAATCGTTGCGAAATAGACTGGGCGGAGGGAGGTGTTTTTCGAACATCGAACGCCAAGTACGGCGGCGGTTTAGCGGCGAAAAGGAGGGCGGTCGGTCGGGACCGTTTCGCGGCCACACTCCGAAGACACATGTGCTGAGTCATCCTCACCGATAAGCGGTTCTTTCAGAAGTAACGAGCTCCTAGAAGGAGAGGAGCGGTGGCGAATTGTTCCGGCGAGCGTCACCTCGTCAGCGGCTTCACAGCCTCAACCAGAAAGTGGTGCGCTCGTGTCTTCAGCGGTCCGCTAGTCTCGATTTGCCTGTGGATCTCTCTCAGCGAGCCTAGATGCTTTGACACCCTAAAGTCAGGTACCTGCCACGGCACGGTGCGAAGGTAGTACACGACTGCGCCGACGTCGCGAAACAGAGTCGTATGAAACTGCTCTCGACCCGAAACCTGTTCGAAGCCCGCCGATTGCAATTGGGCCTTAGCAGCTTCCAGACCCCACGGTTCATAAGACGGACGCGGGATTCCTAGCAGATCATTGAGTTCGAGATAATTCGTTCCGCCGCATTGTTGGGTGATGAATCTTCCGCCTGAGCGCAGGATTCTGAAGACCTCGGCCGACAAGTACGCCTCGTGCCGATCGATCACTAGGTCGAACGTGCGGTCGCGAAACGGCAGGCCGGGTTTGTTCGGCCTTGGAGGCCCGGGCGCAGCATAGTTCTCCATCGGGGCTTCATACCGAACGACCTGCGCCCCAAAGGGATGTAGGCGCCTGGCCGCTATCGGCGCATTCGGAGCGTATTCCTCCGTTGCGAAAGTCCGAGGAGGGAGAGGCGCAAGTTGCGAGAGCACTTCGCCGCCCCCGGTTCCCAAGTCGAGCAGCGCTGAGACGGCAGTCAATCTCTCGAGTACTTCGACAACATAATCCCAAGGAAGTTGGGCCTCGACCATTCGGTCCATCAGATACGCGAAATCCCAACCGGCAAAGGGCTGACTTTCTGCCGCAGCAATCAGTTCGTCAAATCGGTTGCTTTTTGCGGCCACCGGAGGGTCTCTGCCGAATAGATCTCCCGCCGCCGCGGTCCCGGGTCAAGGACTCTTCAGTCGCCAAAGGCAACCTTATGCTTTCCTCTGAGTGAAGCTTATTCGCACAAATATCTTTCTGTGTCCACGGCGCAGTCTGGGAGCGAACATATTGTGCCCGCAGCGCGCCTGGAAAAAGGCGAAGTGGGCGTGTTTCGTCGAGGGCTCCACGTGGATCGCTCCGTGAAAAACGTACACCCTCGTTTTCGTAACCACACAAACTTCCCCAAGGCTTGATTGGTATGTACGATCGCCGGTAGCTAGCGGGCATAAACAAAACGTTTGATTGAGGCTTTGATGGGGTACGACATTCGCCAGCTGTCGTTTGCCGAAGTGCTGGATCGGTCGCTGCGGATCCTCGTCGACAACGCGATGCTGCTGATCGGGGTGGCGATTTTTCTGGGCATGCCGATGGAGGCACTTCCTCGAGGACGGGGATGGCCAGAGGTTCTCCGCTGGGCATTCACCCTTTCGTGGTTACCGTTTGTTGGAGCGGCCCTGGCATCGGCAACGGCGGACATCTATTTGGGCAGAGATGTTACTATCGGGAGCGCCTTTAAGACCGCTTGGTCGATTCTGTTTCGTTACCTCGGCACCTATCTGATTGTCGAAGCGGTCTTTCTACCGATTTTCGGCTTGTTTCTAGTTTCGACGATGCTCACGACAAAATCAGCCGTTGGTATACGTGCAAACATTGGGCTCGTTATTCTGGTGTGGTTGCCGATCGCGTTCATCTTGTGGACTCGATGGATTCTGCACGCGCCAGTTATGGTGGTTGAGCGGCGCTTTGGAATGAGTGCACTTCGCCGCAGTTCCACTCTGGTGAAGGGAGCATGGTGGCGAACATTTGGAATCGTCCTTATCTCTTTAGTAGTAGAACTAGTTCCAGCGCGCATATTCGGGTTGTTAACGTCATCAGTGCCGGTTGTCGGCACACTCATCCAAGGACTGGTGTTTTCGTTCAGCTACGCGTACTTGGCGACGGTGGTGACGGTCTATTACTTCGATCGGCGATGCCGGCTCGAAGACTTCGACCTGCGGTACCTCGCCGAGCAGATTCGCGCTGAAGGTTCGCAGACCCCGGCGACGGCGAAAAGTGCCGTCGGTTCAGTGAGCGGATCCTCGGCTTGATTCGACACTCGATGATTGTCAGCCTAGCAGCATGCATTGACGGGCAGTCAAACAGGGGGAATCCATGGAATATAACATTCGGCAGCTGTCGTTCGGCGAAGTGCTGGATCGGTCGCTGCGGATTCTGATCGACAATCCAGTGTTGCTGATCGGAGTATCACTAATTCTGGGCTTAACGGCTGCGATGCCGCGAACCGGTATAGCTGTGGGAATTCTATCTCTCGTCTACGTGTCGGTTGTGACGCCGCTGGTTTTGGCCGCCCTGACCAGCGCTGTTTCCGATACCTATCTGAACAAACCTGTGACAATTGCGAGCGCCTATCAGGAAGCTTGGTCCATTATCCTTCCAGTTATCGGTACTTATCTCCTCTTCTATTTGGTCGCGATACTAATTGTCGGAGGTATATTTGGGCTGGCTTTTGTGTTCGGGACGTTCGCTCATAGTAAGGGCGGTGGTGCGGTCTTTGCCCTGCTCTTCCTGGTGTCTGGCGCAATAGTGGTTTACCTCGGAATACGCTGGTCTTTGATCGGGCCGATCATGATCGTTGAGCGGCGATTCGCGATGAAGGCCTTCAGCCGGAGTTCCGAGCTCATTACCGGCGCGTGGTGGCGGACGTTTGGAATTCTGCTGGTCGCGGGCCTGATAGTGCGCGTCCCTATGGGAGTGTTGCAGATATTCTGGGCATCTATCCCGGTGCTCGGCGTGATTCTAAGCTGTCTGGTTGCCGCGATCGCTACCGCCTACAGCGGGACTGCAGTAGTGGTTTATTATTTCGATCGGCGGTGCCGCGTTGAAGATTTCGATTTGCGGAGGCTCGCTGAAAGGATTCGCAGCGAAACAGTCCAGGGCAGCGCCGCAATTACCGGAGCGCCGTCGGCTTGACACAGGTTTCGGACGACCGAATCCGCGAACTCGCGCGCGAAATCCTTGCGCGGTCCGAATATGCGGGGGCGCATCCGTCGGCGATGCAAGATTGGTTGCTGAGAATGATGGATCGCATCCTCGACTGGCTCTCTGGCTTTGAGCATCTTGGCGTGACCGCTCCGGGGGTGTTCTGGCCGATCTTCATTGCGCTTGCGCTCATTCTGATTTTCATGGTCGCACAGATTGTTTGGGCGATTTCGGCGGCAATGCGCGCGCCCGAGCCACCATCGGAGCCAGGGTTTTCCGGCCCGGTGCGGGACCCTGCGGCGGAAGCAGAGCGGCAGGCGGCTATCGGCAATTTTCTTGAAGCGGCACACTACCTTATGCTCGCGAGCTTCCGCGCACTTGCCGAGAGATCGGTAATCGACCTGCGGCCAGATCGCTCGAACCGCTGGATTCGGCGGACGCTGCGCAGCTCGAAACTGAACCAGGAGCTGGTCAGAGAACTCGACGGCCTCGTGGCGCGCACCGAGCGTCATTGGTTTGGCGATCGCGAGAACAGTCCCGACATTTACACGGAGTGGAAGTCGGCGTTTGAGCAAGTGATGCGGGCTGCCTGATGCTATCGATACCGAGACGCGTTCTATATCTGATTCTGGCGCTGATGCTGGTACTGCTCGGTATCAACGTGTGGATCGAGCGGAGCAAGTCGCTCGACAATTCGGAGACGAGTCTTGGGGTCGGCGTAGATGGTTACAAGGCCGCGTACGACCTGCTCCACGAACTGCATTTTCCAGCCGGGCGCTCGTATGTGAGGCCGGTTCATGTGCCGCACGATCACGTTCTGTGGATGGTCATGCCGGACTTTTTGAATCCGGAGGCGAGGCTCACCGATGCGGACGTGAATGATCTGAAAGAGTGGATCAAAGCGGGCGGAGTCGCGGTCGTGATGGGCGATGTCGCGAGCCAGTGGGACCGCCTCGGTCTCGATGCGACGGCCAAAGCCGGCGAGACGACAAGTCTTATCAAGGGCGACTTCGCGACAGGAGGACTGACGATTCCGATCGAGAATTTGGCGTACTTCAAGAGCGCCGAAAAAGACGCGCGAGTCCGGCTCAACTCGGATGGCAGGCCGTTCGCGCTCGAGAAGAAGATGGGCGGGGGCAAGCTGATCGCGATCGCCGACGGCCAGTTCATCTTCAATTCGAATCTGGATAAAGCGGACGCAAGCGTGCTCCTGGTAGATCTGGTGCGCGAGATCGGTACGCCGGATTTCGACGAATACAGCCACGGCCTGGTCGCGTCGGAATCGGCGTTCGCGCTGTTTTCCAATCCTCAATTGTTGATCCTGCTCGCGATTGCCTCGATCACGGCGCTGTTGTGGATCGCGCAGCAGCATTCGTTTCCCGCGCGCGGGCTGCGCGACGAGCAGTGTCCCGCGCCGTCGCTGGATTCATTTGTCGACTCGCTGGGTGTGCTCTATTCGCGGTCGAACGATCCGATCGCCGCGTTCAACGCATATCGCGCGAGTTTCCTGAGACGCGCGCGCCGTCAGCTGTCACCGAAAATCGAACTTTCCGAGCAGTCGGCAATCGACCGTCTTGCGCGGGATCGGTCGCTCTCGGAGGAGGATCGAGCATGGCTCCAGGGCAACAAATCTCCCACAAACGAAGCGGAGCTTGTGCGGGCGGTGCGCGCTCTGGAATCCTGTCCCGGTCTGACTAATGAGCATCGACAGTAATAAGAACGCAGCCTGGGTCGCCGACCTGTATTCGAAGCTACGGGACGCAATCGCGTCCGTCGTGATTGGACAGGACGACGCGATTCGTCTCTCCTTCACGACGCTGCTTTGCTCGGGGCACAGCCTCTACGAGGGCGTGCCGGGAGTAGCCAAGACTCTGCTCGTTCGCACGATCGCGGCGACTCTTGGGATCCGATTCGGGCGAATCCAATGTACGCCCGATCTGATGCCCAGCGATATTATTGGTACTCCCATTTTTTTTCCCAATGCGGGGGAGTTTCGTTTTCGGCCGGGTCCGATCTTCGCGGACTTACTTCTGGTGGATGAAATCAATCGTGCGCCAGCCAAAACGCAGGCGGCTTTGCTCGAGGCGATGCAGGAGCGGACGGTGACGGTTGATGGAACGGGATATCCGCTCGGGGACTGGTTTACTGTGCTGGCCACGCAGAATCCAGTGGAACAAGAGGGGACCTATCCGCTTCCGGAAGCAGAGATCGACCGGTTCCTGTTCAAGATTCCGATCGGATATCCGAGCCAAGCGGATGAAGTACGCGTGCTGGGTACGCATCATGCGGCCAGCTCGGTCGCTGTCGAACAGCGCAAGATGGTCTCGGCTGATGAACTTGCGCAGGCGCGCGATATCGCGAATTCGGTGATGCCGCGCGAGGAGATTCTCGGCTACGCAGTGTCGCTGGTGAGGGCAACGCGCGATCACCCCGCGATCGCGGTGGGAGCATCGCCGCGCGCAGCATTGTGGATGGTGCGTGCCGCAAAGGGGATTGCATGCCTCGAGGGGCGCAATTTCGTGCTGCCAGAGGACGTGCAAGCCGTGATCGTTCCAACGCTGCGCCATCGAATTGTTCTGGAGCCCAGCGCCGAGGTCGAGGGCATGAATGCCGACGCAGTCGTCGAAGAAGTCGTTCGCAGCGTTCCGGTTCCGCACTGATGCGCGCGAATGCGATTCGACCGTCGCCGTTGTTGGTTAGGCTGTTTGCGCTGACGGCGTTAGGAGCTGTCGTATCATTACCGCTGCCGTGGCTCACGGCTCCGACTATTGCGGTTGCGGTGATCATCGCCTTGCTCTCCGCGCTCGATTGGCTGATGAGCCGACGCGATCCTGCGCCGCGAGTTGAGCGCACTTTTCCCCCGCGGCTTGTAAAGGATCGATCAGTCAGCGTGTCATATCGCATCGCGCGTCCAGATGCCTCGGTAACATCAATCGACGTACTGGACGAACTTCCCGAGGCGGTCGGCGGTGACTTGCTACTCGAGGGTATAAGGCTCGGGCGCGATCGCCGAACTGAGATCGCGCGCACAATCGTCCCCGGCCGGCGCGGGAAGTTTGAGTTGGGACCGATCTTGATTCTATGGCGATCGCAACTCGGCCTGCTCAACCTGCGGGCTGCTATCGCCAGCACGGGTACGGTGGTTGTCCTCCCTCCCGCGTCGATGCCGCAGCGCCGCAGCGGTCTCACTCAACGATCGGTGTTCGATGAACTCGGGATCAAGCCGCGTCCGCTGCGGGGCGAGGGCAGTGAGTTCGAGTCGTTGCGCGAGTATGTAACCGGCGACGATCCGCGTCACATCGATTGGCGTGCCAGCGCGCGTCACACGCGTCTGCAGGTTCGTCAGTATCAGAGCGAACGGCGGCACACGGTGATGATCGCGATCGATACCGGGCGCCTGATGGGCGCATACGTTGACGGCACTTCCAAACTCGACCATGCGATCAACTGTGCTTCAGCGCTGGCACGCGCGTCCATCGGATACGGCGACCGCGTCGGCTTTCTAGCCTTCGACAGCATGCTCCGACTCTTCATGCGGCCCCGCTCGGGATCGGCCGGCGTAGGCGCGTTGGTTGAGGCGACTTCTCCGCTGAAGCCTGCGTCGTCGGAGCCGGATTACCGAATCCTTGCAGAAACCCTCGCGCGTTATCAGAAGAAGCGCGCCCTGATTGTCGTGCTCACTGATTTCGTCGAGGGCGGTGCGGCGCGCTCGATGGAAGATTATCTAGCGGGGCTGGCGCGCCGTCACTGCGTGATGCTGGTCGCAATGCGCGATCGTATTTTGCGCGAGGCAGATCGGCGCGAGCCTGCGATTCCACGCGATCGACTCTACCGGCGCCTGGCGCTTCAGGACCTGGCGGCAGAGCGCGAGACCGTACTCGCACGGATCGGACGTTTTGGCGCGCAGGTGCTCGACCTCGATCCGACACAGATTACCGCGCCAGTGCTGAATCGATATCTGGCAATCCGCGACGCTGCTCTTATCTGAGCAGCCATGAAAGATCCGGCGGCACGGGCCTACGTGACTGCCAGGTGATATACACCACGTAGCTGACGATCGTTGCTAGGGCGATTCCCGCCGCGATGAAGCGCGCCGGCGTCGATAACACGGACTGACGCACGAAGCTCTCGATGAAAGCCGCCACGATAAATAGCGGCACCGACGCTGCGACCATCTCAAGTGCGGGGCGTCCTGCTGCTGTCAAAGCTTCGCGCACCGAGTTACGACCTGGCGCTATGACCGCCTTTGCCAGCATCAGGCCGGCGGTCGAGCAGAGTGTGATACCGAGTAGTTCCGGAATCGCATGCGGCAGCATCCACGCCCAGAACATCGGCCAAAGCGAATCGCGCGAGAACACCCATGCAAAAGCGCCGAGTGTGAGGCCATTGTAGAAAACGAGTATGAGCGTCGGTATTCCTGCAAGAACTCCGACTGCGAAGGAAAGTATTCCGACGCCCAGGTTGTGGGCGAACAGCGACGCCGAAAAGATCGATTTCACTCCGAACTCTTCTGACCTGTGCTTGAGAAAATCCGCGCGCGCTTCGTGCGATTCCTTTAGCGTTTCAAGCTGCGCCGACGGATAGAATGCTGCCGGGATGCAATCATAGAGTGCGGCCGGATTTTCGGACACGATCGATGCGCCGGCGATTGCGCCTCCGATCGTGATCGCCGCGATGATCAGCTGTAACCAGGCAGTTGCAGCCAGCACTTTCGGAAAGTCGGCAAAGAAGAAATCCGGCAATCGCCGGCGCTGGATCGGCTCGACCTGCAGGCGCGTGTACGCTCTTACGCAGAGCGCGTTGAGATAGCGAATCGCTTCCGGATCGCGGCCGCGCGATCGCATCGCTGCCAGCTGCGCCGCGCAAATCCTGTATAGCTGTGCCAGCTCGCGCGTGTCGTCGAACGAAAGCTCTCCCGGCGCCGCTTCCACTCGCTCCAGCAGCTGTTCGAGTTGTTTCGATGATTGCGCGGGGCGTACTATCACGTATAACCCAAGCTATGAGTGAGTTGGCCGACGATCGCGAAGGACTGGTACACAGCTTTCTCTCGCCGGAAGCAGTTCGTCTGGATCTTTCCATCTCGGGACCGGTGCCGCGGATGCTCGCCTACGGCATCGATCTTCTCTGCATGGGTATCGTGCTTCTCCTGCTGATTGCATTCTTGATGTCGAGTTCGTCGATCGGCGCGGCGATTCATCACTTCCTGAACGGCGTCGTTCGCGGCGCAGTGCAGCAGAGCCGAGATGCGGCGGCTCAGCATCATCAACCCGCGAATCCTTTCGGCGGGCTGGTCATCGCGCTTTTGGTGCTCGTCGAGTTCGTGGTATCCACCTGCTACTTCATCTTCTGGGAAATGGTGACAGGCGGTCGTTCGCCCGGCAAGCTGATTGTCGGCTTGCGCGTGGTGCGGCAAACAGGTCTGCCAATCGATCTGCGCAGTTCCGTGATTCGCAACCTGATGCGCGCGGTCGATATTCTGCCGGCCGAGTATCTGGTCGGTCTTATCGCGATACTCCTGTCGCCGAGCGGTGAGCGCCTGGGCGATCATGTGGCCGGCACAGTTGTCATACGACTCGATCGGCCTGAGACCGCGGGCGAGATCCCGCTTTCGGCCGGGATGCAGAAACTCGTGCTCACGCGAGCGCAGCTGGCGAAGATCGGCCCGCGCGAGTTGCAACTGATTCGGGGTGTCCTGCGCCGATTGCCGCAGGTGGACGACTTGCGCCGTGCTGAGCTGGTAGCTCAAGCGGCAGAGACGATGCGAGTGCGGCTCGATCTGCCCGATCTTCCCAATTCGGACGGGGTTGCCTTTCTGAAGGACCTTCTGAGCGCGGCAGAGCGATCCATCAGCGTCCGTTAAGTTGACCGCGGGGGTAGATTGGGGTGGTCGCGGGTTCGACTAACAGATCATTTATCCGAACGCTCAGCTGTCGCCTGGAAGACGAGAAACGGGGCTTGAAGTTCAAATCCACTTTGCTCCACCTTTCAGTCTTCGGATTTTTGGAGATGTCAGAGAATCGATCGAAATCCGCGTGTGCGCGCGAATTTCGATCATACGTGGACCCGGAGAATGCCGCCGGCGGCGCAAATCCTCAGAATCGGGCAAAACCTATCCGGGCGCGATTTTGCTAGGTCCGCGGATCATCGCCATAGATTCGCGGCCTATCCTTCGTCACCTGTGTGTGGCGAAATTCAACTCAAGCAGCGGCCGGAGTCTGAAAGAGGCCGTTGCAATGTTGCCGCCAGGAATATGACTCAAGTTTTGCGAATGGCGGTGTAGGCACTCCACTCCGTTGGGCCGGCGTAGCTCCGGCCAGCCCGCTGTGGCACCGGTGTTGGTTGTAATAGGCTTTGTAAGTATCGAGCTTCCGTTCCAGATCGCTTTGGTTCCAGAATAAAGTCCGATCGAGATACTCGCGACGCACCGTCCCAATCAGTCGCTCAACGAAAGGATGGGAACGCGGCGTACAGGGAATAGCTTTAATCTCAACAACCTCGAGTACTCGAAGATTCGCCTGCCACCGGTGAAAGCGAAACAATGGATCATGATCCGAGGAGAGGTACCGTGGCGGGGTCTGCTTCGCGATCGCGCGATTGAACATCCGGCAGATGGCGGGACCGTCGAGATTCGCCGCCGCGACGCCAAAGCCGATGATGCGGCGGGTGAAGACGTCCATCACAACCATAATCCAGTAGCTTTTAAGCAGAATCGATTCGCACCGAAAGAGGTCGACGCTCCACAAGCTGTCCTTAGCGTGCCCGATTACGCTGAGCCACGAGGGACCATCACCGCCTGGCACAGGTCTGTAGTACCGGATGAGTATGCGTCGGACGACATCTTTATTGATCTCGACAGAGAATGCTCTCGATATTTGCTCGGCAATCTTGCGGCAGCCGAAGCGGGGGTTTCGCCTCTTCATCTCGACAACCGCGCCAATGAGTTCTCTGGACGGACCTTTGGGTCCGGGGCGCCTTCGCTCTTTCGGGCTGTAGAGCAGGCTATACTTGCGCTTCACTAGGGCGCGGTGAAAGCTCAGAAGGGTGGAAGGCTTCAGTATCACAGCCATCTTGCTGAGCCGTTTGGGTGACACGAAAAGCGCACAAACTCCCAGCACCAGCCGATCCCAGGAGGTTAGATTCGGTGTACGCCGCGCACGCTTCATGATGAGCAACTGGTGTTTGACCGCCAGTGATTCTGCTGCCACTGCGCCAAGACCACCCGGTCTGGCTAGCTTCGCCAGGGTCACCAGCAAATGGGCGATCAAGCTGAAAAGGTCCGGCATCAATGCGAACCTTAACAATAGGTCAACGATTCACAAGATTGCGCTATTGAAGTGTTCTCTGTCAGATTTAGCAATCAGTCACAGACAGGATTGACAATGGAAATTCCGGTTAAACAACCAGGCATGACACATCATTGAAAGACGACTCCGCGGATTTCGGGAGGTTTGCGATGAACGAAGAAAAAAATCTTCAGACCGCAAAGCGCTTCTACCACGCGGTTGACGATCGAGACCTTCTCGCAATCTTGAAACTGCTGACCGAGGACATTGATTGGAAAGACGCGGTCGCCGGCAAGTGGCCGGGCAGTAGCTGGTGTCACGGACTGCAGGAGTTCGAGCGCTACGGCGGCAAATTCTTTGAATTGCTCGATATTCAGCAGTTCGAGCCGGACGAATTCATCGCCGGCCGCGACAGCCTGGTGGTGGAAGGCTCCGCCCGTTATGTGATCCGCGCGACCGGCCGCCTGGTCAAAACCAGCTGGGTTCAAATCTTTATCTTTCGCGACGGTCAGATTTGCCGGTTCCGCGAGTATTCGGACATGGCGGCGTGGGAAGCCTCCGGATCACCGGAACCTCCCGCCGCTGGCGAGAAGAGTCCGTCTCACTGACCCGCCCCTTCTACCTTGGGCTGAGACGCGGATCCTCGGATGACACGCAATCCGCCAACTGCCATACTTGCGATACGGGGAGAATGTTGCCGTTCGGATCCAGTGTGGGCGAATTACTGATTTCTCTGGAAAATCAGCAATTCGCCACACACAACCACACCAATCGCCCTTTTCTCAACTTACCGCTGTCCTAGTTTTTGGGTTTTGGATCAGCTTCAGTAAGAAAAGGGGAAACCGGGCTAATCTGGCGGCTTGCACGAACCCGTAGAAATCATCGTCAATCGCACGAGCGTCAGTAAAACATTGCGTCGCGGGAGATTTTCAGCCCGCTTCACTATTTCATCAACTGATCGTAGTCCACCTGGAATGCTTCGGCGCTAACGCTGTAGCTGCCCCGATAGGGATTGTCCATGTCGGCTAGCAAGTGAATCATCAGGCCGAGCAGTAGTGACATCAGGAAGCTCATCCAGAAATGGACAGCAAGCCTCTGGAATTCGAAAAACCACGTGACAGCCAGGTTGATGCAGGCACCAACCAGAATCAGTACCCACAACGTCTTGGGAAGACCGGTACTTACGGTCAAGATGCGCAATCGTCGTAATTCCGATAGACGATTGAACTCGTTCAGAGCTTCCTGATGAAGATCCCGCTGTCCCTCAGTTGCGGGCTCGAAGCGCGCAAGTTCGCCAAAGAACGTAGTGAGTAGGCCGGAGTCGGCGCTTGGAATGACTCCCTTGCGTTGCAGCGGCCACGCTTGATTGATCACGTAACGCGTATATTCCCGCAACCCGTTCTGGAGGCTGGTACGCGCCGGTTCGGGGTAGTTACTGACATCACGATAGAGCGCTGTCAGTGAAGCGGCCTCCATCGTCACCTTGGATTCCGTATCGGTATAGTTCTGCCAAGTTCCGACGGCAATCAGCCCGAGCATGATTCCGTATAGAACCCCGACCTCAGTAAGAAAATAGCTTACGACTTCGTTGTGCGAATGTTGCCTGTGAAAACGGCCAACCCATCCGCGAGTCGCCACCATCCCGCCGACGCCGACGGCGCATGTCGTCCCCACGGTGAGCAGCCAGAACGCCCAAACGGGAATATCGTAGATCCAGTATATCGTCATCGATCCTGCCACGAGATCGTGGCCATCTGCGCGCGTCCAGCCGCTGGCCCCCTGCCGGATCGTCGACCGGAATTGCCAGCTAAACGCTGAAATGACGTTTCTCGTGAAAGGGAATTCACCCGGGCCCGAGTTTGAGTCAATTTCCAGCGAAGGGCAAGTATCGGGGTTGGCGCGTGGCCGCCGTTCATACGGCCGACACTCACGTCGATCTCTGGATTATCCGAAACTCCGTCGGCATCGCTTGTTGTCGGTCAAGCCGGAGAGTTCTGCCTACCCGGCGGCTATCCCATGCGGGCTATTGGCCGACGACCTGCTGAATGTGAGTTGTGGAATCTGGAAATTACTCTATATCACACTGTGTCACTTAATCTCCAATTTATCGAAGTTTTTTGAGCACCCGAAGGCGATTCCGTTTCACACTGATTAAGACCGCTTAAGAGGGTGAGGGGGCACAATTTTGGGCACAGCGAATCCCGCAAAACCCTCATTCCCAACGATTGGCCGCTGGTCCATTCTGCGCACGAAATCTGCACGCCCGACCCGGATCTTGCATTCTGAGCGGTTCCCAGGGAAATGCTGCAAAATAACGACCCGTATACGGGTCCTCTGTTAGCACGCCTTTAGAATCTGACGATGAATGAAGAGAAGCGATCCCAAAACGACTCACTTTCTGAACGTCGATCTTGATCCTTACTCGAAATCGAATCTGCAACCGCTCGTGGCAGCGATGGGCGACAGGGTTTTGGTACTTTATGTCGGAGGGCACAAGGGAACGTACCGGGCGCACCTTGAGCTAGCAGGATTATCCAGAAACCGGACTCAACTATACGCAGCTTTTGAAGATTGATTCGAGGACGGCCGAGCGCGGCTCTCAAGCTGTGGAACCACGCCAATCACCGCGACTTCAACATCGGCGTGCAAGCAGGTCACCAACCAGCTCTTATGAAATCCCGCTGGCGTCCGAAACAGTAACTGCTGCGTCAGACGCCAAAGCACGGATTGTACTCACGATCTATGCGCCTTGTGACAGCGAGTCGCAGCCCCACGCTCGACGATCGACTTGAGTCTAGACCATGCGGCGAGAGGGAAAATCGTTCAAGGCTATTGATGTGATGCGCCGCCAAGTCCCTGTGGATCGGAAACCCGGGAGCGTTCGATGTCCTCCGGAAACGTATAAAGTCTCTCGACGGTTCGATCGAGCAAATCGAGTTCCCGCTGAAGTTGAGAGAGGCGCCGCTCCGGTAGACCGTGCGAAATGGTCTCCACCATTGCACGCAGGCGCCGCGCGACCTGAAGGTTGCCGGCACCATACATGCGGATCTCGCTGAAAGTAAGATCGAGAAAGTCTTGCCAATTAGGGGTGTGGAATATGAGTCTTAGTTGACCTTCGCCGTCGAATATTCTCTCGTCGCGCAAGTCGCGAGCGGCCACTGTACGCAGCAATCTCTGGAGCTGATCGATGGCGATTACGGCGGTCGTCGGGTCGTTGATCGCCGGTGACAACGCCTTGATTGCGATGTCCACGACGACGCGAAATGCAAAGGTTGAGTCCTGTTCAATCGTACGTTCACGACCGAACGCGACTTGATTCTGCAGTAAGCGCTGGTCGACTTTTGCGCTTCCGCTACCGTGGAGCCGGAAGAGCACATCATTTTTTGCGACGAAGTCCCCAACCCGCGGCACCAATTCGATGATCGCGCCTGCCCTTTTGGCTTCGGCCACCAACGCGTCAATGTTGACCGCAATTACAATGGCGGAACTATGTTGATGTGGAATCGTTCGTTCGGGCAGCCCCAGTTGCTGCAGTGTTTGCACGTTGGTCGTGGTCGCTGCGAGCAGATGGGGATGGATATCATCGATAACTTGCAGCCCCTGCTGCGCTATTCGCCACACGATGTTGACGGGACGCAGAAGCCGGGCCGCGTGATCGATGAGGAACATAAACACCAGCGCGCTTAGCATCCCGAGAAGTCCTGTGATGCTCACGAGCGAGCGGGGAATCGTATCGACTCTGGTTTTCACGGCGATTGCGATCATCAAAGCAAATACGAATACAGCAACTGAGCCGCGAATGGCGTTGTCGCGAAGCAGCGCAGTTGCAATGATCCTCGGGGTCAACTGGCCGCTTGCGACTTGAATCGCGACGATCAGCGAGCTGAAAGTAAAGACAATGAACGCGATCGATGATGATATGACGTAGTCAGCTATCGCAATCGTTCCTTCTTTGCCACCGGGATGAAATCCGGGGAACCATCCAAGATCGAGTTGGTAGGCGTATGCGATTCGGAATATCAGCTGCTCGAGCACCAGCGCAACGACTGGTGCGATCCAGACGGTTGATAGGAGGTAGCTTCGTATTGCGTATCGACGGCTCCAGCTCATTGTACTTTTCCCCACGCCACGGTTAGGTCCTGTGTCCAGCCATACTTAGAGCGCTCGTTGTCAACTAGCAACCACTCGACATCGCGACGATCGTGGTGGGTCTCAACTTCGGAGCGCGGCTGGGCAAGCGATACAAACCAACGTCTGCTCTGACCAGAATCAGTCGCTCGTACAATGCCTTTCAACATTTGACGTCCGTGGCTGCCCGCGGGTCCATAGTCTTTCCCGTTCCATCTCCATTTTTATCGGACTAAGGTTTTATCACCTTAGACGTCGACCGTAGCTCAAGTGAAACTTCCGCTGATGTCGCTGATCACTTTCGTTCAATGAGATTCCCGTGGGGTTCGTTTTCGCCGTCAGCCTCGGACCACTGTTCGAGCAGGTTGTAACCCAAAGCCACCAGCGTCGGTCCAAGAAACATCCCGATTACGCCAAAAGCAATGGCTCCTCCAAGGACTCCAAGCATCACAAGAATCATCGGCGTTGAACCTCCGCGGCTGATTAGTAGCGGCTTCACGACGTTGTCCAACATGCCGACCATCAGTCCCCAGGCTATTATGAAGACCGCCCACGCTATCGATGTTTGTCGATACAACCAAAACGCGGCCGGCGTAGCGACAATCAGTGGCCCGCCCGGCACAAGAGACAAGAGAAATGTGAGGAATCCGAGGGAAGCCGCACCGGGCACACCGGCGATCGCGAATCCGATTGCTGCGACTACTCCCTGAAGAAGCGCCGTGCCCAGAATCCCATAGACAACCGCCCGCGTCGTAGCACCTGCGAGTTCGAGGAGGCGATCGCCCTTGTTGCCTGCGATTCGATAGAGTGCGACATGAAGTCGGTTCGCGGCGGCTTGTCCGTCGCGATAGAAGAAGAATGCTATGAGTAGACTCAGGAAGATCTGAAAAATACCAGCGGCAAGCGCCGCGCCAGCCCAGAGAATTATTGTTTTCGCGGCAGGCACTAACCTTGCCAACTCCTGCAGCCTGATCGAAGTGCTTTCGTCTAGATAGTGCCAGTAAGCGATGATACGGCCACCGATCAGCGGAACGCTCGCGACCCAGTCGGGCGGACTTGGCGGACCCTCTCGGATGAGTTTCTGACTTGCCGAAAAAAGGCTTGAGACGTTTTCAGCCAGAGTGGCTCCCAAGATCGCAACCGGCACCGCTATGGCCATTGTAAGGAAGAATGTCGCGATTACCGCCGATAACGTCCGTCTTCCACTTAAGGACTCTTCAAGCCTCAGGAAGAGCGGCCAAGTCGTGAAGCAAAGAATGAGGGCCCACAGCATCGCAGATATGAATGGGCGGAGGACGAGAAGGCACAAAACTCCTAGTAGAAAGACGACAGCGCCACCAATCCACACCTCAACCTGGTTTCTGCCACTACGATCGATCGATGTGTCATTCATGTTTTTCGACAGGTCTGCGGATCAGCCTAACGGCCCCAGTAAGATCGAAGTTGAGGCAAAGCTACAGTAATGCCAAAGTTTATTGTTGTCTGTGGCGCGAACGGAGCGTATTGCCGATACCCCATCCACTGTCCGGTAACAAACGTGCTCATCGGGGGCAGTCCTGGGCGAACCAACGTTCGGCCTATCCCGATGCAAAGCGGTAGTAAAAAGAGGAAGAGAAATTTCACCGAAACAGGATGCTTCACCATTGTTCGTCGATATGACATGAAACTCCCTGGCCGCTTCCGGGCAGCAAATGCCGCAAGCATCAGTGATCGAGAAGCTAATCATGCGAATTCACCTTCAGTTTGGAACCCGCTTCCCGCTGGCGGCCCTCGCTCATCTCTGCGAGTGAATTCAATCCCGACTGCACTGCGCTCCGCACTGATGGATAAAAGTTCGTGGCACCAATTCGCTCCCGAAACCCGCGCGACTCAGCTTGTCACGAATCTCGAGCTTGGCGCGTGCGACTGCGAACTCAATTCCTTTTGAGGCCAGCTCAGACCGAATCTCCTCCATCGCCTCGAGCCCGGTCACGTCGATCACGTTGATCGCTTCCATATCGAAGACAAACAGGTGTAGAGAATGATCGGATGAAGCTACGACCTCATGCACGCGCCTTTTGAAATAGTCGGCATTGAAGAACAGAAGCGCGGCATCAAAACGGTAGACCAGAAGCCCTGGGATGGTTTCCGCGTTCGGATATTCACTTATATCCGTGAATCCATCGACGCCGGGAACTTGTCCGAGGATCGCGTCATACGGGCTTGAAGCGCGCCTTATGAGAAGAATCAGGCTCAAGATCACGGTGAGGGCGATTCCTGGCAAGACTCCGATAGTTGCGACCCCAAGGGTCGCGATGAGGGAAAGAGCAAATTCCGACAGGCTAATGTCGCGTAACTTCCACACACTCTCAAAGTCAAAAAGCGATGCACCTGCCAAGACCAGCACTGCACCTAGCGAAGCGGTCGGAATATATGCGAGCGGGCCAGTAAAGACGGTAAGAACCGATCCCATGACGAGGGCAGCCGCCAACCCGCTAACCTGTGACCGGCCGCCGGTAATATCGTTAATCGCCGTGCGCGAATCCGTGCCCGCAATCGGAAAGCCGCTTGAAAGACCGGAAGTAACGTTTGCTAAACCCAGGGCGATGAACTCCCGATCTGCCGCGACTTCGTACCCGTTTTTCACAGCAAAGCTCTTTGCAGATGCCATCGACCCGCAGAAGCAAATCAAGACGATGCCCGCTGCGTTCGGTAGAAGATGGACCGCGTCAGAAATAAAACTGGCCGGCAAGTGAGGCCATAAGAATCCCGCCGGAACTGAGCCCAATGTTGTTACCGCCCATTTCTCCGGGTCCAAGACGGCCATCATTGCAATTCCACCGCAAACTCCGACCAGTGCGCTCGGCAGGCGAGGAACGAGCTTCCCCATCACGTAGATAAGCACAAGCGTGAAAGTCCCGACAATCAAAGTTGGAAAATGGGTCTGTGGGAGCTTCGAGACAAAATCTGCAATCCGCAAAAAGAACCCCGTGTCGGTGCGCACCGCAAATCCGCATAACTTTCCGAACTGACCGCTGACGATGGTCAACGCCATTCCGTTGAGAAAGCCGACAAGGACTGGACGCGAGAGAAAATTTGCGATCGCGCCCAGACGTAGCAGCCCGCCGACTATGCACAGTGTCCCAACCAGAATAGATAGCGTGATCGAAAGGTCCAGATAGTGAAGCGGGTTTCCATTGGCCAAGGGTTCGAGCGCTGCTGCGACCAAAGCGCAGGTCGCCGCGTCAGGACCTACAATAAGCTGTGGCGACGAGCCGACGAGCGCATACGGGATTAGAGGAAGGATACTGGCATAGAGCCCGACGACTGGAGGAAATCCCGCCAACTCAGCGTAGGCAAGCGCGGTTGGAATTTCGACTGCGGCGACTGCAACACCAGCGAGGAGATCGGTGCTTTTTGGCGAGGTCTTTTTCAGCAACTAATCGCTCCACTCATGCTCGTCGAATCGCTTCAGTCGAGTGGCGAGGTGATTCTCTCGCCTTCGCTAGAATAGCTCAATCGTCTACTTCCTCCCAACTCTCGTCCGGATTATATTCGGTCATTCCGTTGGCCACCTTGGCTGTGTTTGTGCCGAGGTCCTTCTGAACGATAACGCCATCCTGATTTATCATAAATGTCATGACTCCGGATGCGCCGTATGTGGCCGGATAGGCAAGGAAGGCAAAACCTTGCGTCATTTTTCCGTCTACAAGATAGTCTTTCGCACCACCCGGAGCAGTTTTACCCTGGCGGGAGAGGATTTTGTAGTAGTAGCCGTGAAAAGGAATGGCCGCGGCGGCGCCGGTCTTGTAGCCCTCGGCTGTAGCGTCTGCGATTAGAGGCCCGATCGGACTTTCCTCTTCTCCGGAGCTAACAGTCCAGTATAGCCCATCGTGTTTGCCTGGTTCGCTCTGAATCTTCTGCGCGAATTGCTTGACGCTTCCGTTGTCACGAATCTCGCTGGCGTATTCTTCTTGCGCGTCGGCCAGGTCTGCAAGTACGTCGATCGTATAAAGCTCGTTGCGACCAACACGACGAAAGAGTAGCTCTCTTTTGCCAGCCTCTGTATCGAATATCCATCCGTCGCCGCTCTTGACTAGAGGAATCGGAAACGGCCAGTTATCAGCCCCAAGATACAAGATTACTCGACCTCGGTCATCGTAGGCCAAGCGCTGCATCTGATCGTACTTGGCGACAAAGTTGTCACGCGCGTTGTTATCGGCAACCGGATCGCCCGACGAGAGAATCTCCTTCGCATCTCCGCCTAGAATCGAGGAAAGAGCGGCCATATCGTCGATGCGTGCCGCCCCTACCAGGGCCTTTGCCGCTGCCGTAGCTGATGGGAATACTTGCTGTCCTGATGATGTCGCAGCGATCGCAATTGAGGCGAGCAGGAGGCAGCAAGCAAATGCCGGGATGGCGCCGATATATCTGTATCCGGCCGAACTAGTAGAATTCTTGAAGTATTGCATCGCTAGTCTCTGTTTTGTTCGCGGTTCTTTTTAACAGCTTCCGATTGCGAAGGAGCTTGCGGCCCCAATCGCCAGCTAGCGTCGTCGTCCGCCTCCTCCGCCGCGACCACCTCGGCCGCCGCCGCCACCGCCGCCGCGACCGCCCGGCCGCCGCCGCCTCGGCCGCCTCCTCCGCCGAGGCTGGACCTTCCGCGGTTGCTCGAGGCTTGAGCTCTTCCTCCGGGTTGATAGCCACCAAATGCTCCATTGCGTCCGCCCCTCGAATCCGCTGCGTCACCAAATCCTCGCTGCTGATTGTTGGCGCGATTCGCAGTTGCAGGTCGGTTGGATGCCATCCTATTGGCTGGCTGCGCTGGGCGCGTCCCATTTCGTGCGGGCTGGTTTTGCCCCGGATTTCTCTTCGAATTGCCAAGCCCGGAACTGTTGGGCAGGGATTCCGCCTTCGGGAAAGTAGGTTTCGCTATGTTCGGATTATTGCCGCGTACTGCCTCGCCGTGGAGGGATTGTATGGCCTGGTAGATGGTCGCCGCTCCGCGGACAGAAGGAGGACGCCCGCCAACTCCGCCCGGACCCCCGACACCGCCTGGCCTGCCGACTCCCCCTGGTCTACCGACACCCCCGGGTCCGCCGACACTCCCTGGGCCACCGACTCCGCCCGGTCTGCCGACTCCACCCGGGCCGCCGATACCGCCGCTCCGCCAACTCCACCTGGCCCTCCCACACCGCCCGGCCCGCCTATTCCCCCCGGACGATTTGCAGCCGGAGGTCTTGCAGGATAGTTCCCGTTGCCGCGTGGCGGGACCGGCGAATTGGATACGTAAACATTATTGTTGTAGTGAACCGAACCGCCACCATCAGACCAACCGCAGTCCCAGTCATCGTCATCCTCGTTGATGAGCGCACCGAGAACCATCCCAGCTCCAAACGCCAGCAACCCAGTCGCCAACACTTCGGTCCCTGTATATCCCACGGGTGCTTGCACCGGAGCTCCGTAGGCTGTCTCGGGATTATATTGGGGCGCATACACAACATCTTGTTGGGCGGGCTGAATGATCACCGTTTGTTGCTGTGCAGCGGGTTGTGCCTCGCCTTCCGATGATACAGGTGGTGGCGCAGGTTGAACTTCCACTTTCTGTTGTGCGGTGCTCTTAAGGGTCCCAGCCGCCACAGCTCGAGAGCGCAATGCCTGGATCGCCGCCATCACATCATCAGGCTGATTGTAATACGCTTCTCCGAGCGACGAAGTCCATGCCAAGCTGTCGCTCATCGTTTGTAGAACCGGAGAGAACTGCGCCAACGACTTGATGCTAGGGTCCCAAGGTTGTGCATTCACCTGAGCGGCCAGCTGTTCGTGCGGAAGGTTCGAGTTTTCTTGCAGCCAGTTATGGGCTTCAACGACTTGATCTGGATAGGTCGAAGCCACCAGGATTCGGGCGACCAATAAGTCAGGATATAGCGCGATCGGCGAGACCAACTCCTCCAGTTCTTTCTGAGTAGCAGCCCCCGGAGCCGGTCCGGGTTCAGCCGAAGCAGCGGTAGGTTGATCTGCGCCGAACGAGTAGCCAGTCAGCATCGGCGACGTGGACACTATTACCGCGACTGCAAGTATAAGCGGTAAACGGCCTTCGCGCTTTCTTAGTAGTCTCACTCTCAAAACATGCCGGTGCTGAGTGACTGAAGATCCGATCGCATCGCTTTTTTCATAGCTCAATTGACCTTTGTCTGGCCAGTCGCGCCGTTCCACTCATCGATGCCTCCGCAAATAATTGACCAATTTCGAGTCAGGCTTCTATCGGACCAAGGTCTGATTTCCGCCTGTCGCGTAGTGAGTCAAAATTCCATTTGTTTGCCGTTGGAACTGCGAGGAGTTGAAACGGCGATTACGGAAGACAAATCGGCCGGCTCAAGGGAGATTGGCTCGCTTTGAGCGTGGACGAGAAAGTTTCCTGGAGGGCGAGAATGAGGATGAAACGGTTGGCATGGTTGTGTTGGTTCAAATCGTAGTAGGCGTGCCACTTGGTAGCGGGGCGTTTGCGCAGGGCCCGTTGCGTGGTCCGAGTGCGTCTGAAATCGATGGAAAAGTAACCGCTTCACTGAACGAACTATATTCTCAAAACGAGGCGGCAAGAGCGCTCGCTGCGAAAGCCAAGGCGATACTGGTTTTTCCCGACATACGAAAAGGAGCGTTTGTAGTAGGGGCTCAATATGGTTACGGTGCCCTTCGAAGAGGTTCACAGACAGCGGCATACTACCGCACCAGCGCCGCCTCGTATGGTTTTCAGGGTGGCGTAAAGAAGTTTGCATACGCATTATTCTTCATGACCGATTCATCGGTGGAATACCTCGATAAGAGTGGAGGCTGGGCTATAGGTACCGGACCCAGTCTCGTGGTGGTCGACCAGGGGATGGCGCGATCGCTCACTACCACGAACCTGCGGTCGGACGTCTATGCTTTCGTCTACGGCCAGTCAGGCCTGATGGGTGGAATCGGCATCGAGGGCTCAAAGATCACGAGGATCACGCCATAAGCTTGAACGCGAAACCTCAAAAACTATGAGGCCTTCGAACTGTTTTTGAATCAGTTCGAAGGCCCGTGTCAGCAAGCTTACTTCCCGGCTTCTTTGTCCAACGAAATCGCGGTCGCGCGCGAGGCAGTAATGACCAGATCGTCACCGGCTTTCAGGTGAGACAGCACTTTCGGATTATTCGCCTTCGCGGTTTCGACCGATCCATCTGCCCCTTTGATCGTCACCGTTCCGTTTGCTTTGTCTACCTGTACCACTGAAACAACAGCTTTCAGATGCTCCTCGGCCACAGCGCCAGGGACTCCGCCCGCCTTCGCGGTCACAACACCGCCGCTCACCGATAGAGCCGGCAGAGACTCGCCAGCCTTCTTTTTCCGTACAGTAACCGCTTCATAGTAACGCACGACGACTCCCGTCCCTACGCTAGCTGCATCGAGGTTGACCGGGTTCTCTACCTTCAGAGTGTATTTTTCACCACCAGGGACTTGAACAGTGACCAACTTCTGGGCTTTGTCGACGGCGGTTACTGTTCCATGAATCGTTAAGACAGTCGCCGCGCGTAAACTTTCGGCGTCACCAGCCGAGGCGGGTGCGGGTGCAGTTTCCTCCGCCCGCGCCAAAGGCATCGCCGGGTTCAGGGCGAATCCGAGTATCAGCAAACTCAAGATCCACAGAATTCTACGCTCTGTCATGTTTTTCTCCTTTGGAATGACTGGCTCGTTTCAACGCTTCCGGCACAATGTTGTACCGACGATTCTTGGGCTCTGCATAGCCGTGCGGCTTTTGTCTCTTAGGAAGCTCTACTGCTGCCCCCTTGATATTCTGGTAAGGGATCAGACTGAGGAGGTGCGATATACAGTTGATACGCGCGCTTCTTTTGTCATCGGCGTTGACTATGTACCACGGCGCGAATGGGGTATCCGTGGCGAGTAGCATGGCGTCCCTTGCTCGTGAGTAATCGTACCATCGACGGTGAGATTCCAGGTCCATAGGACTAAGCTTCCATATTTTCCGACCGTCGTTGATACGACCAAGAAAACGTCTGGTCTGTTCCTTTTGACTCACCTCGAACCAATACTTTACAAGGATGATCCCATTCTCTATCATCGCGCGTTCCCAAGTGGGACACATTTCAAGAAAGCGAGTTACCTCATCTTCGCTGCAAAACCCCATCACTCTCTCAACGCCCGCACGGTTGTACCAACTGCGATCGAAGATGACTACCTCTCCTCCGGCCGGCAGGTATCGAATGTATCGCTGAACGTACATCTGAGACTTTTCGCGTTCTGTAGGTGCCGGCAATGCGACGAGTCGAAAGACTCTAGGGCTGACTCTTTCGGTAATTCGTTTGATGACGCCGCCCTTGCCGGCGGCATCGCGACCTTCGAAAATCACCACGACCTTCAGTTTTTTGTGCTGGACCCAGAGCTGTAGTTTCACGAGCTCGGCCTGGAGTTTCGTAAGATGCTTCTCGAAATCCTTGCGTCTCAGCTTCTTGGGTAGGTTCGTGGAAGCAGCCGCGCGGAGTTGTTTCGGGCGTTTATCTTTGGGACGTTCTTCCAATTTCTAACTCCTTTCAAAATCAGTCCCGGCTGAGGCACTTAACCGCGGTGGCTAAACTGGTCGCACCCCTCTCTTCAGAACTTGTCCAAATATACATTCGCTCGAATGACACTCGACTAAATGCTGATGTCCTGTACGTGCCAAATGTCGTAGGCGCATCGCTATCGGACTTTGGTCCGATGGACGCAATGCGAATGCTGGAATTACTCTCGCGACGAGTCTTTATCGACACAGTGATCGGAATGAATGTGGTAGCAGCACGCGATGTATGGCTGATTCGACACGGTGAGACAGAATGGACCGAGTCCCGCAGGCATACAGGTTTTACAGATCTTCGACTGACGAGAACAGGCGAAGACCAGGCGCGTTCGCTTAGGAACTGCCTCCAACGCGCCAGATTTGAGAGGGTGTTCTGCAGTCCCCTCCGGCGAGCCGCGCGCACTTGCGAGCTATCCGGATATGGATCGGTAGCTGAAGTTGATCGCGATCTTGTGGAGTGGAACTACGGCGACTAGCAAGGAGAGAAACGACCGCAGATTCTCGCCAAACGACCGGCGTGGATTATTTTTCGAGACGGTTGTCCCAAAGGTGAATCACCTCAGGACGTCGTCGCACGAGCCGATCGATTTCTTTCCCGTATTCGAACGATATCTGGAAACGTCGCGGTTTTCTCAAGCGGTCATGTTCTAAGGGTTTTGATAGCTTGTTGGTTTGGTCTGGATCCTTCTGCCGGTCGATATTTCAAACTCGGGACAGCAACTCTTACCGTCCTTGGATACGATCATAACAGCATAGACGAACCTGTCATCCGGCTACTGAACGATAGGCCCTAGTTATTCGTGTGGCGCGGACCAGTCGACTATGCGGTTTGCCGCTTCATCAAGCTACAGAAAGGTCTCGTCTAACAAATGCTCTGACTCTCGGAAATTGATCGCTAGCTCCAATAATCAACATGCTACACTTTTCGTGAGCACCGTCCGACCAAAGTCTGATAGCTATAACTTCGATGCAGACACTACGATTCGACTCGGATTCTAAAGTGACAATTGATCGACCTTTAGCTTCTCAGCGAATGAGGTGAACATTCGAAGTTCTTCATACTGACGCCACTCGCTGACGGACCTGCGCCTGTTTCAACGCCCGCCGCCGCGACCTCCAATACCTCGCTGACTATCGGCATCGGGCCCATCGACTTCCCGGATTATCTGCGGCGTCTGGAGGTGGTAACCCGCGCCTCGCCGAATCAGCTCGATCTGTCGGCCGAGAAGCGATGGGGCGAACCGCTCGACAAAAATTTTGCCCGCGTCTTTTCCGAAAACATCTCGCGTCTGCTGAATACTCAGCAAATTGAGAAATACCCATGGCCGGTAAGAACGCATATCGACTATCAAATCGAAGTTAACGTGCAACGTTTCGAAACTACATCTGACGGCCAATCGCAATTGACGGCACGATGGGTCATCAAGGATGGTACCGGAGTGGATCTGTATGCGTCCGAAACATCAGCGAGCACACAGGTGGGTCCCGGTGAAACTGGCGCGTCAGCGGCGCTCAGCAGCGATCTCGCTACGCTTAGCCGCGAGGTTGCCGATCGCGTGACTGAACTTCGTCGTCATCAAGCTCCAGTCAACACGACTGATTCTTTTCCTTCGAGTCACTTCTGGCCCGTTTCTTCTCCGCGCACCTGATCCTTGATGATCTTTTCGAGGACCCGCCCGCGTTCGGTTTCAAGCAAGTTCTTGGCGTCCAGACGACCGAATAAATCCAGGAAAAGGGCCACCAGACCGGTCCATCCCGTCTGGTGGCTGGCTCCGAGCCCCGACCCGTTCTCTCCGTCGAAATACTCGTAAAACAGAATCAGATCGCGCCAGTGCGGATCTTCCTGGAACTTAACTGTCCCGCCATAGACTGGCCGTCGCCCGTTGGCATCGCGCAGGAAGGTGCTGGTCAGCCGGCGAGAAATCTCTTCTGCCACTTCGAACAGCGTCATATAACAGCCTGAACCTGTAGGACATTGAACCTTGAATTCGTCGCCGTAAAAGCCGTACAGGTTTATCAGTGCCCGGAGGATAAGCGCGTTGACCGGCATCCAGACTGGCCCGCGCCAATTCGAGTTGCCGCCAAACATTCCGCTATTCGATTCCGCCGGTAGATACGGGACAGTGTATTCCTGGCCCGCCACCTGAAAGACAAACGGATGTTCCAGGTGATAGCGCGAGAGAGAACGAATACCATGCGGCCCGAGGAACTCCTTCTCATCGAGCATGTAGGCGAGGACTCGTTCGAGTTTCTGCTTGTTGAGGATCGATAGCAGCCGCCGTTCCTTGTAGCCAATAAAACCCTTGTCGGTCGGGGCGACCTTGGAAACTAATTCGGGGTGGCGTTGGCGAAACAAATTGATCAGCTCCGTCAATACCGGATTGCGAGCGACAGAATCCGCCTCGAACACGGTGGACGCGCATAGTGGCAACAGCCCCACCAGCGATCGCACTTTCAAACGCATCGCCTGCCCGTCGGGTAACCGCAATAGATCATAGAAAAAGCCGTCCTCCTCGTCCCACATCTCGTCGTGATTGTGGCCGATGCGATCCATGGCATAGGCAATCCACATGAAATGCTGTACGAACTTGAACGCGATTTCCTCGTACAGCGGGTCGTATTCGGTGAGAATCAGGGCCATTTCCAGCATGCACTGACAGTAGAACGCCATCCACGCCGTCCCGTCCGCCTGTTCCAGTGAGCCACCGGTGGGCAGCTGCGCGCTCCGATCAAACACGCCAATGTTGTCGAGTCCAAGAAAGCCCCCGGCGAACACGTTGCGCCCCGAAGGGTCCTTGCGGTTCACCCACCAGTTGAAGTTCAACATCAACCCCTGAAACGATCGTTCCAGGAATCGAAGGTCCGCCCGGCCCAGCGTCCGTTCGTATTTGTAAAGCCAGAGCGTAGCCCATGCGTGAACCGGCGGATTTACGTCGCTGAAGTTCCACTCGTAGGCAGGAATCTGGCCACTCGGATGGAAGTACAGGCTGCGCAGCATGAGCAGCAGTTGCTCCTTGGCAAAATCGAAATCCACCAGCGCCAGTGAGACCGTGTGGAACGCCAGATCCCAAGCCGCATACCATGGATACTCCCACTTGTCCGGCATGGAGATCACGTCGCTGTTCAGCATGTGGAACCATTCCGTATTGCGCACCCCGGCGCGGGAGTCGTCGAGCATCGGATGACCCTTGTGCTCGCGCAGCCATTGCTCCAGGTCGAAGTAGTAGTACTGCTTGCCCCACAGCATTCCCGCTAGTGCTTGCCGGTGCACCCGACGCTGATCTTCATTCAGCGAGTTGGGCGAGATCCGCTCGTAAAATTCGTCGGCATCGGCGATCCGGCTGCTGAACGTCTTCTCGAAACCGCCGAATGGATCTTTTGCCTTGACGTCCGTCAGACGCAGCCGGACGGTTTTGCAGCCCCCGCCGGGAACGTCGAGGAGATAGTGGGCCGCGGCCTTGGTCCCCGTGTTGGAAGAATTCACTGCCTCCCGCTTTCCAGAGATCAAGTACTCATGGAACCCATCCTTGACGTAGGGAGAAGCGTTGGGCCGGCCCCAGAGACGTTGGGCGTTGTTCTCATTCTCGGTGAAAAGCAATTCCTGGGCACCATCGCAACGGAGCCAGTACTCGCCCAGCTCATGGTGTGTGGCCCGAATGGTGCCGAGCCCCTCTTCGCGCAGAGAGGGCTTGCGATGGTCCCCACCCCAGGACCAGGTGTTGCGAAACCATAGTGTCGGTAACAGGCGGAGACGGGCGACTTCGGGCCCGCGATTGTGCACAGTGATTCGGATGAGCACATCTTGTGGGCCTTCTTTGGCGTATTCTACGAACACGTCGAAATATCGGTCGTCGGCGAAGACGCCGGTATCGAGCAATTCGTATTCGGACTCCTCCCGCGTGCGCCTCCGGTTGGTCTCGACCAGGTCCCGGTAGGGAAACTCGCGCTGCGGATACTTGTAGAGGTACTTCATGTAGGAGTGTGTCGGCGTACTGTCGAGGTAGAAGTAGTACTCCTTCACATCCTCGCCATGATTGCCCTCGTTGTTCGTAAGCCCGAACAGGCGCTCCTTAAGGATAGGGTCGCGCTCGTTCCAGAGCGTCAGTGCAAAACAAAGCCGCTGCTTGTCGTCGCATAATCCTCCAAGCCCATCCTCACCCCAACGGTACGCGCGTGATCGCGATTGATCATGGGTGAAGTAATTCCAAGCGTCGCCGTCTTCGCTGTAGTCCTCGCGGACGGTGCCCCACTGTCGTTCGCTCAAATAGGGGCCCCATTTCTTCCATGGAATTCCCGCGTCGCGGGCATCGTTCAACCGCTTCTGTTCCCTCACCTGCTCGATGGATGGATCCTCGCTTTCGCGCTTATCTCTTTTCAAGTTGATACCCGGATCGCGATTCCTTGACCTATCTCTAAGCGTTTCTCGAGATCTTCAGTGACGCTGCTGCCTCTGCCGGCTTCGCGAACCATCGCTCTGGCGGCACGACCTTAGGTTCAGCTGGTTCGGCGATATACCGCGGAGTCATGATCTGCACGCTGTACTCATTAAGCAGGTCCAGCACGCTGCGATGCAGCTCAGTGTATAGTCGATACACCTCCGTCGGTTGATCGCAGTAGACGTTCAGCTCATACGTAACCGCAAAATCGTTGTGAGATAGCTGCAGGACAAACGGAGCGGGTTCGCGAAGTAGTCCCGACGTTCGCTCGGCGGCCATCAGTAACATTGCCTCAACCTGACGCCAGGGAGTTTCATAACCAATGCCGACAGCGGTGTGCAGTATCAAACCTTGTTTACGCGAAAGCGATGCGTAGTTGATGACGTTGCTGTTCAAAATTAGGGAATTCGGAACCACCAGTTCCTCGTTCTTGATCGAACGCATGTGCGTAACCATGAGCCCGATCTGGGTCACGTCGCCTATGAGGTCGCCGACCTTGATACGATCACCTACATGAAAGGCACGCCGATAGGCCATCGTGTACTGTTCTCGCCACCGACAATCTCGGTCCAGTGATCGTTCGCAACTAGATGGATCGCCCTTGGAGGTATTGCTCTGTCCTCTGCAACTGCTCTGATGCGTTGAGCTATCGTGGCGGCGCGTTCCGCAGCGGAGAACGCAGTTACTCCTCGGACTCGGAACAGTACGCGTCCGTCAATCACGACAGGTGCTGTGACTACTTGGCGCTCGGAAGCGATGAGTGAAGCATCCGTGGCTTCCGCGCCTTGGGATTGCGCGAGAGCAGCTCTGAAGCGAACCAGGCCGGCGACTGCAGCCAGCAACAGCAGAATCGCAAAGCTTCTTGCGACGCGGCCTGGAGCGAACGCCTGATTCCGAACGGGCTGAGCGAAGGTCAGCGAGCCGGATTCAGCCGCAAATTGCACATCGTTCCCCGTAGCCACACAGAAGGCACACCAGCGACAAATAAGACGATTGGGGACCAGCGTCAATCCGACCAAGGTCCTATAGCGCGCGAGCGAAATAGATTCGCTTCAATTGCGTCGAACCAATCCCTTGGTTCTTGAGAAGTCCGTATGCGACGGCCTGACACCGAGATGCTCAGCCATAAGGACCAAATCGGCCAGTGAGTCGGCCTGCATTTTGACCATTACGGCGCCGCGATGTTGCTTTGTGGTTTTTTCCGCGTTCCCCAGTTCAGCGGCGATCTGCTTGTTGAGTAAGCCGGCTGTGACTAGTGCGAAGACTTGCCGCTCGCGCGGGGTGAGCTTCGCGTATCGCCGCTTTAGAGAATTCAAGTCCGCCGCTTCAGCTTCCGCGCGGTGAGTTCGCTGCGTGGCTCTAGCGATCGCCTCCAACAGATCTGCTCGTTTGACGGGTTTTTCAAGAAAATCGACCGCGCCCGATTTCATAGCCCGTACAGTGGAAGGCACATCGCCGTGTCCCGTAACAAATACGATAGCAACATCGGGTATCCGTTCGGCCAGCGCACTCTGCAGGTGAAGCCCGTCAATCTCCGGCATTCGCAGATCTGAAACAACACACGACACGTGTTCGCTCTCGACTACTGCAAGAAATTCCTTGGCGGATGAAAAAGCCAAGACCTCCATTCCAGCCGCACCAAGCATTCGAACCAGCGCCTTTCGAATCGATTCGTCGTCGTCGATAATGGCGACGACCTCTTTGTCGTTCATCGTCGTTTGATTTGTGCTTGCGTTCATCAGATTTTCTCTTGCAACGCCGGCAAGACGATTTCGAACGTGGAGCCGTGATCGGGGTTGCGCCGCGCGGAAACCTGACCTTCGTGCGCCTTTATGATCGACCGAACGATCGACAAACCCATACCCATTCCCTTGGGCTTGGTAGTAAAGAATGGCTCAAAGATATGCGCAATCATTGCAGGTTCAACGCCATTGCCCGAATCACGGACAGTTATCTTAGCCTCATCCTTGTCCTCGCCGATGCTGATCGAAACCTCGCGGAGGCCCTCTTTTTCCGAGACCGCGTCGAAAGCGTTAAGAACCAGGTTTAGAATCGCTTGTTGGAGTTGTATTCGATCTCCAGCCACGCGCTTCGGGCTAGCCGGAGCTTCAAACGTCAACGAGACGTTCCGAAACAGCGCGTCGCTGCGAACCATGCGCATCACTTCGGCGACCACGTCTCTGAGGTTGAGCGGCGTTTTAGCCACATCGCTTTTGCGAAAAAAGCTGCGCAGCCCCTTGATAATCTCAGTCGCGCGCAGGTCATCCTCTATGATATCGCCCACGGCGGCCCGGATGTTTCCGAGATCGGGCTGCGCGGACTCAAGCATGTTTTGAATTTCTTCAGCGTTTATCAGGATCGCTGCGATCGGCTGGTTGAGCTGATGCGTGAGCGACGCGGTCAATTCGCCCATGACTGCGGTCCGCGAGAGATGACTAAGCTCGCGGCGGAGGAGAGTATTTTCTTCTACGGCATGTCTTCGTTCGAGGGCGTATCCAAAAATCTGTCCAACCAACTCCAAACGATGGATCAACCGGAGCGACCAGGTGCGTTCTCTTCTCACCGTCGCGAATCCAACTGCTCCAACAACTTCACCGCCGATTCTAATCGGCACCGTCACATTGGACTTTGGGACATAACGCCGGTACGTCTTCCAGTCGCTATCGAAGAATTCCGGCGGTAACTCACTGACTTTGGAAAACGCCACGGTGCGTCCGTTCATCAGCGCGCGATTAAACCAAGGAGCGGGTTGCGCGAATTCCAAGCCGATCGGGAGCTTGGAGAGGCGGTCGCGCGACCAGGAATGACGCACGACCAATTTGCCCGATCTCGCATCGATCTGAGCCAAAGCACCTCTATCGAGATCAAGACCGAGGACGATCTCTCGGATCCAACGGTCTATTTCCTCTCCGATTTCATCCACCGGCGCGCGTACGAACGACGCGGATAGCTCTTCTATGAAGCGTTCAAAGCGCTTTCCCTCAAGAGAAACCGCAACGGCTGGTCGATCCCCCCGCCCCGCGCCGGGTTTTCTGGAAAGCACTTTTGGGGCCGAAGCACGATTGTGCATATCGATCGCACCAGCTCTTCGCAATCAACGGTCGGCCGATCGATTCTGGTCGATCGTCAACAACCAGAAGAGGAAGAAGTAAAGGAAGACTGGTTGAAGGGACGTAACGCCACAAGTAGTGTCAGATCCAGTCTTGTGTCAAGCACAAAATTCGCCGAATTGTAGAGTTCGTTCGGCACCGAACTGGATTCAGTCTATCGAGGGTACATCCAGTGGTACCTGTACATGATGACTATCACTGTCGGCCTGCGAGCAACGCGCTCTCGATCGAATTCACCAGGAGTTCTCGCCCGAATGGCTTGATGAGCAAAGCAACTGGAGAAGCCCCGTCCGCCAGCCGCCGGGTTTCCTCGTCTGTGTGCGCAGTGATTAGGATGACCGGAAGTCTGCAGCCTGACGCCGCAAGCGTTTCGCATAATTCCACGCCGTTCATCTCCGGCAGATCGATATCAACGATGAGGCATGCTCTCGCTTTTGGTAAATCGCTCCTAAGCAGCGTGCTCGGACGATCGAAAGTCCGAACTTCGAAACCGGCTCCAACGCCAAGCCGGCGCAAGGCTTTCAGGATCGACGGATCATCGTCGATCACAATGATAATTGGTTTTTGTGTGACTAGCTCAGTCATCACTTCCGCAGTTGAAATGATTGCACATATCGGTTGTACGCAATATCGGACCATGGTCCGTACGACAACGCCGCAGATGCGTTACAAGAATCGCCAACCGACTTCATTCACAACAAAAACGAGTTTTAGCCGAACGCCTTGGCGAATCAGACCAAAGTCTGATTTACAGGAAGCCCGCGCCGAGGAAGAGTGGTCTATGTCCAATCCTAATACTGGGTCGAATCATGGAGAAGTAGAACAATCGAGGAATTGCAGTCTTGCTATTGGCCGATGCCTTTTCGCCAATTTTAGAACGGTTGCCGTATCCGGCGACGCGGCCTGCTAGAGACTTGAGGTATATCGCCATTTCCAAGTGAACACTCGCCGCATGTTTCAACGATACGCAATCCTGATGAAACGGCAGCTCGCACTCCTGGCTATCCTCGTTCTCATTCTTACCACGTCGCTGACCGCAAATGGGGCTGGACATACAAAAGGCAGAGAAGTTGAGCCGTTCACGCCCGCGTTCAAGCCCGGTGATTACGTCTGGCATCCGGAGATTTCACCCGCCGGACCAGTCGTGATCATCGTCAGTCTTCCGGAACAGAAAATGTACGTTTACCGCAACGGCGTCCGCATCGGTTTCTCCACTGTCAGCACCGGAACAAAAGGCCATCCGACTCCGACCGGAATGTTCACTATCTTGCAGAAAAAGGTCCGTCACGAATCGAGCATCTACAAAGGCGCAAAGATGCCGCATATGCAGCGCCTGACGTGGACCGGCATTGCCATGCACGCCGGTCACCTGCCCGGCTATCCCGCGTCGCACGGGTGTGTGCGGCTGCCGATAGATTTCGCCGAAAAACTTTATTCCGTCACAAACAACGGTACGAACGTAATCGTTACCGACGACAAATTTGCGCCAGGCGAAACGGCGGAGCCTGCGCGTTTGCTATCGGGCAAGACCGGCACAGCGTCCACGCCGCCCCTGGCCGCGGGCGGTTTTGAGTGGCATCCGGAGAAAGCCCCGACCGGCCCTTTGTCTATTATATTGAGTACTGCGGATCATCAGATCTACGCTTACCGCAGCGGCATCGAGATCGGACGCGCCGCTGTGCCCTCGACCGGTTTTGCCCAGGGTTCTGGCAGCTATGTTTACTCGGCCCTCGACAAATTCGACTCGAATGGACTCCGCGACTGGACATCGACCTCCAGCTTCGGCAGCGGCCAGGCGCCAGATATCAAGGCACTGGTGAAGCAAGTGACCATTGCGCCGGAATTTCTTGAACATTTGCGCACAGCAGTTTCGGCAGGAACGACGCTGATCATTACTGATGTACCGGTCAGTGCCCAGACTCGCAGCGAGCCTGGATTCAACATATTGACCACAGATTGATCAGGTTGATTTGACACACACGAGGCAAGGTCTTGGAAACTATCGGTGTGCAGGGTTAGGAAGCCCGGAGTCAGCATGGCCCGCGATGGTTTGATTCAAGCGGGAGTTGGGGATAGTTCCGAGTAATCCCCATGCGTTGCTCAAGCGCTCACCACAAAGGCGGCAATCAACGCGTGTCAACAGATCGAGCCCGGGTTGTACAAGTGTCCGGCTACAGACAAACCGTGGCCTGCACCCCGAAAACTCCGCCGAAATGAGGTAGAGTCCGTCGCCCGAAAAAAGGAGACGGACGATGAAAGGAAGCCGCTTCACGGAGGAGCAGATCATTGGGGTGCTGCGGGAGCAGGAGGCCAGCGCCAGGACCGAAGAGGTGTGCCGGCGGCACGGGGTCTCAAGCGCGACCTTTTACAAGTGGAAGGCAAAGTTCGGCGGGCTTGAGGTCTCGGACGCCAGGCGGCTGAAGGCGCTGGAGGATGAGAACCGGCGCCTGAAGCGACTGTTGGCCGATTCGCTGTTGGACAACGCGGCGCTCAAGGACCTGCTCGGAAAAAACGTCTGAAGCCTGCGGCGCGGCGAGTAGCAGTGATTCGGGTAATATAGCGTCACGGGCTGAGTCAGCGGCATGCGTGCGAGCTGGTGGGGTTGGACCGTTCGACTCTGCGCTAGCGGTGCAGACGCCCGGACGATTCAGCATTGAGGCAACGACTGCGGGAGCTGGCCGCGGAGCGGCGGCGCTTCGGGTATCGGCGACTAGGCTGGATGTTAGCGCGCGAAGGCCACGCGCTGAACCACAAGAAGCTCTATCGTCTGTACCGGGAAGAGCGGCTGATGGTACGCCGGCGTCGAGGGCGAAAGCGGGCACTGGGTACGCGCGCACCGATGACGCTGCCGAGCAGAATCAACCAGTTCAGCAGCCTTGGTGAAGCGCGCGCGATCATCGAGGCGTGGCGGCACGACTACAACCACCTGCGCCCGCACTCGAGTCTCGGCTACCTGGCACCGGAAGAGTTCGCGGCAAGGAATCAAGGGAGCTCGGCCATCGCGCGCACCGCTTGGCCAGCAGAGCTGGCCGGCGCGGTGCAAGGCGCGCCGACCTCGGATCCAAAACCAGACAGTTTTTCAGCCGCCCTCAGAGAGTGAAGGGCGGCCGGAAAAACTGGGATGAAGATGAAACCAAAGCCACAAACAACACGCCCCAGGAGGGGCGAAATAACCGACGGACTCTACTTATAACTGGCGGGAAATTGGGGTGCAGGCTAGCGGACAGGACTCGCGGACCGGACTTCGGGCTGACTCGTCTATATGTACAAGTCCAGATCGATCAGTCAATACATTGTATTTGGAGACTCTGTACTTCCAATTTTCTTGGTGAGCGTGCGCCGCTGTTCCTGAAGTCCCCAAATTGAATCGCGGCAGTAGCTGATCGAACCAAGAGGAGGAAGGACACGACGAGGCTTTTTTCGGAGAACGGTAAGACAGCTACTCACGATATTTCTCTATGGTTTGCTCTTCCCTGATCTTGCTTGGCGATCCCCTGTTCTCGAAAAATTAATCCCTGATCAGCCTTAAAAAATTCCCTGTTCCTTTCTCTAGGGAATTTTTGAAAAAAGGTCAGCGAAGACAGGGACTTTCTATCCGAATGAGCGGCAAAATCGGGGAGGAATCGGTCGAATTCCCTGCATTTTCCCTGCTTATCAGGGAATTTGACGCGGAGAGCGGTTCGAATCTGACTGCGTCATCCACATTTCAGTCTCTCGATTTTCGGACATCGCAGAGAATCGCTCGAAATCCGCGTGTGCGCGCGAATTTCGATCATACGTGGACCCGGAGAATGCCGCCGGCGGCGCAAATCCTCAGAATCGGGCAAAACCTATCCGGGCGCGATTTTGCTAGGTCCGCGGATCATCGCCATAGATTCGCGGCCTATCCTTCGTCACCCGTCGTTCAGCCAGATGACGCGCGCGAGAACCGTCCGGCAGCAAACTGTCTTTGCAGAGCTCTGTACTTGGCGACGGTCGCTTGACTGATTTCGATGCCGAGCTTGAGCAATTCGCCGTGGATCCCAGGCGCTCCCCACAGCGGGTTGCCGACGTTCATCCGGCGAATGAGGTCTCGAATCTCCCGCTCAACCGAAGGCCGCCCGGGTTTTGAACGCCATCGCCAAAACAGGCGGAAGCCTTGACGATGCCATTGGATTACCGTTGCCGGCTTGACCAACACCATAGCCTTCAGACAGCGCGGCCACAGTCGGTAGAGCAGGACCCAAAGCAGCCGATCTACCGTGACGAATCGGCGACGGCCAGGATGCCGGCGATTCAGAACCGCCACCTGGTGGCGCAAAGCGATGACCTGCAGTTCCAATTCCGTGCGGCTTTGGAACCGGCAAGCGAGCCAGGAGAAGAGTGCCGAGATGTATGCGGGCATACCCGCGACACCACGGCGGCGATTCTCAAAACTCCAGACTTTCTAGCGCTTTCGGAGTTTTCAGTAAGGATAGGTAGGATGGTGTGCAGTATTCCTTGCCAGCGACGAAGCTTCGTTCGTCACCGGCTCGGAACTTGTGGTGGACGGCGGCTACACCGCGCAATAGACGGGCGCGCGACGCTCGCCGACGTGTACAATTCTTTCACCGATGGCTTCATCGCCCACTGACTCAGCTTTCGCTCATCTCGCCCGAATGGAATTGCGGGCGTTCTTTCGCGAGCTATCGCCGAGACTCGAATGGATTGAGCTGGCGTCGCCAAGACATCGCCGCGACGTTCGTCGGAGGGCCGAAGCGGGTGCCAATCCGCTATCGAATCAAGCCGGGCGATTGATTGCATGCGCAAAGGGCGTCCTCGTCTAGCGTCTTAAGTCGATAACCAATTCTTTCAAAAACTTTGTGCGAGGTCATCCATGGAACAAGCCCATTACGAAGTTGATGAGAAGAATCGCTATCGGGTCGAGACACCCGGGCATCAAGGATGGCCACGCACTGCCAGGCCCGGTGATCCGGACAAGTACGTGATGATCTCGGCGGACTGCCATGCCAACGAGCCCGGCAATTTGTGGCGCGATCGGATCGATTCGAAGTTTCGCGACCGTCTGCCGCACGTCGAAGTCGATGCCAAAGGTGAGAAGTGGTTCATCGCCGAGGGTGTCGGCAAATCGCGCGTTCGCGCGCGCATGATTGGCGACGTTCCGCGCGAGAATAGCGAGGACCGCCTGCGCGGCCGGGTGGGAGCGGATCCGAAAGAGCGAATTCAAGATCAGATCCGCGACGGCATCGATGCGGAGATCATCTTCCCGAACAAGGGCTTGATGATGTTCGCTACCAAGGACGCGGCGTTCGGGACGGCGCAGTGCCGCGTATGGAACGACTTCGCCTGGGAAATGTACGGCGAGTACAACGACTTCATGTCACCAGCTGCGGCTATCATGACGTCGGAGGTTGCGCTGGCGATCGAGGAAATCAAGCGGGTTGCGAAAATCGGATTCCGGTTCCTGACGCTTCCGTGCAAGCCGGTCTTCGGCGGTCACGATTCGCGGGATCCCAATTACAATTTGACCGTCTACGATCCGATGTGGGCGGCGATCGAAGACTGCAATCTGCCAATCACGTTCCATGTCTCAACCGGACGCGATCCACGCGTGGCGCGCAAGGAAGGCGGCGCGGTGATCAATTACGTATCGCATTCGCTGTCGCCCACTATCGAGCCGGTCGCGAGCTTGTGCGGCTCCGGCGTGCTCGAGAGATTTCCGAAGATCAGGTTTGCCGCAGTCGAGAGCGGCATCGGATGGGTACCGTGGGCGCTCGACGCGATGGACGAGGCATATCGCAAGCATCATTTGTGGGCGTATCCGAAGCTCAAGCGCCTGCCCAGCGAATATTTCCGCAGCAACGGGGCCGCGACGTTTCAGGAGGATCGCGCCGGGCTTGAGCTGGTGGAGAAATGGAAGCTGGTCGACAACTTCATGTGGGCCAATGACTATCCGCACGCCGAAGGAACCTGGCCGCACTCGGCGGAAGCGATCGAGCGCGAGATGGGTCATCTCAGTGACGGTGCGCGCGCGAAGATCCTCGGACTCAATGCGGCGAGGATGTTCAAGTTCGATGTCGAGTTGCTACTCGAGCGGCGCCGCAGCGTATTGGCGTCTGTACGGCACTAGACGACCGTCAGCGGGCACGGAGGGCATATGATCGAAATAGGAGTTTTTCATAACGGTGCGTCCGATCTCCCGGTGGTGCGGACCTCGTCGGGAGTCGCGATCAACGACGGCAATCTCGCCGAAGTCCACGAATCCAGCCAGCGCGGATTGATCGGGCAAGTGCGGCAGGGGATCCTCGCCGACAAGCTTGGCTTTAACTACTTCTTCATGACCGAGCATCACTTCCAGCCTGAGGGCGCGGAGTTCAGTCCAAATCCGCTGTTGGCGGAGACTGCGATCGCAGCGCGCACGCGTCAGATTCGGCTGGGGCAGGCTGCCAACATCGTTACGTGGTGGCATCCGATTCGAATCGCGGAGCAGGCCGCTATGCTCGACGTAATCAGCAACGGGCGCCTCGAGTTCGGAATTGGTCGCGGCTATCAGCCGCGCGAGGCCGAGGTTTTCGGATGGCCGTTCGCGACGATCCAGGACCAGGAACGCAATCGCGCGTACTACCAGGAAGCTTACGAGATCATCATGAAGGCGTGGACGCAGCCGTCGTTCTCGCATCATGGGCAGTTCTTCACGATTCCGCCAGTGTTCACGCGATGGAACCATCAGCAGACGATCGCGTACTTCGAATCCGGCAAGGCGGGACGCAAACTCGAAGAAGTGCTGAGCATCGGGGCGCCCGATCCCTACGGCGGCGCCAATCCAGTGATGCAGAGCTCGACGGTGCTCAAGGAGCTGCAAGTCTTTCCTCAACCGATTCAGCGGCCGCATCCACAGATGTGGGAGCCGCTCACGACCGAGCGATCGATCAAATGGGCGGCGGAGCGCGGGCTCAACGGATATTTCATCGTCGAGCCCAACTCGCGGCTCAAGAAGAACGTCGAGACCTTCTATCAAGAGGCGGAGAAAGCCGGATGGCCGGACAGACTCGGTCGGGGAAGGCTCAAGTACGGATGGGACGCGGAAAAGCGTCGCGGCGTTCTAACCGGGCGCTACATTCATATGGTCCTTCCCGGCCACGATCGCGAACGCGAACTGAAACGCTACAAGGAAGCGCTCGAAGTACAATGGGACTATTACGGGCCGTTCGGCTTTGCCTCGGTGCTCGCGGATGCCGATGAGGAGAAACTCGATCCGGCGAAAAAAGTCGATCCCGCACTGCTGCTGAAAAAAGAAGTCGCGCTGTTCGGGACGCCTTCGGAAGTGACCGCGCAGATTATGCGAATCAAGGAAAGCTGCGGCTACGAGGATTTCGCATTCAACGCCTGGTTTGAGAAAGGTGGCTTCCAGAGCAAGGAGATCGAGGAACAGATGCAGTACTTCGCCGAGGAAGTGACACCCCTGCTGGCGCGCGCATGCGGTGGACAAGTACAAAATCCGGAGCTCGGTCTCGACTTCCAGATTTCCCACTGAAGGGCTGAGACCAAAATACGGTTACTCAAAATCCCGACTGCGTGCGATACTGCATCAGCGAACGGTCGCTGCTCCCGGTGATTGTTGGCGGCGCGTCTTCCTTCGCGCAGCGTTTTCAGGATGCCGCTCGGTCGGTGCTGCAAGGCATCCGAGCGGGGCCGGATATGGTGAGGCGGGAAGTGCTAGAGATGGGCTCGTTTGCGATCGGCGTGACCGCGAACCGCCGCGTGCTGGGCTCGCTCAACGACCTAGCTTCGCTCGCTCGCTTTGAAATAGAGGACAATCGGTCGATCGATTTGGTGACTCTGGCGATCAAACTAGCGGAGACGCCGTGCTCGCCGCTCAAATACGAGTCCCCGAGAACCATCTCTTTGGCTCTCCTGCGGCATGCCACTCCGTGATCTGACCGGACCGCGGCCGTCGACTCGAACAACTGCGAATCAGGCTGCCAGCCGTTCGTAACGATGGTGAAGAGACCGCGACGCATCCTATGGCTCGGATTTTGAGAAGGGACAGCAGAATTCGGCGCGAGTTAAGGGCGCTATACAGGCAATTCGCCTGCCCTTGCCCGGAGCACCATGACAAGGTTATGCCGTCAGTATCGGGGGCTACGTAACGTAAGTCGACCAAGGAGCGATTGATGAATCAGTGGAAAATCGGTGATGTGAAAATCAGCCGGATCGTGGAGTCGGAGGCGATATGGGACGGGACGTTCTTGCTGCCCGACGCCACTGCGGAGGCCATCAAGAAGGAGCGTGACTGGCTCTACCCTGCCTTCTCCAACGAGGAAGGCAAGGTGCACCTCGCGATCCAGGCGCTCCTCATCGAGTCGCAAGGTAAGCGCATCATGGTGGACACCTGCATCGGCAACGACAAGCTGCGCACCAATCCGGAGTGGAACAAGCTGCAGCTGCCGTTCCTCAAGGACCTCGAGAAGATCGGCAGTCCGCGCGAGTCGATCGACCGCGTCATCTGCACGCATCTGCATATCGATCATGTCGGCTGGAACACGATGCTCAAGAACGACAAGTGGGTGCCGACGTTTCCCAACGCGAAGTATCTGCTGGGCGGCACCGAATGGGATTTCTTCTCGCGGGCGGAAGATCCGTTCCTCAAGGATCCGGTCGAGGATTCGGTGCGGCCTGTGATTGCCGAAGGAATGTGCGAGCTGGTCGACGACAAGTACCGCGTGACCGACGAAGTGTGGCTCGAATCCACGCCGGGGCATACTCCCGGTCACTTTGCGGTGAGGATTTCGTCTAAAGGGCAGGACGCGGTGATCACCGGCGATTTGATGCATCATCCGATTCAGTGCCGCTACCCGGAGTGGGACGACAACTTCGACGTTGACCTGCCGCTCGCGAAGAAAACGCGCCGCGCTTTCTGCGAGCGCTACGCCGATTCGAAGACGCTCGTGCTCGGCACGCATTTCGCCACGCCCTCTGCCGGCAAGATCGTAAAGAAGGACGATTCGTTCCGCTTCGTGCTGGCATAGAGGAAAGAAGTCATGGTGGGACTGAAGGAACAGACGGTCCACGGAGCGAAGTCGATCGCCGAGGCGCGCGCCAGGCATCGATGGCATATCCCGGCCGACTATCATCTCACGGTCGACTGTCTCGAGCGTCCGTTCCAAGCCAGGGACCGCGTCGCGCTTTACTACGAGGACGACGAGGGGCATAGCGAGAAGTACACGTGGGGACAGCTGCGGCTCGCGAGCAACAAGCTCGCCAATGCGATGCGCGCGCTGGGAGTCGCGCGCGGCGACGTGGTGGCGGTGCATACGCCGCAGCGGCCCGAGACCGCGATCATGCACATGGCGCTCTATCGCCTCGGCGCGGTCGCGCTTCCGATCTCGAAACTGTTCGGCCCCGACGCGATCAAGTATCGCCTCAACAACAGCTCGGCCAAGGCGATTCTCATGGAGCCCGAGACCGTCGGTAAGCTCGACGGTATCCGCGATGAGATCCCGACTCTGAAGCACGTCGTGGTCGCGGCTGGCAAGGGAGAAGGTCACTCATTCGACGATCTGCTCGCGAAGGGCGCGGACCAGTTCGCCGCCGACCGCGCGCCGTTGTCCGAAGATCCAATCCTGCTGATGTACACCTCGGGCACCACCGGCAATCCCAAGGGCGTGCTGCACGCCGCACGCTATGTGCTCGGCCACAACGGGATGGACTACTCGTACAACTTCCTTCGCGATGGCGACCTCTACTACAGCCCCGCGGACTGGGCATGGGCGGGCGGACTGCTCGACGGTCTGCTCGCGGTGTGGCCGTATGGAATTCCCGTCCTCGCCTATCGTAGCAAGACGCGCTTCGATCCGGACGTGACGTTTCGGCTGCTCGAAAAGTACGGCGCCACGGTCGGGCTCTATCCGCCGACCGCGCTCAAGACGCTGCGCGAAGTGAAGAATCCGCGCGACAAATACGGAAGCCTCAAGCTCCGCGCGATCGTAAGCGGCGCCGAACCGGTATCGCCCGAGCTCGCGCGATGGGTGGATGAAGAACTGAAGGTCGAGTTCAACCAGGCCTTCGGCCAGACCGAGGCCAACTATTTCATCGGCACTTGCGGCGCGCTCGAGCCTTACAGCCTCGAGCCGCTCGGCAAGCCATTCCCCGGCCACGATGTAACGATTATCGGCGCCGATCGGAAGCCGGTCGCGAAGGTTGGCGACGCCGGTGAGATCGCGATTCGCCGCGACTCGCCGGTCGTGATGAAGGAGTACTGGAAAAACCCCGAAGCGATGGAAGAGAAGTTCGCCGGCGAGTGGTGCCTGACCGGCGACCTCGGCTACGCCGACGACGAGGGCTATGTTTATTTCCAGGGCCGGGCCGACGACGTGATCAAGACCTCGGGTTATCGCGTCGGACCCGCGGAAGTCGAAGCGTCGATCATGGAAGTGAAGGGCGTCGCATCGTGTGCCGTGATTGGAGTTCCGGACGCGCAGCGCGGCCAGGCGATCAAAGCATTCGTGAAGGTGATGCCGTCGATCGACAAATCCGACCGACTTATCAAGGAGATCCAGGCGCACGTCAAGAAGAAGCTCGCTGCGCACGAATATCCACGCGCGATCGAGTTCATCGACGAATTTCCGATGACTGTAACCGGCAAGATTCGCCGCCGCGATCTGCGCGAGCAGGAAATCCAGAAGCTGTCGAAGAGCAAGTGAAAGTAATCTTCGAAAAGAAAAGCGCCGTCGCCTATGTCACGATCAATCGGCCCGAGCGCCTGAACGCGTGCGACTTCGAGACCTACGGCCGCCTCGCGGAAATCTGGACAGAGTTCCAGGCCGACCGTGATCTCCGCGTGGCAATCTTCACCGGCGCCGGCGACCGCGCGTTCTGCGCCGGCAGCGATATCAAGTCGAACTACATCGAACGAACCGGGCGCGAAAACGCGCGCACCCCCTACGCTGCGATGCTCGAGCTGACCAAGCCGATCATCGCCGCGATCAACGGCCACGCCAACGGCGGCGGGCTCGAACAGGCGCTCGCCTGCGACATCCGGGTCGCGGCCGAGCACGCGCAGTTCGGCCTCGGCGAGGTGCGCCTCGGATGGCTGCCGGGAGGCGGCGGCACACAGCGTCTGCCGCGTCTGATCCCGCTCGGGCGCGCGCTCGAGATGCTCTACACGGGAAATCGTATCGGCGCCGCCGATGCGCTCCGGCTCGGCCTAGTCGATTACGTGGTGCCGATGTCGGGGCTGATCGCGCGCGCGGAAGAGATCGCCGCGGAGATCTGCAAAAGCGCTCCGCTCGCGGTGCAAAAAATCAAGGAGGTCGCGCTCAGGGGCCTCGACCTCCCACTCGCCGACGGCCTCAGGCTCGAGCATCGTGCGTACCAGGCGTTGACGGAAACTGACGATGCGCGCGAGGGCGCGCTGGCCTTCGCCGAAAAGCGCTCGCCTGACTGGAAAGGCAAGTAGCTATTTCGCTGCCCGCCAATGACCTGTGTGTGGCGAATTGCTGATTTCTGGGTAAATCAGTAATTCGCCACACACAGCGCTGGATCTGCAAGTTCCATTGGCGAAGAAGCGCCAGAGAGCCCCTAGTTAGCGGCAGAATTAGCCCAGAGAGCAGATGACGGTTGTCGATTGCTATGAAGAAGCTTTGGGTGGAGCGCAAGAAGAAGGGCCGAGTGAACGACGCACTTTCGTTGGCAGCATTGCGGTTGGCCAAATTGGGCGGGAAATTAACTGAACTATGAAATGGGTAAGGCGCATCTTGCTCTTAGCGTTGGCCAGCTTCGCACTGATAACAATGTTTATCGTGGGCGCGGCTTACTACGGCGCCGGAAAGATGATCACCCGAGCATCGAGCGGCGAGCACCGCATCATCCACGGTAATCCCGAAACTGCGCTCGGCCTCGCGTACGAGGACGTTAGTTTCAAAGCTGAAGATGGAGAGACGCTGCGGGGCTGGTTTGTGCCCGCAGCATCAGCCGATGTCGGCGTGGTCACAGTGCATGGCTTGGGCGCAAATCGCCTCGAGTTTCTGCGCGATGCGAAAATGCTCCACGATAGCGGCTATGCGGTCCTGATGTTCGACTGCCGGGGCCATGGGATGAGTGACGGCAGCGGACGCATACTACGGCTCGGCATATGGGAGCATCGCGACGTGGAAGCCGCGGTCGCGTACCTCAAGCAGAGCCGCGGGATAAAGCGTGTGATCGTGTTCGGATGCTCACAAGGTGCCACGAGCGCGATCGAAGCCGCCGCTGAAGACAAGGATATCGAGGGCGTCATCGCCGAGGCATCGATCCTTTCACCCCGTGACATCCTCACCTTCGCTACAAGACGAGCCCGCCCTGATCTGGCGCCGGCTTCGTTGCGATGATGACTTGGATCGCGGTTTGGCGGATGGGCGGCCGCGGGATGCCCGGTCCTGTCGATGCAATCACAGCCGCGTGACGATCCAACGCATGGGTTTTCTTTCCTCTGGGTTGTTTAACGATTTGGGTGCTACGCCAGAGGAGGCGAATGGAGCGGTTCCAGGGTCCCGCTCCATTCATGGGATTCGGCGGAGCATTCTTGCCGGCGCGGCGGCGCGCTTATAGAGCCTCTACCCGCGCGGGCGTGCTCTTGTGCCAGGGCGTGCCTGCGACCCAGTCCCGATCCTCGCTGCGTGTAAGATCGTTGGGTCCAACGCCAGCCGAAACTCTCCGGCCGTCTGGTGCGGGAAAGTCGAGGCCGAGTCCGTTCGGCAAAGAGAGGTGGCCGCGCTGCATGCGGTCAGAGACATTCACCAACACCTCGACACTGCCGCGCCGGGTGGTGAGCCTCGCGCGGTTTCCATCCGCAATACCGATGCTCTTGGCGTCCTCAGGGTTGATGCTTAGCGCTCCGCCGGCGTCCTTCCTTCGCCAGTCGGGGTTGCGCATGATCGTGTTGGCGGTGAAGGAGCGCCGTTCGCCGGCAGAGAGCATGAACGGGAACTCTGTCGTCGCAAGGGATGGGGTCGCCGTGGCCAGCGCGTCGAGTTCCGCGAACAGTTCGGGAATCGCCAACTGCACCTTGTGGTTCGGCGTGCGCAACCGCTCGAAGCACTCATCCCAATTGTCGATCGCGAATACCACACCGCTTTTGGCGGCCAGGATCGCATCGAACAACGCATCGCCGGCCTCACCCGGCTCGCCGGTGAATCCGGCGCGGGTTAGAGAAGCTCCTTGGGTTTGGGCTGCGCTTTGGCATAGCAGCCACACCCCCGCGGCTTCTGCCAATCCTTCCGGCAGCAGGTCGCCTATCGCTCGATAGAGCAGAGCTGGCGCGAGCGCGATCACGCGAGGATGTTTCATTGCGAGCTCGGTGAACTTCTGCCTGAAAGACTTGCGCCCTTCGTTCCAAGCGGCACGCAGCGCTGCAATCGGTTCAGCAGGCAGCTCGCCTAGCGCTTCGAGAATCCGACAGTGCAGTTCAGCTTCGGAGAACAGGCCCGGCAATGGCGCCATCAGCGGCCTGCGAACATGAAAGTAGTTCTCCGGGAACTCGAAATTGAAAAACGTGGCCTCGGCCTTCTCGAATTGGCTCGCGACGGGAAGCACGTAATGCGCGAGGCGAGCGGTCTCGGTGAACGCGACGTCGATTACTACCAACAGCTCGAGCGACGCGAGCGCCTCGCGCATGCGCACGGCGTCTGCCACCGAGTGTGCGGGGTTGCCGCTCTCGACCAGCATCGCGCGAAATCGCTTCGGATGATCGCTTAGGATCTCATCAGGAATCACGTTGCAAGGAGTGAGACCTCCGATCAGGCGCGAACCTGTCACGGGAGTGCCTTTTTTTACTCCCGCGCCCTGTCGGTCATCCGACGATATCACCTCGGTTCCGGCTCCGCCCTCATGTCCGACGGTAAACGGCGCCATCATCGTCGGTATGTACGCGGATCCTTTCTTCCCGAAATTGCCGGTCAGCAGCATGAGCAGCTTGTGAAGATAGGACACGAGCGTGGAATGCCGGTTCATCTGCACGCCGAGATCCTCGAAAGAGGCCACACTCGTGGCCGACGCGATCCGTCTGGCGGCCTTGCGCACCAGTTCCTCTGGCACGCCACAAGCCTCGCAGTATTTCGCTATCGGCAGTTCGGCAAAGTGGGGCAGTACCTCGCCCAGTCCATTCGCATGCAGCGCCAGCCATTCGCCGGCAATGAGTTCTTCCTGCACCAGCACACCCAGCATCGCGGCCAGCAGCCACGCGTCCGTGCCGGATTTTACCTGAAGGTGGATATCGGCAAGTTCGGCGGTCTCGGTGCGGCGCGGGTCCACCACGATGAGGCAGCGGGCAGGGTCTTTGGCGATCTCTTTCAACGTAACCCGCGCTTGCGGGATGCTGTGGGACATCCATGGGTTCTTGCCAAGGAAAAAGGCGACCTCGCAGTTATGGAAGTCGCTCCTCGTATAGAACCCAACCATCTTGGTCGCGACCCAGAACTCCCCGGTCTTCTCCTGGGAAAGCGCGTTCGCGCGATGGACGGAGCCAAGGGCCGCGCGGGTTGTGTTGCCATAGACAGCCGGAAAGTGGTTACCCTGGCCTCCGCCACCGTAGTAGAAGATCGTCTCGCCGCCGTGCTCTTTGCGCAGCGCGGAAAAACGTTCCGCCACTTCCGCGATCGCAGTGTCCCAGTCAATCTCTTCGAAGCTCCCGTCACTGCGGCGACGTAGCGGCTTCGTCAGCCGATGGGGGCCGTTCTGATAGAAATCGAGCCGATGTGCCTTCTCGCAGGCATAGCCCTTCGATGCGGGATGCGCGTCGTCGCCGCGCACTTTCACCAAGTGGCGACCGTCCTCTCCGCCCAACTGCACTTCGACGCCGCAGTTGCACTCACAAAGAATGCACGCTGTGGACTTCCAATCTGAGTTGGCGACACCGGAAATGGGGAGATTAGCTGACATTGCGACCTCCATGAACCTGAACGTTTTGAACTAGCCGCCGATCTGATACATCGAACGTTCGCGGGTCGAACGGCCGTTCAGTAGATGATGGCCAGTCGGTTTCAACTCGACCGCACGCAGGAGAATCCGCGCCACTTCGTCGAGACCATCTTCCCGCGCCGAACGCAGCGCGCGACGTACGTCAAGCTCGTCGTCATTGAGCAGGCAAAGATGAAACTTTCCGTCGGCGGTAAGCCGCATCCGGTTGCAGGTACCGCAATACGGTTCGCTTACCGGACTGATGAAGCCGATGACGCCGCGGCCGCCCGCTAAGCTAAAATTGCGCGCTTCGTCCGACGAACTCGCGCCCTCGAGCGCGATCAGGGGGCCCAGCGCTGCCTCGATGCGTCGCCGCGTTTCGATGTTCGAGACGTAGCGCTTCACTGAGAGCGTGGCGCATTCGCCGCCGCCGAGCGGCATCAGCTCGATGAACCGCACGTGCCAGTCGCGGGCCAACGTCAGCCGCGCAAGTTCGACCACGTCGGCCTCGTTGTATCCGGCCGTGACGACGGCGTTGATCTTGATCGGTGTCAGCCCCGCCGCCTCGCAGGCTTCGATGCCTTGCCAGATCTGGGCGAAGGTTGCACCGCGCATTTGGCGATCGACGGTGACAGGGTTGAGGCTGTCGAGATGGACGTTGACCCGGCTGAGGCCCGCGGCTTTGAGGGAGCCCGCCAGTTCACGCATCAGTATTGCGTTGGTGGTCAAGGCAAATTCGGCCACGCCGGGAACCTCTGCGATCCGCTCGACGATTTCGAGCAGGTCGAGCCGCAGTGTCGGTTCGCCGCCGGTCAGGCGGATCTTTCTGAATCCGACGCTCACCGCCGCCCGCACGACTGCCTCGATTTCAGCGGGTGTGAGCAACTCGGCCTTGGGCAGGAACCGAATTCCATTCAGCGGCATGCAGTAAACGCAGCGCAGATTGCAGCGGTCGATCACCGAGATGCGCAGGTAATCGATTTCGCGATTGAAAGAGTCGAGCGGCATTTGGTTGGCTTCCATTATGGAAGCTTACTCCCTTCTATTTTGGAACCTATCGTCGAGTCAAGAGCGAATGTACGGTCAAGGTCGGACGAACCACGAGGATCACGCCGGCAATCGCATTTGCTTGCGAAGACTCTTGTCGAACATCCGCTCGGGCACTAAACGACGAAGGACGCTCACCTGGCGGGCAACCTTGCCGCAGGTGTATCGCCGCCTCGGCGACGCGGCGGTCGCGGCTTCGATTAAGCTCTCGATCACAACCTCAGGCGCGTCGGCCGTATTCATCGCATCGTGAATGAGCGCATTTGCTCCCACTCGCGCAGTGGCGTACGCGTCCAGTGTCCGATCGGGAAGCGCCATGTTCTGTTCGAAGGAAGTGCGGGTATAAGCCGGCTCCAACAGGAAGATCTGGTCGCCGTTGCGAGCGCCAGTTACCATTTCTCGACCCACGGTCGTAGCACCACCTCGAACGCCCAAGTCGATCGATGCTGGCGATGCAGCTGCAGATAGGTTTCCGCGATGCGGTCCGGGTCGGCCATGTTGTCGTCGACACTTGTTCCTGCCAGTCGATGCGCGCGGCTACCGTCTTCCTGCGTCCAGCCAATCGCGGCGTCGATCGGCACATTGGTTATGTGGATACCTTGCGGCATCAGTTCCCTTGCCATGCTCTGTGCCAGTCCAGCCTTCGCCTGGCACGCCATCGCAAAGGCGCCGCTCAACGGGAAGCCTTTGAGCGCTGCGCTTGCGTTGGTGAAGATGATCGTTCCTCTCGCGCCGTTGGCATTGGGCTTGTTTTCGCGCATGCAGCCGAGCTGCCTGCTGACCAACTAAAAACGCGCTGAACGCTGAGTTCCGGAGCTGTCGTCGAGTGCGGCGCTCGGGTCAGCTTCGATAATCTGCTTTGCGAAATATGCCGGCGACCCGACCGTCAATGTTGTGCACGACCAGTGTAGGCGCCCCGAGGTCTCGAACAACATTCTGGAAGAGCAGCTCGACGGCCGCTGGATCGCTCGCATCGCATGCGTATCGGCGCACGCCATGCGTTTTTTCAAGATTCAGCAGGACCGGTTTATCCGGATTCCTTGCTGCGATGGCGACACGCATCCCGTTTTTCGCGAACAGTCTGGCGCAACTTGAGCTGATGCCGGGACCGCCCCCAACGATCAGTGCGACGTCTTGCCCTGAAGGTTGAGTGGCGCGTTCGTCGGATTGAGTCATGTTTCGTGCTCCCATATTCGGTTAAGGAGATGAGTGAGAAGGCGCAGGTTCGATCTCGGGTTACTCAGTGATTCCACCACGGACGATCGGAGAACGCCCGCAGGTCGATCTCGAAAGTCCACGTGGATCGGTGTTGTCGCGCGAGGTGGAGGTAGGTCTCCGCGATCTGCGTGGGAAGCATCAGTCCGTCATGTTCGTTGCCTCGGGTTTCTCTCAGCTGTTGGAACCTTTCCGGTCCGAGCATTTTTCCCAAAGTGTCGGGCGCGTCCACGGCGCCGTCGATCACGATATGGGCCACGTGGATTCCTTTCGATGCGAACTCGGCGTTGAGTGTCTGGCAGAGCATTCGTCGTCCCCCCATGGCAGCCGCATGCGAATGTTGACCGCCATTCCCACGCATCGCCGCGGTGGCTGAGGTCACGAGGATTGTTCCTTTGCCGCGCGCTTCCATCAGCGGGCAAACCGCCGACGCGAGGCGAAACAGACCGAACGTCCCCAGACGCCAGCCTGTTTCAAAGGCCTTGAGCGATGTGTCCTTCAATGCCCTATCGCCAATCTGGGCGCCAAGGTTGTAAACGACGACTTCGATCGGACCGATGTCGGCCTCGATGGCGGCGACCCGCTCTTCGATGGAGTTTGGCTCGACCGCATTGAGGAGAAATCCGGTGGCGGAACCTCCATCGTTCTTGATCGCGTTCACCATTTTATTCAATCCGTCCAAGTCGCTGCGCCGGCACAGACAAGCGTGATAGCCCTCTTGCGCAAAGCGTCGAGCGACATTTCCACCGATACCCGCACCGGCACCTATCACCAAACAAACTGGTTTCATGTTCGATCTCTCCTTCGATCAAGCGAAGTGTTCGATTGCCTCAGTCTTGATAGCTGGCCATCAAGATCACTAGCGACCCTGGAAGATGACCTTGTCCCGAAACTGGCGAGGCCCATGTTCGATCAGACCATCGACACCAGCGCGCATGTCAGCAGTCTCAAATAGCGCAGGAGCGATTTCGCCTACCAGCGCGTCGGCGGCACGGATGCCTCTCTCCAGATATGCTCGTACGATCTTCTTGCCGGCTGCGTAGGCGAGCGTTGCGCCGCCGGCGAGTCGCTCGGCAAAGGCTCGAGTCTCCGACTCAAATTTTTCGTCAGGAACAACTCTGTTAACGATGTTCCATCGCTCGAAGGTCGCGGCGTCGTACTGATCGGCCGTATAAATAATTTCGCGCGCGCGACTCGGGCCGGCCCGCTCAGCCAGACGTTGAACGCCGCCCAGCAGCGTGGTCGTTCCAATCGATGCCTCGACCTGTCCGAAGCGGGCCGAAGAAGCTGTCCATATCAGATCGCAGGCAAGTGCGATTTCCAGTCCCGCCGCCATGCAAGCCCCCTGCACGGCAGCGATAGTTGGAAACGGCAGTTCTTCAAGGTCGGCGATCGTTCGCAGATGGCTGGTGAAGCGCTCGCGCGCTTCCTTGGCAGTCTTATTCTTGAAAATCGCGACATCAGCACCGCCGGAAAAGTTTTTGCCATCGGCGCGCACGAGCAGCGCTCTGAGCGGATGCTGTCGGGCTTGGCCCACAGCCGTTCGAAGGTCATCGATTAGTTCCTGGTCGAACAGATTCAGCGGTGGATTTGCCAAAGTGATCAAGCCGAGAGCATCCGACGTTTCGAAACGCACCTTACTCATCATTTAGTCTCCGGTGATTGCATTCGTGATTATGGCTTCCATTTTGGAAGTCCATGCTTGACTAAGTTCTATTTTGGAACCTAATATCTGTCAAGGTGATGCCCCGTGGCGGACCGATTCGGGCGCGACAGAAGCATCACGAAAGGAGACGATCATGAGCGCGAAAGAAGAGTTCGAGAAGCTCCCGGAAGCAATGCCGAAGTGGATCAGGGACCACGTGGAGCTCTATCTCTCCGATCCCGACAAGGCCCGTATGTGGGATTCGACCATTGGCGGCGGACCGGGCCCGCTGCCGACGCTTCTCCTCATCGCGCGCGGGGCGAAGAGCGGAAAGCTTCGGCCGCTGCCGCTCCTCTACCAGGAGATGGATGGCAAGTACGTCGTCATCGGATCGAAGGGCGGCGCGCCGACGCATCCGGGCTGGTACGTCAATCTGAGAGCGAATCCGGAGTGCGAAATCCGAGTCGGAGCGAAACGCATGCGGGCCCGCGCATCGACTGCAAGCGGCGACGAACGAACCCGCGGCTGGAAGAAAATGGCGGCGATGTATCCGCCGTATGACGACTATCAGAAGCGCGCTGGTTTGCGGCAGATCCCGGTGGTGGTTCTTGAGCCGATTGGCCCAGCATGAATGCGACCTCGTCGAGGCGGCTCGACCTTCGCCTTCCTGCGGGCGAAACCTCGATGCGGATCAAGGAGAATTGTTTGCGCCGATAGGTTCCATTTTGGAATGAACTTTCTTGCCAAGTTCCATTTTGGAATCTAGTTTCATGCGAGCGGTTGTGCAAAGGTGTTAGCCGTATGCGCTGGCAACAAATCGACAAGATGACATGCTCGCTCGCGCGAACCCTGTCGGTGGTAGGCGACCGGTGGACCATGCTGGTCCTCCGCGATGTATTCCTCGGCATCCGCAGGTTTGAGGCGATTCAGCAGGATTTACAGCTCACACCGCATCGCCTCTCGGACCGGCTGCGTAAGCTGGTACGCGACGGAATTCTTCGCCGTGTCGCGTATGAAGAGCATCGCGGTCGATTCGAGTATCGGCTCACGGAGAAAGGATTTGACCTCTATCCATCGATCGCGACGATGACGGCATGGGGCGACCGCTGGATGGCTGGACGCGCGGGCGTGCCGGTGGAACTTGTCCACCAGCCCTGTGGCCACAAAATCAAACCGAGACTCATCTGTCCAAGCTGTAGCTTGAAGATAGATGCCCGCGACCTGAAGGCCCGGCCAGGGCCAGCCCTGAAGGGCCGGGGGTTGCCGGGACAGGGTACCGCGCCGAGGCGGAAAAGCCGTCGCACCAGCAAAAAGGCCGCTTGATAGCTACCGCTCGGGTTCTCCTTCCGCTTCGGTTTCGACACGGCATGGGCGGTTTCTCATCGAACGGCCGAGCCTGTGCGTGGCGGATTACTGATTTCCCTGCTCGGTCGTGTAGATTCCCTGATCTGCAAAAATAAATCCCTGTTGCCCAAAAATAATTCCCTGTTCGGTTGAGTAGGGAAGTTGCCGAAAACACCCAGATGGATCCTGAGCTTTTCGGGGTCTCACTCGCTTGGATCAGGCACGAAATCGCTTGAATTCCTTGTTCTTTCCCTGTCAAGCAGGGAATTTGACGCGGAGAGCGGTTCGCATCGGACTGCGGCATCCGCCAAACAGTCTCGCATGTTTTCCTACATTTTGGAGAAGCGATGAAATCGGCGCGTGGGGCTCGATTCACGCGCGGTCGCGCACAGCGGAGAGACTCGAATTTCTGTGGGACTTCGTCTTGGGGCGAAGTTGAACGAACCTAAGCCGTCGAAAAGACAAATCCGAAGATACTGTCGATAGTGCGCCGCGCAACGTCTAGCTCGCGATTCAATAATTTCAAGAACGACTTTGTGATTGGTTCAAAATGCGCGGCCCCAATGAGGCAGGCAGCCCTCGTGCAGCTAAAGTTCAGACATGTCGTGTCCAGGCGCAATCGAAACTTTAGAGCAACGTTGATCAGGGAACTATCGATGCAGTTCTAACAGATGTTGAACGATTGTTTCCCATGTGTGTTTGTATTCCGCTGCTATCGGTGCAAACTTGAAACGGACCTTTAAATGAAAATCCCGGATGATTCAGAGCAAAGACTGCCGAAGCGAAAGTTTTGCGGATGGAATCGGGCTTGGGCGCTCGCGATTCTGGCGATCTTAATGCTTTCGAATCGGACCGAAGCTCAATGGGCGCCCCGCGACGGTTGGGTCGAGGAGCCGGCGGCCAAGTCGCTTAACGTTGAAGGAGCCCCCGGTCGTGCCTACCTCGACCCCGCATCCGTCCACCGCGGCGACGACGGCCTGATCTATTTCAACGAAAGCTCCAACGTGTCGCGACCAGAAGAAATCGGCAAGGTCGGTCTCATGAACGATGCTTACGATTGTGGAAAAAACATCAAGTACATGTGCGTAGAGGTCGGAGATTGGCGTAACGATCCGAAGAGCACGATCAACGCCACCGATGACCCCGCTTTGCCGATTTACCGCAAATTCCTTTGCGGCGACGGCGCTCCGGCCAAGTGACAAGGCGTCGGGGTATATTCGGAGCGCGGTCGATTCATCCGATAGACTTTTCTTCGGTCAGATAGGAAGAAGATTCTCATGAAATACCGAAAACTCGGCGACAGTGATTTGAATGTCTCGGAAATCTCGCTGGGATCGTGGCTGACATATGGCGTGGGTGTCGATCGCGACCGCGCCGTCACCTGCGTCAATCGGGCTTTCGAGCTCGGAATCAACTTCATCGATACTGCGAACGCATATGGCCGGGGCGCAGCAGAGAGTTTCCTCGGTGAGGTTCTGGCGGGGCGACCACGCGCTTCGTATCTACTGGCGACTAAGTTGTTTTTTCCGATGAGCGCAACCGATAAAGGATTGTCGCGCAAGCAAGTTCTCAAACAGATCGATGCGTCGCTCCAACGCTTGCGTCTGGACTACATAGATCTCTATCAGTGCCATCGATACGACACTGCAACTCCGATTGAAGAAACGATGCAGGCCCTGAGCGACGTCGTGAAGCAAGGCAAGGCTCGATATATCGGATTCAGCGAGTGGTCTCCGCGACAGATTGAGGACTCGTTTGCCGTGCCTAACACAACCAGGTTCGTGTCAAGCCAGCCGCAATATTCGTTGCTGTGGCGCCAGCCCGAGCAGAAGATCATTCCGCTGTGCGCCGACAAGGGGATTTCGCAAATAGTGTGGTCACCGCTGGCGCAGGGTGTTCTGTCCGGGAAGTATCTCCCGGGCACCAAGCCTCCAACCACATCACGCGCAACTAGCGAGAGCATGGGCCAATTTATTCAATCGTGGATGCAACCAGGGGTTCTTAAGGCGGTCCAAAATCTCAAACCGCTCGCCAAGGAAGCAGGTTGCACGCTCTCTCAATTCTCGCTGGCGTGGGTGCTGCGCGAGCAAAATGTCGCGTCTGCCATCGTGGGCGCAAGCAGACCGGAACAGTTAGACGAAAACGTCGTAGCCTCAGGCGTGGTCGTTGATCCCGATCTTTTCAGACGGGCGGAAGAGATTGTCGCCAATGTTCAACGCGGCCGATAGTGCTCGTGGCCAGAGTTTGTCGCGGGCGGCGTAAGCTGTTCTCTGAATGTCATGCGCGTTTGTTGCCTCCTGTTTTTCTAGTGAGGAGCTGTTTCGGCTAGCGGACAGCATCTTCTCCAAGGACAACCTACATGTTGGCGTAGCTTTACAGACCCACGACTCGAAGAGCGGAATAGCGCGCGGAGTTGGTTTACGCGCTCGGGCGCAGAGCTGTCGTGCTTGAAGTACGCGAACACCTCGGCGCCATCGACAAAGCAGGTTTACTCCGCCCATTCACACGAGAGCGCTTCGGTATCTTGGTACCTATATTCAACGCCAGGAGAGATCGAAGTCGGCGTCCAAGAGCACTAAATGAGTGCGACCGTCCATGGACTTCCAGAGCGTGATGGAAGGATGATGAAAGCGAATCGAGTGCCGAGGACACAATATATGAGCACGATCGTATCGACCTGCTACGGAAGACTCGAAGGTGAGGAACAAGACGGCCTGCGCGTCTTCAAAGGAGTGCCATTCGCGGCCGCTCCCGACGGCGTTCGGCGATGGCTCGCTCCCAAGAAACCAGCGACGTGGGCGGGAGTTCGCGATGCGCGGCGCTTTGGCGCGGTTGCTCATCAAAACCCAATCACCAACCAAGCGCTCGGCGCAATGAAGATTGAGCAGGCGCATTCGGAGGACTGCCTTAATCTCAACTTGTGGGCGCCAGGACTCGATGGCGCGCGGCGGCCGGTGATGGTCTGGATACATGGCGGCGGATTCACGATCGGCTCCGGCGGAGGTTGCGCGAAAAGCAACCCATCGCCCTCCAACAATCCCGACTGTCTGCCTGGCATGACCTGCAATTGCCTGCCCTAAGGTAGAAATGGCTGATTCGGACCTGCGGGGCTTGCTGGCGCCACTAATGGAGCACCGTCTGGTCGCTGGCGTTGCTATGGGTATTCTAATACCTCCGATACTTCTTTGGTTTGGGCTCGGACCCTATTCTCGTCTGTTCGTAGCAATTCGGGCCAAAGCGGTAACCCAACCCAAGGGCAGCAACAGGCGTCAATTGCTGGTGCTGCTTCCCCTTCTTTTAATGACTAGCAACCTCTTGGTCGGCTACTCATATCTATATTTGCTGAAGTGGTACAGTCGAGTTCCTTCGCTGGTTCGCTTGGGCACGACCGATTCGGTATGCGTTATCGTATATTGCCTTTCTATCGTCACAAGTTTTTCAGTCAGTGTTTGGTGGCTCGGCGGTCTACAGGTCTTCAGACCGCTAGGCTATGATCCCAAAAATCCGAATCCCGACCCGGACGAGTGGCGCTGGAAAAACAAGACCTAACCCCCACTCCTATAGTCTGGAATCGATAAGTTCGGGCTGTTATGCCTTTGCTAATTGTAAGATAGGGAGAAAATCTGGAATGAAGGGCATCAGGATCAAGGCCATATTGGCAGGTATAACGATAGATATTCTCGGCTCAACATTGGTCGGAGTCGTGGAAGGTGTGATAATTTTCGTCATAGCCAGCCGCGCCGGTGATACCTCCCGTCAGCATTTGCTAGAATTGAAACCTATCGATTGCCACCGTCAACCGCCGCTTGTCAACCGCCGCCCAAGTGTCAACCGGTTGACAAGGTAGAGACGGAGAGCAGTTCGAATCCGACTGCGCCATCCACCATCCAGTCTCTCGATTTTTGGACATCGTCCGAGAATGTGCGCGCGATTCGCGATCGTGCGATCTTCCAGGGTCACGATTGTGCCATCTGGCTTGCCGCCGCTATCACCCATCCGCAGCACCTCCGTCGGCAGAGATTAAGCACCGCTGAACTTCATCAAGGGATTTACCCTGTGTCTCGCACTGTCCCCGCCGTTGCATGTTACAATTACATGCTCTCGAATCAAACCCTTTACACTCGCATCATCCACAACTAAGGCGCCGAGGGCGGAGTTGCGCACAGTTAGCCTGTGCACCCTGGTTCTCGAGCCGTAAACAAAAATGATTTCCGGGGCAGCCTGCCTGGATTTGAACCGACGATCACCGGTCTTCTAGGACTCGTTTGAGACGACTCTTTGCGAGATGGGGCTGCGCCAGTTCTCGCAGGAAGCATCTTCGATGAAACTGGTTAGCCACTATTACGGGCTCGGTGGTGCTTTCTTTGGGGCAGCTAGAGAGGCCTGCCACGTCGTTTCATGTCGAGCAGGTTGACGAAGAAATGTCGGTCAGCGTCTCCGGGTTGCTCGGTGAGGACGCCGCATTCGACCGTCCGACATTGCCGGTGACTCCGACGCGAAACTCCGGGCCAATCCCAAGAATTCCTCGCGAAGAACCTTGGCCGGCTCGAACGCGTTAGCTAGAGACGCGAGTTGGTCTTGAAGCGTAACCGCCGGTCCGAGCGCGTCGGCGAGTTCGCTCAAATGTTCGGCGAACGAAGTGCAAAGCCGGTTGAGTTTCTCATCGAGAGCCTCCAGAGGAGCAAACTGGTTCGGGACCGGACGAAGGCGGTCCTGGAAGTTGTGCATTGACTTTAGCACTCTGGCCAGGTCGCTGACCTGCATCGCGAATTTGCGTAACTCGTCAAACACCTTCGCCAGCTCGCCGAGCCGCTGCATCGGTTCGCGAAAAGTCGCGATACGAGTGAGCTGCGCCTGCAAAGGCTCGACTTGGTCAAAAACTGCCGATACCACCGGTCTGGCCTGAAACGCGTTGGAATCTTCCCCCTCATTTGAAGGCGGCCCGTATAAGTCGGCTGCGATATCAAACAGTATCATCGTGCTTTTCCCACAATCGCAGACTCGCGCGGCTCTTTGTGCGAGGAAAAATAGACGGACCGGCGTTCACTTTGGTGACAGCTGATGCCGCCGACTCAACATCGTCTTAGTAAAGGGCGGATGGCAAATTGCCCCGGTATGCCGCGAACGCGCGCGCTGCAATGATTCCGGTTTCCTTAGTTTTGCCGGCATCTCGCTGCATATCCATTCGACCTACCGCCTGCTTCGATCTTACTGGGGCATCTCCGTCGAGCGTCGCTCGAAAATTTGAGCCAGCGCAGAGAATTCCTGGCGAAGAGCCTTGGCCGGCTCAAATACAATACACAGATGGGCGAGTCGATCCTGAAGAGCTGCGGCGGGCTCGAGAGCCGTGGCGAGTTGGCACAGACTTTCGCGGAACGACAAGCAGAGCTGGCTGAGTTCCTGGTCGAGCGTTTCCAGCGGTGAGAATTGCTTCAACACCTGCTGAAGCTGGTGCTGGAAGTCGTGCATCGGCGCGAGCACTTTAGCCAGGTCCCTGATCCGTTCCTCGAACTGGCGCAAAGGTTCGAACACGCTGGCAAGCTCGGAGAGCTGCTGTATCGGTTCGAGGATAACCGCGATCTGCGCCAACTGCTCCTGGAGCGGTCCGATCTGATCGAAGACCGTCGATACCGCCAGACCGGGCTCAAATGAAGTTCGCTGAGTTGCCATCTTAATCGGTCCCTAGCCTTTTCTGTGGCGAATCGTTGCAGTCGAAATTGCAGCGCGCCTTGAGACTAATTGTAGAAGAGATAGTTGCGATTGTTTTAAGTACCTACTGAGGTATGAAAATGCGTCCAATAGGCGATACAACTTCAGTTCTGGTTTAGCTATCCCACCAGCATTGAATAATACATACATCTCTCGCAAGCCGCGGCGTCGCGACAATCCACAGGGGCCAAGTTGCTATTGCTGTGGCCGGACGGCAAGGTACAACCGAATCGACGGTTCAATGAAAGTGGCTGTTGTTGGGAGGATAGACTCGAATGGCAGATCAGCAGATTTCGTTTCACCCCACGCTCGCGGTAGCGGCGGTGTTTGAGCAGGTAAAACCGCTTCAAGATCAACTCGCTCAGATTGCGTCAATTCTGGAACCGATAGGACAGCTTTCGGAGCTTGGGAATGTGTTTGAACCGCTGCGCCAGTTTGGGACGCAAATCAAGGAATTGGCCAAACTGCTTGAACCGATGCGCAGTTTCCAGGACCAGCTCCGACAGGTTCTGAATCAATTTGGCCCCTTGCAAGCTCTGGATCAGGAACTCGATCAACTTTCTGAAGGGTTCTGCCAAAGCCTAAGCTCGCTTGCCACTGCGCTGGAACCGGCGGTGACGCTTCAGGACAGACTCGCGCATCTCGCGAGCGCGTTTGAACCGGCGAAGACCCTTCGCGAGGACTTCTCGGCGCTGGCGCAGGGTTTCGAGCGAAGCCCACAAGGGCTATCGGAGCAAGCTTGAAATATAGAGCAAACTCGCAACCGCAGGATCAGAGCGCGGCGTAATGGACAAACCGAAAGTGACCGAAGCGGCTGTCGGCGCCGAACAAGTGGTGCGCGATTTGGTCGACGCCTTAAAGTCGATCCAAAAAAAACAGCCGCCGCTCAGTTCCTCGCCGCCCGGCGAACAAGAGCAGCAGGAACCTCCCGAATCGCGCGGCGGCCGTTCGAAGGCAACCACGCTGCTTGTGGCTTTGCCGGGCGTTTCAGATGTCGACGAGCCAGAACAAATCCCGGAACTCGAAACCGCCGGGAATTCACAGACCCCCGGCTTCGAAGTTCAATCTGGCGATTACGGAATCGTTCAAGGATTTTGCCGCAACCACGGCGTCGTCGAGCGCTTCCGGGTGACTCCTGAGGAACTAAAGGCGTTGTCTAACGCGTCTCTGCTCGGATCTTTGACTTGCGAGCAAGACGTGAAGTTCATGCTGCGCCAAATTCGCGAGGCGAGTGAGCCTGCGGAACCGCAGGCCGTCGTTGCGCCCGAACAAATCAGAGTTCCGTTTTTCCTGGACGCCGCCTCCTCGCTCGAGCGCGCGGAAAATCCCTCTTCTGGCCCGTCGGTAAACAAGAGCGAGGAACGCGAAATAAACGATCGCCAGACCGAGGAGGAAAAAGACAAGAGCCAGGAGTTGGGCGCCGCGCGCAACGGTCTGTACGGCCAAGTCGCCTCTCAACCCGAGCAGCGTAAAAGGCGCAAGCGTCGAACCAGAACCGCCACAAAGCTGGCCATCGGCATTTCCGTCGCCAGTCTGTTGCTGTGGGTGCTGACTCTTGGGATCTTGTATAAGTTAGTCGACGCTTATCGAAGGCACGTAACCACTATAGCTACGCTCAACACGATCATTGGCAAGCAGCGCGAAATCAGCCAACAAACCATTTCAGAAGTGCAGGCGCAGGCGGCCGCCGCCAAACAAGCCTCCCAAGCGGTCGAATCCCAAGCAGATAACATCAAGACCCAGGCGGACGGCAGCAAGATCGATGCGGACGCTGCCAAGACTCAGGCAGACGCTGCTGCGCTCTCCGCGCGCAGTGCACGCGATATGGTGGTGATGGCCGAAGCTGCCCACGTCGATGTAGATGCAATCTACTGTTCTCCTCGCGGTCCATTGAGCCTCGATACGGTATTGAGATTGCGTTACCGCAATTCGGGTAGAACTCCTGCCGACAACTTTGAGTCGTCTTTCGCCGCCGGAATTCCCGGCGATACGCCGACCGAACAATCAACAGATCCGGCCAGCGCAGTCAGTGCTGCTTCGCTAAGCGCAGGTACGAGCGTACCAGGCGGAACCACAGGAACAGTCAGAGAAATGCTGTCGAAGAGTTTAGGCAATGTTCCACCCGAACAAACGTTTCAGAAGATTGTTGCGGGACAGCTCAAGTTCGGGGTTTGGGGAACTGTTACGTATACTGACGCTCTGAAGGATAAACATAAAGAGAACTTTGAGTACGTTTGGGATCGCAACTTTCCGAACGCTTGCCTGTTCACCGCAGTTGAGCACGTCCGGTGAATAGAGTCCGATTCCACAATCTCGATACGACCGGTACCGATGGTCCTGGCAAAATCCCGTGTCCCTAGGAGCAGCGCTTTCGGCCAATGGCGCTGCACCTCCTGCCGCAACGCCCCGAAACACCCCCGATGGCGAGCGTCGTCATCTTACGATCGGCAAGTCACGCCTGATGGAGGAGTTTCAGGCGCGCATCAAGGCCGCCACGCACCTCTGGATCGAATGCGCGGGCGCGCCGTTTTTCGTTAACACGCCCTTCCACGCCGTCACCCGGATGCTTGACCAGGGCTTGGGTTGGCGCGGCGACGAAAGCTCGGAAGTTTTTGGTAGCCACAGGCAGCGATTGGCTGCGGGGCGAGAATGGTCCGCCGGTGATTCTGGTCGATAATGAAACGGGCCGCGAAGTACGGCCGATAGTCGTCGATGAAAACACTAGCATCCGTCTGACCGGCTACCGCCTGCGAATGAGCGGCAAGCCGACGCCGGTCTGATCTCTTGGCCGCGTGACGGACCAGGTCACGGCCCGGTCCCGGTGAGGCTGATATTGTGCGGGCTGGTGGGATCGCTGCCGACGCTCACCGCGATGCTTGCGCTCTCCGCCACGCCGCTTTGGCTAGGCGTGAACTTCACCCCTATTGTGCAGTGCGAGTTAGCTGAAGCCGTAGCGGTGCAGGTACCGCCGCTCACCGTGAAGTCGCCAGCATTCGTTCCGCTGACACTCTCGTTCAAGGGCAACGAAAATGGCGACAAGTTGGTCGCCGTCAGATACTTAGTCGCCGAAGGCGCCGTCAGCGTGCCATACGCAATCGAAGTCGGAGTAACTGTCGCCGGGATCGTCTGCGCGGTGGTGATCGCTACCGAGTAAGGACTCGCCGCATCGGGACTGTCAGAGACCGTCAGCGTCGCCGATTCCGTCCCCAGCACGCCTGGCGCGAAGGACACGATGATCGAGCACACCGAATTGGCCGCCAGGGTTGTAGTGCAGGTGCCGCCAGCGACTGAGAAATCGGCGAAATTAGTTCCGCTGAAAGTTTCGCTCAGTGTCACCGGCTGCGCTTGATGGTTAGTAACACTTAAGGAAAGCCCCGGCTTAACGCCAAACTTCACGCTGCCGAATGCCAGGCTGCTCTTCGATAGTGTCAGACCTACGAAGCCGGCGCCGGTGCCAGTGAGGCTGATGTTATGTGGACTGGTGGGGTCGCTGCCGGCATTAACCGCGAGGCTGGCGCTCTCGGGCGTCCCGCCGGCCGTCGGAGTGAACTTCACGGCGATCGTGCAGAGCGAGTTTGGCAACGCAGTCGCACTGCAGGTACCGCCGCTAACGGTAAAGTCACTGGCGTTCGTACCGTTGAAACTCTCGCTTAGCGGCAGCGAAAATGGCGACAAGTTCGTGACTGTCACATTCAGAGTCTTTGTGGTTGCTGTCAGGGTACCGTAGGCAAGCGAGATAGGAGTGACCGTCGCGGGGATAGTCGCTCCGGTAGTCAGCGCTACGGTGTAGGGACTCAGCGGATCGGGACTGTCAGAGACCATCAAGGTAGCCGATTCGGTGCCCAGCACTCCCGGCGTAAAGGTCACGATGATGGAGCATGCGGAGTTGGCGGCCAGTGTAGCACCACAGCTACCTCCGGTCACCGAGAAGTCGGCGGCATTCGTACCGCCTGAGATTTCAGTGAGATTCACCGGCTGGCTCTGATGATTGGTCACGCTGAACGACTGCAACGACTTAACGCCGAAGTTCACGCTGCCGTATGTCAGGCTGGTCTTCGAGAGGGACAGGTCCGCGATGCCGGCGCCCGAAAGCGTCGAATGTTGCGGGCTGGTGCTGGTGTTGTCGAAGATCGTTACCGAGGCGCTATGCGTGCCAATTGCGTTAGGCGTGAATGCCAGTCCCAGCGTGCAAGTTGTTTTGGGCGCGACCGTGATGGGAATCGGGCCGCAGGTTCCGGTGCTGTTTATTGCGTACTCGGCCGGGTCGGACGAGATCGCGCTTGAAATGATCAGCGGGTTCGTCGCCCCAGTGTTATTGACCGTCAGATTCTTTGTAACCGTATCGCCGACGGCAACATTGCCGAACGCCAGCGATGACGTCAGTGACATTGTGGTGGTAGGCGTCGCGGTGGCGGTTGGGGTCGCGGTGACGGTCGAGGTCGTTGTAGCGGTGGAAGTCGCCGTCTGAGTGACCGTAGGTGTTGCAGTCGCGGTCTGAGTAGCCGTCGCGGTTGCAGTCGAAGTGGCGGTGGCGGTCTGGGTTGCCGTGGCAGTAGGAGTCGCAGATGCAGTAGCTGTCGGCGTTGCGGTAGCCGTAGTTGTAGCCGTGGCGGTTGCGGTAGCTGTAGAGGTTGCAGTGGCTGTAGCTGTCGCAGTACGAGTCGCGGTCTGGGTTGCGGTGGCAGTAGGAGTCGCAGATGCAGTAGCTGTCGGCGTTGCGGTAGCTGTAGTTGTAGCCGTGGCGGTTGCGGTAGCTGTAGAGGTTGCAGTGGCTGTAGCTGTCGCAGTACGAGTCGCGGTCTGGGTTGCGGTGGCAGTAGGAGTCGCAGATGCAGTAGCTGTCGGCGTTGCGGTAGCTGTAGTTGTAGCCGTGGCGGTTGCGGTAGCCGTAGAGGTTGCAGTGGCTGTAGCTGTCGCAGTACGAGTCGCGGTCAGGGTAGGAGTAGCACTGCCTGTCGCGGTCGAGGTTGCACTAGCCGACGGCGTCGCGGTGCGCGTTGGAGTAGCTGTGGCCGATGTGGTGGGAGTCGCGGTACCGACCGGCGATCCGAATGCCATCACGAGGTTATTGGCGTTGACGGTGCCGATGCCGGTGGCAAAATCCCAGCCGACGCCCGCATTGAACGCCGCTTGAAGCACCGAATCGGAGGTTGACAGTCCTCCATAGGTGCCCGACGGCTTATAGCAGTTATTGGTCCCGGTGCAATCTACATCCATGTCACCGAGCGTTACGTCGTAGAAGATGCACGATGGATTGGCGGCGTTGCCGAGGCTTGAATTGCAGGCCGCATCGCCGCTCGCTCCATACTCGGCGGCAGCGAGCGAATAGTAAGTCGGATTCGGGTTTCCCTGGCGGCTCGCGGTGCGCTGATTGATGAGCGCCTCGATTCCCGCCATGATCGGCGACGATACCGACGTCCCGCCGTATCCAGCCCACGTATCAGGAGCGCCCGCGCACGACGCGCCGCCGTTCCTGGTGTCCGAATAGCAGACCACGTAGTAGTGTCCCCACAATCCGTTCGCCGCGAACAATGAAACGTCGGGAATGTCTCTGACTCCGTCTGCCGGATTGCCAAAGACCGATTGCCATGTCGGCTTGTTGTAACCCGCGCAGCTTCCGCTCACGACATCGCTGATGGCCGGTGAGCCCGTAGCGCATCCGCTCGGGCCTCCGCTTCCTGCCGCGGTGTCCAGGTAATACGACTCTCCGAGTGCGCTGTTGCAGAATCCATTGGTGCCGAACGGCGACGAAGAGCCGGCAAATATCGAGAGCAATTCGCCGGCGCACGAATCATTCCAGGGGATTTCGGGAACATAGGATAGCGCCGAGCCATCGGTGGTCCCGTTGGTCGATGCCCAGTAGGTGTTTGCCGTACCCGCGTAAGTGTCACCGAAATCGGTGCCCCCCACCGACACATTGTATGGCGTCGAGGTGAATCCGCTGACCGCGATCCCGTGCGTCGCCGCCGACGTGTTCGGGTCCGCGCTGGCCGCACCCTCGTCGCCCGATGACACGAACACCGATACGCCCTCCGCTACCGCCTGCTGATAGAGCGAACTGACGTAAGCATTGAAGGTTGCCCCCAGCGACGCCTCAGCCTCGCCATAGCTGATGCTCACGATCGCGGGGGGCGTGCCTGACTCGCTTAGGAGATTTTGCAGCGCGATGAAGCCGCCGAAATTTGTGGTCGTGTCCGCGCACGATGCCAGCTCGATTGCCGCGTTAGGCGCCGCCGCGCTGGCCCACTCGACGTCGATCGCCGCTTCTCCGTCATCGGCGTTGACAGCGGGATTGGTACAGGTACCACCGTTCCCCGGCGCCGGATGAACCTGGGTCAAGGTGCCGAACGGAAATGCGCTGCTTAGTCCAAAGACGCTGCGGAACTTAGTCCAGTCCGCCGTAGTGTAAAGATTGGTGTCCTCGACCGTGACGATCGTCTGTCCTTCACCCGAATATCCCGCGGCGAACAGTGGATTGAAGTTATAGATGGTCGCGAGGTCGGGCGGCACCACCAACTGGTAGCCGCTGCTGGTGGTGTAATCCGTGCGGCGTCGATTCATCGGATGCGGCCGGAAGTCGTTGAGCGATACCACTCCAGCCAGAGCCGGCGCGAGCGCGGCCGGAATGCGTGGATCGCTCATATTGGCGAAATGGCTTTGGCCGTGCACGGACAGCCGATGAATCTCGGTGTGGAAAGCGCTGCGTATAGATCCCGCGTCGCCAGAAAAGTCGATCAGCATTCCGCTCGGATAAACATAGTTGACCTGGAAGCCGTGAGCGCGAAGCCATCCGGAAATCGCGTCGATGTCGCGCGGGCTCGCGCCGAACCGACTTCCAAACTCATCCGCGGTCAGCCAATGGTGGTAGTTTGGGGAGCTTGGGTCTTCCAGCTCGCCAAGCAACTTTTCGAGTCCGCGCCTGCGCTGCGGTGAACGCCGAAGCTGAAGCAGCAGATGGTCAAGTGGAAAATCGGCGGCGACAAGCCCACGATCGTTGGTCGCAGTTGCCTCGGGACGGACGTTTCCGGGCACCGCGATAAGGTCATTGTCGTTTATCGGATCGGTGATTTTAGCCGGCGCAGAGGCTGCACCAGAAAGAGCCCGAGCCGACAACGGCAGGATGCCCGCTATCAACCCGCCAGTCAGCAGGGTGATCGCCAAGATCCTGAACCGTTTAGTAACACCCAGCATAGAATCACGCCATCCTGTAAAATGAGTAGCTTAACTAGCAGATCCGCGCGCTAGCGTCGAATGGCCCCGGTAGGCTCGAATTTTCTCTAATACCGGTGTAGGCAGTAGTTGCTGTCCGTCTTGCCGGCGGCGCGGTAGGGGCGCTACTGGGTCGGCTTCCGGGCGTGATTTTGCTGGGTCCGCGAATTGTCGCCTTACATTCGCCTGAAGGCGCAACGGCGGGTTGCGACGCTGAGGTTGTCCTATCTCCCCTTGAAGACGGGTTGGCGTTTCTCGAAGAAGGCCTCGCGCGCTTCCTTTGCGTCCTCGCTGCTGAAGGCGATGCGGATATTAGATAACTCGTAGCGGAGTTGCTGTTCCATGTCGCTCGTCTCCAGGGACTTCACCATGCCGCGCTTGAGAAGCCGCAGCGTGATGGGCGACCAGTGGCAGAGTTCTGCGCAGTAGTGCGCCAAGCGGTCGGCGAACTGCGCGTCATCAACCACCTCTCCGGCCATGCCGAGCGCGACCGCCTCTTCGCCCAGCACCGTCCGGTTCTCCATCATGAAACGCATCGCCTGCTCGTAGCCCATAGCTTGCGGCAGGGTGATCGTAAGGCCGGCGTCAGGTGAACCGCCAATTCTCGTATAGCCGGCCATGAGCCTCGCGCCGCGGCTGACCAGCCGTACGTCGGTCGCCATTGCGAGACCGAGTCCGGCCCCTACGGCTACTCCGTTGATACCGCCGACGACAGGTTTGTCGCACCGTTTGCGGATCGCCAGGAGGAAATTGCCGACCCAGGAAATGTCATCGAGCTGAGCCGATTGTGCAGACAGCGGGGTGGAGCGATCGCCACCGGACAAATCCAGGCCGGAGCAAAACGCGTCGCCGCTGCCGGTAATCGCGATCACCCAGACTTCGTCGGTCCGCGCCGCATCGTCAATCGCAGCGATCAGACCCCATGCGAGGGCATTGCTTAACGCATTCTTTTTTTCCGGACGATTGAGCGTGATGGTTCTGACATGGCCCGCATCCGCGATTTTCACGATGTCTGTCATTTCGCTTGCCTTTCCACAGTTAGGGGATTTCGATTCAGTGAGCTCCTGCGCGCAGTCACTTTTGCAGGAGCTCCTCGTCGAGTGACAGCGGAACGCTGGCCGCTATGGGCGGACTTCATAGTAGGCATTGATCGGGTTATCGAAGTCTTTGGTTGCGAAACGCGTGAACCCGGCTTCCGCCGTCATCCTGCGGGCGACCGGTTCGGGAAATCCGAGCGTGCCCAATCCCAGGCCGCCGGGCTCAGAGAGAGCTGACGACATACAGCAAATCACCGAGAAGCCATACATGAGCGGCGCCAGCGGATTCTGCTTCAGGTTTTCCTCGAAAGTCGGCATCCCGTGAATGTCGGCTATCAGCCACGTTCCGTCGGCTTTAATGGCTTTGCGAATGGCCTGCATCACGAGGTCGGGCCTTGTCATGTCGTGAAGGCAATCGAAGGTTGTGATGAAATCGCAACTGGCATCACCAGGCAGAGGATCGACGGCCACGTCGTGCAGATGCACGTTCTTCACTCCGGCCTTTCGCGCGTTTTCTTCTCCGCGCTGGAGGGGCAACTTGGCGATATCGTAGCCGTGAAACTCCGACCGCGGGTAAGCCTTTGCCATCTCGATAATTGCAACGCCTGCGCCACATCCGACATCCACTGCTTTGGCTCCTGCAAGCAGCTTGGCGACGACGCCGTCAAGCCTCGGCAAGGCGCTGGGTACAAGCTGCGTCCGAAACCACGGGGCGAGCAGTCGTTCGACGCCAACATTCACTTCCGAGCCGAACTGGTCATAAGACAGGCCGAGTCCGCTTTTGAATGACCGCGGCAGTTCGTTCAACAGCGCCATCTGCTGTGGGAATGCACAAAAACCGCCGGCAAGAAAAAAGGGACTGTTTTCGTCCGCCAGCACCAGGGCAGCTTCGGGGCTGAGCTCAAAACGTGACTCACCCCGGTAGTCGATTACGTTCGCGGCTGCCTGCTGATAGAGCCACTCGCGAACCCAGCGTTCACTAAGGCCGGTCTTGCGCGCGAGTTCTTCGCTAGTGAGGGGACCGGCACCATTCAGCGCCCGGTAGAGACCCATGCGTTCGCCAAGATAAATCATGCCGGAGACCAGCGCTCCCGCGAGGTGGCTGAAGACCTGCTGCGCGAATTTTTGCGTCTTCTCGACATCGATCTGCTGATTCTTGTCAGACATAGCGAACCCTCCCAACCCGCGAAAATTTTCGCGGCTGCTTCATGCGATATCACTCTCGATAGATCTCAGCAAATTGAGTTCTTGCTGGAGAGAAAGAAGAGGCGAATGGTTGGCGATGATTATCTCGCCAGCAGTGCTGCTTTAATCTTCAGGCAATTTGTCGGGCGCGATTTTGCCAGGTCCGCGGATCATCGCCTAAAATTCGACAACCAGTGATGCTCGCGGTCCTTTGCTGATCATTTATGTACGCATGCTTCTTTTTTCGTTAACGTCGCTCGAGAGATTGCTCAGCTTCAGGAGGATGGCATGAGAGTCAGCATAGGAATTGGCGGCGCCGCGTCGGGTCGCAAGCGCGACTTCGACGAACAAGTTGACTACGTCGTCGAAGCGGAGAAGCTCGGGGTGGATTCGGTCTGGTCCGCCGAGGCGTGGGGACAGGACGCTGTTTCACCACTCGCCTATCTCGCTGCGCGCACGAACCGGATCCGGCTCGGCACCGGCATCATGCAGATCAGCGCGCGCGTGCCGGCGATGATCGCGATGACAGCGTTGACGATGGCCTCAATCAGCAACGATCGCTTCATCCTGGGGCTTGGTGCGAGCGGTCCGCAGGTCGTCGAAGGGCTGCAGGGCCGCCCGTTCAAGGCGCCGCTCACCCGGATGAAAGAAACGGTGGAGATCATCAAACTGGCGTTTGCCGGCGAGAAGATCGAATACCACGGCAAGTATCACGAACTGCCACTTCCCGGCGGACAGGGCAAGGCGCTCCGGTTGTCGCAACCGGGCAATGCCAACATTCCGATTTATCTCGCCACGCTCGGACCCCGCGCGTTGGAATACACCGGTGCCGCGGCCGATGGTTGGCTCGGCACTTCGTTTACGCCGGAGCATGCCGCTGCGCACCTCGACTATCTGCGCCGTGGCGCAGAAGGGGCCGGTCGCAGCCTGGCCGACATTGACATTCAGGTCGGCGGAACAGTTGCGTTCGGCGACGACCTCGACGCGCTCGTGGAGCCTTTGAAGCCTGCGATGGCATTTACTCTCGGGGCGATGGGTTCGGCGACGACGAACTTCTACAACGATGCTTTCAAACGGGGTGGGTGGGAGGCGGCGGCGCGCGAGGTGCAGCGTCTGTGGATTGCCGGCAGCCGTCCCGAAGCCATTGCCAAGGTGCCGCCGGAAATGGTGATCCAGGCAAATCTGCTGGGCGACACCGAGATGGTGCGCAACCGCATCCGGACCTTCAGGGATGCAGGAGTCACGACGCTACGCGTCGCTCCCCACGGTCGCGACCTCGCGGAGAAACTCGCGACGCTCGGACGTTTGATGGACTTGGTGCGCGGTTAGCGCGGGCGGCCGTTCGACGTGCGTCCGGAGCGGACCGATGCTGCTATGCGAACGACAGATCGGTGAGCCAGTCGCGAAATTGATCGATCCAGCGGTCGGACGGCATTCCCTGCTTTGCCATGCCGAAGCCGTGGTTGCCGCGCCGGTAGATGTGCAGTTCGGCTGAGCGTCCGGCGTCGGTCCAGTCTGAATAGAGACCCTCGACCACGCGATACAGCAGGACATCGTTTTGGGCGATGCAGGTGAACAGCGGCGGCGCATCCTTGGGTATGGGCCTTCCCAGCGTTTCGCCTCCATAGATCGCCGCGACAAAGGCGAGCGGTGCGGCGCGTGGATCAAGCGCGACATCAACCACGAGAAACGCGCCGGCCGAAAATCCAATCATGCCGACCTTGGCCGGATCGACGTCCCATTCCCTGGCTCGCTCGCGCACGATTGCAACCGCGCGGCGCCCGTCGTCTGCAGCGACCGCACGCGCATCGCTGAACGATTTGGCCGGCACGATGTCGCCCATGGCGCGGAAGGCAGTCTTTGCCTTGCGGGTCACGTCGATGCCCGCAGCGAGCTGCGCCATCTCGGCGTTGTAGTCCGCTTGCGCCGCGGGCGTGGCACGCACGCGATATTTCAACAGGAACGCCGTGTAGCCGAGCCCCACGAGCCAGTGCGCGACATCGGTTCCTTCATGTTCCCATGCCAGGATGCGCCAGCCGCCACCCGGGCACACGATCACGCCGATACCGTTGGGCTTCCCTTTGATTGGCCTGTAAACGGTGAGTGTCGGATCGGACACATTGCGAAGCATCGCCGCGTCGCCCACGGTGCCCACTGGTCCGCGGAACTCTCCCTCGGGACCGACACCATCGAGCGTCGTCGGCGGTCCATCGGGCCAGAGGCGGATGATGTCTCCGGGCAGCGGCGTCGGGGACTTCGATCCAATTTGAAAATTCCTCTCGTAGCTCATTTTCTGTCGCAACCTCTTTGCAGCCTGGATACGCGGAGTATGGCCCATCCTCAAAAAAAGGAAAGGCGAGCAGCAATTTCGACTTGCGGAAGCGGCGGGCGGAGCGACATTGTTCGCGCTTTGGCGCGGCGGAGGCGGCTTGTCCTCAAGGTTGCCGTAATCCAGAATGGCGGCGAATCGTGAAATTCATCTGGCTCATTTCGAAGAGTCTGCGGCGCAACCGCCAACGCAATATCCTTACCGCCATCTCGATCGCCATCTCGATCTTCATGTTCTGCGGCCTCGCGAGCATCGCGGAGATTCCCATGCTGTTGATGCGCGGTGATTCGCGGTGCGAAGGACGATAGTCGCGGGCCCGCACCTGGTGGCGTAGGCGGGAGACCGGACGAATTTCGAGCAATAGAGTCACCGCGACGCGATAGGGGGGTCGAGCGACGGCGAACTTGCCAGGTCCGTGCTAAGACCTGACTTGCGCCGAACCGCTCACGTCGCGGATCGCCCAACATGCGCGCTGGCGGCGGCATTCATGGAATCGAGCAGCTTGGCGACCTGCACCACCATCTGTCGTCCCTGGCGGATCACGAACTTCTCGCGCTCCAATCGTGCCAGATGCTCGGTAACTCTTGGCCGCGAGGCGCCGACCAGGTTGGCGATGTCCTTTTGGCTGAAAGCCACGCGCAGCAGGGTGCCGCGCGATTCCTCGACGCCAAAGTCGGAGCATAGTTCGACCAGCGCGATGGCTATTCGTTCGTGCAGGCCAAGGTTCAGAAAACTCGAGCTGCGCAGCAGGAGGCGGTACCATTGCTTCAAATCGTTGCTGTGAAATTGCCTGAAGGCAGACTGGGGAGCATTTGGGGTAATGCCGCCGAAATCAGCCCAGCTCACAGTTCCAACGCGGCAATCGTTGTAGGCCTCGCATTGAAAACCGGATTGACTGAGCGGCAGCGCAGGGAAATCGGGAATCGGGCCCGGCGCCAGCAGCGCCACGGTGACACGCTCGTTGCGCGCGGTGCGGCATGTGATCCGGGCAATTCCGGCCAACAGGATGTGCGCACCCTGGGCCTGGGCGACATCGCTCATAATTAGCGTGTGTCGTTTGTAGTTGGAGAACGCGAGGGCAGTTCCGAGAAGTTTAAGCTCAGACGGAGAAAGCCACGACAAAATCTTGAGGCGGCTAAGCCGGTCGAGGTCAGTTTCGCGGGAAGTTTTTTTCTCATTCAAAATCGCATCGCCCGGGATCGGGCGTACACACCGTTGGCGCTAACAACGGATGAGCCTCAGGCTGAGGCATTTTCTAGGCCAAATAAACTTAGGTTCAAGGCCGATTCTGTTACAAACGGAACAAATCGTCCGTTGTTTTATCGCCTCGATTGTCGTCATATCCGGCGACAGCGCTCGACGCCTTCGATTCGACGGGCGCAAGTTAAATTTAAAGGACTTGAGTTCGCTTCAATCTTCGTAGCCATGCCACCACGCTCTTCACGCGGCAAAACCATCAGGCAGAGGGGGGCCAGGCCTCCTCAACCTCGCGCAGTCAGCGTTCAAGATTTAGGGAAATTGAAAGGGCTGGCGGACCTTTCTTCACGCAAATTGGAAGCGTTGCGTGCCAGAATGAAAATTCGGCAGTTCTCCAAACACTCGATCATGTATAAGGAGGGAGAATCGGATGACGCCGCGTACATCGTGCTCGCGGGCATTGCGCGCCTTGTCTGCGTCAATCGAAAAGGAAGACGCAATCTGCTCGAAGTGCTGGGGCCGGGCGACGTGATCGAAATTCCGTCATTGCTGCCCGATATTCATAATAAACTCACCTGCGAGGCTTTTACCGATTGTCAAATCGGGTCGATAAGCCCAACCGCGCTGGTGGAGGGCGTCGTCGGGATTAAGTTCAGCGATTTCAGCGAGGCGCTCAATCTGACGGTCGGCCGATGGTGGACGCTGCTGGAGCGCCATTCGAACTTTCTCAATCAAACTGTACGGGAGAAAATCATGCTCGCCCTGTTCGACCTCGGCCGCAAGTTCGGTCAGCGCGACGACCACGCGATGATCGTGGATCTGGGCCTAAGCGGTCAGGACCTCGCGGACCTGGTAGAGAGCTCGCGGCCGAAGGTGAGCGAGTGCCTCAAGCGACTGGTTGCGGAAGGCGTCGTGAAGCGCGACCACCGCCGTTTCATCATCGACTCGGTAAAAATCCAGACTAGCCTGCGATCCTGACGCTGGTCGCGGCCTTCGCCAATCGCCTTGACGTGCTGAGAGAAGTCGGCTCGCGATGTATCACCAGCTCCTCATTGGCGCGCCTGTTGAATAGAGGCGGTTTGCGCGGTGGCCGCTTGCGCTGGCGTTGACGGCGCCGGGATCCACTTTGGCGCATCGACGACGTAGTCGTTGTGAGCAGGGACTTGCAGAGAAATCGGCATTGTCGTCGGTGCGAAGTCGGCGGGAGTTTTAGCGATGAACCCGATGGCGTACGAATGCCGGTCGCCGAGGTCGCGCTCGATTCCTTCGCAAGCTTTTTTCAGCGCAGCACCGTCGCCAACTTCCTGGATTATATAACTCTTGCCGCCGTTCGCACTGGCAAGGCGCGAGAGCGTAACGGCATCGACGTGTTCCATGTCATCCCCACCCATGACAAAAGGTCCAATCGAGATGCTCGGTCCGGGAGTGGACGCGTTCGGATTTCCAATTCCGATTGAGTACACGATCACGCCGCTGCTCTTCGCCGCCTGCACGACCTCGTCAGCGGTGGCGGAACTCGTGTTGTCCATGCCGTCGGTTATCACCAGCAAGACTTTTCTCTGGTTGTGGGACTGATCGACCTCGGAAATACCTTGCTTGATCGTATCGAACAGCGCGGTCTGGCCGTATGCGTGAAGCAAGTCGAGTCGTTTGATCACGGCCTGGTGGTCGTTGGTGAGCGATTGCAGCCGATACGGCCTATTTGAAAACGCGAAGAGGAACACGTCGTCCTGTGGGTCGAGCGTCTTTACGAACTGTTCGATCGCGGCACGAGCCTGCGGCAGCTTCGGAGTCATACTGCCGGAAGTATCGACCAGGATTCCGACAGTCGCCGGAGATTCCTCGCCGGCGCGAAAGAAATCGATTGGGAGCGGGGCGCCGTTGACGGAAAGCTTGAAATCGTTCTTGCTCAGTCCCTCGACGTAGTTGCCGTCGGGTTTCGCGACCGTCGCCGCGATTTCGGTATAGCCAGCGGCAGTGCGAATCGCTTCGGGCGCAACGATATCTTTCGCAGTTCCGACCTCGTGCTGCGGCATGGCCGGCCTGGCGGCGGCTTCGGCTAGAACTTCCGACGGCACCAAATTGGCGCGGACCACGGCGCCGGAATTGTTCGCAATAGTCACGGTCGGCGCAGTCTTTCCTGGCGGCTGATCGACACCTAACGCATAGCCGCTGCCGAGTTCTTTGTTGATCGTAGTGACAGCCGCCGCCAGCGAAGAGCCCTGGTCCGAGGCCACCGGCTTGGCGAACAGCACCCATCCGCCGCCATCCACGGCCAACTTCTTGACGGCATCGGCATCGAGTCGAGTCGTGCCGCGCAGTTTCGCCAAAACTCCTTCCTGCGCGTCAGGATCGCCGATTCCAACCACCCAGAAGGAGACGCCACTCTCGCGAAGCTGCGCGAGCAACGGCGCGCTTTGGTCGATTGCCGCCTGGTCGAGGCCATCGGTCATCAGGACCAGCGCGCGATTTGGATAGTGTGCACCAGCGAGCGTCTCGAGCCCCATCCTGAGTCCATCCGAGAGCCGTTTCTCGCCGGAAGGCTTCACGGAATACATTTTTTGCAGCGCCAGCGATTGGTCGGTCGTGAACGATTGCGCGAGCGTTACAGCACCCAGCGGCGGCTGAATCGGCGAATTGACGGAAGAGGGATTGGTCTCGTATTCACCGCCAATCGTCACGAGCGCGACTTCGTCGCATTGATTGAGCCCGTCTTCAGCCTGGTTCAGGGCGCTGCGCGCCTTCTGGAGATCATCGTACGACGTCACGACAGTTTTCAGGTACATGCTTTCGGAAACATCGCCAACAATGACCAGCGAGACCGGAGACGCGAGACTGGATTCCTGGCGAAAATAAACTATCGGATCCGGATTCGGACCGGACCGCACCGTGAAATCGGATTTTTTCAAGCCGTCGAGCGGCGCACCGTTCGCGTCCGTCAGTGAGACCGCAAGCTGCGCATACCCCGGTTTGGAAAGCACGCTGGCGGCGGGAAGATCCGGCAGCCGGCAAAGCTCGAGCGGCGCGGAAACCGCGCTTGTCGCAGATGACGTAGTTGCGGCCGTGGTTGCAGCGTACGGCGATCCGGGCGCCGGCTGACTCGCAGCGCCGCAACCCGCGATTACTCCCGCACAGATCAGCAACACCAGGAATCGTTCAACACGTCGTTGGTGCATCTCGCCAGAATTCCCCCAACGGTGATCTCGTATCGCAACTAACGAGAAAGATCGAGATCAACTGCTTGTCATGCGGGCGGGCGCGAGTCTCCGCTTTGTTGGCGCTTTCGGCTGCGCGGCGGGTGTCTTTCCATTTTTGATGTCCGCGGCTGCGGCGGCCATGCTGCGGAGCTTGACGATCTCCCGCGGATAGCCGGCCAGCACGTTGCTCAAGATTCGATAGACCTCGACGTTCACCACAAGGTCGGTGTGCAGGCCGTCAACTTCATAGCTATCGCCGTTCGCGGCGGTGGCGAATCTCCAATCGACGATCCCGTCATGGCGGGAGTAGATCGAAGTGAAGCGGACAGTGGGAGGCAACAGGCCTCCGCCGGCTTCTTTGGAAAAGTCGCAGGTGCATCGCTCGGTGCCGCAATGCTCCGGCGTCTCGATGAACTTCTGGAAAAAAGAGTGAATCGCGAACAGCGCGGGCCGCACTTCCGGTGTGACAGCCTGCCATCCATCGCGCAGCGGCGAACCAATCGCGATCACATGGCGGACCAAGTCAGGACGTTGCCGAGCGAGTGCACGGGCGACCAATCCGCCCAGGCTGTGGCCGATGATAACGATCCGGCCTCCCGCATCCGTCGAAATTGCTTCCAGACGACTCAGCATGCGCTCGACCTTGCGCTGCGGGCATCCGACATTGAGGTTGATTCCAGACAGATGGGTACGATAGCCAATTTGCTCGAGCCATCGCGCCATCGTGTTGAACGTCCAGTCGCCGGAGCCGAAGCCCGGAATCAACAGAATCGAATCGCGGTGTCCCTTGGGAATACCCTTGCCGTGAAAGACAGGATCGACAAGAAGAGCTGAACGCCTGCTGCTATAGTCCCGGTAGGCGTTGTAGATGAGATTTCTTACGGCCACTCCTGACTCCTGCTATCTGCCTTGTAGAGCAAGAGTCGCGCCGCATTGAATTAGCCGTAAGACAGTTGCAGCGATCGAGCTTTTTAAACGGCGAGCGTGTAAGATCTACATGGAATCGATCGTGGCCTTCGATCGTATTAGTTGGATTCGCTCCTAGTGATTGGAGCTGGAGTGAAGAGTGGGAGGGGTTGAGGTGGTGGTGGCGACGACGATCTTCCAGAGCGGAGGTGTTTTGGTCGTATCTTCGACGATCTTGTAGGTGCCGGTTATCTCGCCGCCAGTGGGGCAGCAGGTTGGATCGTACTTGTCGTAAACGTTCTCGCTGAATTCAAGTTTGCCGCCGCGAAAATCGTTAGCGCCGGAGGGACTGCCATAGGGCGAATCCAGGTTGACGGGTATCGCCTCATCGCCCTCGACGACGAAAATGTTGTCGTCCTCGTGGCGCCATCCGGATATCGGAACGTCGAAGAAGAAGCCATCCTTCTGTGATCTACCTTTGCCGGTGATGGAATCGTACTTCGCGCGGAAGGTGAACGGACGATCGTAACGATCATCGAGCAGGATGTCGTCGGTGTGCATCTCTCTTTCCTGCTGATAACTATCGGGGCCTGCCTTCTTCCAGATGACGAGGCGATCTGGGCGGTCCTTTCCGGAATGCACGGTAAGCAAAAGCTTAGCGTCCGCTGCGGGATCCTTTGTGACGGGCAAGATGTAGTGGAGCGTCTGTGGATACATGTATTCGTCGTCTGGCGGTATCTGCGCCATGATCTGTTTGCGGGTGTAGGTGTGATTGTCGAGCTTCGGTTTTTCAGTAGCAGCCTGTTGCTCGCGTTTCTCGGCCGCCTTTACGTCCCGCTGTGCTTCGCCGCCCGCGGTGCGAAGCGCCGAAATGGCGGCATCGCGGACGTCGGAGTTCCGGTCCTGCAAGGCGTATTGCAGCGCGCTCACTGCGTCCGGCGGTAGCGGTTTCATCGCCGCGAGAGTTTCGGCGGCGTTCTGCCGCACGTAAAGGTTATGACTCTTGAGGGATGCAGCGAGGGCAGGGACCGCGGCCGGGCCCATGTCCGCGAGCGCCATTACCGTTCGGGAGAGCGATGCGTACTCGCGCTCGTCGCGAAAGGTTTCGATGAGGGTTGGAATGAGGCGGGGACAAGGAGGCCTGATCGCTACAATCGTGGGGACGAACCCGTCGCGCCAGTCTTTGTTTGTCACGATCGCCCGTTCCAGGGGAGCGCAAGCGCCTTGTCCTTCGATTTGGGCCAGCGCGCTTGCGGTCTGCCATTTGAGGACCACATCAGAGTCCGTCGCCAAGACATGCTCGAGAGCGGGAACCGCGGGTCTCGCGAGACTTCCCGCGTCCTTGAGGCCCTGGATTGCCGCGCCGATGAACTCGACGTTTCTTTCCGACACCAGGTCGGTGAGGATCGGAAGCGGTCGTTGATCTTTTGGGTCGGCGTAATTGAGCGCGACCGCAGCGGCAGCGCGGGCTCTTGGGTTGGGGTCGTGTAACGCTGCGGCGAATTCGGCCTTCGCGGGCGCGAGATCGTCCGGAGTGATAGGAACGAAATGATGGCGCGCGTCGTACTCGGGAGACATCGTTCGCGTTTTGCCGATGATCTGGTAGATGGTGAGAATTGAGCCCGAGCGCATTGTGGGATCACCGTTCGTGATTGCTTCGATCATGAGAGGCAGAACAGGACGTCCGGCGGCGGCTAATTTTTCAATCGCATTGCCGGCGGGATTCTGCTTGTAGATTCCGATTAGGATCGGCCATACGTCTTTGTCCCTGGGTGCCAGGCATTCCAAGAGCGCCAGGCCCTGCTGAGAGCGAGATTTGTCTGTGCTGTGCGCGAGCCGTGTCGCAACTGAAACTGCCGAAGCGCCGTCGTTACAAAGCACGTTAAAAGCGGAGTTTTGTATTACATAGTCTTGATTCGGTTGTTCGAGCAGGGACGCCATCACGTTGATTCCCTCGGGTGGGAGCGGCGAGATCTTACTGAGTTCGCGAGCCGCATCGCGGCGGCGGTCGAGGTCAGGATCGTGGAGTTGTTGAATCAGATGGGAGATGTCGGCGGAAGGCTCTTCCGGCCGTGCGTATTCCGCTTGGCTAACAATCGCGACGCCGAGGAGCAGCCCCGCAAACACGAGCTTCATCGTTTGTCCCCCTTTTGTGAACATCCGCCAAGGTGGTGTTCAGCGCCGCCAGAAATTCATGGTCTCTTGAGCCATGATGTTCTAACAGAATCGGGCAGGTAATTCTAAGAACGCGGCCATCCTTGCGATTCTGTTCAGCTGAATCCCGGAATATCACGGAGAATCGATCGAAGTCACCGCGTGTGCGCGCGATTTGCGAGCGGGCGCGGACCCGCGCGATTTTGCCAGGTCCGCGGATCATCGCAGTCAATTCGCCTGCCGATCAAACCCCGGCGACTGGCCGATGAAGGCCGACTCCCGAGGCGGTCGAAGACAGTTAGCGTTACGAATCAGGTTCCGGTCGCGATCTTTTCCTGATAGACGAGAATTTCGACTCGCCGATTGCTACGCCGGCCGTTCGCGGTGCTGTTGTCGGCGACCGGCTTGCTGGCGCCGTAGGACACTACGCGAACCTGCGTCGGGTCGAGGCCCTTGTTGCCGACCAGATATCCGGCGACGCTGGTCGCGCGCCGCTGTCCGAGATCGTAGTTGTAGGACTCATGGCCAACGTTGTCGGTATATCCGGCGACCACGAAGACGCGATCCGATGCCGCCGCCGGTCCCGACGAGCCGGTCTGTCCTTCCATATCGCCGAGGAATGCATCGATCTCGCGCTTGGCGTTCGGGCTCAAGGCCGCGGATCCGGTCTTGAAGGTCGGGCCCTGGCTCGAATCTAGGACCAGCTTGCGCTCGAGGTGGAGACTGTTCATCTGAGTTTCGAGCTGCTCCTGCTGGCCCGTGATCGGTTTCAGCTGATCACCGACCCACGAGCGGGTCGCGAGGCATCCATTGGCAGTGAGAAGCAACCCAGCCCCGGCCAAAACCCTGGTTCCGATGCGGACAACGTCCGACAAACACTCGATTCGCATGTAAATCCTCCTTGCTTCAACCGGTTCGTCCATCTTGATCTTCCGGCCAACTGATTTTTGGGTCAAGTTTATTTCCGGCCCGAGCTTCTGCTTCGTCACCATCCGCCAGGACGAATCGCCGCCGCGCGGTGGCCCGCGAATTTCAACTCCGACGCGCGACGGAGAAGAGCGCCTTCCGAATCGAGGGAAAGAGCCGGCGCTCTTCGTCATCGATGGCGTCGTCGAGGCCGACCGCGAGCCCTTTCAATGCCAGTCCGATCTCGCGCGCCTGGGCGTCGGTGAGACGAGCGGCGCCAGCGTTAGCCATCGTGCCAACCAGCTTTCGCAGGCGGTCGTGGTATGCGCGAATCTTATCGCCCGCCGCCAAGGCGAGACCGCCCTGCCCCTCCAGCCACGGCAGCAACTCTTTCTCTTCCGCGTCGAGGTGATGGGACAGGACTGGCTCGAGCGTAGCCCATAACTGTGCCGCATCGCGCCTGAGCTCTGGCGACTCCGGATTGCGCTCGAGACGCAACCCAGCGAGCGCGGCGTCGAGCAGGCGCGAACGCAGTTGCGAATCTTCGCGATTGAGTTCCTCCGAGAGACTGCGGATTCCCGCGTCGATGCGGATAGCGCTCGCGCTATCTGCCTCTCGTCCGGATTTCGCGGGGCGAGCAGGCGCTCGTTGCGGTTGTTGCATCTGCAGGAACGATTGCAACACCTGGCTGAAGCGTTCGAGCGACAACGGCTTCGATACGTAATAGTGGGCGCCGTTCGCGCGCGCGCGTTTCTCGCTGGCTTCGGTCTGATTGTCAGCGATGTAGAGCAACGAGATGCCGGAGAAGTGCTTGCGAATCTGGGCGAGCAGCCGTCCGCGATCGTTCTCCTTGACCGCCTCGTCGTCGAGGATGGCGAGGCGCATATTTGGCTGAGCGAGTACTGCGCGAGTCATGAATTTGCCGGCATCATGGCGGACCAGTTTCCAGGGGGGTGTGACCAGCCGGCCGACAAGATCGACCAATTCTCTATCTTCCGAGAGAAGCAGCGCACTGGGCGCAAGGGGACCATTGTTCAAATCAATATTCACTTTCGATCGATCCCGTTTGAGTCCGTCTGGCATTCGAGAAGAAGCATGGTACTGTTTTCAGACATCACTGATTGGTAGTGGGAGCAGCAACCGTGCCAAGACGGTCGCTCGCTTCGGACAACCCTCCGCAAGCAAAAGGGAACAATTTCCAATAAATGTCTCCATCGGATACACCGGAAAAGGGCGGGGCCAAACGGGAATCAGCAGCCACCGAGTCGGGTCCGCGCCACTACCACTTGCTGTGGGACGAGGAGCTGGAGGCGCTGAAGCCGGTCCTCAGTTCAGTGCTCGAACACCTCGGCGAAGTCATCGAGCATTGGTATCAGCTTTATGTTCTTCACTTCGGGGACACGCGGAGTCTATCGGAGCCGGAATTTCGCGAGCTCTTCTACAACGCATTGTCGCGAAACACCAAGGATCTGCTCGCAGGAGACATGGATCGCTACGCGATCAATACGATCCGAACCGGCGAACTGTTATGCGAGCGCAACGTGCCGTTTGCGGAGATCGTCGCGTCGCTGCATCTGTACGAGGAAAGCGCGTACACCGCCTTTCCAAAGGACCCGCCGCCGCCATTGGAGATCTACACGACCTTCGACAAGCTGAGCCACGTTCGCATGATCCTGCTGGCAGACGCGTACTTCCGGTCCGCATCGGCCAGCGCGGGCGCGCGCATCCAGGCGCTCGAACGGCAAGCAACCCTGGTGGCGCGCGAGAAGCGCAGTATCTTTCATGGCCTGGTGGGCTCCAGCGCCTCGATGCGCCGGCTCTACGATCGAATCGAAGCTGCATCCGGGACGCGAGGGACGATCCTGATTGTCGGCGAAAGCGGAACCGGCAAGGAGCTGGTTGCGCGAGCGATCCACGAATGCGGGGCAGATTCCGCGGCGCCGTTCGTCGCGCTCAATTGTGCCGCGATTCCGAAAGACCTGATCGAGAGCGAACTGTTCGGATACAGGAAGGGCGCGTTCAGCGGGGCGAATGCTGATTACCTGGGACTCTTCCGCGCGGCCGAAGGCGGGACGCTGTTTCTCGACGAAGTTACGGAGATGGCGCCGGAAACGCAGAGCAAGCTGCTGCGTGCGGTGCAGGAACGAAGCGTTCGACCGGTCGGCTCGACCAAAGAGACGGCGGTAAACGTACGCCTGGTGGCGTCAACCAATCGCGATCCGGAGGAAGCTGTCCGATGCGGCAATCTGCGCCAGGATCTCTATTACCGGCTACAGGCCGGCGTCCTGAACGTTTCGCCGCTGCGGGAGCGCCCGGATGATATCCCGCTGCTGGTCGAGCACTTTATCGAGTACTTTAATGAAAAGCTCCAGCCGCGAATTCCGGTGCGAGGGATCGAGGAAGACGCGATCGCGGCGCTGATGAAATACCCGTGGCCGGGGAATGTGCGTGAATTGTCCAACGCTATCGAGGGTGCGTTCACCTTCGGCCGTTCGCCGATGATTCGGCTGCAGGATCTTCCGGCCGGCGTCGCCGGAAATCGATCCGCCGGGTCGTTACCTCGGTCTGAAGGACCGATGGCGCAACCAGAATCATCCATGGGCACCTTTGCCGAGGCTGAACGCGAGATTATCGCGCGGGCACTCAAGAGCACCGACGGCAACAAGGTGCAGGCCGCGGCCCTGCTACGCATCTCGCGTAAGAAGCTGTACGCGAAGATCGAAAAATACGGTCTATAGAAGTCCCGGCGCCATCCGGATTCAGGCGCCGAATGCCAGACTCGGCCACTGCCGCCTGCGATCGCAATCGAGGCTGAGGCGCGGCCGAAACGCGCATCGAGCTACATCGCTTGCTGCCGCTCGAGGTGCCGCTGGTGCGAACTGCAATTCATGTGTCCAAAGGCACCATCGAACAATCTCGCTGACACCATAAGTCACAGTCGCCTACGGTCTAATCAGGACTTGTCCGTGGCACAGGTGATGCTCCAACAGAGGTTGAGTTTGATCTTTCGGGAGGAATCGCGATGCAAGTCGAACAAATCATGAATCGTGACGTTAAAACTTGCGGTCCGCATGACTCACTCAATAAAGCAGCGCAAATAATGTGGGATACGCCCTGTGGCGCAGTCCCGGTCGTCGATGAGCAGGGCAGCCCGGTGGGCTTTCTGACCGACCGCGACGTTTGCATGGCGGCGTACACCCAGAATAAGCCGCTGACGGAGTTGCCGGTCGAAGGGGCGATGGCCCGAACACCGATTTGCTGCAGAGCTGAAGACGATCTCGATTCTGCCGCCCAGCTTATGCGCCAGCACCGTACCAGGCGCGTCCCGGTGATCGACGCGAACGGGATCCTGGTCGGTCTGCTCACGCTTGACGACCTTGCCTGCGAGGCGGCGAGAGCGCTACGTGGCGGTATGAACGAGAAACTGAGAGACCTGGTGCTCGAAGTGCACCTGTCGATCAATCACGGACGGATACGCCTGCACCCCGCTGTGTAAGGCAAGAGAGTTATCGCTTATGAACTCGACGGCGCCATGAGGCCATTAATCGTCTTCTGATCTCGAGGCGGCTAGCGGAACCATAAAATGTGGGATTCTTCCAATGGGATCCGTGCGGCTGGATGCCACGGCACGACGCGGGGCGTGTAATCGTCCGGCGCGCGTGACGCCGGAACCTCCGCGCTATAGCCGAATGCTTTCGCGGAGCCGGGCAGCGGATTTCCTTGCGTCATTTGATATCGGAGCGGATGCGCGCCATCGCGCGATTGCGCGTAGAGTTCGACTCGCACCTGATCCGGAGTCAGATCGCCAAGGTAAGCCTGCACCTGGAAGTGATGCTTTCCCGCGGACGTAGTGACCTGAAGATCGCCGAATCGCACATCGGCCCAGTGCTGTAAGAGAGCTGCCTTCCAGTCGAGCAGCGACTGCGCGGATTTGCCACGGTCGCGAGCGCGCTCGCGGTACGCCGTTGCCGCATCCGCGTAATACTTGTCGGTATATTCGCGCACAGCACGATTAGCCGAAAACTGCGGCGTCAGGCGCGCCATGCTCTCGCGCATCGTCAACACCCACCGAGTCGGAATGCCGTCATGGTCGCGCGTATAGAAATCCGGAATCACGCGCTGCTCGAGAATCTCGTACAACGCGTCCGCCTCCGCAGCATCCCAGGCCGGGTCGTCGCCGTGCTCTTGCCCGTCGCCCAGCGCCCATCCAACTTCCGGCGAGTAGGCCTCCGCCCACCAACCGTCCAGCTCCGATAGATTGAGACCGCCGTTGACGAGGACTTTCATACCGCTGGTTCCGCTCGCTTCCCATGGGCGGCGAGGAGTGTTGAGCCACAGGTCCGCGCCCTGGACCAGCCGCTCCGCCAGCAGAAGATCGTAGTCGCTGAGAAAGACGGCGCGACGGCGTACGTCGGGACGTTGGACGAATCGCACCCACGCCTGCACCATCGCCTGACCGGGTTTGTCATCAGGATGAGCTTTACCGGCGATTACCAATTGGACGGGCCGATCCGGATTAGTGAGAATTCGGACGAGGCGCTCCGGATCATGAAGAAGCTGATTGGGGCGCTTGTACGAGGTGAAGCGGCGCGCGAAGCCGAGCGTCAAAGTATTCGGATCGAACACTGACTGCGCGATCGCAGGTTCCTCGCCGCGGGCAGCCAGCTCGGTGGCAAGGCGTTGACGCACGTAGCGGACCAACTCGAGGCGGTTAGTCGCGCGAAGTTCCCAGAGCTCGGCGTCGGCGACGCACCTTATATTGCTGCCCACCGTATCCATCAAGCCCCGCCAGCGGTCCTGGCCACAGGCTTTAGTCCAAAGAGAATCCGCCGCCGCCGAATCCCAGGTCGGCGTATGCACGCCGTTGGTGACATGGCCGACCGGCACCTCCGCATCGGGCCAGCGCGGAAACAGGCACTGGAAAATTCGACGGCTTACTACCGCGTGCAGGCGGCTGACTCCATTGATCGCGCCGCAGCCACGGACCGCGAGATAGGCCATGCTGAACGGCTCATCATGGTCGTCGGGATGTTCGCGGCCGAGTGCGAGCAGACGAGATAGATCGATCTGGAGCTGCTCGCGAGCGTAGCGTGCAAGGTAGCCGCTGATGAGGCTCGGGGCGAAGCGATCGAAGCCAGCGGCGACGGGGGTATGCGTCGTAAACAGGTTGCCGACGCGGGTCACGTTGAGGCCGACGTCGAACGCGACATCGTTCTCCGCCATAAAGCTGCGGGCCCGCTCGAGCACGACGAACGCCGCATGTCCCTCATTAAGATGGCAGACTTCCGGCTTGATCCCGAGTTCATGCAGCAGGCGCCAACCGCCGATTCCGAGCACGAGTTCTTGCGTCAGGCGCAGTTCGGAGCCACCGCCGTAGAGTTCGCTGGTGATGCCGCGGTAAGCCGGCTGATTCGCCGGGTCGTTGCTGTCGAGCAGATATAGCTTGAGCCGGCCTACCTGTACTTGCCACGCGCGCAGCCAGACTTTGTGCCCAGGCAAGTTGATGCTGAGACGTAACCAATCGCCATCGGCGTTGCGGACCGGGCTCACTGGCAGCTGCCCCGGATCGTTGTATGGGTTCAACGCACGCTGCGTGCCGTCTGCATCTATGATCTGGCGGAAGTATCCCTGCTGGTAGAGAAGACCAACTCCGACAATCGGGACTGCCAGGTCGCTGGCGGCCTTAAGATAATCTCCGGCAACGTTACCGAGGCCACCGGAATAGATCGGCAGCGCCTCACTCAACGCATACTCCATGCTGAAGAACGCGACACACCCCAGCGCAGAGTCGGGGTAAGCTTGCTGAAACCACGCTGGACGTTTCAGAGACTCGCGTTGCCGATGGACCAGCTCGCTGAGCTGTTCGCGGAATTGAGGATCTGCATTCAGCGTCTCGATCTTTGTCCGTGACGCCGTTTGCAGAACCAGCCAGGGATTATGTGTTAACGCCCAAAGTTCCGGATCGATTTTGCTCCATACTGAATGAGTTGTATGGTCCCAGCAGTTTCGGAGATCCAGCGCGAGTTCCGCCAGCAGATCAGGAGTCTCCCGGTCGCGCATCGAGTTGCGGCTTCGATTTACCAATTTCCGCTCCCTCTCGCTCCTGGCGAACGTTCGTCCGGCATCGCCGGTTGAGACTTAGCAGATCCCTCCAAGGGTTCCACTAGCCGATAGCGCGAGTCTCTCGAAGCCCGTCTTGCGGGCGGTATTGTTGCTACTTTTGAACCAAAGCGTCCGTTTGCCCGTTTGCACAGTGATTTTGCTGTGGTGATAACAATCAACGTCTGCTAAACAGGGTTGGCGCTGCTCAAACAAACGGACGCAGTTCACGATCTATAGGTGCCGGATCGCAATGTTGAAGCCCGCTCGAATCGAAGTTTCCAAAGGACTCTCGTTTCTCTGTTTGACCTTGTTGCTCCTTGCGACGCTCTTCACCGGGCGCGCGATGGCCCTGACGACCCTGACCTGTGATGACAGTAAGGGCAAGCCGTTGGTGGCCAACGATGCAGCCAGCGGTATGACGACGGATCTCGAGGTCACGGGTCCGTGCGAAGTCAAGGGCTCCGCCGCCGTCCCCTCTCTCAAGTACTACTTTCACAGCGTCAATATTTATGTCGCGCCGAGTGCCGTCAGCGGCGGCAGTTTGAATTTCGATGACGCGCTGACCGACTTTTATGCCGAGAACATCGTCGTCGAAAGCGGTGGCGCCTTGATCGCGGGATCCAAAATGACACCGATTGGGACCGCTAACGGGCTGGTGACAATTCACCTGTGGGGAGCGACGGGCGACCCCGGGGTTACGTGTAAGTCTCCCAACTGCGGCATCCCGAGCCCGCCGCTGGGAACCAATACCCGCTCGATGAATCCGAGCAGCTGTACGCCATCTGCACTGCCAGGTGACGTGAACGACTGCTTCTACGACTATGACGCGCTCGACCCAGCTGATACGACCAACGGCAACACCGGCGCTTATTTTGGCCACAAGGTCCTGGCCGTGTCTTACGGCGGCGCGCTGCAAATGTTCGGCGTGAAGGGCGCGACCTATACCGCAACGGCGGCGACGGGATGCCTGGAAAATAGTTCTTCCTGCACGGGGACGAGCTGGGTTCGCTTGAGTAAGAATGCGCTGCCCGGAGATACGTCGCTGCAAGTCGCTGGCGCACTTAATAATTGGCAGGATAAAGACAATATAGTGCTGACCACGACCGATTACCTGCCCGGGCATTCGGAGCAGCTGACAATCAGTGGCGCACCGAGTGTTAGCGGCCAGGTTACGACGATCCCTCTTGGGAGCCCGGTCCAATATCCGCACAACGGCCAACAATTCGACCTGTCCAATACAACATTCCCCGGCATTTCACGCCTTGGGCCGAACTTCCCCTCGTCGGCCGAGACGCGCGCCGCAGTGGGACTGCTGACCCGCAGCATCCGGGTTATCTCGGACGGCAATACGCCGGGGGCGCCCTTCTCGGTGAATCCGGGAAATCCCGATAACTATTTCGGCGGCCACACTCTCGTGCGCCAGGGCTTCCTGCTCTACCAGGTGCAGGGTGTCGAGTTCTATCAACTGGGACAAGGCGGCGCGATCATGCACTACCCGGTGCACTTTCACATGGCGCGCCAGGTGCCAGTCGGCGTTGCTGGGAGTCAGCCGATCACCTTTGTAAAGGACTCTTCGGTATGGGATTCGATGACGCGCTGGATAGTAATTCACGCGACCCAGGGTGTCCGGCTGGCGCGCAACGTCGGCTATGAGTCGATAGGCCACGGCTTCTATCTCGAGGACGGCACCGAGACCGGCAACCAGCTATACGCCAACCTAGGAGTTTTTGCGCGCGGCGCGGTGGCCAATGGCCTTACGCCCGACAAGGCGAATCCGCAGAACCCGCGTATGGTTCCGGGTATCCTGACGGCGACGGCACCGGTGCCTGACGGCTGCTCGCAGGAAACACCTCAGAAGTGTATCAGCGGTTACAGCGGCCTACCCTACTACTCGGACTCACAGAATCCATCAGTGTTCTGGATCATGAACGGCATGAATGATTTCCAGTACAACCTGGCGGCCGGCGCCGCCACCTGCGGCGCCTGTTACTGGTTCGTGCCAGGTGCGATTAGCGGTCCCTCGCAGACCGAGAAATGGTACGGATACGCCAGCGAGCAACAGGGGATTGGGCGAGCAGGTACAACCCCTCTGCAAAGCTTCGTCGGCAACTCCTGCACTTCCGCGATGGAAGGTTTTGTCGAGGTTGGCGCGGTCGGCGCCTGCAACGGCGTCAACCAGATAGATCCCTCGTTTCTGAAATCCCAGGACTCTACGCTGGTGATGTTACCCTCGCCCCAGGCTCAGCCTACGTCCGACACCAATTACTGGCCGAATACCACCGGCCTGCGCCTGCCGACGCGCTGTCCGGACGCCGATAATCCGGCCAACCTCACCGCCGACTGCTCAGCGGTTCCCATCTGCGCGTCGGACAATGAAGCCGATTGCGACGTGGTCGTGCTCAACGGGTTTACGACCTCGTTCAACTGGGCGGAAGCCAACTTCGCGGCTGTCTGGCTGAGATCGCTGTGGTCATTGGCGGTTAACGGCGTTGTCAGCGACCCGCAGAACGCCGGACTCAATATGGTCACGAGCGGCGGTTACGACGCTGCTTCCGTGTTTCCTGGATATTGGGGGCTGGTGCGCCACACTGCGTTTATCGGCAGTTCCCAATGGCAGAATCCAAACAACAGTGCGCTTGCCGCAAATCCTTACACGTCCAACGCCGGACCTTTTAATCCATTCAAGGCCACGATTGGGACGGGTGCCTCCAGCAAGATCAGCGGATTGACCTGCGCAGCTGATCCCTTCAATGGTAATGCCAACAATGCTTACTGTCTGTCGCAGAACGACGGCGTGAGCTTTCAGGTGAGCAACTTTGCGGGCTTCCAGCGACTCTTCAGCGTTTACGACGGACCCATCTACCAGGATTCCAACGCCTTTCTCGACATTCATCCAACCTTCCTGACCGCCGACGGAAGCGCGGCCGGCAAGGTCCTGGACACCAAGGGCGGCAAGTGCGAGCCCAGCGACCAAACCGGCAATCCCTGTCAATTTGCGGGTTTCATTAGTGCCGGCGTTAACGGACTACGCGCCTACAAGCCGCTTAACAAGGATAACCAGCCGGACACCGCCGCCAATCGCTGCTATGAGCCCAACGCGGCGATTGGATGGAAGCAGCCAAACGGCTTCTACTATGCGCCGGCGTTTCATTCAGTCAATCTCTTCTTCGACAGCGTTGACATCCGCCACTTTGTCACCGACCCATTCTTCAAACCTGGCCCGTTGAGCTTCACAACCGACGAAACGGCGACCAAAAAGGAATACTGCACCTATAATCCTGCTTATTTCCAGGGCTTTACCGACATCGATCGCGAGACAGTGTTGAACGACGATGACGGCACACTTACCGGCTTGACGAGCCCGGTCGGCTTTGCAGCACCTACAGCGACACCTACGCCAGCCGCCGTGAATGATACCATCTCGGTTAACAAGGCGGACTTCTTCAAAGCGCCGACCGAAGCCTGGGAATGCGCTTCAGATTACCCGAAGCATAAGAGTGCATACGCTCCTAAGTGCTTGCCGGCTACGGCCAAGACCAGCCCCTACGAATATGTAAGTGCAGTTATCTATCCTGAATGCGCGAAAGAAGCGCCGCCTCCTCCTCTAGATGGGTCCCCCAGTTTTTGCCCGGGTGAGAACAACTGGGGCAGTGTGTGTACGTCGTCGCCGCCTAATTTCGGGTGCCCCGGCATACAGCTCTATCGACAATTACTCACAGCAGGGGAAAACCAAGACCCCAACATACAATTGAAGCGGATGATGGGGCAGAACAATTTTCAGCGCAGCGCTCTGACCGTCAATCACGGCAAGTACTACGTGAACACCACGGTCTCGAAGAACAGCCAACAGAACGCGGTCCCACCGTTTCAGAGTTTCAACGTCTTTGTCGGCGGGAACGTTTACGATCTCTTCTTTCTCTTTACGCAACCGGATACGCAGCAGACTTATCAGTTGTTTGTAGGTAAGAATCTGCCACACACAGTCGCTCAGACCAATGTGGTTTACGGCTACGAGGGCTTGACCTTGCCGTTCAATTTCACTCCGGCGTCAACCAATGACGCGAAGAGTGGAGCTTGGGATAGCAAGTACGATCCTTCCAGCGGCATTCTTACCCTCAAGACCAATCTGTCCCAGATAGCCGCTAACTACAGCTTAAACGCGCCGGTCGCAGACGCGGGAGTATCGCTAGGCCAGCGATATTGCCAACCAGCTACCATGTGTAGCTGGAGCTCGAGCGCCAATCGCTGTCAGTGCAACCAGAACGGGCCCTATGCCAGCTTGTGCAATCAAACGAATCCCGCGGGTCAGACGATTTGCGATTGGTCGGTGCAGCCGGTCCCTCTCAACTGCTCGAATCCGAACGGCTGCCCGCCGCGGTTCATAGACTGTCCGGCGCCGGGCTGCCCGGCTTTCCAGATCACCTTTCCCGCCGCATGCGATTCAAACGGGAACAAGAACGATAAGTGCTTCGTAGCCGATGATTCCCATCAGCGGCCGATGGCGGGGCCATTTCTCAATCCCAACGACTCGTTCAAGTGGGATGTCAATTACAATCTCGTAAACTCCACTTTAGCGGGCGATCAGTGCTTGTACGCCAAGCAACCTGACACGACGAATTCATGTCCCACGGTCGATAAGAGATGAGGTGCGGTGTTGCGTCATGCGCTGACGGTAGTCCGGCGATAGTAGTGCTGTAGGATTGCTGTATAGGTCTGGCCTTCGTTGGCCATTGCTGCTGCGCCGATTTGGCATAGGCCGACGCCATGCCCCCATCCGGCTCCGCGCAAGACGAAGCGGCCGACTTCCTTGTCCACGACGAAGGCGGAGCTGTACAGATGAGTGCGCGATAAGGCGCGACGAATCTCCAGTTCCTTGCCTATGATGATGTAATCGCGTTCACCGATCACCTTTAGGCGATATATGCGGCCTGAAGGTCCGCGCGCGAGAGCTTCCATATCGCGAATAGGACCCAGGTCCGCGCCGAGTCTTGTACTGATCAGATCGGCGAGTTCTTCGGGCGTGTAGGCTACCTGCCATCGATAGAAATCGCGGGTCTCCTGATCGAATCCCGGGAGGACGCGCGATAGGAGGTCCGGATCGTCGGTATTGCAGTATGCCGGTGGTGAGGAACGGATCCAGGTCTCAGGACTGTGAAAACCAGATTGCGCCGGGCCGTCGTAGATTGATTCAAGATAGGGGATGGCTTCATCTTCCCAGGCGGTCGAATAGCGCTCGGTAATTCCGCCGCAGCATTTGGAGAACCGCGCGTCGCAGATAACGCCTCGGTAGCGGAGAAACTCGCCGGCGGTCGCGCGGACCGCTGCGGCGGCGGCTGGAGAGAAGGCCTTGGTGATGCCCTGGTAGCGCTGGCAGTGGTCGTCGGCGCATACGTCGAAATCCGGATGCGCTTCGCGGCCGTACCAGCGAAGGATTTCGTGAGAGTCGAACGTCTTACCCGCCTTTCCGACTGGAGCTGGTTTATCTTTCGGGAACCGCAGCCAACTGCGCGAAATCACCGCGTGAGCCTTCAGCATTTCGAGCGGGCAGCTTGCGCTCATCTCGGATGAGATGACGCTGGTGACGTAATCCTCGAGCGGGACATCGTTGATCACCGTGAGACCGGCGGCGCGCTTGATCAGGCGAAGAGCGCCGCGGAATACTTGCCGCTCTTTTCGCTCCCAATGAAAACCGATTCCGATGGTGACGTTGTCGAGCGCAAACGCGCATGATGCCGGGTCCGATGGATTGAGTGTCAGCTCGGAAGTAAGACTGTAACGGCCGGGCCGATAGGTCTTGCCATTGGTATCCGTAAAGGTAGCGGTCAAATCGACTTCGACAGCGGCTTGTCCTTCGAGCAGTCCTACCGATACGTTCAAGACTTACGCTCCAGCCTGGCGGCGACTTCCTGAAATTGAGCGTCAGGCAGTGTGACCTCGCGAAAAATTGCGGCGATGGCGTCGGCGGTGATTTTGTCGAAATCGGGCGCCCGCGGCACGACAAATATTCCACACAAATCAATCGAGGCCGGGCTAACTGTCAGCTCGCCCGTGTGAAAGACTTGTGGCCGATGTTTTCCACGCGGGAACAGATATATGACCCATACCCCTCGTTCATGTATGACCGCGATGTTGACCAGCGGCTCGGGACGTTTGCCGGTCGCATCGGCGAGCAGATCGATGGCGCGATCCATTCGATCGATCAACGCGGATCGATCACGTCCACGGAGCAAGAACACATTTCTTGCGTAGTTAGGGACGGTGACGCCGGTCAGGCCGGCGGTGTCATTCTCGATCGGAAACAATACTCGCGAGCCGGCCTGAAAGTGCATGTGGTCTGGTGCGGATGCGCCGCACTCGGGGCCGTTATAGACGACGAAATATCCGGAGAGGCGTGACGCAAGGTCGAGCATGTTTCCGAACTGGTTTGCGATGCGCTGCGCGGCGTGTTCCCGGTAAGCGATCGTCAAGTGACGGTCCACGATTGGAAAGGGATTGCAGTAGATCGTGAAGTTCTCATCGAAGGGCAGACCCTCTTCTTCCGAAGGGAGGTTCACCACGCATAGGAAGCAGGGGCGTTTCGCAACCGACTCGCGGTCAACCGGCGCCGTGGTGCTAGCCATACGATGCGGGATATGGCGAATGAAGACGTCGAACCAATCGATGCGCACCGATCGTGTCGATGCGTGCGCGAGGCCTTCGATGCCTTGCGCGAGCTGCGGCCATGCCCGCGCCTGGCGTTTGAATAGTTGATTTATCTCGTGAATCATCGACGCATTCGAGCTTGAATCTCGACAGTTCGAAGCCAGTCCTTGTATAGGTCGTATCGATTCGCGACTTCGAGCGGCAGCGCGCTGTCGCTATTGCCTTCCCATCGGCGGCAAAGATAGACGGACTCGTAGATGCGGCCGATCTCAAAGTCGCGGCTGATGCGCAATGCCACGGCGTAGTCTTCGCCATAGCTCACATTCGGGAATCCTATGCGCCGCAGAATGGCGGTATTGAACGCGCGCGGCGCGCCGAGACCGTTGATACGGAGCGCATTGTTTCTTCCGTTGTCGCGAGTCCATTCGCGATGGTCGATAAGACCCGGTGGGATCTTCTTCAACGAAAAATCGACCATCGTATAGGAGCCTATAAGCATCGCATAAGGACCGGCATCGAGCGCCGCGACAATTCGGCTAAGGACGCTTTCGTTGAAGTATAGGTCGTCGGAATCAAGCTGGATGGCATATTGTCCGCAGTGCGTGGAGTAAATCGCCTCATTCCAACATCCGCCTATTCCCAGGTCCCGGCGTTCGGGAACTATGTGCTTGACCCGCGAATCGCCGACGCCGCGCAGGATTTCGGTCGTGCGATCGGTCGAATGGTTATCGACGACGAGCACGTTGAAGTCGAAATCGGCGTTCTGGACGAGAACGCTTCGGACGGCGTCGAGAATTGTGCGATCGCGATTGCGCACCGGGATGACGACGCTGGCTTTTACTGGAAATGTTTCCGCTGCGGCGGGAACCCGCTCGAACCGCGGCTGCAGCAATGCGCCGATTCGCTTTAGATGCGCGGTCGCGATGCGCTCCATCTCGATTTGGTAGTCGCGATTGCGCGGGTCCACGTAATCGAATTGCTTTTGACCCGTCGGGCGCGCATCGAGCGTCGAGGCGGTGTACAGCGGCTCGGGAATCCGCACGATAGGGTGCTTTTCTGAAATCCTCAGCCGAAGATCGTAGAGCGCTCCCAATTTCCAGGTGCTGTCGATACCGGACTGACGTGCGGCCTGAACCGACACGGCGACGATCGGCCCAAAGTCGAAACCGTCGCGGATGCTGCCGCGTTGATAGTCGATGCGAGGATGGCCGACAGCGTCGGCATAGACCCAGCCGGCGCCGGTTTCGCGGATGACATCCGCCATTCGATCGAACATGCGCGGTCCGGGATCGATGTTCGTACGCGGATCGCCGAGCAAGAGCACGTCGGAATCGGCAGCGTCGAGAAGCCGCTGAATCGTCGCGGATGAGTGGTCGTTTGGATAGACGATGTTCACATTCCACCCCGCAGCATCATCTTAGCTCCCGGCTACGTCGCCTGCTCGTTAATCCGAAAGGCCATTCTCGCGGATTTGGTCGAGTTCGCTTTCGTTCAGGCATCCGGCTTTGAACAAGTTCAGGAACTCGTGCGAAACGCTCTGACCGAACATCGCCATGTCATCGGTGTTGACTGTCACTCGCACGCCCGCGTCGAAGAGCTTTCGGATCGGATGTGAACTAAGCGACTCGACCCTGCCAAGCATCAGGTTGGAAGTCGGACAGAGGTTGAGGCGGATGCGATGGTCGGCGAGAAATCGCAGCACGGATGGCGAGTCGGCGGCGGCGAGCCCATGCTGCACCTCGTCGAGATCAAGTTCCTCGACCGCGCGGCGGACCGAGTCGGCGTCGCCCCATTCGCCGACGTGGGCCTTGAGCCGGAGTCCATTGGCCTTCGCGAGGCGATAGAGCGGTTTGAAGTTCTCGATCGGCTGTGCGAATTCGTCGCCCGAGAGATCCAGCGTGCGATAAAAGCGAAGCTCGAGAAACGGTTCCATCCAGCGGCGAATGTCTTCGATGCGGCAATGACGCGACATCCCGAGTTGCGGGATCCATTCGACACTCGGCGCGCCGCGCTCGTGCGCCCGCTTGAGGATGTCGGTCACATTGCCCGCCGAACCATCGAGCGTAATCGCCCATACGTCGTCGCCGATTTCGTAACGGACGAGCCCGTCTTCAGCCGCGCGAACAAACGCCGCCTCGAACAACCGCGGTCTGAGCTTGGGATCGGGATTGCCGAAATGCGCAGCGGCCCATGCGTGCATCTCGGCCATCGAGGCCAGCTTGCGAGCCAGCGGAGCGAAAGTCTTGCCGAGAATCGTCGCGACCGCGGCCGGATTGGCGCCGGCCCATCCATGATTGTGCAGATCGGCCTTGGGACATCGGCGGATCGCGTCGAGGTCTCCGGCTCTGAGAGCCTGTTGAAACATTTCGTTCATGGCCGCACGACGATGACGCCGGTCATCCGATTCGCCTTGAGAAAGTCGCTCAATTCCTGCTCGACGACACCGCCCTGGCTGCGCGACGCGTGACGCATGAGAACTTTGCCGCGATCGCGCACGATGATACCAGCATGAAAGATGTCGAGATGCTTGCGGGTCGAGGCGAAAAAGATCAGATCACCGGTTTGTAGATATCGCGCGAGGCGCGGCACGGCCCGCTTCGGTACACATTTCATGCGAGTCCGTCGCGGCGCGAGTCCGAGGACGACATTCAGCACGCGGTCTCTTGTGACTATCGGGACAGCCGGAATCGAGACCATTCTTAGCAGCCCTTCGCGCACGTTGTTGCGGATCCAGAGCGTCATGTAGTGATTGCGCCGCTGCCACTGAACGACACCTCGTTCATAGCGAATCTTTCGGAGCCGCGCGGTGAAGTCATCAACGTTGCGAGCACAAGAGAGTGCCAGAACTGTTTCGATGTAGGTGACGCAGTCGAATGCGTCGAGGGACGCTGTGAATACTTCTGCTTTGTTGGCGGATCCAATCAGAGGATCTGCTTGGTATGCGCGTCCAAGGAAATATCGGGACAGTTTTTCTATTCGGATGGGGATGGAAGATTCTGACTTCACTTGCGATAGGAGCTGATCCACGCGTCGCGGCCTGAGATCTCGTGGTAGTGGGTGGTTCATCGCACGGGAGGCTCGAGAGGCAGGGCGAAGCTGTCGGGGTTGTGAAAGTCCGGTTTGTCGGCGGGATGACGAAGCGCCCAGTACGAGAGGCCGTCGCTCGCCTCGATCACGGCCGAGAGTCCTATGCGAAGAAAAGCGCGCGAGTGGATGGCGGACAGAGTATCGAGCCGAACAACAGCCTCGAGATCGAGGCGACTATTGGTAGAGTGCAGCGTAATATGCGGGCGCATCGCTTCGTCGGCGAGAGGAGCGCCGCTGCGATAACCGGATAAGGCGTAGATGGTCCACTCACCCGACGGCGCGAAGTTGAACTCGTGGTAGGCCGGTTGCCCTTGCACCTGGATGAAGGCCTCGAAGCAGGTGTGACGCCATAGATCTGTGCCGATGCGGGGCGCGGACGGTGAAGGGACAAGGATTCGGCGAATGTCTCCGTCGAGGCGGAAGGTCAGCTGGAGTTCAGAGTTTGCCGAGCGGCGCACGCGCACTTGAATGGCGCGCACCGACTCAGTGCGTGTCGAGGGATGGCGCGTGAGATCGATCCAGTGTTCGGCGTTCATGACGGGCTCGATGAGCGCAGCGAGGTTGCTCTGCGATCGCTGATCGAAGGAAACTGATTGAGGCGTCGAGAATTCAAAATCGCTTCTCTTTTACTATATTTCACCGGTTGATCGCATGATCATCGCGATCGGCACCTGGCTTCGCGGGGGAGATCTATCCACGACTTCACGCGGGTCGGAGGTGGAGGCCACGTTCCGATTTGCGCCGACGACGCGATTCAAGGTATGACATAAGCATGAAGCCTCATACCGTACGAAAGTCTTCGTTTACTTTGTCGGCGGCGGAACATGCTCAAGTCCTTCGACTGCGGCGGCAGCTCAAGGCCCGATCCAACACTGAAGTCATTCGTCGATCGCTGAGGCTGCTGGAAGAATCCATTTCGCGTGAGGCGCTTCGTCGCCAGTTCCGCGAAGCTTCGGCGCGAGTGCGATCCTCGACAGTCGAAGCGATGCGCGAACTTGATCCTTTGATTGGCGAAGGCCTCGAGGATGTCTGACCGCTCACCGCGCAGGGGCGAGTTGTGGGCAGCCGACTTGAATCCTCGGCGTGGTAGCGAGCCTGGAAAGGTGCGGCCGGTGGTCGTGGTCCAATCCGACCTCCTGAACGAGACCGATCATTCGAGCACATGGATCCTTCCGTGCACGACAGAGTTGGTTGGCGAAAACGTGTTGCGCGTCGAGCTCTCGAAGCGCATGGCTGGCAACGTGCGTGCCTGCGAAGTGATGATCGATCAGTCTCGCGCGGTCGATCGCCGGCGGTTACTTCGGCCGCTCGGTCGTCTACCGCAGAGTGTGATGCGGGAAGTATCGGAGAAGTTGCGTCGAGTGGGCGATCTTTGATCGGCCGGAGCGCCCGCATCAAGTCATGCCTGGCCGAGGTGCCAGATCTCGCGTGAGTATTCGGCTACTGCCCGGTCGCTGGAGAAATAGCCAATCCGCGCGAGATTGAGTATAGCCTTTCGGTTCCAGATTTCCGGATGTTGGTACTCAGTCAAAACCTGCGACTGGATATCCACATACGGTCCGAAATCCGCCATCAGGAAGTAGTCGTCGCGATTGACCAGCACGTCGCGAACCCACCTGAACAGGCCCGGCTCGCCGGGACAAAAGCGATCAGACGCGAGCTCGTCGAGCACCCGCTTGAGCCGCGGGTCAGATTCGTAGTAGTCGCGCGGCCGGTAGGTGCCTTTCAAAGTCAGTTCTTCGATCTGATCGGCGGTGAGGCCGAAGATGAAAATATTTTCGGGGCCGACGGCTTCGCGAATCTCGATGTTGGCGCCGTCGAGCGTCCCCACAGTCAGCGCGCCATTCATCGCGAACTTCATGTTGCCGGTGCCAGAGGCTTCGCGGCCGGCGGTCGAAATCTGTTCTGATACGTCGGCGGCGGGAATAATTTTTTCCGCGAGCGAGACCCGGTAGTCGGGCAGGAAAGCGACCTTGATCAATTCGCGCGTTTTCGGATCGTTGTTGATCACGTCGCCGAGGCCGTTGATCAGCTTGATGATCATTTTCGCCGCCCAATATCCGGGCGCGGCCTTGCCCGCAAGCAGGTAGGTGCGCGGCACCGGCGGCTCGACGCCGTCATCGACGATCCGCAAGTACCGATGCACAATCCCCAACGCCATCAGGAGCTGGCGCTTGTATTCGTGGATGCGCTTGGCCTGGATGTCGAACATCGCGGCGGGATCGATATCGACGGCGGCGACCCGATTTACGATTCGCGCGAGGCGCTCCTTGTTGGCACGTTTGATTGCCCGGAAGCGGCGCTGGAACTCGGTGTCGTCCGCAAATTTCTCGACCGCGCCGAGCTGCGCAAGATCGGTCGCCCATCCGGTGCCGATGGTCGCGTCGAGCAGGCTGGCGAGGCCCGGGTTCGCCATCAACAGCCATCGCCGCTGGGTGACGCCGTTGGTCTTGTTGCTGAACTTTTCCGGCCACAGCTCGTAGAAGTCGGGCACCAGCCGCGTCTTGACGAGATCCGAGTGCAGCTTCGACACGCCGTTGACCGAATGGCTGCCGACGATGGCCAGATGCGCCATCCGGATCTGGGCTTCGTAGCCCTCCTGGAGGATCGACACGCGCTTGAGGCGTTCGGGTTCGTCCTTCCAGACCAGCGAAGCGTCAGCCATGAAGCGCCGATTGATCTCGTAGATGATCTGCAGATGGCGCGGGACGACTCGTTCGAGCAGGCTCACCGGCCATTTTTCAAGCGCCTCCGGCAATAGTGTGTGATTAGTATAAGCGACGGTCGCTCGCGTAATTTCCCACGCCTGGGGCCATTCCAGATCATACTCATCGATAAAAACGCGCATCAATTCCGCAATAGTCAGTGCGGGATGAGTGTCGTTCAGCTGAATAGCCACTTGCGATGAGAAATCAGTGAAGTCTTCGCCGCGCGCGACGAAGCCCTGTACGATGTCGTGCACCGCGCAGGCGACGAAGAAATATTCCTGCAGCAGCCTGAGTTCGCGGCCGGCGGCCACCGCGTCGGAGGGGTACAGCACTTTCGAGATGGTCTCGGACAGCATCTTCTGCTCGACGGCTTTCATGTAATCGCCGGCGTTGAAGATCTGCATGTCGAATTCGTCCGACGCGCCGGCCGAGTAGAGGCGGACATAATTCACCGTGCGCCCGCCGAAGCCCGCGATTGGCAGATCGGACGGCACGCCGACCAGGATGCGCCAATCGACCCAGACTGGATTGTATTCGCCCTTTTTGTCGATGCGGTGCTCGATTCGCCCGTACACCGGAATCCGGCACGACTGCTCGGGGCGCTCCACCAGCCACGGCGAGGTCTCGCGCTGCCACGCGTCGGGGCGCTCGACCTGGTAGCCGGCGCGAATCTCCTGGCGGAAGAGGCCGTATTCGTAATTGATACCGTAGGCGTAGCCGGGGAGATCGAGCGTCGCCAGCGAATCGAGGAAGCATGCGGCCAGCCGGCCGAGGCCGCCATTGCCGAGCGCGGCGTCGGGCTCCTCGTCGAACAGGATCTGCAGGTCGATGCCGTTCTCGGCCAGGAAATCGCGGCAGGTGTCGATGATGCCGAGGTTAAAGAGATTGTTCTCGAGCGAGCGGCCGATCAGAAATTCGAGCGAGAGGTAGTAGAGCTTCTTGGAATTGCTCCGATCGAACCGCTGGCGTGTCGCGAGCATTTTCTCGACCAGCATGTCGCGTACGACCAGCGCCGTCGCGCGATACCAGTCGTGTTTGGACAAATCGATCCGCAGCTTGGCCAGCGAAAAGCGGATGTGATGATCGATGAGCTTGTTGAACAGGTTGCGGTTAACTTCGGAAAGTGGAGGAACAGCCATGCTACGGTCGATCCTAAGGTGATCTCGGACCCCCTGATCAATCAGGTTTGCAGAGTTGTCGCCAATCAGCTGAGCGAAACGATTTCGGCAACATCTACATATAATGCCGATTCGCGGGACGGTTCTCCAGCACGTCCTAGGCGGTCACGCGATCGAGGAATGCGCGAACGGCGAGGTTGAACGCGCCGGGCTGATCGATATTGGCGGCGTGTCCGGCCCGGTCGAGGATCACTTTTTCTGCGCCGGGAATTTTCGCCGCCATGTAATCCGCCGACGGCCGGAACTGCTGGTCGTTCTCGCCAACCAGCACCAGCGTCGGCACCGCGATTGCCGGCAGCGACTCGATCACGCGGCCGTCGCGCTGCGCGAGCATCCCGCGCGCCGCGTGCGCGAGGCCTTGCGCGCTACGATGACGCGCGACGCTTACCTCGGCGCTAACGCCGGCCGCGGCGAGTCCCTTTTTTTCGTACGCCGCCGCCATGCTGTCGGCGAGCCGGTTCCATCCTTCGCGGCCATCGTCTTTCTTGTAGCCGGGCCCGGTGTCGAACAGCATCAGCGCCTCGGTGCGCGCGGGATGCGCGAGATGGAACGCCAGCGACATGAAACCGCCGAGCGACAGGCCCGCGATGATCGCGCGCGCGGCGCCGCAAGCGTCGAGCACCGCGGCCATGTCGGCGATGGTGGCCTCGTGCGAGTAGAGTGACCGATCGTCGGGCGAGTCGCTACGGTCATGGCCGCGCATATCCCACGCGATCACGTGGTAGCTGTCCGCCAGCGCTTCCATCTGAGCCTGCCACATCCGCGCGCTCGCGCTGTATCCGTGCGAGAGCAGCACGGCTGGTCCAGCGCCGTGTTGTTCGTAGTAGATGTTTACGCCGTCGCGATCGAGATAAGACATTCGTCAGCTCATCCTTGCAAATATTTTTGCACAACGACCGGGAGACAAGATATGTCGCAAGTCATCGGATCGATTGGGGTCGCGATTCTGCTGGTCGCGTTTTTCATGAATTCGTTCGGGATGCTGGCTTCCGGTTCTCACGCTTACCAGACGATGAACGCAATTGGTGCCGCCGTCTCCTGCTACGCGTCCTACCTTATCGGATTCGCGCCATTCGTCGTGCTCGAAGCCATCTGGTGCGCGGCGGCAATCGCTGCGATGCTGCGCGGGCGCCCGTAGTTTGACGAAAGCGGGAGCATCGTCGCGGACGCTCCCGCTTTTTCTGGAGCGACAAAAAACTCGTGCCCGGCTCTCAACTGCCGCCGCGCTGCATCGCAGCCAGCGCCGCCGTCATCTCGCCGAGGCCCTTCTTCACCGAGGGTCGGGTCTGGACGTGAGTCCACCACGCCGCGGTTTTCGGATGTCCGTCGAACGGCTTGACGCCGAACGCAGGCCCGAGGTTGGTGATGAAGAACATCGTGGGCGCAAGCGCGCAATCGGCGAGCGTGAAGTCGGCGCCGCAGGCGAAGCCGCCATCGGCGAGCATGATTTCGAGCTGGCCGAGGCGATGCTTAAGGTCGGTCACTTTCTCGCCGACGACTTTTTCGTCGCGCGTCTTCGGATTCATCTGGCCGAACAGCGCGCGCAGTGGCGGCTCGAGGTAGAGGTCGTGGAAGCGGGTGAAGATTCGCACCTTGGCGCGGCCTTCGGGGCTCTTCGGCAGCAGCGGCGGCGTCGGGTACTTGTCCTCGAGATACTCGTTGATGACCTCGGACTCTGGGATCAGCAGGCCGTCGGCGTCGAGCGCCGGAGTTTTGCCGAGCGGATTGACCTTGGCGTACTCGGGCGAGTGGAGGTCGCCGCCCGGAATCGGCGCCATCTCGATGTTGAGTCCCTTCTCGTAAATAACGAGCCGCGACTTGGTGGCGAAGTTTGAGAGATCCATGTTGTAGAGCTTCATCGTAGTGATCCTCGCGTGCTGAGAGATTTCAACTCGCTTATCGCAGACGACCAAGTTCCGCGCAACCCGCACCCACCGGCTGAGCTGGGAGCGCCTGCGCGGAAAATTGAACTTGCGGGAGGAGATGGTCCATGCGTATGTAGGGGCGTTCAATTGGAGATCCGAACGATGAAGAAATGCGGCCAGCCGAGCGAACGAAGTGAGCGTGGCGGAACTGTTGCAAAACTGATCCTGGCGGTGGCCGCTGTATGCATACTCACACTGGGGCCGGCCGCTACCGCGTCGGCAAAGAAACCGTCATTTCCGAAACCGTTTGCCATTACCGAAAGCGGCCCGGTGCTCGGTGTGACCGTCAATGGCATCGACGAATATCTCGGGATCCCATACGCCAAGCCTCCGTCGGGAGCTTTGCGTTGGATGCCGCCGGTGGCTTTCGGAAAGTTCTCAGCGCCTCTCCAGGCAAACCAATTCGGCGGCGAATGCACGCAACCTGGACCGAGCGGCAGCGAGGATTGCCTATTCCTGAATGTTTATACGCCGGCTGGCGTGGGGCCCGGCGGTTCAGTCGTTGAAGGGGCAGGCGACGACGAAGACCTACCCGGCACATTGCCGAACGGCAAGCCCAGGAAGGGCTCGAGCTTGCCCGTGATGGTTTGGATTCATGGCGGCGGACTGACTGCGGGCGGCGGTGACCTATACGATCCCACACCACTGGTGAACGCAGGCGGAGTCATCGTAGTCACGATCAACTACCGCCTTGGTGTGCTGGGATTCCTTGCCGAGACGGGGTTGGACGCCGAGAAACATCTGGCGGGCAACTATGGGTTGATGGATCAACAATTCGCGCTGCAGTGGGTTAGGAAGAACATCAAGTCCTTTGGCGGCAATCCGAAGGAAGTAACCATCTTCGGTGAGTCGGCCGGCGGACAAAGCGTGTATTGCGAGCTTGCTTCTCCGCTCGCAAAGGGACTGTTCCGGGCCGCGATAGCGGAAAGCGGATCCTATGTGGAATTCCAGACCTACTTTACCGCAATCGAGACTCTGACTACCGCGGAGACAACCAATGGCTTCGCTCCGTCGGGCAACTCTGTGGCAGTTGCCGTAGGATGCGGCAATCAAACGGCTACGTGTCTGCGCGCGGTGCCAGCCGACTCCTTGGTCGCGGCACAGGCAGGCGTGGTGTATCCGTTCGTGGATGGGAAACTTCTGGTGCAGACGCCGGACGCGGCATTTACAAGCGGCAAGTTCAATCGAGTCCCGGTGATTGCTGGGACCAATCATGATGAATACAGAGCTTTCGTCGCTGAGGAATACGACGGAACCGGGAATCCTATCGATACCTCCGAGGAGTACACGGCGGCGGTGCTGGCGCTGTGGACGGCAGAATTGGAATCGAGTGTATTGAGTGAATATCCCTACGACAGTTATCCAAACGGCGGCTTGGCGCTAAGTGCCTCCGGGACTGACGGAGTATTCAGTTGTCCGGCGCGCAACGCGGATAAGCTACTGTCTAAGTTCACGACCACCTATGCGTACGAGTTCAACGATGAGAACGCGCCTCCGGGCACTATACCCGGGCTAAGCTTTCCGCTAGGCGCCTTCCACGGCGCTGAGATTCAATACCTGATGCTTGTTGAAGGGGCGATCTACCCACTTACGACCGACCAGCAGACGCTCTCCGACACTATGATCAGCTACTGGACCCAGTTCGCCAAAAAGCGCAACCCAAACTCGTCAGGCCAGCCGAAGTGGGCGCCTTACGGCCATGTTATCGATCAGTTCCAGTCCTTGGTGCCACCGACGCCGATGCCGGAGACCGACTTCAACACCTTTCACAATTGCGACTCGTTCTGGAACCTGTTCTGAGCGAAAGGTGAGCCCGAAGTAAGACCCGCAAGCAGGATATCAGCGGCCGCCTTCTTCCTGCTTGATCACGAAAATTAGCGACTCGGCGAAATCGTCGGGATGTTCCAGTTGAGGATAGGCGCCTGAGGTTTTGAAACTTACCGTTGCCGAACCAGGCAGCGCGGCGTGCAATGCTTCGGCTTCGGCGGTCGAGAAGTACGGATTTTTCGCGCCCCACATTATGATCGTCAGCGTGTTGAAGACCTGGCCGATCTTCGAGCGGATGTGCGCCTCGTCGCGGGGCACCGAATTGAGCATGTCGGTCTCGGCCTGCAGGTCCTGATTCAACTGCTCCATCATGCGCTGGTAAATGAAGTCCGGCATCGGCGGCAAATCGAAAAAGCTCGCTTCGACCTGCGCACGAACCGCGTCCGGCGTCGTCGGCAACATCCCCTTGCGCAGCTTTTCAGCGCCGCGCGCGCCGACCAAACCGCCCGACACCAGCACCAGCCGCTCGACTTTGTCGGGATGCTCGACGGCGTAATAGAGCGCGACGTCGGCGCCGAGATCGTTGCCGATCAGATTGACGTGATCGAGCTTCAACTCGTCGATCATCTGCGCGACCGCTTCGGCCTGGTACGCGATCGAATACTGAACCTGCTTGTGATCGGATGAAGCGAAACCGGGCAGGTTGGGCGCGATAACTTTGTAGTGCGCGTCGGCCACCGGCGGCATGATCCCGCGCCACACCAGCGCGGCGTTCGGACCGAGCCCGTGAATCATCACCACTGGCTCCATCCCCGAATAGCCGCCGGTCATGAGATACGTGATAAGGCCGTCCTTGAGCGCGAGGTCGTTCTGCGACACGCCCGACCATCCCAGCCGCGAGATCTGAATCCAGCGCAGGACATCGACCGGCCGCAGGTACATCGCAGCGGCGAAAATTCCGAGAAAGACCGCGGCGATCGGCCCTGCGATATTGATCCAGGCATGCCGGCGCAGTTGCGGAGCCGGATTCTCGGCGCGAATGTCGGCCTCAGTCCGCACTCTGGCTGCTTGCGATTTGATTGGATCGGGCACGATGCTCCTTCGATGCGCGCTAGTCCGGCGAAGGTGCCGCCGCGGGCGATGCCGCCGCTGCCGCCGCCTTGTCAGCCGCGGCTTTCTTTGCCGCCTTGGTCACATGCGAGAGCCTGCGGCGATGCGCGGCCGCCTCGCGGTCGTCGCGATCGCGTATCATCTGATCTATGTGATCGGAGACGCGGTTGATTTCAACGGTCGCCTCCTGGACCGCCTTGGTCGCCCGATCGGCGGCCTCCGTCGCCTTGTCGGCCGCGATTTGCGCCTTGTTGGCGTCTTGTTCGGCTTGCTCGGCCGCGTGTTGAGCCTTGGCGGCCGTGGCTTCGGCCTGCTCGGCCTGCTGCTCGTTCTGCGACGCGCATCCGGCGATCGCGATGGCGAGCACCAGCACCGGCAACGTGAACAAAAATCGGCGCATCGTCGACAACTCAGCGCTGCGCGAATGCCTGCACCGTGCGCATGTCCGGCTGCGGCGCGCCGTCGGCCCGCAGCGGCAGGATGCATACGTGAGAAGCGCCGGCCTTCAAATGCCCGTCGATGCGATCGCGAATTTTGTCCTCGGTGCCCCATGCCACGATTGCATCAACCAGCTTGTCGGAGCATCCGTTTTCAAATTCGCTGTCAGCCCATCCGAGTGCCTTCAGATTGTTGGTGTAGTTGGGCAGGCGCGGCACGTAGGTCTTCATGTAATCGCGCGCGGCCTTGCGAGCTTTCGCGGCGTCGGTTTCGAGGATGACGGCCTGCGCCGCACATAGCATCGCATTCGGTCCGATTTGCGCGCGCGCCTTCGCCGTATGCTCCGGCGGAACGAAGTAAGTATGCGTGCCGTTAGCCTCGCTCGCCGACAACGCAAGCATCTTTGGATGCAACGCCGCCAGCACCACTGGCACCGGCTCTTTCGGCGCCGGCGCGAGGTAGAGCGCGCCCTTCATCTTCGGCAGATACTCCTTCATGAAGCTGTAGGGCTTGTCGTAGTTGTGCCCGCGAAGATTCGATACGAGAGGCTTGTGGCTGACGCCGATACCGAGCAGGAAGCGGCCGCCGGAAAGTTCGGCGACGGTTTTCGACGCGGCGGCCATCGTGATCGCGTCGCGCGCCCAGATATTCGCGATGCCGGTCGCGATCGAGAGGCGGTCAGTATGACTCAGCAGATACGCGGCGTGCGCGAACGGCTCGCGGCCGACGGCCTCGGGGATCCACAGCACCTTGTAGCCATTCTTCTCAACCTGCTTGGCGAACTCGGCGCTGTCAGGCGCGGGCATCGCGTCGAGGAAGAACCATATTCCAACTTTTCCAATATCCATGCCTCAACAAGTAACGCGCCCGCGAATTTTGAACAAGCATAGAACGCGAGGAACTTAATTCAATGTGAAACCCGCCGTGGGTTTCACGCTTCCCTGGGCAGGGGTGACCCCTGCACCCAATGAAAAGAGAAGATGCGGGACTTCGTCCCTGTTAGAACTTTTTTCGAGAAGATAGTAGATCCTGCTCATCGCCAGACGAGGTGAGACAAAATGAAACTTGGATTGATGTTCGTTAATTCGGGACCGTTCAGTAACCCCGCCCTGCTTGCGCATCTCGCAGCCACCGCCGAGCGATGCGGCGTCGAGTCGATGTGGACGGTCGAGCACGTCGTGATTCCGCAGGATTACAAATCGCCCTATCCGTACTCGACCAGCGGCAAGATTCCCGGCGGCGAAGACATCGCGATTCCCGATCCGCTACTGCCGCTCGCGTTCGCCGCCGCCGTGACCAAAAAAATCAAGCTCGCGACCGGAGTGCTGATTCTGCCGCAACGGCATCCGCTTTACGTCGCCAAGGAAGTCGCCACGCTCGACGTGCTGTCCAATGGGCGCGCGATTCTCGGCATCGGCAGCGGCTGGCTCGAGGAGGAGTTCACCTCGCTCGGATTGGACTTCCACACGCGCGGCGCGCGCACCGACGAGGCGATCAAATCGCTGCGCGCGTTGTGGAGCGACGCCCCCGGCTCTTCATTCCACGGCAAACATTTCAACTTCGGCCCGGTCAAGTGCTACCCGAAGCCGGTGCAAAAGGGCGGCGTGCCGATCCATGTCGGCGGCCATTCGCCTGCGGCCGCAAGACGCGCAGGCCGCTACGGCGACGGTTTTTTCCCGGCGCTCGCGGAAATCCCCAAGCTCAAGGAACTCTTCGCCCTGATGAAGACGGAGGCGGAGAAGGCCGGCCGCGACCCGAAGCAAATCGAGCTGTCATGCATGGGCCGCCCACGCGTCGATGAGCTGAAGGCATTGGCCGACATCGGAATATCGCGCGTCGTAATCGCGCCGCCGGCCTTCGACGCCGAAGGCCTGACCCGCGGCCTCGAAAAATTGCGCGACGACGTGATCGCGAAGATATAGGTACTGGTGAACCCTGCATCCAGTGCAAAGGAAAGGGGCGGGAATTCACCTCGCCCGTTTTTTCACGGGAGAGGCGGCTGGCCGCATCGCGGCCAGTGGTGAGGGTTCTGCGATCTCACCAAAATGGCTCGCTCATTCACTTTTTTGTGTCGTCCTCTCTGTGCCAATCTTGAGCGCAGCGAAGGAATCGGATCCGAGACTCGGTTCGCGCAGTCGTGAACTACGACAAAACAAATATGCCCGCTGCCTACGACGCAGGCCGCGGCTACTCGCCGGGCGTGCTCGCCTACTGGCTCGAAGTTATCGCGCAGTCCGTGTCCAGAGGCTCGGTTTCGGAAATTCTCGACCTCGGATGTGGCACCGGCCGCTACTCGAATGCCCTGGCCGACTTCTACGACGCCAACCTCATCGCGATCGACCCCTCCGAGAAGATGCTCGCCGAGGCTCGCCGCAAGGCCTCATCACGCGTGCGCTGCGAGCGTGCATCGGCGGAATCTCTGCCGCTCCCCAATGCGTCGGTGGATATGGCTTTCATCTCGATGGCGTTCCATCACTTCGATCATCCGGATCGCGCCGCCGCCGAATGCCGCCGCGTGCTGCGCCCGAGCGGCTCCGTATGCCTGCGCGCAGGCACGATCGATCGAATAGATAGCTATGCCTACGTTGATTTCTTTCCGGGCAGCCGGCCGATCCTCCACCGCGCCCTCCAATCGCAGGCTTTCATCGAATCAACTTTCACCGGCGCCGGCTTCAAGCTCGTCCGCCACGAACTGATTCCGAGCGAAGCCGCTGAAAACTGGATTGCGTATGCGGAAAAGCTCGCCTATCGCGCGGACTCGATTCTCGTGCAGCTTTCCGATCGCGAGTTCGACCAGGGACTGGCTGCTCTCCGCGAACATGCGAAGACGACGCCGCCGAACGCGCCGGTGGTTGAGCCTGTGGACTTCTTCGTCTTTCGTCCCGTTTGAATTCAGTTTTCGTTGTTCAGAGGCGGAACCGGCGCGAGCATTTTCACATAGATGATCTCCGGGTCCCCTTCATCAAGATTCTCGACGTAGCCGCTTTTCACGAAACCCAGTCGCTCGCACAGTCGCTGCATCGGGAGGTTCGACTGGTTGGTCGAGGTGAACAGCTTGCCGGTCTGGCAATCGAGCTCGGCCGCGCGCATCAGCGCGGTCGCGAGCCCGCGCCGGCGGAAGTCGGGATGCACCAGCAGCAGCCGCACGAAGAATTGATCGAAGAAACTCTCGTCGAAGATGACGAAGCCGCGAACAGTGTCGTCAACCCGCGCGACGGCGATACGGCCCTGCGCGCAGGCCTCGCCGATAAATCTGCGGCGTGGTGCGCCGGTGTGGACAGTTTCGTCCAGCGCACAAATATGCTCAAAATCCCCACTGGAAGCCCGCTCGATTATCGTCATAAATTTTGCCAGAGGAACGAAATCCGTGAAGGATGAAACTTCAGTCGATCCGTTGATAGTCACGCACGAGGCGCCGATTGGATGGCTGGTGCTCAACCGCCCGCAAGTCCGCAACGCGCTCAATCTTAGGACCTGGCAGCGAATTGCGGAAGGCGTCGCCGAGCTGGCGAGCGACGACGCGATTCGCGTGATCGTCATGCGCGGTGGCACGCCGCAGGCGTTTATCGCGGGCGCCGATATCTCGGAGTTCCCCGCGATGCGCGCCGACGCGGCGCAGGCGCGCGCCTATCGCGACGCGCCCAACAGCGCGATCGCGGCGCTGGTCGAGTGCCGCAAACCGGTCATCGCGATGATCGCCGGCGTATGCATCGGCGGCGGCGTGCAGGTCGCGCTCGCATGCGACATCCGGATTGCGGCGCGCGGCACCCGCTTCGGCGTTCCGGCCGCGCGGCTGGGACTCGCCTATCCGCTCGAGGGCGTCAACATGCTCGCGCACACTGTCGGTCCCGCCAACGCCCGCGACATCCTCCTGTCGGCGCGCCTGTTCGACGCGGAAGAGGCGCTGCAGATGGGCCTCATCAATCGCGTGGTGGATGCTGAAAAGCTCGAAGAAAACGTGCGCGACTACGTGCTCAAGATGGCCACCAACGCGCCGTTGACGATGGCCGCCGCCAAGTTCACGATTCGCGAGAGCCTGAAAGATCGCGAGGACCGCGATGCGAAGGCCGTCTCCGCGATGGTCGCGCGATGCTTCGACAGCGAGGACTATCGCGAGGGCGTCCGCGCGTTCCTGGAAAAGCGGCGGCCAAATTTCAAGGGTCGCTGAGCCTGTAAGATAGCGGATTAGTTGACGAAATAAGCGCCTCTCGTCAAGAAACAGTCACGCTTGCTTGTAACAATCTCACCTGTATGTTATCAACTCAGGTCGATTCGCGAGGTTTTCAATGTCTGCCCTACAAGAAGAGCGAAGTGCGGAAACCCGGCGGCGGCTGCTCGACGCGACCGTGGCGTGCCTGTTCGAGCGCGGATACGCCAGCACGACGACCACCGAAATAGCCAGCCGCGCGGGAGTGTCGCGCGGCGCGCAGTTGCATCATTTTCCCCGGAAGGACGAGCTCGTCGTGAGCGCGCTCGAGCACGTGTTCGAGTTGCGACTCGCAGAAATGAGCGCGGCGATCGCGGAGCCGCCGCCCGGAAATCGCGAGCATCGCGTCGCCGTCCTCATCGACGCGATGTGGCCGATGTTCAAGGGCCCTACATTCTACGCGTGGCTCGAGCTGGTGGTCGCGAGCCGCACCGAGCCTGCGCTCAACGACGCGGTGCGGGCAGCCAGCGAGCGTTTCGGACATGGCTTTGAATTGGGCCTCAAGGCGATCCTCGACTGGCCCCCGGGTCGCGAAGTCGAACTTCACGATTTGATGGGAATCGTATTCGGGCAACTCGAGTCATTGGCGCTTGAGCGCGTCCTGCTTGACGGCGCGACCGATCCGCCTGACTTTGTGCGCGCGTTGGAAACGACCAAGCGGGTGTGCGCCGCGATGGTGCGCGATCTGGATTCGAACCAATCGACCAACTGAAGGTGAGTGCAATGAGCGAAGCAATCACGGCCGAAGCGACGCAGGATATCTACTTCAATCCGTGGGACGAGAATTTCCGCGCGAATCCGTATCCACACTATCGCCCGCTGCTCGCGGGACCGCCGCGAATCATCGATATGGGTTTCAAATTCGTGCTGGCCGCGCGCTACGCCGATGTGCGCGCGATCCTGATGGATCACGCGACGTTCTCGAGCGTGCAGCCCAAGGGGATGGGCTTCGACGAGCAGGCCAACGTGTTTGGCGAGGCGCCGACGATGCTCGGTTCCGACCCCCCGACGCAAACGCGCCTGCGCCGGCTGGTCTCGCGCGACTTCACGCCGCGCCGAATCCGCGAGCTGGAACCGCGCATCCGCGAGATCGCAAAAAATCTGCTCGACGCCGCCGAGCGCAAGGGCCAGTTCGACGTGATGGCGGATCTCGCCAACCCGCTGCCGGTCATGGTGATCAGCGATTTGCTCGGTGTGCCGCCCGAGGAATACCAGCAATTCAAAAATTGGTCGGACAAGATAATCGAAGCCGACAACACGCTCCCCGGGATGCCCATTCCCGACGAGATCAAGAGCGCCTTCACTGAGCTGAAGACGTATTTCGTCGAGGAAATCGCGCGCCGCCGCAAAAATCCCGGCACCGACCTGGTGAGCGCTCTGGTCGCGGCGCACGACGAAGCCGAAGCGCTTAGCTCGGACGAGCTGCTGCAATTCGTCGTCCTGCTGCTGCTCGCCGGCAACGAGACGACGACCAATCTGATCGGCAACGGGATGCTCGCGCTCGGCCGCAATCCCGCGTCGCTGGCGGCGCTGCGCGCGAAGCCCGATCTGATGCGCGGTGCGATCGACGAGATGCTGCGCTACGACGGTCCGGTGCAATCGACGTTCCGCACGGCGACCAGGGACACTGTGGTCGGCGGTACGCCGATCAATTCCGGGATGGGCGCGTTCGTGATCATCGCGGCGGCGAATCGCGACCCGGCGCAATTCAAGGATCCTGAAAAATTCGACATCACGCGCACGCCGAACGATCACGTTGCGTTCGGCGAGGGCATCCACTTTTGTATCGGCGCGCCGCTGGCGCGGATGGAAGGCGCGCTCGCGATTGGCGCTGCGCTCGAACGCTTCCCGCATCTTCGGCTGAAAAGTCCCGACGCCCCGGTGACCTACAAAGGCTCGTATTTCCTACGCGGGCTGAGCCGTCTCGAAATGGCGCTCAAGTGACATCGCGGGACTGCGTGCAGTCGCATTGATGCGTCCGCGCAGGATGAAAACACGCGTGATCGTCTAGATCCGCGCGGTGGCATCGCGCTTGCTCCTAGTTGCCCATCGCGAGGTGGGTGCAGTGCGCGCGATGCGGCGCGGGCAGAACTGAAATCTTACGAAGAGGAAGTTTGAAAATGAACCAGGCCGCAGAGAACATCTACTTTAACCCATGGGATCCCGCGTTTCGCGCCAATCCGTATCCTCATTACAAGCCGCTGCTTGCGGGCCCGCCACGGATTCTCGATTTGTTCGGGCCGACGGCGATGGTCACGCGCTATGCCGACGTTACGACCGCGCTGCGCGACCATGCGCACTTTTCGAGCGTGCGCCCGCGCGATCCCAACGAGCCCCACGACGAAGGACCGTTCGCCGGCGCGCGCACGATGCTGTTTTCCGATCCGCCGCTGCATACTCGCCTGCGGCGCCTGGTCTCGCGCGACTTCACGCCGCGGCGAATCCGCGATCTGGAGCCGCGCATCCGCGAGATAGCGAAGAATCTGATCGACGCCGCGGAGGGCAAGGGCGAACTCGAAGTCATGCACGGAATTGCCAACGCGCTGCCCGTGATGGTTATCGCGGAGATGCTCGGCGTGCCGCCGGATCACTACCAGCAGTTCAAGCATTGGTCCGACACGGTGGTATCAGGCGACAACACTCTGCCGGGAACTCCGCTGCCGGAGGAATTCCGCACGGCGAAAGATGCGCTGCGCAGTTATTTCGCCGATGAGATCGAGCGGCGCCGCAAAACTCCCGGCCCCGACCTGATAAGCGCGCTGGTCGCCGCGCACGACGACGCCGAAGCGATGAACGCCGACGAATTGCTGGCGTTCGTGCTGCTCCTGCTGCTGGCCGGCAACGAAACCACCACCAATCTGATCGGCAACGGGATGCTCGCGCTCGGCCGCAATCCCGCCCAGATGAATCTGCTGCGCGAGACTCCCGAGTTGATGCCGCGCGCGATCGAAGAGATCCTGCGCTACGACGGACCGGTGCAATCGACGATTCGTTTTACAAAAGAAGACATCAGCCTCGGCGGAACCAAACTGCCGGCCAAGCAGGGATGCTTCATAATCCTGGCGGCGGCGAATCGCGACCCGGCGCAGTTCGAGGATCCCGATCGCTTCGACATCACGCGTGAGCCGCGCGACCACGTCGCGCTGGGCGAGGGCATTCACTTCTGCATCGGCGCGCCGCTGGCGCGAATGGAAGGTGCGATTGCGATCACTGCGATGCTCGAGCGCTTCCCGCGCTTGCGCCTGGCCGATCCCGCCGCGCCGGTGACCTACAAAGGTTCCTACTTCCTTCGCGGATTGGCGTCGCTCACAATGGCAACTGACTGAGGGGGCGAACCATCATGGCGGCGGAAGTTTATTTCAATATTTGGGATCCTGAATTTCGCGCAAATCCGTACCCGCACTATGCGCCCCTGCTGGCCGGGCCGCCGCCGCTCCTCGAGATGGGTCCGATGACGTTTGCGTTGGTGGCGCGCTATGCCGATGTCACCGCCGCGCTGCGCGATCATGAACACTTCTCGAGCGTCGGGCCGCCGCCACCGCCTCAGGCGTATCAGGGCCGTTTTTTCGGATCGCGCAACATGCTGGGTTCCGATCCGCCGCAGCACTCGCGCCTGCGCCGGCTGGTGTCGCGCGACTTCACGCCGCGCCGAATCCGCGAGCTCGAGCCGCGCATCCGTGAGATCGCCAAGGAGCAGCTCGACAAGGTCGAGGCGAAAGGCTCATTCGACGTGATGGCGGATCTCGCCAACGTGCTGCCGGTTACGGTGATCGCGGAGATGCTCGGCGTGCCGCCCGAGTTGAACGCAAAGTTCAAGCGTTGGTCGGATACGATTATCGGCGGTGACAACAATGTTCCCGGCGCTCCGCAGCCGCCTGAAACAATTCGCGCAATCGATGAATTGGGCGACTACTTTACCGCCGAAATTGAAAAACGGCGCGCCACTCCGGGACAGGATTTGGTCAGCGCGCTGGTCGCCGCGCATGACGAAGGTGAGGTGATGTCGGCGGCAGACCTGCTGAGTTTCATCACGCTGCTGTTGGTTGCGGGCAACGAGACGACGACCAACCTGATCGGCAACGGTACTTTGGCGCTCGGACGCCATCCCGATCAGTTCGATGCGCTTAAGCGCAATCCCGCGATGCTGCCGCGCGCGATCGAAGAGATGCTGCGCTACGACGGGCCGGTGCAATCGACCGTGCGGTTCATCAAAGAACCGGTGCGGGTTGGCGGCACCGAGATTCGCGCGGGCGCATTGGCGATGATGATCGTCGCGGCCGCGAATCGCGACTCCGCGCAATTCAAAAATCCTGAAAAGTTCGACCTCACGCGCGATCCCAACGAACACGTCGCGTTCGGCGAGGGAATCCATTTCTGCATCGGCGCGCCGCTGGCGCGGATGGAAGCACGCGTCGCGTTCGAGGCGATGCTCGAGCGGTTCCCGCGGCTGAGACTCAAGGATCCCGCGATGAAACCGGCCTACAAGGGATCGTATTTTCTGCGCGGGCTCGAATCACTGCCGATGGCGATCGACTAAATCGATGACGGATCCAGCCGCCTCGCTCGATTTGAAGCCCGATCCCGATCCTTCGGCTGAGGATGCGGACCGCAAGAGCATCCACCTTGGGATGCTCGGCCGGACGCCGCCGTTCACCAGCCGGCAGCGCCGGGTTTTCTGGATCGCATCGACGGCGGGATTTTTCGATCAGTACGATCGCGCGCTGCTGAGCCTGGCGCTCAAGCAAATCCAGACCGGGCTCAAGATCGCAGAGTCGCACCTTGGCGCGATGCTCTCGCTAATCCGGCTCGGTTACCTGTTGTCGTTGCTGATGACGCCGTTTGCCGACGTCTTCGGGCGCCGCCGGCTGCTGCTCTACACGGTTTTCGGTTACACGATTTTCACCGGCCTTATCGCGATCGCGCCGGGCGAGCGAACCTTCGTGGTGTTCGAGATAATCGCGCGCGCGTTTGCCGGCGCCGAAGCCGCGATCGCGATGGTTATAGTGGCGGAGGAAGTTGACGCGGCTCATCGCGGCTGGGCGATCGGACTGCTCGGCGGAGTTTCGTCGATCGGTTACGGACTGGCTGCGATCGTGTTCGCGTTTATCAATGTGATTCCTTACGGATGGCGCGGGTTGTACGCGATCGCGCTGCTGCCGCTGGCGCTGATCATTCCGCTGCGCCGTTCGCTGCCCGAAAGTGCGCGCTTCGAGAAGGAGAAACTCGAAAGCCTGCGCCCGGTGAAAATCTGGGAGCCGGTGGTTCAGCTATATACCGCCTACCCGCGACGGCTGGTCATGATGCTGTCGATCGCGTTCCTCGGATCGATGGGCGGCAACGCGGCGGGTTTCCTGTTTCCGAAATTTCTGCAGGAGACGCATCACTGGTCGCCCGGCAACGTCTCGTCGTTGTTCCTGTTCGGCGGCGCGCTCGGAATAATGGGCTCGATCGTCGCGGGCCGGATGAGCGACCGCTACGGGCGGCGCGTGATGGGCGCGACGTTCCTGTTCCTGTCGCCGCTGTTGACCATCTGGATGTACACGGCGTCGGGCTGGTCGATCGTTCCGGCGTGGATCCTGGAGGTATTTTTCGACATCGCGTCCGGCACCATCCTCAACGCTTACAGCGCGGAATTATTTCCGACCTCGTATCGTTCGACCGCGGGCAGCGCGCTCGCGGTCGCCGGCACGACCGGCGGCGCCCTCGGGCTGTTCTTCGAGGGCGTGCTGTACAATTTCACCGGCTCGCAGGCGCGCGCAGTATGCTACCTGACCGTCTTCTGGATGATCTCGCCGATCATCATGTGGTTCCTGCCGGAGACCTCGGGCCGCGAGCTCGAAGAGATCTCGCCCGAACCGACCGCGACCTGATTCCCCGCGGCTCATCGACGCGCTAGATTGCGGCGAGCATGAGCGCACGCATCCGAATCGGTCCATTGGCATTGGTCTTCGTCGTGCTGGCATTGCTCGGATGCGCGCGCGGTCCGTGCGTCTCGATCGTCGGCGCTGACGGCAAGCCGCGCGCCACAGTCGCCGTCGAAGTCGCGAACACCGGGCCGCAGCGCGAGGTCGGCCTGATGTTTCGCAAGCATCTCGACGACAACGCGGGGATGATCTTCGTCTTCCCCGATTCGGCGCCGCGGAATTTCTGGATGCACAACACGCCGATTCCGCTCGACATGATTTTCGCCGACGCGGAAGGCCGGGTGACGGGAATCGTCGCCAACGCGGAGCCATACTCGGACAAGCTGCTGGGCGTCGAAGGCAGCTCGCAGTACGTGCTCGAAGTGAACGGCGGCTTCTGCGCGAGGAACGGAATCAAGCCCGGCGACCGAATGGACTTCTCGGACTTTTCAATTCACACGTCGGAATGAGCATAAAGGTTTAAACAATTGCTGACATGGAGTAACTTCAAGTCATGCGAAAGCGAGTCGTAATAACAACACCGTTCCCGACTGCGGAGGATTTCGCTGAAACGTACGGAATCTCGAAAACGCGACTGCGGCGCCTGAAGGCTCTCGCAAGAGAAATCAGGGGAAACGGTTCAAAAGAATCTCGAAATTCGCCTACCAGCGGAGTGAAGCGCAAACGCAAAAGGAAGGCGAGTTCACTAGCATGACCTTGTTTCAAGGCTGATGCGCGATGCGCACGCGCGCTGAGCAAGAGTCCGCATTCCTCAACATTCCTTACGACAATCGTTACGAGAGTCTCTATCTGGCCTTTATGGCTGGCCTGTGCGCGTTCGGACTGAGACCTCGAGCGACAATTGAAATTCCGGGCGCGAAACGACGGCTCGAGCGAATTATCGAGCTGATTCGAGGATGCCGATACTCGTTTCACGATCTGTCGAGAGTCCAAATTGACCGCAATTCTCCGCCAACGCCACGATTCAATATGCCCTTCGAGCTTGGACTTGCGGTAGATTGGTCGCTCGGAGCCGGCGCGAGCCACGAATGGTTTGTCTTCGAATCGAGGCATCACCGTCTCTCGAAATCTCTGAGCGATCTGAACGGAACCGATCCTTACATTCACGAAGGTACCGTCCGCGGAGTCCATCGAGGGCTGATGAACGCTCTCACCCGAACGACTCATCGCCCCGAGCTGGCGGATCTGGACGCAATTTACCGCGATCTGAGGACAGCTGCTCGCAAGATACGTTCAGAACGCGGTGGCAGTCTCTTCGAAGCGCGGGCATTTCAGGATTTGGCAGTTCTGGCGCAGCAATCGGCGGAGGGCCAAATTTCCTCGCTCCGCTAATGATAGTCCGCACCTCTGAACCGACGGCGGAGCGCTTTAACCATTCGGCGACATGCGGTATCTATCTTGCCGGTGGCGCGTGACGGGCGCCTTTTTGTTTGCCGTCTATCCAGCTTTATTGCGGTTGTGAAAAATGGGCCTTAAAGAAAATCTCGAACGGCTACAGCATCTCACGCGCGAGGCCGAGGCGGCCGGCGGCGCCGAGCGCGTCAAGAAGCAGCGCGCGCAAGGGCGCATGACCGCGCGCGAGCGCGTCGAGTTCCTGCTCGACCGCGGCTCCTTCGTCGAGCTCGACAAGTTCAAGACGCATCGGATCACCGACTTCGAGATGGCCGACAAGAAAATTCCCGGCGACGGCGTCGTGACCGGCTACGGCACCATCGACGGCCGCCAGGTCTGCATCTTCAGCCACGACTTCACCGTCTTCGGCGGCAGCCTGTCGGGCGCCTTCGCGGAGAAGGTCTGCAAGGTGATGGACCTAGCCACCAAAACCGGATGCCCGGTGATAGGGCTCAACGACGGCAGCGGCGCGCGCATCCAGGAAGGCGTCGTGTCGCTGGCGGGCTACGCCGACATTTTTCTGCGCAACGTGATGTCGTCGGGAGTGATCCCGCAAATTTCCGCAATCATGGGACCGTGCGCGGGCGGCGCGGTGTATTCGCCGGCGATTACCGATTTCATCGTGATGGTGCGCGACACCTCGTACATGTTCCTCACCGGCCCCGACGTGATCCGCGCGGCCACTCACGAGGAAGTCACGATGCAGGAACTCGGCGGCGCCGATGCGCACAGCCAGAAGTCGGGCGTGTGCCATCTCGAGGCCGACGACGACGCCGGCGCGCTCGCGATGATCCGCGAACTGATTTCCTACATGCCGTCGAACAACGTCGAGGACCCGCCGTTCGTCGCCAGCAGTGACGATCCCGCGCGAATCGACGCGGCGCTCGATTCAATCGTTCCAGAAAGCCCCAACAAGCCGTATGACATGGGCGAGATTATCCGGCGCGTGGTCGATGACGGGCACTTGCTGGAAGTGCAGAAGGACTACGCGCAGAACATGCTGATCGGGTTTGCGCGGATGGGCGGCTACTCGGTCGGGATCGTGGCCAATCAGCCGTCGTACCTGGCCGGAGCGCTCGATATCGACGCGTCGGTCAAAGGCGCGCGCTTCGTGCGCTTCTGCGACGCATTCAACATTCCACTGGTCACGTTCGTCGATGTGCCCGGATTCCTGCCGGGCACGCATCAGGAGTTCGGCGGCATTATCCGGCATGGCGCGAAACTGCTCTACGCCTTCTGCGAGGCGACCGTACCGAAGGTGACGGTGATCACGCGCAAGGCCTACGGCGGTGCGTATGATGTGATGTCGTCGAAAAATATCCGCGGCGATTTCAACTTCGCGTATCCGAGCGCCGAAATAGCCGTGATGGGGCCGGAGCAGGCGATCAACATCGTATTTCGCAACGAGCTCGCCAAGGCCAAAGATGCGGTGGCCGAGCGCGCACGGCTGGCCGACGACTATCGCAAGACTTTCGCGAATCCGTTCAAAGCCGCCGAGCTTGGCTATATAGATGAAGTGATCATGCCGCGCGACACGCGGCCCAAGCTGATCGGCGCGCTCAAGGCGCTGGTGAACAAGCGCGACAAAAATCCGCCACGCAAGCACGGCAACATCCCCCTTTGACAGGGCGGTATGGGCTCGATTCAGTATAGAATTTGGTGAGCAAGGAAGATTGATGTTCAAGCGGATTTTAATCGCCAACCGCGGCGAAATCGCCGTGCGGATCATCCGCGCATGCCGCGAGTTGGGAATCGAATCGATCGCCGTCTATTCGGACGCCGATCGCGCCGCGCTGCATGTGCGCGAAGCCGATCATGCCTACCCGGTCGGGCCCGCGCCGGCGGCCGAGAGTTATCTCAACACGGCGAAAATTCTCGAGGCGGCGAAACAGCTCAAGGCCGACGCGGTTCATCCGGGCTACGGCTTTTTCTCCGAGCGCGCCGCGTTCGCGCGCGCCGTGCAGAAGGCCGGCCTCACGTGGATCGGTCCGCCGCCCGAAGCGATCGAGCAGATGGGCGACAAGGTCGAGGCGCGCAAGCTGATGTCGAAGGCGGGAGTGCCGGTCGTACCGGGATCGCCGGGAACGCTTGAGACCGAAGCGGAAGTAGCGGCGATCGCGAAAAAGATCGGCTTCCCGATAATGGTCAAGGCCGCGGCGGGCGGTGGCGGCAAGGGCCTGCGCTTCGTCGAGAACGGCAAAGACCTCGCGTCGATAGTGCGCACGGTCGCGAGCGAGGCCAAGTCGTCATTCGGCGACGGGCGCTTTTACGTCGAGAAATTTCTCAAGCAGCCGCGCCATATCGAAGTGCAGGTGCTCGCCGACGCGCACGGCAACACCGTCCACCTCTTCGAGCGCGAATGCTCGATCCAGCGGCGTCATCAGAAGGTCGTCGAGGAATCGCCGTCGCCGTTTATCACGCCGAAGATGCGCGCCGAGATGGGCGAGGTCGCAGTGCGCGCCGCGAAAGCGGTGAACTACGTCAGCGCGGGCACGATCGAATTCCTGGCCGATGCGGACCGCAACTTTTATTTCCTCGAGATGAACACCCGCATCCAGGTCGAGCATCCGGTGACCGAGCTGGTGACCGGCATCGATCTCGTTCGCGCGCAAATCGAAATTGCCGCCGGCGCGAAGCTGCCGTTCAAGCAAAAGGATCTGGCGCAGCGCGGATGGGCGATCGAGTGCCGCATCTATGCGGAAGATCCGACCGCCGGCTTCACACCGGCGCCGGGAAAGATCGAGACGCTGAGATTTCCCGACGGTCCGGGCGTGCGCAACGACGCGGGGGTTTACGCGGGCGCGGAAGTGCCGGTGTTTTACGACCCGATGATTTCGAAGCTGGCGGTGTGGGGCGCGGATCGCGATCAGGCGATCGACCGGATGCGGCGCGCGCTCGGCGAATTCGTGATATCGGGCGAGCTGCGCACGAATTTGGACTTCCATCGCTGGATCATGACGCATCCGAGGTTTTTGAAAGGCGACTTCGATACGAATTTTATCAACCAGGAGTATCATCCGAACCAAAACGGCACGGCGCCGCAGGGCGCCGAGCTGGCCGCAATTTTCCTGGCCGCAATCGCGGCGCAGACGAACACCAATCACAGCAACGGCGCCGGCGCGCAGCCGAGCGCTGCGCCGAGCGCGTCCGCATGGCGGATGCTCGGCCGGCTCGACATGTTGCGGAGATAGGCGGGACTACAATCGATGCGCTACCTCGCGATTCTTGACGGCAACGAACACGAAATCGAGATTGAAGAACTCGCCGCCGACTCGTTCTCGATCACTTTTGGCAAGAATAGTTTCCAGGCCGATTTGCGCAAAGTCGGCCCCGTATCTTTTTCGGTGATCGTCGATAATCGATCGTTCGATTTCGACGTGGCGCGCGACGGCGAGGAAACCGTGGTCGCATCGCGAAGCGGATCGACGCGGCTGACGGTGGCCGATGCGGCGCGGCGCACGGCGCGCGCGGCCGGCAAGCGGCGCGAAGTCAGCGGGCGCGTGGAAATAAAATCCGCGATGCCGGGGCGCGTGGTCAACGTGCTGGTTGCGGCGGGCGACGAAGTCAAAGCCGAGCAGGGAATCATCGTGGTCGAAGCGATGAAGATGGAAAACGAAGTTAAATCGCCCAAAGCCGGCAAGGTCGTGGAAGTGAAGGTGGTCGCGGGCCAGGCGGTCGAGAAGGGCCAACTCATGATCGTGATCGAGTAGGACGATGGCTGACGACGAGCGCAAAATCGCGGACGCACGCAAGAATTGGGAAGAGCGCAAGCTCAACCCTTCGCTCAAGCGCGGCAAAGAGCGCAAAGAAAAATTCGTCACCAGCTCGGGAATCGAGATCAAGCGCGAGTACGATCCGGAAGACTTGAGCGAGCTGGATTTCGTCAACGACCTCGGCTTTCCGGGCGAGTATCCGTTCACGCGCGGCGTGCAGCCGACGATGTATCGCGGGCGGCTGTGGACGATGCGCCAGTACGCGGGCTTCGGCAGCGCGGAGGAATCGAACCGCCGCTACCGCTATCTTTTCGAGCAGGGGCAGACGGGACTCTCGGTCGCGTTTGACCTGCCGACGCAGATGGGGCGCGACTCGGATCATCCGCTGGCTGACGGCGAAGTCGGACGCGTGGGCGTGCCGATTTGCTCGCTCGCGGACATGGACGTGCTGCTGGCCGAGTTACCGCTCGACAAGATTTCGACCTCGATGACGATCAACGCGACGGCGTCGATCCTGCTGGCGCTGTACCTGGTGGTGGCGGAGCGGCGCGGCGTCAAATGGGACAAGGTCAACGGCACCATCCAGAACGACGTACTGAAGGAATACGTGGCGCGCGGGACGTACATCTATCCGCCGCGCGGATCGATGCGGATCATCACCGACATTTTCAGTTTTGCGACGAAGGAAGTTCCGAACTGGAATACGATTTCGATTTCCGGCTACCACATCCGCGAGGCGGGCTCGACCGCGGCGCAGGAACTCGCGTTCACGCTTGCCGACGGGATCGCATACGTCGATGCGGCGCTGAAAGCGGGGCTGGAGATCGACGCGTTCGCGAGCCGGCTATCGTTCTTCTTCAACGTGCACAATAATTTCTTTGAAGAAGTGGCGAAGTTTCGCGCGGCGCGGCGGCTGTGGGCGAAAATAATGAAGGATCGTTTCGGCGCGAAGGACGAGCGCTCGATGATGATGCGGTTCCATGCGCAAACCGCAGGATCGACGCTGACCGCGCAGCAGGTCGATAACAACGTCGTGCGCGTGACGATGCAGGCGCTGGCGGCGGTGCTCGGCGGCGCGCAATCGCTGCACACCAACTCCAAGGACGAGGCGCTCGCGCTGCCGACGGAATCGTCGGTGCTGCTGGCGCTGCGTACGCAGCAGCTAATCGCGCACGAGTCGGACGTCGCGGATACGATCGATCCGCTCGGCGGCTCTTATTATGTGGAAAGGTTGACGACCGAGCTCGAAGCAAAGGCGGTCGAGTACCTGTCGAAGATCGACGACTTCGGCGGCGCGGTCGCGGCAATCGAACGCGGCTACATGCAGCGCGAAATTCAGAACGCGGCATTTATTTACCAGCGCGAGATTGAAACGAAGCAGCGAATTATCGTTGGGGTCAACCAGTTTACCGGAGGCGGCGCGCCGCCGGGCGAAATATTGCGGGTCAAGCCGGAGCTCGAGGCGAAGCAGAAGGCGGGCGTCGCACGAGTGCGGGCGGAACGCAACGCAGATGCGGCGACGAAGGCGCTCGCGCGAGTCGAAGCGGCGGCGCGCGGCGGCGACAACCTGATGCCGCCGATTGTCGATGCGGTGCGCGGATGGTGCACGCTGGGGGAAATCTCGGACGCGATGCGCAAGGTGTTCGGCGAGTATTCGCCGGTAAATACCGTGTAGCGTTTGGCGGGCGGATTCGTATAAAAGAAAGCGGCATCGGAGAGGAGACGAAGTAAATGGGGCCGATCCCGAAGGGGACATTTCTGACCAAGGGCGTGGGGCGGCATCGCGAGAAGCTGACTTCTTTCGAGCTGGCGCTGCGTTCCGCGGGAATCGCCGAGTTCAACCTCGTGCGCGTCAAATCGATTTTTCCTCCCAATTGCAGACTGCTCAGCCAGCAGGAAGGGCTGAAGTATCTGACGCCGGGGCAGATCGTGTTTGCCGTGATGAGCGACAACGCGACCAACGAACCGCATCGGCTGATCGCGTCGTCGGTGGGCGTCGCGCTGCCGAGCAATCCGGCGCAATACGGCTACCTGTCGGAGCATCACAGCACCGGCGAGACGGATCAGAAGGCTGGCGACTATGCCGAGGATCTGGCGGCGATGATGCTGGCGACGATACTCGGCGTCGATTTCGATCCGAATCTCAGTTACGACGAGCGCAAGGACCTGTGGCGCATGTCGGACAAGATCGTGACGACGCGCAACGTGACGCAGTCGGCGATTGGCGATCGCGACGGGCTGTGGTCGTCGGTGGTCGCGGCCGCGGTGTTCGTCGATATCCCCAACGGCAAGTAGTTCGCCAGCAATACTACCCAGTCAAATTTCGCCCGATTGGATTCGCGAGCGACCACGGTGAAAGAGAATATTCTTATCTTTGGCGGCAGCGGCAGTCCCAAGTTGACGCTCAAGATTTGTGAGTACTTGCGCGTGAAGGCCGGTGCGGGGGAGGTGCTGCGCTTCTCGGAAGGGAATCTGTTCGTGCGGGTCAAGGAAAACGTGCGCGGGCGCCGCGTGTATCTCGTGCAATCGACGGTCTTCCCGGCCAACGACAATTTCATGGAACTGCTTTTCTGGATTGATGCGTTGAAGCGTGCGAGCGCTGAGTCGGTAACGGTCGTGATGCCTTATTTCAGCTATGCGAAAGGAGACAAGAAGGACGAACCCAGAGTCTCAATCCGTGCCCGCGTTTGTGCCGATGCGATTGAAGCGGCCGGCGCCGACCGCGTGGTGACGCTGGACTTGCACGCCGCTCAGATCCAGGGCTTCTTCCGCATCCCGGTGGACGACCTTTACGCGCTGCCGGTGCTGGGTGAGGAGATTGTCCGCAAGCGGCTGTCCGACCTCGTCGTCGTCTCCCCTGACGTGGGCTTCGCGAAGCAGGCGCGCAAATTTGCGTCATTGCTGGGAGCCTCCCTTGCCATCGGCGATAAACAACGCACGGCACACGACGAGCGCGCAGAGGTTCTCGAGATCATCGGCGAGGTGCGTGGCAAGACCGCCTTAATCGTGGACGACTTCACGATCTCGGCCGGCACACTCGCCGATGCGGCCGACAAGCTGATCGAGCGCGGCGCAAAGGCGGTATATGCGGCAGTGTCGCACGGGGTCTTCAGCGAGGCCTCGATGGAGCGGCTTGACCGAAGTCCAATCCAACGTCTGCTGGTGACGGATTCAATCGAAACCCAACCGGTGGCGCTGTCGCCGAAGGTCGAGGTCGTTTCGGTAGCACCGCTGTTCGGTGAAGCGATTCGCCGCATCCACAATCGCGAAAGTATCAGCAACCTGTTCCCGGCGTGAGCGACACCGAACGACGGTCGTTTGAACGGCGCGCGAGCGGCGAGTACGCTCGAACTATGGCGACAGAAATTCTCTACTGCTCGGCTTGAGGCTACAAGCCACGCGCGGCCAGTCTGGCCGCATCATTGGATTCCCAGTTCGGCGAGAAGGCGGACATCACGCCCGGCAAATCCGGTCAGTTCGACGTAATCGTCAACGGACGGCTGGTGTTCTCGAAGTCGAGTACCGGCCGCTTCCCGGTTGACGGCGAAGTCGAGGAAATGTTCAAGGCGCTGCAGGAAGGACGCGAGCCCGCGCCGGCCGAAGTGAAGAGGCCGGAAGGATTCATCGGGCGCATCCTCGACAAGCTCAGGAACTGAACTTCGATCCGCTACTTGTGCATGTCGAGGAATTCCTTGAAGCCGCTGCGATCGTGCGGCCCGAGGATCGCCATCTCGAGAATTCCCATGCCTTCGCGCGAACCCATTTTCGCCTGACACACGGCCTGTATGTGCTGATGCATCAGGTCGCGCTCGTTGACGTCGGCAGTTTTGAACGACTCGTAGGTCGAGGCGTCCGGCCCGACGTACATTCCGTGGCCCCATTTCGGATGAAAATAGCCGATGCCCTGCATGTAGAAGTTGTAGAGCGTCTTCAGCTCGATGCGGCTTTCGCCCGCGCGTGGGCTGCGCAAAATTATCTCGGCGCTCTTCGCGTGGCGTGTGCCGGGGGCGTAGTTGATGTTGAAATCGACGCCGCTTGCGAGATCGAGCGGGGCGCCGGGCTCGGCGGGCGTGACGGCGCCGAACTGGTGCCATCGCGAGCCGTCGGCATTTTCGTTGCAGTCGCAATGTGTGCAGACATCCTCGAAGTTAGTCGGCGACCAGAGCCAGTAGAATTGGCCGATCGCGGGCGTCGGCGATGGCACTCCCGCGGGATCCTGCGGGCCGATGCCGCGCACGCCCCACGAGCGATCGCGCGAGCCCCACACTCGCGACGGCTTGGCGTCGTAAGTCTTGCCGGCGACAGTCAGGCTGCCAGAGTAACCGCCATGCTGCGTGAACCGCGTCAAATCCATGATGAGCCGTGGGCCGGCGCGACGTGAAAAGCGCGGCTCCTCGATCGCGTCGGCGCGCGCCTCGAACATCAGGTCGGCCTTGACGGCTTCATGGTTGACGCGCAGGCGCATCGAGCGCATCGGGCGCACGATCTCGATTGAGATCGGACCGACCCGCGTGTCCATCCGCTCGGCGCCGAGCACCCGCGACGCACGCACGCAATGCTGCACGCCGCCGGCGACGACGCTGAAGGCGCAGTCGATGATGCCGACGTTCGGATAAATTCCCATCGCGACGGCGAAGTATGGATCGCCCTCGCGAAAGTAGCCGTTGAAGAAAAATCGATCGTAAAAGTTGCGGTCGCTGGTGAAGACCTGCTGCACCGGCTCCGGCGTTTGATGAATCGGATAGTCGTCGCCCTGCGTGATCATGGTTAGCTCCTCATCTGATTTTTCGATCATAGTCGAAATCGCGCGCAGTTGTCGCTCACCCTACTCAGGATGCGGCGAAAGCCACACGCGCTCGAAGCGCGTCGGGCGCATCGGATTGATTACGTAGTCGTGCACCCACGGCTGGCGGATTATGTAGGTCACCGGGTAGTAGAGGAAAACCCAGGGCGCGTCGGCGACGACGATTTTCTCGGCCTGGTCGTAGAGCGCGTAGCGCTGCTTCATGTCGGCGAGCGGCTCGGCCTCAGCCAGGAGCTGTTCGACTTCAGGATTGGAATAGAAGGTGTCGTTGTTGGAGCCCCACTGCGCGCGCGAAAGCAGCGCGCCGAGAAAATTTTCTGGGTCGGGAAAGTCGGCTTCCCATCCCTGCATGAAAGCCTGCACCGTTTTCGGCTGGCGAATCGCTTCGAGGAACGGCCCCCACGCGACCGGCTTCAACTTCGCGTGGATACCGAACGGCGCGAGGTCCTGCTGAATCGATTGCCCGAGCATCAGTTGGGTCTGATCGGCGCGCATCCAGAATTCAAAGTCGAAGCCGTGCGCGAGATGCGCTTCCTCGAGCAGTGCACGCGCCTTGGTGGGATCGTAATCGTAACCCTTGAGGTCAGGATCGTAGCCGGGCAGGTTCGGCGGCATGACACCGCGCGCGACGACGCCGCGGCCGTTCAGAATCGCGATCAACTTATGGCGATCGATCGCGTAGCTCAGCGCGCGGCGCACGCGAACGTCGGTGAACGGCCACATCTGGCAGTTCATGCCGAGGTAGCGCGTGGTGACGGTGGTTTTCGCCAGCGTCAAAGCTCGCAGCGCCGGAGTTTTCATGACGTACGGGAATTCGGCGGGCGGAATATCGACCACGGCGTCGATTTGGCCGGCGTCGAAGCGCAGCCATTGCAGCTCCTGGTTGACGCCGACCGACTCGACGATCGCGTCGAGATGGGGCAACGGTTTGGCGAAGTAGTAGGGATTTTTCACCAGCACGATGCGCTGGCCGCTGATCCAGTCGCGCAGCATGAAGGCGCCGCTGCCGACGACATGGCGCGAAAAGTCGTCGCCCCATTTCTCGGCGACGTCGCGCGGGATAGCTGACGCAAACGGCATCGCGAGCTTGTGCCCGAAAATCGGGTCGGGCGCGCTCAAGTGGAAAATGATCGTCGTATTGTCAGGCGTCTCGATTCCGCTCACGTGCGCGCTGCGACGCGCGGCGAAGTCGGCGGCGCCCGAGATACCGCGATAGTACTCCATGCCCTTGGAACGCGTGGCGGGATTCAGCACGCGCTCGATTCCGTAGCGGAAGTCGCCGCTGGTCACGCTACGGCCGTCGGAAAAGCGGGCGTCGGCGCGCAGATGAAACGTGAAGGTCGTCGCGTCGGTCGAGCTCTCCCAACTGGTTGCGATATCGGGTTCGAGCTCGATGTTGCCGTCGCCGTAGCGGACGAGCGTGTCGAAGATTGCCTGCTCGAAGGTCCACGAGACGGTGTCGTAGCCGGCGGCGGGGTCGAGTGTCGGGATGTCGTCGGCGTCGGCGAGTCGCAGGACCATCGCGTGCGGCGGCAAGTTGAGCGGCGGCGGACCGCCGCCGCATCCGGCGACTGATGCGATCGCGATGAACGCCAGCACGAGTCTTCCGCGGGTCATCGCGAGCGCCTGCGCAGGAAGCCGTAGCCGAGAAGATTGAAACTGAGCACCGCCCAGAAGATCGCGAGACCGGGAAAGGTCGCGAGCCAAGGCGCGGTGCGGAAATAAATCGTCGCCTCTTCGATCATGCGGCCCCAACTTGGCGTTGGCGGCGGCACGCCGAGGCCAAGGAAGCTGAGCGCGGCGTCGAGCAGGAGAGTATCGGAAGTTCGCAGCGCAGCCATCACGACGATTATCGGCAATACGTTGGGCAAAATGTGCAGGGCGATCACGCGGCGTGATGGCGCGCCGAGCGCTTGGGCGCCGACGACGAAATCGCGCGTGGACATCGCCAGCGTTTCCGCCCGCACCACGCGCGCGATCGAGGTCCATGAAACGAGTCCGATGACGATGAAGATCGTGCGCAGACTTGGTCCCAGCACGGCTACCAGAGCCATCGCGAGCAGCAAAGGCGGCAGCGACAGCATCAGGTCCGTGAAACGCATCAGGATAAAATCGACCGCGCCACCGAAGAATCCCGAGCACAAGCCGATGGCGATGCCGATGGTCATCGTTACGGCCATCGCGGCGACGCCGACGGTCAGCGAGATTCGCGCGCCGAAGATGATGCGCGAGAGCACGTCGCGGCCGAGCTCGTCGGTGCCCATCGGAAATGCGCGTGAGGGCGCGCCGGGATCGCCGAAGGTCGGGGCGACGACGATCGTGGGATCGTGCGGCGCGAGCATCGGCGCAAAAACCGCGACGAGCACCAGCACCGCGACCATCGCAGCGCCGACGGTTTCGAGCGTGACGAAGCGGCGCAGGTTCATCCGATCTCCGCCAGGCGAATGCGCGGATCGAGCCACGCGTAAAGCAGGTCCACCAGCAGGTTGACGACGACAATCAGGAACGCGGAAAAGAGCACGGTGCCCATGATCACGGGAATGTCGAGATTGAAGATCGCATCGGCCGCGAGCCGTCCGATTCCCGGCCAATTGAAGACCGTCTCCGTCAGCACGACGCCCGAAAGCAGGCCCGCGAGATCGAGTCCCGCGAGCGTGACCAGCGGCAACAGCGCGTTTGCCATCGCGTGCCTGAGCATCACGCGGGTGCGCGAGAGTCCCTTGCCGCGCGCGGTGCGGACGTAGTCCTGATCGAACGCGTCGGACAGGCTGGTTTGGAGAACGCGCGAATAGTAGCCGGCCGAGCCGAGCGCGAGCGTCACCGTTGGCAGAATCAGACTCGCGGGACCGCTGTAACCGCCGAGCGGAAACGAGCGAATGGTGGCGGCGACGGCGATCAGCAGCATCGTGCCGAGCCAGAACACCGGGATCGACACGAGCGCCAGCGATATGACGAGGAGCAAGTTGTCGGCGGCGCGGCCGCGATACGCGGCGGCGATCGCGCCCATCGCGATGCCGAGAATCAACGACAGCGCCATCGCGGCGGCGGCCAGCAACGCAGTCGCGGGGAAGCGATCGGCGATAAGCGTCGTTACATTCTCGCGGCGGATGTACGAGCGGCCAAGGTCGCCGTGGAGCGCGCGATCGAGGTAGCGCGCGTACTGGATGTAGAGCGGCTGGTCGAGGCCAAGCTCGGCGCGGATGGTTGCGAGAGTTTGCGGATCGGCCTTGGCCCCGGCCATCGCGATCGCGGGATCGGCGGGAACGATGAAGGCGATCGCGAAGGTGATGATTGAAGTTCCGAGCAGGACGGCGGCGCCAAAGACGATTCGCCGTACGAGGTAAGCGAACATCGTTCAGTCCGCGACGATTCCGCGAGCGGCGAGCGCGCGGCGAAGCTGGAGTTCAGCGCGAGCGCGATGGCGTCGAGCGCCGGCGTTATCTTCACCGGACTCGAGTGCGGCGCGAGTCTCGGGCGCGAGCGTCGCGAGCACCGCCGACATTTCGGCGAACAACTGATCGTCGCCAGCGCTGCGGGAAGCATCTGATTTCAGTGCGCGATAGTGCGCGAGAAAAGCGGCCAGCGATGAGTACCCAGGGATTTTCACTTTTTCACTCGAACAAAGGCTAGCCTGCGGTCGCACCGAGTGGCGAGATCGCGAGGCCGATCACGTAGCCGGCGGCCGCCGCGGTCATCGCGATTGCGAGAAAGCGCAGGCCCGAGCGCCAGCGATCGGCCCGATGCGCGAGCCATCCCTCGAAATATCCGACGGCGAACAAGGTGAGCGCGGTGGCAACGAGCGCGCCGCCCAGGTCATAGCGCGGAACCTTGATCAGCATGTAGGGCAAGAGCGGGACCAGCGCGCCGAGAAGGAACGCGATTCCCATCACGACACCATCGAGCGCCGGCTTACCGAGCGTGGGGCCGCTGAAGCCGAACATCTTGGCCTCGGCGGTCGATTCGAGAGCCTTGGGCGAGGTGCTGAGCAGGCGGACGATGCGATAGCCGGCCTCGCGACTGAGGCCTTCCTTGGTCAGAGCTCGTCGAGCAAACCTTCCTGGACGGTGTAGGGTTTTTCGGCGGCGTCGGCGCGCACGAGATCGAGCTCGGCGTGCAGCACTTCGGTTTCGGCGCGCGCGCCCAGATAGGCTCCTGCGGCCATCGAGAGCGCTCCGGCGGCGGTGGAAGCGAGCGCTGCGAGCGCGACCTGCGAATGCTGTGAGACGGCGCCGCTCAGTCCGCAGAGCACACCAGCGGTCGTCAGCACGCCGTCCTGCACGCCGAAAACAATTTCGCGGATGCTCGACAGCCGCTCGAAGAGCCGTCGCTTTTCCGCGGGATTGACGGTGGCCAAGCGCGTCCTAGAAATCGCGATCGGTTGGACCGCATTCCGCGCCCGGAGTCCAATCGGCGGGGCAGAGCCGGCCGGTGCGGAGCGCGCGCACGATGCGAAGTGTCTCGCTGACGCTGCGTCCGATGTTCAGCGGGCATGACGAGGAATAGGCGACCTTGCGTTTGCGATCGAGGATGAAGGTCGCACGCAGCGCGACCTTTGCATCTTCGTCGAATACGCCGTAAGCGCGCGCGAGACTGCCGTCGGGGTCGGCGAGGATCGGATAGCCGATGCCGCCGAGCTCGCGCGCCCATCGAAGATGGCTGTCCACGTTGTCGATGCTGACGCCGACGATGGAGGTCTCTTCGGCGGCGAACTCCTTCAGCGCCTGGTTGAAGCCGGTGACTTCGGTCGGACAGATGAACGAAAAATCGCGCGGATAGAAAAAGATCAAAATCAGTTCGGACGAAATCCTGGCGAGACTCAAGCGCGCGGTGCGCCCGTCAAGGGCGCATTCGAGATCGAACGGAGGAGCGGGATCGCCAGGCTTGAGCATCGCCGCCAAAGCTACTCAATCTCGAAAGTTAGAGAAACCGTCGCCGGCACAGTGACTTCGCCGGGCTCGACCGGCGTCGCGACGTTCGCCGACATCGCCATCGCCCTGCCCATATACAAAGGCGTCGGCCGCTGCTCCGATACCGTCGTCGCCTTGAGGACCTTGCCGAGTTTTACGTCGAGCGCCGACGCGAGCGCATCGGCCTGCGCGCGCGCGTCGCGAGTTGCGATCGCGATCGCCTCGGTGCGCGCCTTGCTATCGTCCTTGACGCTGAAGCTGAGCGAGTTGACGCGATTCGCGCCGGCCGCAATCGCGGAATCGATCAGCGCGCCGACCAGATCGAGCGACCGGGTATTCACCGTCACGGTATTCTGCGCGTTGTAGCCGATGATCCGCGGCTTCTCGCTCTGCCGCTGGTCGTACTGTGGATCGAGCGAGTAGCCGCCGGTGGTAACCTTGCCCTTGTCGCCGAGTTTGGACTTGAGCGCGTCAATCACCTTGGTCGCGAGCGCCGCGTTGCTGCTGGCGGCCTGCTCGGCGGTCTTCGCTTGAGTGTCGATCGCGAGATTCAGATCCGCGGTATCGGGAGATGTGCGCACCTCGCCGCTGCCGTCAACTTCAATCGTCCGCCGCTCGAAGACGTTTGTACCGCTTTGTGTCGGCGCCGCCGAAGCGAAGCCCGGGCTTACAAGCGCAATCGCAAAGCCAATCGCGGCCGCCAGGAATCTCAGCTTCATGTGACTTTCACCTCGGGCGCGCTCCGGACTAAGTTGATTCGAGACGACTTTATCCGGAGACTGTATCAATTGACGATAATCAAAGTCGTCGCGCAAGACGAATGGCGGAAAAACAAGCAAAGCAGAACGACAAGAAGGTAACGCCGCGCAGCGAGGATTTCGCCGCGTGGTACAACGACATCTGCCTGCGCGCGGAGCTGGCGGATTACTCGCCGGTGCGCGGATGCATCGTGTTTCGTCCGGACGGTTTTGCGATTTGGGAGGCTTTGCGCGACGAGCTCGATCGCCGCATCAAGAAGACCGGCGCGCGCAACGCGTACTTCCCGCTGTTCATCCCGCAGAGCTTCCTGCAAAAGGAAGCGCAGCACGTCGAGGGCTTCGCGCCCGAGCTCGCGGTCGTCACGCATGGCGGCGGCAAGGAGCTCGAAGAGCCGTTAATCGTGCGACCGACCTCCGAGACGATCATCAACCATATGTTCGCGCAGTGGATCAGATCGCATCGCGACTTGCCGATGATGGTGAATCAATGGTGCAACGTCGTGCGATGGGAAATGCGCACGCGATTGTTCCTGCGTACCGCGGAATTTCTCTGGCAGGAGGGACACACCGCGCACGCGACGGCGGAAGAGGCGCAGAGCGAGACGCTCGGGATGCTCGAAGTGTATCGGCAGTTCGTCGAGGAGTTCCTGGCGATTCCGCTGATCGTCGGGCGTAAAAGCGCCGCCGAACGGTTCCCCGGCGCCGTTGAGACTTATTCGATCGAAGGTCTGATGGGCGATGGGCGCGCGCTGCAATGCGGCACCTCGCATTTTCTCGGACAGAACTTCGCCAAGCCGTTCGAGATCCGCTACCTCGACGATCAAAACCAGATGCAGTTCGTGTGGCAGACGAGTTGGGGCGTATCGACGCGGCTGCTCGGCGCGATCGTGATGGCGCACGGCGACGACCAGGGACTGCGGCTGCCGCCGACGGTCGCCTCGACGCAGGCAGTCATCGTGCCGATCTTCCGCAAACCCGAAGAGGGTGCGACGGTGCTTGCGGCGGCGCGGACGACGCTCGAAGCGTTGACCAAGGCGAACATCCGCGCGCGCATCGATGAGCGCGAGGGCATGACGCCGGGGTTCAAATTCAACGATTGGGAGATGCGCGGCGTGCCCGTGCGAATCGAGATCGGGCCGCGCGACGTCGCCTCGGGCGAAGCGGTGATAGCGAGGCGCGACAAGTCGGGGCCGGAGTCGAAGAGCAAGGCGTCGCTCGCGGCGATCGCGGATACAGTGAGCGCGCTGCTCGGCGAGATTCAGAAAAATCTGTACGCGCAGGCCAAGGCCGCGATGATCGCGAATACGCGGAAGTTCGACGACTACGCGGCGTTTCGCAAACATATGGAAGGTGAAGGCGGCGGTGGCTTCGCCGACGTCTATTGGTGCGGCAATCCAGCGTGCGAGACGAAGATTCGTGAAGAGACGAAGGCGACCTGTCGCGCGATCCCACTCACTCAAGATGGCGTCGCCGGAAAATGTCTGGTGTGCGGCGAGCCGGCCACTGAGCGCGCATACTTCGCGAAGTCGTATTGACCAGCGCGGTTCAGTAATTTGTAGCTGATCTTCATCGCGGTGCGGACTTCGGCCATCGTCTCTTGCGCGACGGCGCGCCCCTTGCGCGTACCTTCGACGAGGATCTCGCGCACCTGCGCCGGCTTCGATGCGAACTGCTCGCGGCGTTCTCGAATCGGTTCCAGAAAAGCGCTCAGCGCCTTGAACAGCTTCTCCTTGACCTCGACGTCGCCGACTGTGCCCTTGCGGTAGCGCTCCTTCAGATCATCAACCTCGGCCTTATCCGGATTGAACACGTCGTGGTAGGTGAAAACCGGGTTGCCTTCGACGTGGCCGGGGTCGGTCGGATGCAACCGCGTCGGATCGGTGTACATCGACATCACGCGCTTGCGCACGACGTCGGGCGGGTCGCCGAGGTAGATGCAGTTGCCGAGCGACTTGCCCATCTTCGCGCCGCCGTCGGTCCCCGGCAGCCGAGCCACTTCGCCGACGAGCGCCTTCGGCTCGATGAGCACCTTGTCGTACAGGCGATTGAAGCGCCGCACGATCTCGCGCGCCTGCTCGATCATCGGTAGCTGATCCTCGCCGACGGGCACCAGGTGCGCCTTGAAGATCGTGATGTCCGAGGCCTGCGAAATCGGATACGTGTAGAAGCCTACAGGTAAATTTTTGCTGAAATTTTTCTGTTTGATTTCGTCCTTGAGCGTCGGATTGCGCTCGAGCGTCGCCGTCGTGACCAGGTTCATGAAGTAAATCGTCAGCTCGGTCAGCTCCGGCACCATCGATTGCACGACGAACTTCGACTTGTTCGGATCGATCCCGACTGCGAGGTAGTCGAGCGCGACCTCGAAGATATTCGCTTCGAGCTTCTCGGGATGCTCGAAATTGTCGGTCAGCGCCTGCACATCGGCGATTAGTACATAGGTATCGTATTCTTCTTGAAGACGTACGCGGTTTTGCAGCGATCCTACATAGTGTCCTAGATGCAATGGACTTGTCGGACGGTCTCCAGTGAGTATTCGTTTAATCATCAGTCAATAGTCAGTTGGCGAACAGACTGCGTAATGTCGCCAGGTTCTCGATATCCTCTTTCATCTCGGGCCCCTTCGGCGTCTCCAGGCACATCGGCAGCCCGAAGAATCGCGGATCGTTGAGCAAACGCCGAAAGGGGTCGAGCCCGATAAACCCTTTCCCGATATGCTGATGGCGATCGACGCGCGAATGAAAGTCCTTGATCGAATCGTTCAGATGAAATGCCGCGAGGTTTTTTAAGCCGACAAATTTGTCCAGCTCGCCGAATGTGTTTTCGTAACCTTCCGCCGTGCGAATGTCGTAGCCGGCGGCGAATGCATGCTCGGTGTCGAAACACAGCCGCAGGCGCTCGTTCTCGACCACGGCGTCGAATATCTGCGCCATCTGTTCAAAAGTGTGGCCCAGAGTGCTGCCCTGACCCGCCGTGATTTCGAGCGCGATCCTGACCTTGAACCCTTTGCTGGCGGCGTGCGCCTGGTCGATCGATTTCGCGATCGTCTTGATGCCATTCTCGATGCCAGATCCGACGTGCGCGCCCGGATGCGTGACGAGGATCGGCACGCCCAGCGCCTCGCATCGATGCAGCTCGTCGATAAATCCTTTGACCGACTTGAGCCGCATCGCTTCATCCGGCGCGCCGAGATTCACGAGGTACGAGTCGTGCGCGATCACGGTCGCGATCCCGGTCTCGACTCGATTGCGCTTGAACGTTTCGATTTCCTCTTTTGTGAACGGCTTCGAGGCCCACTGGCGCGACGACTTGGTGAAAATCTGGATGCATTCGCAGCCGACCTGCTTGCCGCGGGTTAGCGCCTCGCCGACTTCACCGGCGATCGACATGTGCGCGCCAAGGAGCGGACGACTGGGTTTGCCGGTGTTTGCCATAGTGAGATACCGCCATTGCGCGCCATCCTCTCGAATGGGCGCGAGGCGCATCGCGATTTTATACGAAAGGACGCTCAAAGCGAGCGCCGGGAATTGGCGCGACTGCTCTTGCCCGCGACGCCCTTCGGTGGATACTTCATTACTCGTGCGAATCGCGATCATCATCGGGCTGACGCTCGCCGCCGTGGGATGCGCTCACGTCGTATCGCTGCCGCCGCAGGTCACACTCTCGGAAGTGGAGCCGTCGGGCCGCGCCGCCAAACCGCCTGATTGCGACATGCCGGTGTTGCGGCATGAGCCGCTCAGAGATTTTCGCAAGGTCGCGATCGTGGAGGCTTTGGGTAACCGTTATGCGAGCGAGGCCGAAGTGCTGCCAGCCGTGCAGCGCAAGGCTTGTGAGACCGGCGCGGACGCGATCGTCGTGCTGACCAGCAAGGCGCAGACCACCGAAGACGCCACCGGCTACTACATCGATTCGGTCGCGATAGTGTACGGCAAGGAAATCCCGGCCGCGGGCGGCACCGCTTATAAGATTCCCCTGATCCCGCAGGGAAATTGAGAATGTACCTCGAATACTTTCGCGTCACTCAGGTTTTCAGCGCATGATGAGCATCTGATGGCGTCGGCAAAGCGCTCCATACAAACGGTCGGCCTGGTCGTCAAGCGCGAGCGGCCCGAAGCGGTCACCATAGCGCGAACCCTCTCCGGCTTTCTGCGCGGCAAGCACAAGACTCCGATCGCTGATTCCGAGACCGCGAAAAAGATCGGCGCCGAGGCCGTCGAGCGGCATCATCTCGCCGATCGCGCCGACTTGATCGTGGTGCTCGGCGGCGACGGCACGCTGCTCGGCGTCGCGCGGCTGGTCGCCTCGAAGGGAATTCCCATTATCGGCGTGAATCTTGGCGGGCTCGGCTTCCTGACCGAAGTGACCATCAAGGAGGCGCAGGCCGCTCTCGGCCGCGTGCTCGCCGGCGACTACGAAGTTGACAAGCGCATCATGCTCGAAGCGATCATCGAACGGGCATCGGAAGAAACCGCGCAGACCTTCCAAGCCTTCAACGACGTGGTCGTCGGCAAAGGACCGCTCGGCAGAATGCTCCAGCTCGACGTGTTCGCGAACCACACCGCCTTCTGCTCGTATCGCGCCGACGGATTGATCGTCGCAACTCCCACCGGATCGACGGCATACGCGCTCGCCGCCGGTGGCCCAATCGTCTATCCCACGCTGGGCGCGATCGTGCTGGCGCCAATCTGTCCGCATACTCTGAGCAACCGTCCGGTGGTGCTGCCCGACACCTACGAAATCGAGATTCACGTCAAAGCACCCGATCACGATACGACCTTCACCGTTGACGGCCAGGAGTCGGCGCAGCTCGGTCCGACCGACATAATCAAGATTCATCGCGGGCGCCACGTGGTCTCGCTGATCCGATCCGCTCATCCGTATTTCGAGATCTGGCGCGACAAGCTCCACTGGGGATAGGCGCGCGCGATGTTGCTCGAATTGCACATCCGCAACTTCGCGATTATCGAAGAAGCCAATCTCGAGTTCGGCGCCGGCCTCAACGTGCTGTCGGGCGAAACCGGCGCCGGCAAAACGATCATCCTGAGCGCGCTCGGATTGCTGCTCGGATCGCGCGCGTCGCCCGACATGATTCGCGCCGGTGAGAAGGAGGCGGTGGTCGAGGGACTGTTCGAGCTCGAGGGCGAAGCCGCCATGCCTGAACTCGCCGCGCGCAAAAGCGACGGCGGCCGGCGCGAGTTGCTCGTGCGCAGGGTCATCGCCGAGGGCGGTGGACGCTCGCGCGTCACGATCGACGGCGAACTCGCCACCGTGCAGAGCCTCGGCAAGATCGGAGCGTCGTTGGTCCAGGTCTATGGACAGCACGAGCAGCATTCGCTCCTGCGCGCCGAGAGCCATCGCGAGATTCTCGATCGCTACGCGAACCTCGACGACGAACTCGCATCCTATCGCGAACGTTTCGCGCATGCGGAAGGAATCCAGTCGCGCCTGCAGGAACTGAACCGCCGCGAACGCGAACGCGCCGACTTGCTCGAACTGGCCAGGTTCCGCACGACCGAACTCGAACGCGCCGGCCTCGTCGCCGGCGAAGATGAAGCGCTCTCGCAGGAGCGAACCGTTCTCGCCAACGCAAGCAAGCTCGCCAGCGCCGCGCTTGAAGCCGAGCAGGCGCTCTACGGCGCCGACGGCGCCGCGTCCGACACAGTTTCGCGAGCCGAGGCGCGCCTGGTGGACGCAGCGGCGCTCGATCCGAAACTTGGCGACGCACTCGAGATGATCAAGTCGGCCCGCGCGAACCTCGAGGAAGCCGCGCGCGCGCTCGCTGCGTATGCGTCCAAAGTAGAAGCCGATCCCGCCCGTCTCGAGGAAATCGACAACCGTCTGCAGGAACTGACCCGCCTCAAACGCAAATACGGCGGCTCGCTCGACAGCGCTATCGAAACGCTGGAGCGATCGCGCGCGGAAATTTGCGAGCTCGAAGGAATCGGCGAATCCAAAGCGCAGGTCGAAGCCGCGATGGCGGCGGCACTCGACCAACTCGCCGCGCACGCGAACAAACTGTCCTCGATTCGCAAACGCGCCGCCGCTGACCTCGGCCGCAAGATGGAAACCGAGCTGAAATCGCTCGGGATGCGCACGCCGGGCTTCGAGCCTCGCCTCGGCGCGCTCGCTCCGGACGAAGCCGGCTTCGTGCATGGCGGCGCGGCGCTCGGTCCGTTCGGCATCGACACCGTCGAGTTTCATCTGTCGCCGAACGTCGGCCAGCCTGCGATGCCGCTGCTGCGAATCGCGTCGGGCGGCGAGCTTTCGCGCGTGATGCTCGCGCTCAAGCGCCTCGAGGCACAGCGCCGCGGCGTTGCCACGATGATTTTCGACGAAGTGGACGCGGGAATCGGCGGCGCAGTCGCGCAGGTAGTCGGCCGCAAACTGAAACAGCTCTCGCACTTTCATCAGATTCTATGCGTCACGCACCTGGCGCAGATTGCGGCGTACGCGGACCGTCATCTCACCGTCGAAAAAGAAGAGCGCCGCGGTTCGACGCGCAGCCGCGTGACGGTTCTCGAACCCGGCGATCGCGCCGAGGAGATCGCACGCATGCTCGGCGGCGAAGTGTCCGACAAATTCCGCCGCGCCGCGCGCGAACTGCTCGAGCGCGCTCGCGAATGACGCACGCTTGACGCCGCTTCGCCTGCGGCGCTAAACGGCAATCAGGCTTCCGACATTTCAGGGGAGGACCCCGCCATGGACGCGCAAAGAATCCTGTCCGCCGATTCCCACGTGATCGAACCCGCCGACGTCTGGACCGCGCGCATCGACAAGCGCTTCCTCGACCGTGCGCCGCGCGTCATCAAGCACGCCGGCAGCCGCGAAGGCGATTTCTTCGTCGCCGAGGGACTGCGCCCGTTCCCGGTTGCCGGATTCGCCGTCGCCGGCGTCGATCCAAAGGACTTCGCCGAAAAAATGGCGGGCGGTTACCCCGGCGTCCGTCCCAGCGCGTGGGATCCCGATCTTCGAATCAAAGATCAGGAACGCGACGGCGTCTCGGGCGAGGTGCTGTACCCAAGTCTCGGCATGCGGCTGTTTCAAATGGAAGATGGCGAACTGCGCGCCGCATGCTTTCGCGCGTACAACGACTGGCTGGCCGATTATTGCGCGCACAACCCGCGGCGTCTGGCGGGAGTCGCGACGGTTTCGCTCGACGATCCGCTCGAAGGAGTCGAGGAGCTCCGCCGCGCCGCGAACAAAGGCTTGCGCGGCGCGATGATCTGGGGCGCGGCGCCGGCCGAGCGTCCCTACAGCGACCCGTCATACGATCCGTTCTGGGCGGCGGCGCAGGATCTCGGGACGCCGCTCAGCTTGCATATCCTGACCGAGCGGCGCGGCGGCAGCGATTTTCAAAGCGTGATGAAAGGCTACCCGGCGCTGCATCATTCAGTCGAGCGCTCGCTCACCGAAATTATTTTTGCCGGTGTGCTCGAACGTTTCCCCAAGCTTAGATTGGTATCGGTCGAAAACGATATCGGATGGATTCCGCACTTTCTGCAGCGCCTCGACCATTCGTTTGAAAAATATCGCTATCTCGAAAAACAAACGATTTCCAATCCGCCGAGCTTTTATTTTCGACGGCAGGTCGCGGCGACTTTTCAGGACGATCGCGTCGGCGTGGTGACGCGCCATTTTATCGGCGTCAAGAGCCTGATGTGGGGGTCGGACTTTCCGCATTCGGACTCAACCTGGCCCAACTCGCTCGAAGTAATCGCGCGCGACTTCAACGGCGTCCCCGACGACGAGCGCCGCCAGATGACCGCGGACAACGTCGCCGCGCTCTACGGCTTCAATTGAACGCCGCAACCCGCCTTGCAACGAGGGTTGCATTCCAGCTTCACGTGCCACCTATGGTGAAACAATCATGCAACATATGCTATATTACAACGAATGAAGAGCGCCGTAGCAAGAATTCTTAATGACCTTGAGCAGCGCGGGGGCCTCAAGGGCTCCGATGTCGCCAACATCGTCAACGCGTCGCGGCCGAGCGTCTCGCGATGGAAAAGCGGCAAAGCGTCGCCACCGCTGGCGACTCAGAGCATCATCGCCGACCTGCGCTACGTCGTCGATCGGCTTTCGGATTTCTACACGCCAGAAGAAACACGGCTTTGGCTTCATGCGAAACATCCGCTGCTTAACAACGAGCGCGCCATCGACCTGATCATCGCCGATCGCACGCAGGAAGTCCTCGCCGTCATCGAACGCCTCGACGCCGGCGCCTACCTGTGATTGTCACCGCTTGAGCTGCGATGCCGGGAGCACGGAAGCCGCGCGATCCCGCACTGCTCGACGCGCTCGATGCCTTCGATAGAGTTCCTTACGCCGGAAAGACTTGGCGGGTTGTACGCCACGGTCGCGATCCTCTGCAGGGAAGCGCTCCCGGCGGACGATGGGATCCCAGTTCGTTCGACGTGCTCTACACCTCCCTGGACGCGGATGGAGCCGTAGCGGAAGTCCAGTTTCAACTGTCACGGCAGCCGGTCTTTCCGTCGAAGATCAAGCACGGGCTGCATCGGATCAGGGTCAGAACGGCCAGAACTCTCAGGCTTCCGGATTTACGCGCGATGGTTCCGCTGGGTGTCGATCCCGTTCGATATCGCGAAATCCTCTACGCGCCGACTCAGGCAATCGGCGACGCAGCGTACTTCCTGGGGTTCGACAGTATCATCGCGCCAAACGCTCGATGGTCGTGCAACAATCTGATCCTGTTCACCGATCAGATCCCAAGAGACCACCTGGAACTCATCGAATCGTCGCAAATCAACTGGACGGAATGGCGGAACAAGCTGAAGTGATGTCACCGCGTTCCGCGAGTCGGTTGACTCCACCGGCGGTATCCGGTTAGCTGAAAAATCTCGCCGTCGGTGGGGCTGTAGCTCAGTTTGGGAGAGCGCCTGAATGGCATTCAGGAGGTCGCGCGTTCGATCCGCGTCAGCTCCACCAGTTAAATCAAGTACTTAACGCGAAGCGGGTTTTCGGAGTTACGGTCTTAGGTAGCGTATAGGTAGCAGGAATGCTCCGATCGCGACTCAACAGTCATCGATCTCTCAGTCGCGGATCGTCGCTCGCAATGCAGACGGCGGCGCTAGCGCGAGCAAAAAACACTTCGACGCCCGGCGCGTTGCTGTCGCCCGGCGTCCGCTTAAGGCTCTCCTCGCGCTTTCTCTCACACTGTTTGGCAGTATCAGAGCTGACCCAGAGCGACCATTGGCCGAGGGGCGCTCGATAATTCGGCTTCAGATCCTCACCATATGGCGGAGCCAGGAGGTACCACCCTAAGAGCACCCGCGAGGGAGAGCTGCCGCCTTCCTGCCGCGTGCCCAGGTCAAGATTCTTCACGCAAAGCCCATCGCGCTCAGGGTCGCAGGCACGCCCCCGCTGCGCCTTCGCTTCGAGCGCGCGATCACACGCCCGCACCAGGTCGCGCGGGGTCTCAGCGCGAGAGAGCGCAAGCGTGACCTCGGGGCACGCTCGCGCAGCGAGTTCCGCAACCTCGCTCAGCGTCGGCAGCGCATTGTCGTGGGCCGATACGCCCGCGATCCCCGGCGAAGTCTGCGCTCGCACCGCGAGCGCTCCAAAGAAAATTAAAGAAAACAGCGGTGCATATACTCGAAGGGGGGCGCGCCACGATGCCCGCCGACCTTCCATTTTGGGCTCCCGCCCGCTCGACGATCCCAAAAGCATGCTTTGCGAGCCGCTGGAAGTCCTATTGCTTGGCCGTGGTACTGAAACAGGTGCTAGTTGGAATTTCAAACTGGCTATCTAGCGTCATGCGAAAGTTGTTGCAGGCCGCTTGAGTAGCGAACGGTCCGACCTGCGCCACGCCCCCAGCACCCGAAACAATGACAAAGTACCAGACCGCAACAGTGACCAGCAGCTTTCGCATATTCAGCCCCCCTTAGCTCGATTCGTACGGAATTCCGAACGCAGCGTCAAGCGCATTCTGCTACCCGCCGTTCGCATGCGCCCAGATGAGCGGTTTCGGCGAAGACTCCGAAAACTCATTCTCGAGAAATTCCAATCGCTCGATCGGTTCTACTTGGAAACCGATTTCTCAAAAGGGCACCTGTCGGAGATACTGCGGGGCAAGGGAAGTCCCTCAGTGAACACTCTCATCAAGCTGGCGGACGCGCTCGAAGTTGAAGTCTCCCACTGTCGGCCGCTCCCCCCACCATTTTTGGAAGGGCTTTTCATGCACCGCCGCCAAGGGATGCACACTCTCTTGCGGCGCGCCCCATCCCTTAAACTTGGCCCCTCGCCCGCTTGTCCATCGCCGCTCGCAGCTCGCCGAGCAGCTTCGCCATCCGCGGATTGCGCGTCTCTCTCACCTTCATGCCCTCTTTGGATAGATCTGGTTCATACAATTGATGCGATCGCCCCTTAGTGTCGTCAGGTGCACCGTTTTCTGTCGTGGCGTGCACCGTTTCCGTCGGCAAACGGTGCACGCCATGCACCGTTTTACCCCTTCGATACGGCGCAGTGTATGCACCGTTTTTCTTGCGTTCCTCGAATCGCCGCCACCAGGCCCCGCGCTTAGCCCCGCTCGCCACGGCTTCCGCGCTCAGCGTCCACTTCGACGCGTCCATGACGATTCGGAACCCGCCGCGCACCCCGCGCCCGCCCGCCACCAGCCGTATCGCGCCGTCGCGAGCCGCGCCGCCGACGAACACAATCACGCCGTCGCCCGTCATCGTGCGCAGCGCGCCCCAAACCGCGCGCCTAGATAGTCCGCTGTCGAATGCCAACCGATCGAGCCCGACCCACGCCGTATCGTTCTGCTCGCTGGCGTAATTCGCCAGCTCCTTCAGCACCGCCCGCTTCGACCCGAACGCGTACGGCGCGTGGAGATTAACCCAGGTCTGCGCTGCGTAGCTCATCGCACTTTCCCTTCCGTCTCGCGCGATCTGTCAGTGCAGACGGCCGCCGCATTGCCGACGCCCGGAACCTTGTGCAACGTTCCGTTCGTGCCTTGCGCAGTCCCGCGCTCCCGCAGTCCGCTTGAGGGGGAATCGCCAGCTCGCGAGCCTCTGCGCTTCCGTGCGGCTGACTTCTTGCGTCCGTGTGCGCGTAGGTCGCGGCGACTCTCCGACAATTCGTCTTTCGCTTCAGTGAGCGGGGAGCCGCCGCGCTCGCGCGAGTCGAGCCATCGCTGAACTTCAGCGGCCCGCCAGCCTATCAGGCGTGCGGTTAGCTTTAGCGGTTGTGGAAATTCGCCTCGCCGCCAGAGCCGCCAAAGGGTCGAGCGGCTAAGTCCCGTCAGCACGCGGACAGTTTTGAGGCGAAGAATCGAGCTTGAATCAATTTGCTGTGACATCGGGCAACCCTCGCGAAGAACGACTATGCGGCTTGCGGTGCCGCGTTTACCGTTTTCGACTCGGTTGCCCGGATAGTCCGGGTCGGTCTAGCCCTTCACCTTAGAGCGTCGAGGGGTCGTCTGCGTCGGGTCCGACCACGGGTTGCCCGCGCCAGGCATCGCACCTGTTCGACCGCTTAACGCCCGGCTTGGCGGGATCGATCTGCGATGGGTCCTTTCCCAAGGGTTACCCTACCCATATCCTCCCGAAATTTAGGGACTCGTTCAAGCCGTTGCAGCGTGGAGCAGAATCACTTTTCCTTTCGCGCTCACGATATGTTGCGCGCGCCGTTCCCATTTCAAAAGCGCCGCGCGCTTCTCCGCGTCGTAACTGTGCCGGTCATAAACCGCCGTGATCCCGCGTTCGACGTGATTAAGAATCTTGCTCACTACCAGTCGAGAGATTCCGATTCCCGTCATGAGACTGGCGGCCGTGCGTCGCAGGTCGTGGAAGCGAAAGTCGATTCTCGAGTTTTTCTTCACGCGTCGGAGCGGTTTCTGTAGGTTCGCTATCGGCCGGCCGACCCGCCCGCCACGGAAAACATAAACCGGGTCGTGCTTGCCCGCCTTCAATGCAGTGAGGATTTTGAGCGCTTGGGGAGCGAGGGGAACGCGATGCGCGAGCCCGTTTTTCGCGCGTTCGGCCGGAATCGTCCACCATCGTGCGGTCAGGTCCAGCTCGTCCCATTTCATTCCGAGTATTTCGCCTCTGCGCTGAGCGGTCAAAATTCCCAGCCGGAAGATCGCCGCCGACCACGGCCGCTCAGTTTCGAGCGCATTCCAAAGCTGCCTAATTTCATCTTCGCTCAGTACGCGATCCCGCTGCTGTTCGTGGCCCGGATTATCGACGCCGAAAGCGGGGTTCGATTCTACAATCCCGCGCTTGATTCCGAAGTTGAAAATCTTGGAGATCAGCGCGCGCGTTCGATTCGCCATGACGGGTGCGTTTCGATCGACGATTTCATCGAGAAGCTGGATTACGTCCGCGCGTTTAATCTCTTGGGCCTTCCGGCCGCGCCATCGTGGCAGGAGATCGCGATTCAGAATGCGCTCATCTTCGCGCCAGGAGCGCTTCTCCGCCTTCGCGTATCGCTCCAGATACAAATTAGCCAACTCGCCGAAACTCTCGGCGCTGCGGGCTTCCCGCTTCGCAGTGGCGGGATCGATTCCGTGCTGCGCCTCGCGGAGCGCCGTCATCGCCAGTTTCCGCGCGTCCGCAAGCGATAGAACCGGGTATGTTCCGAGCGTGAGCCGCCGCATCCGACCGGTGAAACGATAAAAGACGGTCCACGTCTTACGGCCGCCTTGCGAGATTCGCAATCCGAGTCCGCGCGTGTGCGCATCCCAATAGTCAATCTGGCCCGCGGCCGGAGCCTTTGCCGACTCGACAAATTGTGCCGTCAATTTTTCTGTCACGCGCCCGCCTCCTGCTACCTAGCGGTTCTTAGGTAGCGCATAGGTAGCTTTTTATCCGAAACTCCATGAAACGAGTTAGGTAGATAAGAACACGAAAATACACTGTCTGTCAAGCGCTTTGTGCGTCGGGCCGTGTTTCAGAGAGATTCGAGAGGTAGCAGATGGGACTAGGGGTTCACT
>CAVWMC010000002.1:0-98396 GCA_963756005.1 uncultured delta proteobacterium
CATTGACGTGCGGTGCTCTTGCGCGATTGCCTCTAGAGCTGGGCGCTGCGATTCCGTCGAGCTCTTCCCGGACCTGCCGCACCAATCGCGTCAGTGATTCAGACATTGTGGCGTTCAGATCAAATCCCGTTGCTTCGGCGCGTTCACGTAGTTGATCGATCTCCGCCTTCACCGACGAAGGGATGCGTATCGTGACGGTCTCGGTTCGCTCTTCTTTCTTTTTCAGAACTCCCATTGCCGCTCTCCTTTCGAGACCACCTGTGTACATTTCGTGCACAAGCGGTTGTCCGTTTTGTGTACGACTCAGCCCTTGTATGGACCCGGAAAGACGAGGTCCTCGGTCACCATGACGTTGAACTGGTAGCCCGGTCGGATCTCCAAGGTCGGGCCGGTGCTCATTCCCTGCTCGATTGCCTGCTGCCCAACGGAACCGAATTGCGAACTCGCGGACGAGCCCGCCATCTGCGACGCCATCGCCCACTGGTTTGGTTGGTAGTAACCGAGCGGTCCGCCCATTCCGCCGCCGAACGCCGCCATCTGTCCCACCGCTTGCCCAGCGCTGATTAGACTCATGAGCGCTGCGGTGCCGAAGGTACGCATGTAGTGGTTGTTCACCTGGTCGGTGAAGCCAGCGTATCCGGCCTCGTCCGTTCCCGGCATTTGCGGTATGTCCATGCTCGCGGTGTTTGGAAAGATTAGGCGCTGCCATTGAATCTGGACGCGGCTCTGTCCGTAACCGGCTGCACTTCGATACGAACCAATCAGCCTGCTGCCTTGGGGGATGAGCAGTGATCGTCCGCCGGCGCTGTCGTAGACGTTCTGGCTGACCTGAGCGACGATTGGTCCCGGTAAGTCGGAATTGATCCCGCTGATCAACACTGCCGGAATCACGCTGCCGGTCATCACCGTGTACAGAGATGCAGGCGGATGAAGTCTCACTGATGACGACGAATCGGATGACGATTGGAAACTGTTCATCGCGAGAGTATTCCCCGCGTCTCCATTCCCCGTCTGAGTCATGCTCGGGATTTGGAGCGCTGCACCGCTGTGGAATGCGGAAACCATCTCCGGCGCCTCCAGGGCCTTCATGTACTTGTCCTGCGCCCACTCCGCGTATCTGCTCGGTTGGCGAGGGACTACTGGCGCCGACGTTTGCTCTCTTGGGAGCACCATTGCTGGGGGATCGGTCGGTGGCGCGGGGAATGTAGCGGGCGTCGGATCGCCGGCATGAGCTATGAGGTCCTGAACTTCGCTCTTGTTCGACGCGGTATCGTCGGTGCCATTACGACCCGCAGGTTGCGCGCCAGGACCGGATGACTGCACGGCTAGCGTAAGCAGGATCACGAGCCCAACCATGAAGCCCACTACCGTGGCGGCGAGTCTGCCATTGAGTCGAGGGCCGCCTTCATTGCGGATCTTATCTTCGTTCTGCTGCCGCTTGGTCTCGTCGACTTCCGGACGCTGCTTGCTTTCCTCGATCTCGGACATGGCGCCTACCTCGCGTTGCCCGCGTACTGAATCGTCACACGGTCCTGCTGCCGGCCAACTCCCGAAACCATCACCGCCTGGCCAAAGAGGCGATCGACGACGTAGTACTCGCCGCGCACGCGGTAATTCACCATCTGGCTTCCGCTGCCCGCCGCGACCAGCAACGCGGGCGCGTCGCCGGAACGCATGCCATTGGGCATCTGGATGAACACGTGGGTTCCATCGTCGAAGGCCCTGATTGGCTTCCACGGAACTTGTGGACCGGAGACGTCGTAATCGAAATTGAGGTGACGCGGATCGACGGAAGCGATCGGCCTGATCTCGCTCGGACTCGTCGGTGGATCTGCTGCCGCAACTGTCGTGCTTTGGGCCGCGGCCTCATCGGCTTTACGCATCGCCTCCAAAAGATCGTCTGGGTAGTAGAACTCAACCTCCTGCATGGCGTGGCCGCCGCGCGATCGTAGCTGCAGGTGGTAGATATGCTTCGTCGTGTAGATGGTCAGATTCGTCGCAATCGCTGGCGCCTGGGGCTTCACAGCGAGGTGAGGCGTCGGGTTTGTCGGATCGCCAGAGGATGCCGGCGTCGCCATCCATCGCTCCGTATCGCCCATCGCAACGTCGGTGATGGTCTCACCCGCTTGTAGTTGCAGGTCGGTGGTTCGTAGGGGTTCGCAATCGACTATGGGATCGGGCCCTTCGCTGAAAGGATAGAGTACGTATCGTGGCGTCTTGTACGTCGCCCACTGGCCGTTCTGATCGTGGTCCTTGTACGCTGCCCGAACCTCCGAGGGCTGCTGTGCGAGCAGTTCCGCCCCGGTGATAGGCTTGGGCGTCGCTTCGGACTGCTGTGCGGCTTCAGGCTCAATTGGCGCTACGTTCGCGGCTTGAGATTGATTCTGGTGTCCCTGTTGTGCCGAACACCCTCCGATCGTGAGTGCCAAAGCCAAACTGCCCACGGTGCCAATACGCTTCATCGAACTCGCCTCCCTTCCGTCGGTTACCTAGCTCTGCTGTTCGGCCCAGCTGATCTGCGTCACGTAAAATCCCAGCGGATTATCGATGATCGCGTCGTCAGATCCGGGCGGAGAAACTTGCGTCTGAAGCGCAGCTTCCCAATGCGTTGGAGCGTCAGGCGCTGCGCCCGAGCGATCGCGTACCTGCTCGGTCCATCTCACTTGGAAACTGTGTGCGGAGAGTTCGAGGATGGAGTCGATCTGCACGGAGACCGTTTGGTGTTCGGCCTCTTTGAAGGGATTGTGCGAGAAGTTGTTGGAGTGGAAGTACTCGTCGAGGTATTTGTCCGCCGCACCTTTCGCATGAGCCAGCATGTCGTTGAGCATGTGCTGCTCGGCGCTGGGGTCGCTGCTCACTGAGCGCGAATTCCGGATGAAGCTTGCGACCTCGTAGCGCTCCATCCGATCAACGAGCACCGGATCCGTGCTCGGAATGAGAGGTTTGGGAACGGTAAGCCCATAGCCGAGCTTGTCGACCTCAACGACGTACGGGATGAACCGGCTACGAGTGCTCTGCCAGACAACTCCTCCGGCAAGAATCAAGCTGAGCAGCAGCAGACCTCCCGCGGCGATCTGCCAATTGCGTTTGCCGAGAACGAGATCGGCGTAACGTTCGTCCCATTCGCGACGGGCTTCGACATAGGGATTCGAGTTCATAGAACTCTCTCCTGCGGTTTGTCAGAAAAGCGAGCCGGGTGGGCACAGGGTGGGGAAAACTTCCCGGACTGAACAAGATCTGGCGAGACTCGATGGGACACTTCTCGACGAGCCCGGATGCGGCAAGTCGCACTGCCGCAAGGGTTTTCTGTCTCAAGGAGTCTTGCTAAGGTCCGAGTGTTCGCGGGCCGGAAGTAGATTGCTAATCTGGCGTACTGGGTAACCGGTACCGAGGGTTCGAATCCCTCCCTCTCCGCCACACAGTTTGTAGTGTTCACCTACAATGCGGAGATGGCAGCAAATTCGCGCGTGGGCGGGCCGACTGGCTCTTCTGGTGGCAGCGGAGAGAGCGACTATTCTTGCAAATCGCTGATTCGCCGCCATTCCTCTCTGTTTAGAAAAGATTCGGTGCCACGAGCCGAGCCCTCGTACTTGCGCGTTTGACGCTTGACCCTTTGCCAGGATCGAATGGCGTCCTTAGAGGTCAGAAGAGAGAATGAGAAGGGCGGGCGTACCAATCCGCAAGGAGCCGCTGCTGCGCGTCCCATTCGATCGGAAGACCGGCGTGAGTCTTGAGTCGCTCGGCGGAGAGGCAGACGCCTTGCCGCCCTGCACAAATGGATTCCACGATTGCTGGAGCGAGCAGGGCGAGCGGCACCAAATGGCGCACGTAGCTGTCGCTGACACCTTCGCGGGCCGCGATCTGCTTGGTCGACACCGCAGTTCCCGCCGCCAGTTCACCGAACCAGTGGTGTCCGCGAGCCAAGGCTCGAAGTAGCGCGGGGTCTGTCCGCGGAGCTGGCACCGCTTCGCCTGGGAGCACCAGACGCGTTTCGACGCCACGACGCCTCGTCTGTAGCGGAACAAGACGCGTCAAGTGCAGGTTGGCTCCGCCAGCAGGGAACCGATCGGATGGCAGAAGCGCTCGTAGATTGAGCGTGATCTGCATTCCGTCCCGCCTTAACTCGACTCGCTCGATGAGCGTCCCTGTATCCTCTGCCGTCTCGACCCGCTGATGAGATTTGACCTTGGAATCGATTGCCTCGATCGCCTGCTTGAGTTCCGCAGCAGTGAAACCAAAAGCTCTGAGGGTTGAGCCCAGTGGCCCACGATCCGAGAGCATCTGTCTTGTGCCGGCCATTACCGCCAATTCAGTTCGTTCAGCGGGCAGTCGCCACCCACGTTCATCTGGCGTCGCGGTTCCCCTGACTAGTTTCTTCGAGACCAAATAACGGTAGCGTCGCTGTCCTTTCTTCGCCCAGCAGGAATAGAGCGGCTCGCCGCTCTCATCGAATAGTTTGCCCATGAGGAGGCCAGGCGGGGTGGCCAGCAGGTGATAGAGCGCGCCACGTCCGAAACGGAGCTTGCCGCTTCATAGGAGAGAGCCTCCTTGCGTAGGGTTTGACTCAATTGGTTGGACCACTGTATAAGTGGACCACCGATGACTTCCGGCGCGAAAATATTCGATTTCCGGCCCGCCGTGCGCCGCCGCGTCCATGAGGATATCGCCGACCAGCTTCGCGACGCGATTCTCGACGGGCGCTTTGCGGCCGGAAGCAAACTCCCGCCGGAGCGCGAACTGGCGATTGAATTCAAGGTCAATCGCACCTCCATCCGCGACGCCATCAAAGTTCTAGAGGGACTAAATCTCGTGCGCGTACGGCAGGGCGACGGGGCGACGGTGCAGCCGCTGGTTGACGCCTCGTTCGATCTGCTGCCGGCCATGATTTTTCACGGCGGACGACTTGATGTTCGCGTACTGCTCGAGCTGCTCGAAGTTACCAGGCCGCTTCTGTTTGAGATGGCCAAGCTCGGACTGGAGCGATCGACGAAGGCCCAGATTGATGGTCTAAGCGCCTTGAGCGGTCAGATGGCTGACGAACATCTAAAGGACGAGGAGCGCGCAGTCGCAGGGCGCGAGCTGCTGGTCGCAATCGCGGATATGACGGAAAATCGTGTCTGGCGGATGCTTGCGCGTCGTTTGCGTGCTCTGCTTGCCTCCGATCCATTGCAAGAGACGAGGCGCAGAGTCCGCAACGATCCTGGACGTCTCGCCGCTTTCGTCAACGATTCAATCAGGCATCGCAAGGCGGGCCGTCAGGAAAAGGCCCTGGCGGCGCTCCGTCGCGCGCTCGAAGTGCTGGGTCAAGGGTTCGATGACTATGCGCAAATCCAGCCTTCGAGGGGCAAGCAATGATACATCCACAAAGAGCGATACGCTCCAACAAGCTCGAGTAACAAAGTCGGAAAGCCACAAAGTTAAAGGAGTCTTCATGAGCACCAGTACCAACAGCAGCCCCGAGAAATACCCCTGGCAGGAGCTTGCGGGTTACGAGACGGCGATGGACGTCGCCTGGAACTTCTCTTACGAGATCAACAGCGAAAAGCTGCGTAACCTTTACTCGAAGGCGAAACAGAATCAGTGGGACGCCGAGACCCAGCTCGACTGGTCGATCGAGATAGACCCGTCAAAGCCGATAGTCGGCGAGGATCGCTTTCCATTCCTGAAGTTGCGCTTCTTCCAGAAGTTGTCGACGACGACCCGCGACACGTTCGTCGCGCACGCGACCTGCCAGCTGCTGTCGCAGTTTTTGCATGGCGAGCAGGGCGCCCTGATGACCGCCGCCGCCGTGACCCACGCCGCGCCCGACTACGAGGCCAAGCTCTACTCCGCCAGCCAGACCTTCGATGAGGCTCGTCACGTTGAAGTGTACGATACCTACATCAAGAAGCTGGGACTGGTGTATCCGATCTCCCCCTGGCTGAAGGAAGTGATCGACGCGACGCTGCAGTCGCACAGCTTCGCCAAGACGATGGTCGGCATGAACATGATTGTAGAGGGGCTCGCCCTCGCCGCATTCCACAACATGCGCAAGCAGGCGTCTTGTCCGCTGCTGCGCTCGCTGACGGAGTATGTTCTGCGCGACGAATCGCGGCACGTCGCGTTCGGCAACGTCTACCTGCGAAAGACGATCGCCGACATGCATCCAGATGAGCGCGAAGATGTCGCCCAATTCGCCTTCGATGCGGTCAAGGCGATGGCGGACTCTACGGGCGGCGTCGATGGGAAGGGTATGCCAAAACCGGATCCAGGCTTTCTGCTGGTTCTCGAACGCAGCGGGATTGAGTTGGAAGACTTTATGAAGGGTCTGATGGACGCGGGCGGCGCGGGTTTCGCCGCTCACCTGCCGCCGGGGCATATCCACGCCTTCCGTGATCTGATGATGCCTGCGTTGGTGCGTGTCGGTGCCGTGACCGAGCGGACGCGCGAGCTCTACAAGAATGCGGACATCCCGGTGTGGGACGATGTCCGTGTGCTCGAATCGATGGAGGACGGTGCCACCGGCATCATCGAGATTCCCAACTGATCACAAGTGGGGTGGCGCGATCGAAGAGCGAGGAGCTACCGGTGCCGTGCTCATGCCTCGCAAATCCGACGCGCAGCGCTTCAGCGCCCAAATCGTAAAGCGCCCAGACATTCAGCGTCGGGGCGCCTGGCGCTCGTCAAAATCTAATCCGGGAAAGATCTACTTCCGGATTTGACTGTCGGTCAAAGACATTTTCTAAAGAGCGGCTGCACTTGGGCGCTCGCGCGAGGCGAGCTCCAGCCTCGAGAGATCGCCTCAGTTCAAGCGCACCGCTAGGCGCAAACGGCGCTCATGCGAGGAAGGGCAAGGCTTTTCGCTGCTTTCAGGGTTTCCCGCATCCAAGCTGGGTGCATCATCCTTCGCTCGACAGGAATTGCCCTGACTCCGGCCCGCTGGACTCAAGTCAAGCTGCGTCCCCCATCATCTCGGCGAAGTTGCGGCTGTAGAATCGCTCTTTCGCTTGCTCGTTGACCTGGCCCATCGTCGCCTCGAAGCGACCGATCGGATCCTTGGTCCCTTCGGGATGAGGATAGTCAGTCGAGAACAGCAGCATCTCTGGCCCCGAATTCTCGATGATCCATCCGACCGGCTCGTTCGGGAAGGGCGTGAACTTCACCTGGCGGCGCAGATAGTCGGACGCTTTGAGCGGCAGATTCAGCGCCGGCTCTGTCTTGCGAAAACTCTGCTGGCAGATATCCAAGCGGCGCAGCAGCGCCGGCAGATACAGCGCGCCCTGCTCGATCACGCCGCCTCGCAGCTTGGGAAACTTTTCGAAGATTCCGTCGAGTACCATGCAGGCCAAGAATTGCTCGGGCGTCTGATGGATCGCCATGTAATCTTTCGAGCGTACATTCTCGCCGCCCCCGAGCCAGTCGGTGGTCGGCTTGAGTCCGTTTTGGTTGAACGCGCGGCGCAGTGCGCGGCCGCCTCCGCCGATGTGCAGCATGAACGGGATACCCCGCTCCTGGAGCATCGCCCACAGTGGATGGAAATCAGGATGCGTGGGCGACTTCGCGCCCGGCATCGAGTTCACCAGAATCGCGCCGCATCTGGCGTCAAGCGCCGCTTCGGCCTCGGCGCAGGTGCGCTCGCCCCACGGTACCGAGCCGACCGCGATCAAGCGGCGGTCAACGGAGCAGAAATCCGCGATCGCGCGGTTGAGCGCGCGCGTACCGCCCCATAGAAGTTCGGCGTCGCCACCGAGAAATTGGGAGAATGCAAAGGTCGGAAAGACGAGCTGCCGATCCACCCCGATCAGATCGAGCGCGCGACTACGCTCGGCCGGGTCAAACGCGCCCAGCGCGAGCCATCCTTTGGCCGTCATCACATTCTCTTCGAGTTTGACCGTCGCGCCCCGGTCGGCGGCGCGAGCCTTGGCCTGCGCGATAAGTTCGGCCGCTTTGGCTCCCGCTCCACCCAGGTAGAGCGGGCGAATTCGCTCGCGAATGCCGGGGTCGGCGTACTTCGGAAGCCATTCGCTCAGCTCCATGAGATGACTGTCGGCGTCGTAGAAAGTGCGGCCTTGTGCGTAGGGCATCGAAGTTCCTTTTGCTGTAATCCGTAATTTCCCTTTTGACACTTTAAACACCCGACGCTTAGCTCAGGACTGAACTCAGCGTCAAGTCGTGGCCCCGCTGGCGGGCGCAGTGGCCTGTGGCTACTGGAGATCTCAATAATGCGCCAAAAACTCCGGGTTGTTTTCGGCATCCGGAGTTTCTAGTAACCATCGCTGTAAAGCTGGTCTTTGAGGTGCCAAGTATCTCTGCGGCCCGAGCAATTGCGCCCCTGCATGGTGGCGAACTCTTTTCACCAAATCAGGAGTGGAACTTTCAGGGTTATCGCGTATGCGACGGCCAGGATCCCGAAGGCAAGGTCGTTCAGTTCCGTCAGCCTTAGCATCTCGCTCCATGCAGAGGGCTGTCGCAGGCTAATTGCCACGTTCATCCCCAACCGCGGGAGCAAGCTGCTCGCAATGCGGGTGGCAGCGACCATCGCGGTTCAAATCAGTCCGGCGTACGAGCCACCGTCGATCTGCAGGTTCTGACCCGATACGAACCCGGCTTGGGCGCTGCACAGGTAGACGCACGCCGCCGCAAACTCTTCGGGGGTTCCGAGCCGGTTCGCCGCGATCGACGCGGCGATTTCCGCGTAAGCCTGCTCCATTGAGATTCCACGCGCCGCCGCCTGTAGCCCGGCCATGAGACGCTGTCGGTCGGTGTCGATGCGTTCAGGCAAGAGGTTGTTGATCGTCACGTTGTCGCGGGCCACCTCGCGGGACAGACCCTTGCATACCGCTGTGAGCGCGCTGCGCGCCGCAGTGGACAGCCCCATCAGAGGATGCGGCGATTTCACCATCGCCGACGTGATGTTGACGATCCGGCCGAAGCGACGCGCGCGCATCCCGCCGATTACGGCGCGGATAATGAGGGCAGGAGCCAGCAGGTTCTGTTCCAGTGCCGCGAGCCACGCCGCGTGATCCCAGTCCTCGAAACGGCCGGGTGCGGGCCCGCCGTTGTTCGTAACCAGGATGTCGGGTTCCGGACATGCCGCCACGAGCTTCTCGCGACCGTCTTCACTGCAGAGGTCGGCAACTAGGGCGAGGACGCTCGTTCCGGTTTTGTTGCGAATCGCGGAGGCCGTCGTTTCGACCCTTTCGGGGTCGCGTCCGTTGACGACGATTTCGACCCCCTCGAGTGCAAGCGCCATCGCGCAGGCCCTTCCAAGCCCACGGCTTGACGCGCATACGATCGCTTTTTTCCCTTGGAGTCCGAGATTCATGAATTCTGCCCCACTCCTAAATTGAGCTTGTCATCCGAAAGGATCTTTGCGAGCGCACGCGACAGCGCAGCGGTGGTGTCGGTAACAAAATGCTGCGAGCGCCACGCGACATGCTGATCCGGGCGGACCAACAACGCGCCATCGTCATCGATACCCAGCAGTTTCATCCAATCTCCGTTCTCATCGACGATGTCTCGCCCGACAACGACGCAATCGATTGGTACCGGACTGCGCACGGCTTCGATCCATTTCTGTCCCGCCGGCCCCGTCACCAATGTGAAACGGTTGTAGGCAAAAAGATCGAGCGTCGAGATGCGGACACCCGCGCGGGTCACCCATGCGTGCGGGACTCGCGCGCCCGGAAACGCGGTCGGCACATAGTCGCGGACCGAGCTTCCATGTGCCGGCTTCTCATTGCTGTCGGCAGCGATGGCGCCCGACTCGTAGATAAATCCCAGTTGGAGTCCGAGCATATCGAAGTGCTCGGCCTGGTTAGCGATGGCCGCACGCAGGCCGTCGTCAGTCGTGTCGGGTGTGGCCATCGCCTGATAGACCTCGCCCATGCGCATCGCGTTTTGCAAGCTCACGTCGTTATTCCGCTGGGCTACAGGGCGCCGCTCGGCTTCGTAAGTGTCGAGAATCGCGTCGGGCGCCCAGCCGGCCTCCACGGCGGCGATCTTCCACACGAGATTGTGCGCATCCTGCACGCCCGTGTTGAGGCCCAGGCCGCCGGTGGGTGGAAATCGATGCGCGGAGTCTCCGACCAGAAAGATGCGCCGCTCCCGGTAGCGCTCTGCAATCTGTGCGGTCATCGTCCAGGTGCGGACGGTGCGGATCGTGAACGGAAAGTCGTCGGTTCCAATCGCACGACCGACGATGTCCGCGCAAACGGCGGGGGAATAGTCGGCGGCCGATTCGGTATCGGGGTCCCATGGCTTCATAAAGACCCACGTCGAGTCGATGTCGTGTGCGACGAAGGTGCCGGACGCCCCTGGTGCGGTAGTCCAATACAAGACCGCCGGCCTGTGACCGACGAGAGCGCGCAAATTCGCCTCGAAATGAATCATTACGAAGCTCTGCAGACGGTCAGGGCCGATAGGCTCGATGCCGAGGAGCTTGCGGATCGGGCTGGCCGCGCCATCGGCTGCAATCAGCCAGCGACTGCCCACTTCGCGCACCGCGCCGCTTGTGTGATCGCGAATCCTCGACGTCACGCCCTCGCTTATCCTGCTCCGCGTACTCCCACTCGTGCGCCGTAGGCGATCTCAATATTCGCGCAACTTCGAAGATGGTTCGAGAAGTATCGGTTCGAGACGGTGTTGTGAGAGATTCCGGAGCGGCGTTGGCGTGTACGCTAAGCGCGTCTTCGCCCTGCCGTTCATAGGGCAGACGGCCAAGTTCTTTCCCCGCGAGCGTGGTGACCCACAGCACCTGGCCTGCGTCCGCCGGATCCTGGCATGCCGCGGCGATCGCTTGCATGTCGACGCCAGCGGCCCGGAAGATCTCGAAGGTGCGCGCATTGACGACGTGCGCCGCCGGGGCCGACTGTGGCGTCGCGCGCCGCTCGATGATGCGGCTTGGGATTCCGAGCTTGGACAAGAGGAGGGCGGCCGTCATCCCGGCCGGACCTGCTCCCACGACGAGCACCGGAGTTTCGATGCGGGTCATGTTCGAACTAGCGAAGTCGGGCCTGATCGTCGGCGATCTGACCGGCAATTTTCTTACGCCACTCGTCGAACGGCTGGCAGTCGCCGGTCGCGCGGCACATCTCTTCTGTTCGGCGGAGGATCTCGGCGTCGTCGAGGTTGAGGTCCAGGAACTCGCCGAACGGCTGGTGGATGAACCACGGGCTGTCCACCACGAACTCGAGCGCGTTGCCTTCAGGATCGCGCGTGTACACGGACCATGAATTGCCGTGGTTCAGCGGGAAGAAGTTGGTGTTTCCCTCCGCTACGAGCCGTTGCTGGATGCGTCGCAGCGTGGCGAGATCCGCGAGCCGAAACGTCAGTTGAAAAATTGCGGCGCCCCAACTCCCTCCCAGCACCGGCCCCTCGAGGATCTTGCCGTCGGTGCGTCCGGAGGCGAGCACCAGTTGATGATGCTCGGCGGGATCGGTCGTGAGGAAAACCAGCTGCTGGTCCCCTGGCACTTTGCCGCGATCCGTTACGGTCATGCCGAGGACTCGGGTGTAGAAGTCTTCCATGCGGGCCAAGTCGAAACAGCTAAGCCCGACGTGGCTCAGGCTGAGCTTGCGGCCTTCGACCCGCGGTGCGGTGCTGGTTGTCATCTGCAATCCTCCCGGATGCGGCCGTCACGCCGGCCGTCTGATTTACTCGTTCGTATAATACGACTTGCATGAATTAGTCAATAGAGTAAACTGTCCGCTGCGATGGGGCAGAAACCTCAAAAGGGCCGCCAGACCGCCAACGGCGCGCGCGAACGGATCCTCGCCGCCGCGCTTGAGGTTTTTGCCGAGCGCGGCTTCGACGGGGCGCATACGCGCGAGATCGCCGAGCGGGCCGGCGCTAACCTCGGCCTCATCAAGTACTACTTCAACGACAAGGAGCGGCTCTGGAAGGCCTCGGTCGCGCGTTCCTTTGCGGAGTTGCAAGCGGACCTGGCAGGCGAGCCCGGCAACGGTGTCGGCACGCGCGACCGGCTGGTTCGGGGCGTCCGGCAGTTTGTTCGTTTCCTAGCGCGCCACCCTGAGTTTATGCGGCTCATGAACGACGAGGCCAAGCGCGACAGCAGGCGCATGCGCTGGCTCGCAGATCACTATGTGCGCCCCATGAGCAAGCTGCTTGATGCGCAGTTCGAGCGGGCTCAGGCAGAGGGGGTGATGGCCCCGATCCAGCCAGTGAGCCTGCGCTACATCGTGCTTGGTGCCGCCGGTCTGATCTTCAGCCAAGCCCCCGAGTGTAGATACATTTCCGGAGTCGATCCTACTGACTCCGAGTTTGCCGAGCGGCATGCTGACGCGGTGGTTCAGCTTTTGACCGGGAGCGGTAGGCGAACCGGCGCAAAAGCGCACGTGAAGAGGCAGCAATGACCAATTCTCCCACGACCGTGGTACTAACCGGCACCGGCGTTCCCCACTCGTCGCCTGGCCGCGGACGAGCCGGCGCCGGCACTCTTGTTCGTCACGGTGACATCGCGCTTCAGTTCGACGCCGGACGTGGCACGGTCATCCGCCTGGCGGAGGCGGGAGCACCCCCACACGCGTTGACGGCGCAGTTCATCACTCATGTGCATAGCGACCATCTGGTTGACCTCGCCGACGTGGCGATGACGCGATGGATCGAGCAACAACTCCACCGCACTGGGCCGCTGACGGTAGTCGCCGCCGAGGGTGGGGCGGCCAGATTTGCGCGCCGAATGTTTGACGTGTTCGAGGACGACATTGCTGTGCGGATGAAGCATGTGCAGTGCGAGGCGCCGACAATCGATCTGCGGGTCTTCGAGGCGAAGGGCACTCCGGCCGAGGTTTGGCGATCGGATAACGGCGCCGTGGTCGTCGAGGCGGTTGCGGTCCACCATGAGCCGGTGATGGAGGCAGTCGCCTACCGGGTCACGACGCCCACCGGGATCGTCGTCATCTCGGGCGACACCCGCGTGTGCGACGAGGTCGAACGTCTCAGCGCGGGTGCCGACGTGTTGGTTCACGAAGCTTGCCGCGCGACTGCACTGCGCGACCTGACAAAGGGGACAGTGTTCGAGACGATCTTGAGCTACCACGCGGACACCGTGCCTTTGGGTGCGCTGGCCGAGCGGGCCGGTGTGCAGCACCTGGTCCTGACGCATCTGATTCCTGCGCCCCGCACCGAGCCCGAGGAGGAGGCATTCGCCCAGGACGTACGCTCCGGCGGATACACGGGCAGGGTCACCGTCGGCCGCGACCTGACGACAATCGAGGTCGACCGCAGACGATAGGGCTCACGTGATGTTTCGTTGAAGTGATTCGTCCCGTCGCGGCTCAACGAGCGGTTTCGTTCCGCATGGTCGCTTCGATCGTGCCGATGCGATCGATTTCGACCCGAACCCGATCGCCTTCTTTGAGCAACCGGGGCGGGCTCATCGCCAGACCTACGCCGCCGGGCGTTCCGGTGAAGATCACATCTCCCGGCTCCAGGGTCATCGCCTCACTGAGATGCGCGATCTGATCGAAGACGTTGAAGACCAGAAATTTGGTGTTCGAGTTCTGGCGCAGTTCTCCGTTAACGAGGCATCGGATGCCCAGGCTGTGCGGATCGCCAAGTTCATCGCGCGTGACGATCCACGGCCCAATCGGCGCATGAGTGTCGAAAGATTTGCCGATCACCCATTGCGGTGTCCGCATCTGCCAGTCGCGCACGGAGACATCGTTGCCCGCGCAGTAGCCGAACACGACTTCCCCTGCGCGCTCCGCCACGACGTGCTTGCATCGCTTCCCGATTATGACGACCAGCTCGGCTTCGTAGTCGGTCATCTTCGAAGCGAGCGGCAGCTCAATTGGATCGAAGGGACCGTTGATCGAGGTGACGGCCTTCGAGAACCAGACCTGATGGTTGGGCGTCTGCTGGCCGGACTCCTTGATATGGTCGGCGTAATTCAGCCCGATACCCATCACCTTGCCGGGGCGAGTCACCGGCGCCAGCAGCCGAACATCGGCCAGGGCAGCATCCGCCTCGGATTCCTCGACCAGCTCCCGCACCTTGGTTCGCACATCTTCCCATTTATCGATTAGCGCGATCATCTCGCCCGGCAGCGACGGAATGCGCTTGCGGAGATCGATCACGCCATCGCCCTTTATCGCGCCGAGTTTAATGTCGCCATGGTCGGAATAGGTCACAAGTTTCATCGAGCGACTCCTTCATATGGGCAAAGACGGTGAGTGTGGCCGGGTCACGACTTCTCGCTTCATGGTAAGAGCAGGCGCGCCATGAACTCGGCGTGCGTTTCGACGACCTTTGTGTCGGCGGGATCGAGACCGGTCAGGCGACGACACTCCGGCCGGATAGCGAAGATCATCGAAGCCCCACCGGCCAAAGCGTAGAACGCATGCGGGAGGAATTCCCGGTTGACGCGTGAGTTGTTCGCCGCAAACTGCCCGAACCGTTCGTAGAAGGGCTTCAGATGCGTATCGACGAGCCAGCGCATCCGGGCATCGGATTGCTTGCCCTCCTCGACCATCAGCCGAAACAGCTCGGGATGAGCGGCAGCGAAGCGGACGTACTCGCGGATGATCTCCCGCGCACGGGCGCGACGATCGGCCGCATCGATGTCCTCGAAGAGCCGCTCGAGGATCTCCCGCAGTTGGTCGAAGATTCGTCCGGCGGCCGCCTTCCACAATTCCTGCTTGCTCTTGAAGTAATAGCTGTCTGTGGCGAATTGTTGATTTTGCTTGAAGATCAACAAGTCGCCACAGACAGGCTTTTGATTCTGTACTTTTCGTTGTCGCCTAAATACTCAGAATTCGACGTTGTCTGTGGGCATGAACTGAGGCGTGTTTCCCAAAGAAGAATGCAGGCTCAAAAGGTAACTTCCCCGAAATCTGACGTTTTTCGCGATGCCAGACTGTGAGACTTCAATTGTATAGGTTCCGGCGCCGGGCAAGATCGCGGTGAGTGTAATAGGCAGAATTCCGGCACTGATTTTCCTTATAACCGTGGTCGTTCCACCCACCACCTGTCCTTTGGTCGCCCGGGCCATGGTTAAGTTGGCTCGGGTCCCGATGCTTCCCGAGTGGCTGTCCGGTTCGAGCGTCAGCGTCACGGTATCCCCCGACGTGCCCTGAAAAGTGAAGGTATCAGCGTCGAAATCGCCTGTGGCGTTGTCCCCGAGAGTCGCGTGAGTGGCTGATTCGTCGCAAGTCGTGGGCTGGTCTGAAGAGAAATGAGGCACGGTGGCGCTAACAGTTAGATTAACCTGGTCGGTTGAACTGGGCAGGCAAAACGTAGTCGTATCAGTGACCGTGCTCTGTGGAAGCGGACACAGAGGACTAGTGTAGCAGGTCCAGTTGCCATAAGGCGGAAAGATAGTGACGTCGGCAGCATAAAAGGTTTGACAGCCGTTGATCATGTAGTCCGGCCCCGCTTGTCTCAAGTAAGGACCAAAGCAAGTTATGCAGTAGTCGGCTTGCGCCGGATCGCTATTGCAGTATTGGAAAGGTATGTCTTCAGCCTTACAGGGGTAAGCCGCAATGAAGATAAGAGCCGAGGCGATAAACAGGGATTTAAATAGTTTCATAACCTGCCCTGAAAGAAGCAAATTGCGAGTTCTTCCTTGATGTCTTCGGTCCGCAAAATCCTGTATGTGGCGAATTGCTGATTCTGGCGAAATAGTCGCAATTCGTCACACACAGGCTAGGAATTAAATTACACTTATCCAGCCCACGGCAACTCCTCGACCAGTCTGTCATAAATTGCCTGGGGGCCGGGAAAAACTGGCGGATAGCGTTTCAGGAGTTAGGGGGTGACGGGGCCTTCCATCCCCTGCAATACGGCGCGATGGCGAACGGCCGCTCGAACCTTGTTCACCCGTGGTCGCCTTTTCCGCTCGTACGATCTCAGTGCGAGGTCAATATCGGCGGACGTAGACAGCAACTCTGTCAGCGCGACGCCGTCCTCGACTGCCATTGCAGCGCCTTGAGCGAATTGCGGTGCAAATGCGTGGGCCGCATGCTCCGGGTTCCGTCCGAGAAACCGAGATCTACTCAGCCGTCCGACTGTTCCAGACTGACGATCGTGTTGGAATAACGAATCTGTGCTCCAACTCCGGTAAGCAGTCCCGTCATTAGACCTTCGCGCGCGATCCCGATGTTGGGAGCGGCGATCAGACCCCATGCGAGGGTATTGCTCAGCGCATTCTTTTTTTCCGGGCGATTGAGCGTGATCGTTCTGACATGGCCCGCATCCGCAAGTTTCACAACGTCTGTCATTTCGCTTGCCCTCTTATCGTTAAGTGGTTTCGATCGCGCGCGATTTTGCCAAGTCTCCTGATTATCGCCAAAAGACTCGCCTGCGAGCGATTGCTATCCGATGGGGGAAGTCGAGCGACTAGCCCTTGGGCATGCCTAGCACTCGCTCGCCGATAATATTGTGCTGGACTTCGTTGGTGCCGCCCGCAATCGTGAGCGCCCGTGACGACAGCATCCGGTACGACCAGATGCCCTTGTCGAAAGCGAACGGTGCCTTGAACTCCAACTGACTGTAGGGTCCCAGCATCTCCATCGCAAACTTGTTCAGGCGCAGGTTGAGATCGCTGTTACCGAGCTTGAGCATCGAGCCCTCCGGTCCCGGCGGCAGTCCCTTGAGCCGCCGCGTGATTTGGCGGTAACCGGTATATTTGAGAGCCGCCGCCTCGCACGCGAACTCCGCCAGCTTCTGGCGGACGCCGGGTTCGTCGCAGGCGCGATGCCCATTGCTAGGCAAGGACTTCGCGAGTTCGACCAGCTCCCTGACCAGTCCTATCGCGTCGAAGAAATCTACAACGCCCGCGCGATCGAACATAAGAGTCATGAGCGCGACCTGCCATCCCTGGTTCTTCTCGCCGATCAAGTTCTTCTTGGGAACCCTTACGTCCTCGAAAAAAACTTCGTTGAAGCTGGCTTCGCCGGTGATCTGCACCAGCGGGCGCACCGTCACCCCGGGACTATGCATGTCTAAGAGGATGTAGCTGATGCCCTTGTGCTTTGGCGCGTCGAGATCGGTGCGGACCAGCAGGATGCACCAGTCCGCGTGGTGGGCGTCGGAGGTCCATATCTTCTGTCCGTTGACTACAAAGCTGTCGCCATCTTCGATGGCGCGCGTTTGCAGCGAAGCCACATCGGAGCCGGCGTTGGGTTCTGAATATCCCTGGCACCAGATTTCCTCGGCGGACAATATCTTCGGGATGTAACGCTTCTTCTGCTCCTCGGTGCCCAGCCGGATCAAAGTCGGACCGACCAACATGATGCCGAGGACGTTCACCAGCATCGGGGCGTTCACCCTCGCCGTCTCCTCGCCGTAAATGAGCTGCTGCGTGATGGTTGCGTCACGCCCGCCGTATTCCTTGGGCCAGCTCAAGCCGACCCATCCGCCTTCATGCAACTTGCGATGCCACTTCAATCGCCGCTGCCAATCGCCCGCGCCCTCATGCAGCACACCGAGCTTGTCGTCTTCCGAACCACTGCCACCGCGGAACTGAGGCAGATTTGCGGCGATCCAATCTCTGAGCTCCTGCCGGAAGGCTTCATCCTCGGCGCTGAACTGAAGATCCATCGTTCCCAATACCTCCTCGAATCGTGGCCCTCACCGCGCGGCAGCGAAATTTCCTGTTAGCGTTCACAACCGGATTCAAGAGCCGGTGAACTTCGGCTTGCGCTTCTCGACAAAAGCAAGCGCAGCTTCGCGCGTGTCATTGAGTGAGTCGAGGTGAGCCCTCACGTCCATCTCCTTCTTGTAGGTCTCGCGCGAATATTGATAGCCGATCTCCTTCATCAGCCTCTTGGTTTCGAGCAGATGCTGACGCGGCAGCGAAAGGAGATAGTCGACCCAGCGCTGTGTCGCCGACTCCAATTGCGCATCGGGCACAACCTCAGTCACCAGACCCCAGTGCTTGAGCTCGTCGGTCGTGAAGCGGTCGCCGACTGCAAGGCGGAATGCGACGGCCCTCGGCAGGGTTTCCTCCTGGCCTATCCAATATGGCCCCAGCATCGCCGTCGGTAGTTCCATCAGGGCGAAGTTGAATGTTTCGCTCACGACGCGGACGTCGCCGTACATCGCCATGTAGCCGCCGACGCCGATCGCATGGCCACGGCATGAGGTGATGACCAGCTTCTCGACCGGTATCACGCCGAATTGAGTAGTTTCCGGATCGAGTCCGTGCGTCACCGGGCTGCTCGACTGTGCCTGCGCCGCGATGTCGCGGCCGGCGCAGAAGGCACGCCCATTCGCGTTGAGAACTACGATGTAAGTCTCCGGATCGTCGTTGAACTTGCGGAGCGCGGCATTCAACTGGTGATGGAACTCGTGCGTGATCGCGTTCAGTTTTTCAGGCCGGTTCAGGGTGACAGTCACGACTGGACCGTTCTTGTTATAAAGGACCAAGGGTTCTTTGCTCATCTAACTCTCCTTTAGTGTCGGCCGAACCTGGTCAGTCGAGCGCTCCCTTTTTTCGCAACTCCTCGATCTCGCCCGCGCTGAAGCCGAGCAGTCCCGTCATGATCTCATCGGTATGCTGCCCCAGAAGCGGCGCCGGCGTTTTAACTTCGCACGGCGTGCCGCTCATTCGCCACGGAATACCGCAATGCCGCTTGACGCCGACCTCGGGATGGTCGAGCTCAACCCAGTATTTTCTCGCGGCGAGATTCGGATCGTCGTGCAGATATTTGTTGTCGGCGCAGGCGCCCGCAGCGACGCCCGCGGCCTGAAGGGTATCGACGGCTTCGGCTACACTTCGCCGCGAGGTCCATCCTGTGACGATCTCTTCGAGTGCATCCTCGTTTCTTTTGCGTGAAGCCAAGGTCGCAAAGTGCGCGTCTTCAGCGAGATCATGGCGGCCCATCGCGCGCGCGAGCCGGCGCCATTCTTCGTCATCGGCGCATGCGATCGCGACCCATCGATCGATCGTCACATTCGCGATTTTTTCGGGCAGGTCCAGGCATTTGAAAATGCCGTGCGGCGACATTTGCGGATCGCGATTTCCAATCCGCCGGGGCTCGCGCCCATTCATCGTGTAATCGAGAATTCCCTCCGCCAGCAGATCCATCGTGCATTCCCACTGGCTCATATCGATGAACTGACCCTCGCCGGTTTTCGCGCGATGGTGGAGTGCGGCCATAACTGCGAACGCGCCATGAATTCCCGCGTTTGGGTCGGGGTAGCTGAACCCGGCATGCATCGGCGGCCAGCCCTCGTAGCCGGTCAGTGCCGACAGCCCGGAGTTCGGCACCTGCGTCGGACCCAAAGCGAGATACTCGCGATAGGGGCCGGTATCCCCGTAACCCAACAGCGAAATCATGATGATGTCTGGTTTGGCGGCATGGATGGCCTCGTAGCCGAATCCCATACTGTCCATCACGCTGGCGGAGAAGTTGTTGGCGACGACGTCGGACGACTTGATCAGGCGCCAGGCGACTTCCCTGGCCTCGGGATGGTTGAAGTTGAGCGATATCGATTTCTTGCCCTGGTTGTACTGGTTGAAGTAGCCCGACCTGTTCAAGCTGCCGGGCACAGCGTCCGGCCATGGAGGCAGCATCCGGGTGACACACGGTCGCGTCTTGGTTTCGATTCGAATCACTTCAGCGCCGAGATGGGCGAGCTGCAGCGTGCAGTAGGGACCAGCCCACACCCAGCTGAAGTCAGCGACTCGAATTCCCGCGAGCGGCAGTTTCGCCATCTCAGATCACGCCCTTGTGGGTGAGTGCTTCGATTCGCGCAGAAGTCATCCCGAGCCATCCGCCGAAAATCTCCGCGTTATGCTGCCCCAGCGTGGGCGCCGGCATCCGAACCGCCCACGGCGTTTGCGAAAACTTGACTGGCGCGCCGGGATACTTGTGTGTGCCTGCGACCGGTTGAGCAATCTCGACGAAAAAATCCCGCGCCTGCAGATGCTCCGAGTTCAACAGGTCATCCATGGTCGAGACCGGAGCAAACGGCACCCGCTTTGCCTGTGCTTTGCGATAGAGGTCAAGCACGGTCTGCCGGCTGACCCATTCCTCGAGGAAGATTTTGAGTGCGTCCCAGTTCTGCGCGCGCTTGGGGCCGTCGGAGAAAATCTCTTCGTCCGCCCACTCCGGATTGCCCATGATTTCGACGAAGGCCCGCCAGTGATGTTCGAAGATGCAGCACAGGTAGATGTAGCCGTCCTTGCATCGCATCATCTCGGCCGGCTGCACCGGTTTCTGGCCGTGGCGGCTCGCGATCATCTTCGCGTAGGGCCAATACTCGAAGGTCATCTCGAGCTGTGACGCAATCGATTCCTGCACCGAAACCTCGACGTGCTGACCCGCTTCGCCGGCGGCTCGGGCAAGAACGGCGGCGATAGTTGCGGTGGCGGCGTGCACACCACCCTGGTAGCCGGCCTGATGGCCGAAGGTCTTAAGCGGCGGCATTTCCGAGTGATCGGGACCTCCGCCGTTGAGCACGCATACTCCGCCCGCGCACCACAGCGTGAGATCCTCGGAGCGGTAGTTGCGATACGGTCCACTCAGGCCGTAGGGCGCGATCGAGGTCATGATGAGGGCGGAGTTGATGCGACGCAGCCGGTCGAAATTCAGTCCTATGCGATCCATCTCAGGCGGCGCGACGTTGTGCACCAGAACATCGGCGTCGGCTATAAAATCCTCGAAAATCCCGAAGCCCTCCAGAGTCGCAACATCGAGGGTGACGCCGCGCTTGTTAGTATTGAGGTAAAGAAAGAGTCCGCTCTTCTCCGGATGCACGTCGTCATTGGGGAACGGGCCGCGGGTTCGTGAGCGATCGCCGATGCGGGGCCGCTCGATTTTCACCACGTCGGCACCGAGGTCGGCAAAGAGCTTGGTGCAGTACGGCGCCGATACCATCTCGCCGAGCTCGACGATTTTCAGATCGGACAACGCTCCTACCATCGAAGCACCACAGCCCCCGATGTTCGGACGGCTCCGAAGCAGCTCATTTGATCGCTAAAGCGTTGGGAGGTGAGGCGATTCCTCCCTCAAGGTTCATCGGCGCGGACGTGAGCATGAATTCGTATCGATTGTCCGCCGCACAATCCGCTGCCAACTCATCGAGCACGAACTGCTCGCCAATCGGCAGCCCAAGCATCGAGAGCGCGCGATAATGCAGGGCGCCTTCGTCCTGGTAGTCTATCGGCCAGGGCTCGACCGCGGGACAATCGGTTCCGACCGCGGCAACGCGATTATCCCAGAACCATTCCATCAGGGCGCTGGAGCTCTCGATCCCGCACGCCCTGAGTCCTTCGAGCGTCGCCATCCGGGCCTTCTCATCCGCGGTAGCCTTGACGTAGGCCTGCATCCATCCGGTCCGGATGAGAACGATCGATCCTGGCTTGAGCACGGTACCTTGCGCTTTCAGCGCGCCCTGCAGATCAGTCAGCGGATACTTTGCCGGCGACAGCGGATCGATCGGCCGACTCTGATCGTTCACGTACTTCCATAGATCAATCAAAACTGCGCGGCCGACCACGCGATCGGCCCATTTGTGAATGCTGAGCTTGCCGTCAGGACCGTCCTGGATTTCTTCCGACTTGACGCCGTTGTAGAACGCGCGATGGCGCATGTGGCCGACGTGCGCGAGCCCGTCCCACTGGCTGCCCTCCTGGGTGTTGTAGTTGTCGAGCGAATCGTCGTGGCCAAGCAGACCGAATTGGTCGAACTTTGTGATGTTGTGCCGGGCGGGCGCGCGCGCGAACAATGGCGGCTTCGCGTAGTTGATTCGTGTATCGAGCCGGAAGACTTTACCCGCCTGCACCAGGCGCGCCGCATCGACTATTCCTTTGGCGCCGAGAAAATTGAGGCATCCCAGTTCGTCATCGTCACCGAACACACCCCACGACGACTCCTTCGGCGCGCCTGCTTTGACAGGCAGCTCAGCGAAGCGCGGAAATTTGTCGGAAGCTTTCATTTTCGGACGCTCATCAAACTTCCTTCAACACAAAACGCTTTGCAAACGCAAAGTGCAACCGCGGGTTCGAGTCAAGGTGCTTGACGCCGGGCTGCCACGACCAGAGCGACGCCGCTCCTTCTTCAGACTCGCGGAAGGTCTTTGACAAATCGGACGTCCTCGCGATCCAGCTCGTAGCCCGCGCTGCTCCAGAACGCGCGCCCACCGCGATTGTTCTTCAGCACGATCGCGCCGATCCGTCTTGCACTGAGACTGCGAAGCTCCCGCTCGACGCGCTCGACCAGCGCCCTCGCGAGCCCGATTCGCCGATACTGCGGATCGATCGCGAGTCGCGCCATGCTGGCGCGCCAGCCGTCCCAGCCGGCCATGATTGTTCCGACCAGCCGATCGTCATCCCACGCAAGCACAAACAGCCGCCGGTCGCGTTTCAATCTGCGGCGCACCGCCGCAGGCTCGTCCTTGAGGCTGTGGGCGGCGCCGAACTCGTTCCAGAACCTGATCACCTTCGCAGCGTCCTTGACCCGGCAAGAACGAAAGCGGACACGCGCCAGCGCCGCGGCGCCATTTTGGTTTTCCGTTTTTCTCACTCGGCGTCTCATCTGAGCGTCGTCGCTGTCGCAACCGAATAATAATTCTCCAGCAAACCAGAATGAACCAGCTGTCCTCCTCAAACTCCGCTCACGCAGAAAACACGGGAGATTCGCGCCGCGCTGGCCGCCAGATGAGTTTCCCTGCTCCGCTATGAAAATTCCCTGTTAGATCGAAAAAATTCCCTGTTCTTCCGAAATTTTTCCCTGTTCGGTTGAGTAGGGAATTTCGACAAAAACCCGAGAGAAGGCAAGGGTTAGTTGGTCTGGATCCGATCTCATACCGCCTGAAATCGCGAAAATTCCCTGTATTTTCCCTGATGATCAGGGAATTGACGCGGAGAGCAGTTAGCATCAGAGTGGCTCATCTGCCACACAGTCTTTGTCGGTTGACGATTCGCCCTTGAACCATCGAAATCTGCGCTTGATGAGAGATGTTCATCAGCGCGCGTCCTTTCGATTCGCAAGCTGGAGGTTGGAAACATGGATCGTGTTGATGGCAAGGTCGCATTCATAACGGGAGGAGCGCGCGGGATCGGACTCGGTATCGCGCGCGCCTTCGCGCGGTCCGGCGCGAAGCTGGCGCTCGCGGATATCGATCAAGCGTCGCTCGACACGGCCAAAGCCGAGCTTTCGAAATTGACCGCCGTGGAGGCGTTCAAACTCGATGTGCGCGATCGCGTCGCCTACGCACGGGTCGCCGACGAAACTGAATCGCGACTCGGTCCAGTGTCAATTCTATGCAACAACGCCGGCGTGGCCGGCGGCCAGCATGTTACGCGGCTGACTTACGAATATTGGGATTGGGTAATTGGAATTAACCTTTACGGTGTGATCAACGGGATCCAGACTTTCCTCCCGCGGATGCTCAAGCGCGGCGATGGCGGGCATATAGTCAACACGGCCTCGGGTGCGGGACTCGCCGCGACTTCCAGCGGCCTCTTATACACGACCTCGAAATACGCGGTGGTGGGTCTCTCGGAATCGCTGCGGGACTCGCTTGAACCGCTTAAGATTGGAGTCAGCGTATTGTGCCCCGGTCCTGTCAATACGCAGATCCTGTCGAACAGCCGCGACACTCAGCCGCCGACGCAAGTGACAGCCGAGGAAGCGAAGGTGTTCGAGGCCACGATTACGCAAGCCAATGCATTCCTGGCCGCCGGCGTCGATCCTGACGAAGTGGGAGAAATGGTGCTGGCCGCCGTCAAGGCAAATCGGCTCTATATCCACACCGATCGAGTGATGGCTGGACTGATCGAGTCGCGGGCAAAGATGCTGCTCGATGCGATGCCGCCCGCGAAATAGCAACCAGCGTCAGTAGCTCTATACTCGCGGACAATGGCGCACTGTTATCGATAGCTGAAACCCTGGGGCTACTGATTTTTCGGAATTGGCGCACTGTGTGCGAGGCCGGATAACTTTTCGTCGGCGAGCATGGTCGCGTTGGGCGCGCCCGGCGGGCCGAGCGGCCCCTCGAACTTAAGCAGGCGATGACTCGAATCGGCATCGAAGTAGGCGTCAAATGACGGAACGAAGAAGTAAGCCAACGGTCGCAGCAGTAGCGGGATATCGATGATGGGATCGAGCTTCGCATGAATCGCGCGCGCGTCGTCGCCGCCCAAAGCAACCGTCGTCATCCCGTCGCGCTGAATGGTCATCTCGCTCACCTCACCTGAAAAATCCATCACATGAAAACTGGCCTCGTCACTTCCTTGGGGCAGCAGACGCGGTAGCAGCGCGCCCAGCGTCATGTCGGCACCATACAGATCGGCCGGCAGATCCTTATCCGGATCGTCAGGGAAGGCGGCCTTGCGAAAGAAGATGAGATGCTTGCGGACCATCGCGCCGCTCGAGGCAAAGCTGCGATCGTCGAGATAAACAGTGGCCGGCGACGCGTCTGGCACGATTTGCGTGCGGCTCTCAGTCGCCAGCCCATTGCTGAATGCGACCCGGCTTACCAGCAGCTCGCCGACGGGTGTCGATGCGCTGGCGAAGGTCACGTGACCGGTACGATCTCCTTGGGTGAAGCTGCCGGAGTTGATCGGATGGAGACTCAGTTGTTCGCCGGCAGAGGCGGCCTGCGCGAGATCGGCAGTTGTCTTCGAATCGTTCGCAGTCAGCTCGCCAATCGAGGCCAGCTCGATCACCGTGTTCTTGTGGAGCTTGTCGTTGGGCGCGCCGAATCCCGCCATCTTGAGCACGTAGTAAGGTTCGCTACGGGTAATCCAAATCGTGAAATGCGGCTTGACCAGCTTGAGGAACAGATCGGGCACGTGCGGAAAGACCTTGCTCAGATCGAGATCGATACGAACCCGCAGAGCATCGAAGCTCCCGGCGGGAACAGTCAGCTTCTCGTTCTCCTCGGGTCGCAAAATGGCCCCGACCGATCCGGCGTCGGACCAAATCCAGGTCTCGATCTGACCGCCGCGCATAAGCGTCGGCAAATCGAGAGAGCTCTTTGAGACGCAGGCGCCGGGTTGCGCGCCGGGCGCCAACGGCTTGGCGAGAAACGGATAATAGCCGGGATCGAAGGTATCAAAGTCCGAGCGCTCGAGCTCGCCCGTCTTGCTGCGCATGATCGAGCGGAACATCGTTGCCGGCCGCGCGAAGCCCGACGCGAAAGTGCATTCGGCGAGGACTTCGGTTCCGACCGCGTAATCGATCGCCGTCAGTTCCCGCGCGCCGTGTGAATCCGAAAGCTGCCAGCGCCGCGACCGTTCCAGCTCCTGTCCCGAATCCAGGTCGAGCGTTCGGTAGGTCAGCAGCTTTCCCGGAATCGACAGCTGCGCGAAAGATTGCGACGGGAGTAACAGCCCGAAAGCGGAGACGAGGAGAAATGCGAGCGAATAGAATCTCAACATCAGTGGGGGTATCCGGGCGAGATTGCTGCTCAGTCAGATCCAATTAGCGCCGCGATGCGTTGGTTGACGAAGGCGCGCCATGATTTGTCGCCAATGAGATTGGGCAGCAGCGTATCCATGTGCAGCAAGCCCATCACGAATACGCAAAACAGGCGCGCGACAAATTCGGGATTCAGTTTCGGATTAAGTTTACCCTCGCGTTGTGCCAGCGCGATCGCGTCGGAGATATACTGCATCGCGGCGTCATCTGAAAGCGCCAGCAAGCGCCTGACCTCGGAATCTCTGCTGGCGGCCGAATGAACCTCGATGGAAAGCTGGCGAACCAGTTTCAATTCCGGTTCGGTGTACGCCGCCGCCAGGCGCGGCAGATAGGTAGCCGTTGCGGCGGCGGAGGTCTGCATGAAGAGCGGGGTTGATTCGAACGAGCGCTTCACGACTTCGAGCAGCAGCTCGCCCTTGCTCTTGAAATGTTTGTAAATCGCGCCGGCGGTGATGCCGCTGGACCGTGCGATCGCCGGCATCGAGGAGCCGTCGAAGCCATGCTCCGCGAACAGGCTTGCGGCGGCGGTCAGGATTCGTTCGCGCGTGGATTCGAGGGGTTTCGCGCGAGCGACGCCGCGGCGCGCATGGCGCGAAGTACGCGATCGGTTTTTCGGAGGTGGCTTCCCCAATTTTTGAATCATCGCAGAATTTCCCGGCTTGATGCCGCGCGAGCCTCATGATGGCTCATTTGCGGTTGACAAGTAAATGACCATTTACTAATCTTCCGGTCCAAAGTAAACAGTCATTTACCAGCCGCGGCTTGACTGGCGCTGAAGTTCAGGAAGTGAATCGATATAGATGAAGGCGAACCATGTTGTAGTGATCGGCGGAGGCATCGGCGGAATGTGCGCGGCGCGCGTGCTGTCCGATCACTTCGAGCGCGTTACCCTGATCGAGCGCGACGAACTGCCCGAAGGCGCGGCCCATCGCAAGGGCGTGCCGCAGAGCCGTCATCCGCACGGCCTGCTCGATCGCGGGCGGCGCGAGCTGAGCGCGCTCTTCCCCGGGCTCGACGATTCGCTGCGGCAACGCGGCGGTCTCAATATGGATGCGGGGCTCGAACTCGCTACCCTGAATCCGGAAGGATGGGCCACGCGGCGCCATACCGGACATCAGATGTTGTTCGCCAGCCGGCTGCTGATCGAGTCGGTCATTCGCGACCGCGTCAAGAAAAATCCGCGCGTCAAATTCATCGAAGGGACCGAAGTCACGGCGCTGTTGTTTGCGCCGGGTGACAATCCGCGCGTGACGGGCGTTGAAACCCGGAAGGTCGGCGATGGTTCGCTGGATCGCCTCGAGGCTGACCTGGTCGTGGATTGCAGCGGCCGCAGCTCGCGCGCGTCGGAGTGGCTGATGAGTCTCGGCTATCCGGAAGTCGAGCTCGAAGTCGTGGACGCGCAGGCTGGATACAGCACTTGCTGGTACCAGGCGCCGCCCGCCGATCAGCGTCCCGCAAGCTGGTGGTGGAAAGGGATCTTTCTCAGTCCGTCGGCCAAGCCGACGCGCGAAGAGGATTACTACGTCGCGCTGATCCTGCCGATTGAAGGCGACCGCTTCCTGCTGACGCTGGCCTCGTGGGGCGGCCGCAAGCTGCCCGCCGATCATGAATCGTTCGCCGCGCTGTGCGGCAGGTTGCGATCGCCGATAGTGGCGGAAGCGCTCGCGATCTCGAAGCCGATATCCGCGATTTTTCATCGCAAGGGAATGCAGAATATCTGGAAGCACTTTGAGAAGTGGCGCGGCCCGGCCGGATTCGTCGCGATGGCCGACGCGGTCTGCGCCTTCAATCCGGTGTACGCGCAGGGCATGACGAGCGCCTCGGTATGTTCGCAGGTGCTCGGCAGGCTGGTCGCCGAAATGGATCCGACCGACGCGAATTTTCCGGCGGAATTTTTCAAGCGTCAGGCTGAGTTCGTGCGGCAGCCGTGGGGTCTGTCGGTCGCGCGCGATCGGCAGGCGCTCGGGCAAGCGGATACCTCCGACGGCGCGATGGCGGGCGAGGCGTGGGAACGGGTGCTGCGCGAAGGCGCGGGCGTGCCGGTGATTGCGGAGGCGCTGTTCAACGTGATCAATCTCAACCGTCCGCCGGAATCGCTGATGGCCGATTCTGAATTCCTTGCCGCCGTCAATGAAATCATGCAGCGGCCGCCAAAGCCTCCGATCGAAGCAGGGGACTTGCCGCCGTATCCGCCCGCAGCGATCGCAAATTAAAGATCGAAATTCAACCGAGGTTCAGATGACAACAGCAATTCGACCAAACCGCTTGCGCGCCGGAATCTTTCTCGCCCCGTTTCACCCGGTCGATGAAGATCCCACGCTCGCAATCCGACGCGACATCGACCTGATCGAGCATCTCGATCGCATCGGCTTCGACGAGGCATGGATCGGCGAGCATCACTCGGCGGGATACGAAATTATCGCGTCGCCGGAACTGATGATCGCCGCCATTGCCGAGCGTACACAGCGGATTCGACTCGGCACCGGCGTCATCTCGCTGCCGTATCATCATCCGTTGATGGTCGCGAACCGCATCGTGCAGCTCGATCACATGACGCGCGGACGGGCGATGTTCGGGATCGGGCCGGGACTGTTGCCGTCGGACGCGGAGATGCTGGGCGTGCCGGTCTCGAAGCAGCGCGACCGGATGGCCGAGTCGCTCGACGTAATCCTCCGGCTGATCGCCGGTGAGACCGTGACCGAGAAAACCGAATGGTACACGCTGAAGGAAGCGCGCTGTCAGTTGCTGCCCTACACGCGACCGCGTCCGGAATTTGCGGTTGCGAGCACGTTCACGCCGTCGGGCGGCAAGCTGGCGGGACGCTATGCGGCCGGGATGCTGTGCGTGGCGGCCTCGCAACAGGCGGGCTACGACGTGCTCGGCACCAACTGGCAGATTGCATGCGACATCGCGCGCGAGAACGGCCGCACCATGGATCGATCGGTGCTGCGGCTGGTCGCGCCGATGCATATAGCCGAAAGCCGCGAGCAGGCGTTGCGCGAAGTCAAGTACGGATTGAACAAATGGCTCGCGTACTTTACCGCGATCAATCCAACCGCCAGCGGCGATGACCTGGCGGCCAAGGATCCGGCCGAAGCGATGGTCGAGTCGGGACGCGCCGTTGTCGGCACGCCTGACGATGCGATCGCGATGCTCGAGCGGTTGGAGAAACAGTCCGGCGGCTTCGGCTGCATCCTGATGCTTGCCCACAACTGGGCGAACTTCGATGCGACCAAGCGCTCGTATGAACTGTTCGCCCGTCACGTGCTGCCGCACTTCAACGGATCCAACATTGCGCGCGCCGCGTCCCTAAATTGGGTTCGCGACAATGGCAAGGAGCTGATGGGCAAAGCGATGTCGGCAGCGGCCGAAACCGTGCAGAAGCACTTTGCGGAAGTCGCGGCGCGGCAGAAGAACTAGTCAGAGTCCGGCGCGCGCGCGCTGATCGAGGGCGAGCGGCGCGGCGTCAAGACTCGAGCCGCTCGCCTCGACGCTATTGGTTGTAGCAGCGGGCCCGCGCCGCCGCAGCTTCCTGCTCTACATCGCTAGCCGCCGCAGGATGCCCCGAGTTCCGATCTTGCCAGACCTGGCTCTGGAGGCTTTTCGCGCGCTTGCACGCATGACGCTTGCCGCCATATTCGTAGTATCCATTATGCCAGCCATGATTGGCGTAGCCGTCGCGGTCGCTTTTGTAGTGATCCCACCACCAATCAACCCGCTGGAACGAACCTGCGTCTGTGCTGTAAGCCGGGTCCGCAAATGCCGGCGCGGTCATTGGCAGCGCCAGCATCGCGGCGCCTAACAAACCCACCGTCAGCTTTCTTTTGAGTTTCATGCGAGCAACCTCCTGATCCAGCTACCAGAGCATTATCAGTGCCAGAATTCGGATCGCACAAAAGAGCTTGAAAGACAAGGTTTCAGCGCGACACACGAACCACGCGCACGAAATGGGCTTGCCTCATCGGCAAAAAATTCACTGCCAGCCAGTCTCGGTCAAAAGATCGTGCGGTGCGAATTCGCTTTGTGCTCGCTGGGGATCATGGAATTTGACTCTGAGAGCGGTTCGCATCAGACTGCGTTATCCGACCTTGAGTTCCTTGCCGAGCCTTTTGGGGAGGCCCACATGAATCAAGAGCCCTATATCCTTATCACCGCCGATACCCATGGCGGCGGCAGCCATGCTCAGTACCGCGAATACCTCGATCCGAAGTGGCGCGAGGCGTTTGACGAATGGCGTGGCGGCTACAAGAACCCGTCGCAGGAGCACTACGGCTCCAAGAAGATGCGCAACTGGGATTACGGCATCCGCAACAAGGATCAGGACAGCCAGGGCGTCGTCGGCGAAGTTGTGTTCCCCAACACCGTGCCGCCGTTCTATCGCAAGAGTATCGTCACCGCCCATCCGCCGAAGCCTGAAAATTTCCAGCAATGCCTGGCCGGTATCCGTGCGCATAATCGCTGGCTCAAGGATTTCTGTGCCGAAGATCCAGTGCGCCGCGCCGGGATTGGATTGATCCTGCCGAACGACTTCGACGAGGCGATCAAGGATATCGAGTTTATCGCCAAGTCGGGCTTGCGCGGCGGCGTTCTGCTGCCACTTATCCCGCCTGACGCCTACTGGCTGAAGCCGCTCTACCATCCGGAGTGGGACCGGGTGTTCGCCGCTATCCAGGACCATGGCCTCGTTATCAATCAGCATACGGGCCAGGGCCTCCCGGACTACGGCGAAGACGTGGTGGCCCAATCGATCTGGATTCAGGACGTGACCTTCTACGGACAAGCCGGCTATCGACACCTACTGATGGCGGGGGTGTACGAAAAGTTCCCGAAGCTCAAGCACATCCTGACCGAGTCCGGGTGCTACTGGGTTCCAGATGTACTCAAGCAGCTCGATCGCGCTTACTACGCAATCAAGGCAGGAGCGCTCGGTGAGATGAACTACGCCGGAATGGAGATGCCGTTGAAGGAGCCTCCCAGCGCCTATGCGAAGCGCAACTGCTATTACGGCGCGAGCTTCCCGAGCAAAGCAGACCTAGCCGGCATCGAAGAGATAGGTGAGGATCACGTCCTATGGGGCAACGACTATCCGCACTATGAGGGCACCTTTCCCTACAACCTGCAATCCTTGCGCCTGACCTTTGGCGACATGGCGGACTCGCGCCGGCGCAAGGTGCTGGGGCTGAACGCGGCGGCGCTCTACAACTTTGACTTGGAGCAGTTGAAGCCTCGCGCCGCAAAGCTTGGCCCGACGCCCGCACAAGTGGAGACTCCCTTGCCGCGCGAGGAAATTCCTCGCGACAGTTATTGCTATCTCTTCCGCGACGCCCTTCAGGAAGCATCCTAAGTCATGGCGATGCCCGGTGACATCGGGATAGTCGATACGATGATCGGTTTTCCGGCCGACGATTTCAAAATGTACGACTTCATCCGCGCGCAGCTGAAAGATCCTTCGGCCAAGTTCGATTTCCCGGTCGAATACATGTTCAAGAACGTGCCCAAGGAGCTTTACGGATCGAAAGATCCGATTTCACTCACACTGCACGAGATGGATCGCTTCGGCGTTGAGATAGGAGTCATCGGCGCCGGCGGGGAAGTCTCGACCAAGGCGCTGAAGGACCATCCTGACAGGTTCGTACCGATGGGCAACGTCGATCCGAATCGCGGCATGGACGGCATCCGCGACATGGTGCGGCAGCATGAGACCTATGGGGTGCGCGCTTTCGGCGCGTTCAACGCGGGCTACAATCCGCAAGTCGGTATCTCCGACCCGCTGATGTACCCAATCTACGCCAAGTGTGTCGAGCTTGGCGTCCCGATCTTCGCCTGCGCGGGAGTTCCGGGGCCGAGATTTCCGATGTGGCCACAAGAAGTGCGCCTGATCGATCAGGTGATGTACGACTTTCCCGAACTGGTCTTCGTGACGCGCCACGGCTGCGAGCCATGGGAAGACCTGGCCGTCAAGCTGATGCTGAAATGGCCCAACCTTTACTACTCGACCTCCGCCTTCGCGCCCAAGCACTATCCTGAAGCCATCATTCGTTATGCCAACACCCGCGGCGCGGACCGGATCATCTATGCCGGTTATTTCCCGATGGGTCTTTCACTTGAGCGGATCATGACCGACATGAAGTCGCTGCCCTTCAATGACAAAGTCTGGCCAAAGTTCCTGCGCGACAACGCCCGCAAGGTCTTGAAGCTGGCAGCCTGAACGAGCTTGCCGCGATCACACGGAGCGCAGTCCGCATCCGACGGCGCAATCCGCGGGGGGTGTGAAAAATGAGCAATGAAGATTCCACTGAGACTCGCGAGGCGCACGTTCCCCAGCCTGCCACTGCGATCGCATCGCATCTCGTGGACCCGGACAAGGCCGGCGAATACTTCGCGGCGCAGACTGCGATTACGGAAGCGGCGCGGAAGTTTCCCGGCTTCGTCGGCACGGAGGTGCTCGGTCCGATAGCTGGTCTGCAGGCGGAGTGGGTGGCGATATTCCGTCTCGAATCAAACGAGGCGATGAAGCGATGGCTGAATAGTCCCGAGCGCGCGCAACATGCGGAGCGAATCGAGGCGTGCCTCGCGGAGCCTTCGCACATGCTGCTGCTTGCCAGCGACGACAACGCTGAACCGCCGGTCGCGATGGTGTTTACGCATCGCGTGGCCAGGGACAAGGAGGCGGAGTATCTCGAGTGGCGGCGCAAAGCGATCGCGGCGCAGGCGCATTACCCGGGCTATCTCGCGACCGAGTTTTTCAAACCGCACGGCACGTTCCAGAATGAGTGGGTGGACATCGTGCGCTACGACAACGTCGGCGATCTCAACCGCTGGATGGAGTCGAAGGAGCGGGCGGCGCTGCTGAAGGAACTCGATCCGATCGTCGAGAGCATGCACGCGCACCCGGTGACCGGGCTCGAGGGATGGTTCGCGCTCAATCGCGGAAGCGGCGTGACGGTGAGCGGACCGCCGCCGTGGAAGCAGGCGCTAGCGGTATTGTTCGCGCTTTATCCGACGGTGATGGTTCTGAATTTCCTGAATCCGCTGTGGCATAACCTGTCGTTCGCGCAATCGATGTTGATCGGGAATATTCTCTCGGTCGGGCTGCTGACGTACCTGGTCATGCCGTGGGTGAGCCGCTTTCTCAATTTCTGGCTGACCGCGCGAACGCGCGACTGGATGAACGAGGCGCTCGGGCTATCCACTGTCGCAATCGGCATCGTGTTGTTCGTGCTCATCTTCCAGGCGCTGTGACCGATTGCTGAATTTGTCCGGCGCGTAACATTTTTTCCGAGGCGGTTATTGTGGACTCGCCACGATCCGCTGTATGAATGTGAATGCGCAAATCTAAATTTCGTCTTGTGACCGCGTGTGCTTGTTCACTGCTTGTCAACTTCGCGCTCGGTATTCGCGCCAACGCCCAAAGCGGCTCCGACCTGCCCGACTACATGAGTGTGATTGTCGGCAACGCTGCGCCCGCGACCAAATCGCAGGTTGCCGAGCAAAATGTGCTCGCGCTGGACATCGCGATGTTCGGGCTCTACGACGAGGCGCAGGCGAAGTTCCAGAAAAATTTCCTCGCCGAGCACCCGGTGATCATGGCGCTATTCAGCAACCAGGGCGGAAAGCTCACGCTGTTCCGGCCCGGCAAGCCGCCGCTGGACGCTCCGCAAGTGCCGATTCGTTATCAGCTCTACAAGTCCGTGGGACATTCGGCGCTCGCGCTATTCGAGCTCGCGGGCTCACACCTGGGCACCGTCGGCGATCAATCGTGGGTGGGTCCGATGCGGACCTTTCGCGGCGCGAATCAAACCGCAATCGACAGTCTCGACACGCTCGACCTGGGAGCTGACGCCCGCGAGAACCAGCGCAAAGTTCTGGCCGGCAATATCAAGTTCATGGACGCGTGCCTTAGCAAGGGCACCTACTCTTTCGCCGACATCCAGCAATACGCGCAGGAAGTAAAACCTTATCTACAGAAAAATATCACCTGGGGAGCGACTACTCAGGTGGAGCATTGGATGAAGGTCCTCAAGGACTGGAAGGAGATGCTCGGTCCGGACTGGGATAAGACTTACGGCGTCAGCAACACGCTATATGTGGCGCGTCAGAACAACGTCCTGTTCAGTACGATGGCGCAGTTCTTCGGCAAGGACGCGATGAACACGCGGCTGTTTCTGTTCGAGACCTCGCAGTTCGTTACTACTCCGGATCAGATGCTGGACGTGCTGATTCGGACGGTCGCGGATCGCTCGGTCGGACAGGTGTTCTTCGGTAACTACTACCTGATGGACTACGAGCTGATGGGTGGCGATGCGCGCAAGGCGATAGCAGTAGAGGATAAGAAGTACGGCATGGCGGTGTTTCTGCCGCCCGCGGTACCGTTCCATTCCAATGAGTGGCCTTTCAGGATCGATCCAAGCCAGGGCGAAGGTCCAGCAACGATCGAAGATATCAAGTAGGCTGAGCTGATCTGTGATAATAAGCGAGCGAGTTTTATCCTGACCTCTCCTCGGACAAGAGAGCTTTGCATAACCCTGCGCGCACATTCGGAGCGTAGGCAGAATCTTGAATCGCGCGCGAAAAAACGCGCGCTGCAAAAGGACCCTCACCTTCGATCCTCTCCCTAACAGGGAGAGGGGAAGAAGGGCGAGCCGGGTTATGAAAGCTTTCTCGGACGAGGAGAGGTTAGGATCCTTTGGACAACGAAGGTTAGAAGAGGACTGTGATTTGCGCGGTCACTGCGACGGCGCCTTGCGTGCGCCGACTTTCGCCGGGGTTGGGGATGTAGCTGAGGACCGGCTCGAGAAAGGACGTGCCGATCAGATGCATCTGGTAGTAGGTCTGGAGGATGGCCTCGTTGCTGCGAAAGCCATAGCGCCGATTCAGCCACGACCATGCGAGTCCGGTGCCGATTGAATCCACCGGCCGCTGAGGGACCAAGCCGAAGCCGGTAAAGCCGGCGCCGAAATATTCGTTGGCGATCATCGTGCGCGAGTCGTTGATGCCGAACTGGAAGAAGCCCGAGACTCCGCTGTTGTCAACGCCTTCGTGCTGTCTCCATAACCGCTGCGATCCGAATGTGTAGAAGCCCTCGGATCCATTTTGACTGACGCCGGGACCGTACAGCTCACCGGTTTGCGCCCATCCGCCAGCCGCGACGATTCCGATCAAGTTGTGCTGGCCGAGAGTCCAGGCGTAGCCGGCCTCGCCGATCGTAAAATAGTGTCCGTCGAAGACCGGGCCCTCGCGCAGCCCGGTTTGTATGCCTCTGCCCAGGGCGCCGTCGTAGAGAGCGTAGGTGAGGTAGAAATTTTTCGTGGGCGCGAAGTTCGCGGTTATTCCATACGCAGTGTTGTAGTATCCGGGCGACACGCCAATCAGCGTCGGGTTTTTGAAGACCGGGGTATAGATGAGTCCGGAGACCGCCGCTACTTTGAGGCTGGTGTCAGTGGTCGGGACCGCGCGAGTTACGTTGTTGAAGTCGTTGGTGGGGGTGGTTTTGCCGACTCGAATCACGAGCTTCTCGGCAAACAGGCTCTGTCGCCACCATAGTTCATACAGTTGGGTGCGAACGAACGGCTTCGGCCCCGACAGGCCGTCGTATGCGGTGATGACTCCCGCCTTGCCGTTGGCGTCCTCGCCGTTGAACTGCATCAGCTCCGCGTCCATCGAGGCGCCCGGAATGCCGGCCAGCAGTTCCAGATCGACGTTCAAGTTCAGAAACAGCAGGCTGTTGAAACTCCAGGTCCGCGGCTTCACTCCGCCGGCGATCAGGTAGTCGGCGTTGCCGATCCACAAGCCGCCGACGCGAACGCCGGGAAGATTGTCGAGTCCGATCAGATGGCCCGAGCATGCCCGTCCCCGCAATCATGTTGGACGCGCCGGGGTTGGCGCTGATCGGTTCAACATTGGCACTTGAGAACGCGCTCGCGATCGACGGCGTGGGTGTACTGGATGCGGCCGGGCTCGACGACGAAACAGGCTGCGGGACAGCGTCCGCGGATAGAGCGTCACCTGCGCAAACTGAAACGAGCCAGATCGCGCACAGCATCCACGCCGTGGCGAGAGCGCGCCGGCTCGACTCGCGCTTCATCTGACGCTCACGCGGGTTTCTTTTCGGTGCTCTCGAAAATGCGCCGGTAGATGCGATCGGGCGTCAGCGACGAGTCGTGGAAGCGGATGCCAGTCGCGTCAGTCAGCGCGTTGGCGAGCGCCGGCGCGATCGGATAGATCGGCGCCTCGCTCATCGACTTGGCGCCGAGCGGGCCGAACGCGTCGTGGGTCTCGGCGAAATAGATCTCGGTGCGCGCGAGCGCGTCGGCATACGCTGGAATGCGGTAGTTGCGAAAGCTCGGATTGATCATGCGGCCGCGGTCGTCGAAGACCATCTTTTCCTGCAGCGTCCAGCCGACGCCTTGCGCTACCGCGCCATCAATCTGCGCCCGGCATTGCATGGGATTGATGATTACGCCGCCGTCGCAACCGTGAACGCTCTGCAGGATCACGATCTCGCCGGTGACGCGATTGACTGCGATGCGAAACGCCTGCACCTGGAAGGTGACGCTGCGCGGCGTGCCATAAGCCTTGCGCACCGTCTCAAGCTGCCGTCCAGCCCTGCGCGCCGCCGCGAAAAAATCCGCCAGCGGGACGCGCGTGTCGTTGTAGAAGATGGCGTCGTGCTCGATGCGGCAGGCGTCGCGGCCGACCGCGTAGTTTTTCGAGGCGAAGGTCAGCATCCGGTCACGCAACGCTTCGGCCGCGAGCCGCACTGCGTTGCCGGCGACCACTGTGCCGGCGCTGGCGAACGCGCCCGTGTCGTAGCCGGTTTTATCGGTGTCGGATTGAATGACCCGCACCCGCGACGCCGTGCTATTGAGCACGCTCGACACGATTTGCCGATGAACCGTCGTCGTCCCGTTGCCGAACTCGGCGGTGCCGATCGCGAGGTGATAGTTGCCGTCAGCGCCGAGGCCGAGCCGCGCCTCCGAACGATGCTCAGTCGGCGGCACCGAGCCGTGCATGGAGATCGCCATGCCGCGGCCTTCGAGCCAATCGGCGCCCGGCGGAGGTTTGACGCCGTTGCCGCGCTTCATGGCAGCATCGACCAGGTCGATGCATTGATCGAGGCCGTAGCTGCCGAACTCGGTGTCGGTGGCGTCGGTGCTCTCGGCGATCATCTGATCGTCCGGCTTGACGACGTTGATGCGCCGAAACTCGTACGGATCGATCTTCAGGCTGCGCGCGACTTCGTCCATGGCGCACTCGACGGCGAAAATGGTCTGCGTCATGCCGTAGCCGCGGATCGCGCCGCCGGCACCATGTTGGTGTAAACGGTATAGCCGTCAACTTTCTTGTTGGCGCATTTGTACACTGCCACCGCTTCGCCGCACGCGGCGTACAAAGTTTCGCCGCCGTGATTGCCGTAGGCGCCGGTGTTGGAAACGACGCGCACCTCCATCGCGGTCAGAGTGCCGTCGCGCTTGGCCCCGACTTTCATCCTGACGTTCATCGGATGACGCGTGGTCGCGGCGATAAATTCCTCCTCGCGGGTAAATTCGAGCATGACCGGACGGCCGGTCTTCAAAGTGGCAAAGGCGCAGATGTCTTCGGTCAGCACTTCCTGCTTGCCGCCGAAGCCGCCGCCGACGCGCTCGCAAAAAACGCGCACGCTCTCGGGCATCAGGTCGAAAATGTAACAGAGCTTCTGCTTGGTGATGTACGGCGTCTGGCTGCTGGTGCGGACGTTGAGGCGGCCGTGGTCGAGCCAGGTGATCGTGCAATGCGTTTCAAGATGCGCGTGCTGGACACGATGGGTGGTGTAGGCGGCCTCGTGGATTACGTCGGCGGCCTTGAATCCCGCCTCGACGTCGCCGACGTTGCCGTGAATCTCGAGCAGGATATTCTGCCCAGGGCGCCGGATGCGGGACTCGGCGCCCTTGTCGTGGATGACGGGCGCGCCCTTGCTCATCGCTTGTTCGGGATCGAATACCGCGGGCAGCAGTTCGTAATCGATTTCTATCCGTCGGCATCCTTCTTCCGCCGCGCCCTCGGTTTCCGCGACGACTGCCGCGACCCGCTGGCCGGCAAAACGCACGACGTTGTCGAGCAGGTAAGTGTCGTTGGGATCGACGTGATAGTCGTCGTGCGTGGCGGAGGTGTAGAGCAGCCGCGGCACGTCCTCCCAGGTGTAAACGCCGCAGACGCCCGGAACACTGAGGGCGGCGTCTTTGCGAATCGCCTTGATGCGCGCGTGGGCGTGCGGCGATCGCAGCAGTTTCAGATGCAGCATGCCCTCGATCGCGGTGTCGAGCGTGTAGCGGACTTTGCCGGTCACGATCTCTTCGGCGGCCGGCGCCAGCAGTCCCGCGCCGCACGATTTGCCCGGCTGGTCTTCCTCGATGGATTTGACGCCGTGGATCGCGTTTTCGATCGAATGATAGCCGGTGCATCGGCAGAGATTGCCCTTGAGGTAAGGCGGCAGGTTGCTGATCTGTTCCTGGTTGAGGCTGGCCGCGGTCATGATCATGCCGGCGGTGCAGAAGCCGCACTGGAAGCCGGCGGCCTGCATGAACGCGGTCTGCATCGGATGCAGTTCGCCATCGTGCGCCAGGCCTTCGATGGTGGTGACTTTGTGGCCGTCGGCGCGAAAGGCGGGAATCAGGCAGCTATGAACGGCGACGCCGTCGAGCCAGACCGTGCACGCGCCGCAGTCGCCGGCGTCGCATCCCTTCTTGACGCCGAACCATCCCATCTCGCGCAGGAAAGTTCGCAGGCACTGTCCGGGCCGCGGCTCTGCCGAGACAGTTTTGCCGTTGACGAGGAAACTCACGGCTGCACCTTGTCCGAGATTTTGTGGTCCGCGAGTTCGCGCCGGATCTCTTCGGCCAGATAGAGCGTCATGTGCCGGCGATACTCCGGCGTGCCATGAACGTCGTCGAAGAATTTCGGAATTTCACGCTCGAGCCGCGCGCGCAGATCGGCGGCCTCGGGAAGCTTCGTAAACGCGAGCCGATAGGGCCGCTCGGTCGAAGCGGAAACCGTGAGCATGAAGACCCCGTCGCGCGGGTCCAGCGTGCCGGCCAGCAGCGCGGTCGAACGGCCGAGGTGAGTCAGCGAGATTCGCCGGAAGCAGGTCCGCTTGCGCATCGCCGAGGCCGGCAACTCGATACTCCTGAGCAAATCGCCCGGCTGCAAAACGTTCTGATGATTGCCGGTGACGAAATCCTCGACCGGCACGCGCCGCTCGCCGCCATCGCGATTCAGAATCGTGCAAACGCCTTCGAGCGCGACGGCCAATGAAATCATCGGACCAGCCGGCAGCGACATGCAGACGTTGCCGCCGACGGTGGCGGTGTTCCAGATCTTGAATGATGACAGAAACGCGCGGCAGCACTCGCCAATCAATGGCGCGGCGATCCACTCGTCCGGTGCGGCGAAGGCCACCAGCCGGGCTATTTCGCAAGTGGCGGCAATCTCGAGGCCTCGATCGCCGACGGTCAACGGCGCCCAGCCGAGGCCGTGCAGATCGATCAGGCGCCGCAGATGCGGCTGCGGCTCGGAGAAAAGCCACGTGCCTCCGGCCAGCCAGGCGTCGCCGTCGCGCCAATCGAGCGCCGTGTCGCCGGGCTTTGGACGCGCAACCTCTCCGATGGTATTTAAGTCCACGCAGTTCCTCTTATGACCGTCGCCGGTGTTAACTTCCTGTTATCTGTAAGTACTGCGGCCTGCTGCCGCAATCAAGTTGGAGCGCCGATGAACAAGCAAATATCGCTACTCGCGTCACTCGTCTTCGCCGTCCTGTTCGTTGGCGCTCATCCAGCCAGTGCGAGCGAGTTGGAGTACCGATGCTCGAAGCCGCCACTCGAGGTCACGTTCGCGGTGAAAGACCGCCACTACAGCGGCGCCGTGAATTGCGGAAATCTCTTCCTGCAGTCTGATATACCCACCGCTCCCGTGGTCCGCTGGAAAGACGCGGACCAGGCGAAACTCTACACCTTGATGGTGCTCGACTTCGACGGGAACGCCAACGGGTCGTGGCCGGACCCGGTTGCTCCGGGAGAGAACGCCACAGTGCGTCATTGGATAGTGGGCAACATTCCTGGCGCTCTGCTGCGCGGCACGGGTTACGTCGAGAGTGCGAGCGATTCGGGAATCAAGACGATGTCCGTGCTCCAGCCATATCGCGCGCCGCACATTCCGATGGTGTCGGATCGTTACGGCATCTACCTGTTCGAACAAGCCAAACGAATCGATTTCGCAGCGGTGACCGGTCCGATAACTAATTTCGATTACACGACTTTTCTCGACACCCATCAGCTGGGCAATCCCAAAGCTTCCAACTTCTTTGTGGCGATCTACACCTCTGAATCACCATTTTCAGGAAAGCCGTTCCATGGGAATAACGTCGCGGGAACCTGGCATCAGGGCTATGGAAAGGGAAAGCTGGCGCCATCTCAGAATTGACGGTTCGTAGCCGAAGCGCGGATTTTGGAGCCCGCCATCGATTTCACATAGATTTGCAGTTCTGGTATTACCCCCTGAAAATCCATTGGGCGTAAATTTGAACTTGAAAAATGTGTTTATGATGAGATATCCAGTCTAAACACGTCGTTGCTGGTCAGATTGGGGGTAATAGTGAAAACTTCTCCTCATTTTTCTCGGCTTCATTTGTGCCTATTCGTTCTTTCGCTCGTTTCGTGGCTCGTGGTTAACCCCTCAATTGCGACTGCAAGCGCCCCTCATCACGACGACACGCCCGCGATGGTTCGTCTGCCTGGTCACGTGTTGCCGGCATTGTCGAAGGCAACTGCGCTCTCGCCATCAGACCACGCGGCTCAATCCGAGGCGGATAAGCCGCTCACGCTCACGATCGTTCTCAAGCGCGACCATCAGGCGGCGTTCGAGCGTTACCTGCACGGCCTTTACGATCCTCATGCGAAGAATTTCCATCTGTTCCTCAACCAGCGCGAAATTGCGAAGCGCTTCGGCCCCTCGCGTGAAACCTACAGTTCGGTGCTTGGCTATCTGCGCGGCAAGGGCTTTCACCTGGTCGAAGGATCGAAGAATCGGCTGACGCTGACCGTGCGCGGCACGCGCGGGCAGGCGGAGAGCGCGTTCGGCGTTGGGATTCGCGACTATCGGATCGGGAAGCGTCAATTCTTCGCCAACGACAGCGATCCTGCGTTGCCGCTCGGGATCGCGCCGATGGTGCAAGCGGTCAACGGGCTTTCCGATTACGCGCAGCCGCGGCCGACGCACATCGCGATATTCTCGGCGTTTTGCGCGGTCTCGATCGGATTTGTCGCCAACATTCTAGGACTCGATCCCAACACCGCTAACGGCAAGGCCTGCATCCTCAGCGCGCTGGCAGAATGCATCAACTCGAATGCGACCGCGGCTGGATACGGAGTTCAAATCAGGAACGCCCGGTTTCCTCAATGTACGCTGCTGGGATTTGGCGAAGTGAATTTGCAACAAGACGCGGCGCCGCAAACGGCGGACAAGCCGGCGGCTCCAGTGGCTTCACCATGGCAGGGCGCTACGGGCGCGGGCGAGACGGTTGGGCTGGTCGAATTCGATAACTTTCAGTCAAGCGATGTCAGCGGCTATCTGAGCCTGGTGGGCCTGCCAGCGGCATCGATCGGAAACCTAAGCGAGGTCAACGTCGATGGCGGGGCGCCGACTGGATCGGGCGAAGACGAGGTGCTGCTCGACATCGATACCGTCATGACGATCGCGCCGGACGCGAACGTAGCGGTGTACGACGCGCCGTTTACCGGCAGTGGCGGGAGCTTTCAGCGGGTGTTCAATCAGATGATCGACAATGGCGTCTCGATCATCAGCAACAGTTGGGCGTACTGCGAAGACGAGACCACTGCCGCCGATGTCGATAGCATCGATACCATTTTTCAGAATGCCGCCGTCGCCAAAATCAGCATCTTCAATGGCGCGGGCGACTCGGGCAGCACCTGCCTCGACGGCGGCGCCAACACGGTCGCGGTGCCCGCCGATTCGCCGAACGCCACCGCGGTCGGTGGCAGCTCGCTAACGCCCGGTCCCGGCTACACTTACGGCACCGAGACCTGGTGGGATGACTCGAAGACCTCGCCGCCGGCGGGTCAGGGTGGATTCGGCACCAGCAAGTTTTTCAGCGCGCCGACCTATCAGAACGGTTTCGGGGTAACCAATCGATCGGTGCCCGACGTGGTCAGCAACGCCGATCCGTTCCACGGGGTGGAGATTTGCCAGGCTGATGACGGCGGCTGTCCCAACGGGAAGCAATACGGCGGCACCAGCATGTCCGCGCCGGAGTGGGCGGGATATACGGCGCTGCTCAATCAGTCATTGGGAGCGAACCTGGGCTTCCTCAATCCGGTGATTTACCCGCTAGCCGGCACTGACGCCTTTCATAACGCGGCGTCGCTGACCAGCGACTTCGCCCATGTCGGCCTCGGATCGCCCAATCTCGAGGGGCTTCATCAAATGCTGGCGAACGAGAGTATCGGTGGGGTTGATGCATCGGTGTCGCAAGTTCTGGCGTACCTGCAGAACGGGTTCCAGCCGGCCGGGGCGCCAGTGCCTTCGGGCGAGCCCGCCGACGGCAGCTCCAAGAGCGCCGTCACCGTCAATCTTTACGACAGCAACGGTAACGCGGTCGGCGGCAAGACGGTCACGCTGACCGATGCGAGCGGCCACGCAACCATCACACCGCCGAGCGCGATTTCCGCAGCCGGCACCGGCGTCGCTACCTTTTCGGTGACCGACGATACGCCGGAGACGCTAACGCTGACGGCTAAGGACACGACCGACTCGATAACGTTGGGTGCGACGCCGACGCTGCCGTTCGTCAGTCCGGTGGCGACGCAAGGGGGGCTACTGGCGTTCCCATCTACCGTCACTGCCGACGGCGAGACTCAGGCGGATATCACGATAACGCTTAAGGACGCGATGGGCCGGCCGTCGCCGGGAAAACTCGTCCAGCTTGTGCAGAGTGGCGGTTTTTCGGCGATCAGCGGACCGGTTCCGGCCGTCACTAACGCGAGCGGCATGATCGAGTTCACCGCGGTGGATACGAACAACGAGACGATCACCTATTCGGCGGTGGACGTAACCGACGGCAATCTTCCCTTTCCAGAGACCGGCGTGGTCACCTTCGATAGCGCTCCGGAGGCTGGATGTTCCAACACCATCGTGGCCGCTCCCGGATTTGTCGCGACGCCATACGTTACCGACATCCCGGCGCAGAACTTCTCCTTTGGGGGCATCACTTTTGGCGGGTGTCCGGGCGCGTGGGGACAAGCGTTCGATTCGAGCGGAAATCTGTATGTCAGCGACCTGTTTGACGGAAATCTCTACAAGTTTCCGCCCGGCGGCGGAGTCGCCGGCCCCTCCACACTGGTGGCCAACATCGGCACGACACTCGCGAGCCTGGTGTTCGATAGTGGCGGGAACCTGTATGCGAGCCGCACCGCGACCACCGGCGATTTCACCACTGGCGCAGTGATGCAGATCAACCCCTCGACGGGCGCGGTTATCCGGACGGTCGCATCGGATCTGACCTGCCCAACCGCGCTATCCTTAGATCCGATAAGCGGGAACCTGTTTTCCGACGATTCATGCGGCGGCGGGGGATCCGACAACTCAGCCTTGTGGGAAATCTCCGGGCTGAGTTCGGGAACGCCTGCCACCACGGTGTACGCGAACCTGCCGAACACGCCGAACGCCAATATCGCGTTCTCGCCCAGCGGCGACATGTACATTTGGGACAATGGTCAGGGCGCGATGGTCACCGCGACTAACGGCCCTAATCCACCGGTCGTAACGTCGATACCCGGACTGGGACAGAGCTTTCTGGGAACACAAGCGTATGGGACGCAGGCGAATGGCGACGCGCAGTTTCTAATTGCAAATTTCCCGGCGAACACCAGTATCACTCCGAACTCTCCGCCCACCACGAATATCTTCGATCTGACTACTACTCCGCCGTCGATCAGTACGCCGATCATCGCCAATGGCGGCGCGAACGGCATGATCACCGGCCCCGACGGATGCATCTATATGGCGGAGGGCGTAGCGGTGTGGAAGATCACTGATGCCAGCGGAACCTGCAATTACACCGCGCATAATCCGTCCGCGGCGCTCGCGTTGACGCCGGCGACCTTCAGCTCGGACGCCGCGCAGGGCAGTCCAATCACCCTTACCGCCAGCTTCCACAACGGAACCGCGCCGACCGGCACGCCGGTGACTTTCCAAGTGACGGGCGCGAATCCGCAAATGGCGACGGTTGATTCCACCAGCGCTGGGACGGCGGCGTTCACCTACGTCGCAGTCAAGCAGGGAGTCGATACGATCACAGCGTCGGCGCCGCTGGGCACGGCGTCGCTCAATTCCAACTCCGCGGTAGTCACCTGGGGTCCGGGTACCGACGTGACCTTCCTCACTCTCAACGCGAGCCCGTCGAGCGCGCCCGCGAGCCAACTCGTCACAGTGACGGCGAACCTGACGGATGTATCGGCGACTCCCGCGGTCGTAGTTCCGGGCGAGACAGTCAACTTCACGATTGGCGGAGCCGGATGCGGCGCCACGACCGACAGCAATGGCAACGCAACGTGTCAGATCACGCCGTCGGGCAGCGGCCTCATGACGCTTGCGGCGAATTTCCCGGGCGCTGGGCAATATAACCCCTCGAGCGACGCCAAGGGATTTACGGTGGTGGTGGCAACTCCGCCGACCGCGACTCCAACTGCCACCGCTACGAGGACCGCGACTCCGACTGCGACGCCGACGCCGGTGGTCGGCAAGATCAAGATCTCGCCCAAGACTCTGAATTTCGGCGATGTCGCGATCGGCGCCAGCCCGATCAAGTCGGTGAAGATCGTCAATGCGGGCAAGGTCAAAAAGAAAAAGGTGCCGCTCCCGGTTTTGATCGAGATGGAATCTGGCGTCGCGAGTCCGTTCAGCCTGAGTCAGCAGTGCGACGATGACGACCTGGGTCCGAAAGCCAAGCACGTGGCACCGGGAAGTTGCGAAGTCTCGGTGAAGTTCACGCCGACTGCCGCGATGAAATACAAAGGCACGCTCGTTATAGATACCAACCTCGAGTCGAAACCCGACCGCAGCGTCAAGTTGGAGGGCACCGGCAAGGCACCGAAGAAATGATCTGAACGGGCGCCGGTCTAGCGCGCGGTCCAGGCCAGCCGTTCAGCGGCGTACGGATCGTTCTCGACCCGGCATTGATTGTCGAACATCATTGTCGGACGCTGATCGGTCGAATACTGAGGCCACTTGGGGATGCCCTCGTGATTCGGATTTCCGGCGCGCGCGAACGCGAGCCACGCGCGACTCATCTTGTCGGCGAGCGCGAATCGGGTCGGCGAATCGCCGGTTATCGCCGAAGTTTTTACAGTGTCGAACACGAACGGTATTTCGAGCGCGTGCGGCGATTTGAGCCTGCCCCCGAGCACCGGGGTCTCCCACGTGAACATATAGACGAAGACCGGCGCTGCGTGTTGCGCGACTTTGCGATCGGCGGTGACGAGCGACGGCATCCGCATCGCGTGGTCGGTCGCGATTGCGAGCACGAGGTCCCGCAGCGAATCGTTGGGCCGCGCGCGACGATAAGGCTCGATGATGCGGTCGGCTTGATCGCCGACGAACATCTGGACGCGTTTGCGCATCGCGGCCTCGTCCAGTCCGTCGAGCCACGGCGCGAACGCGAAGAACAATGTCATCTCATCCTTGTTGGTCCCAATCATCAGCGGCACGTTGGCGGAAATCGCCGGCGCGGTCGGCTCGAAGGGACCACCCGGAAGATGCTTGCCATCGACCACCGGATTGAAGCCGACGCGGCGGCGATTCGAGAAGGACATCATGCTGACCTTTTTCAGGACGGCGGCTTGCGCCTGGGCGAGTTTAGGCGCTGGAATCTTGCGCAACTCTTTTACCTTGCTCGCGTCGAGTCCCAACTCCGCCAATAGCTGGCGCGCGGTCTCGCTCGCGTCGTCGCGGCTGGCCATCTGCACCGCGGGTCCGCTTTGAATGATCGCCTTGTGAAACAGACCCTGCGCCGCCGGCATCGCCATCAGCACGCTGACCTTGGCGCCGCCGCCTGACTCGCCGAAGATTGTCACGTTGCCGGAGTCGCCGCCGAAAGCGGCGATGTTGTCGCGGACCCATTCGAGCGCCGCGACGATGTCGAGCATTCCCGCGTTTCCGGACGCCGCGAATTCTTCGCCGCCGATCTCGCCAAGGTGCAGATAGCCGAATGCGCCGAGCCGGTGATTGATCGTCACGACGACGACACCCTTGCGGCACAGGTTGGCGCCGTCGTACCAGGGCGAATCGCCGGAGCCCGAGATGAACGCGCCGCCGTGGCACCAGAACATGACCGGGCGTTTGCGTCCGTCGTTGACGGCGGGGGTCCACACGTTGAGCACGAGGCAGTTCTCGCTCATCGGCGGAAGCTCGCGTCCCGCGAACAACTTGAGCATCGCCGGCGGCATCGCAAATGCGTTCTCGTCCTGCATCGCGCGATTGCCGAAGTCGAAGGCGTCGCGCACGCCGGTCCAAGGCTGGAGTTTTCGCGGCGCCGCGAATCGCGCGTCACCTTCGGGTGGTGCGGCGTACGGGATCCCTTTGAAAACGTTAACGCCGCTCTCGGCGTTACCACGAATTTTTCCGCTATTGGTTTCGACGACGACATGCTCAGCCATGACCGAATCTCCTCCGCGCGAAGAACGTTAGGCCGCGGGCTACGACGGCAGCTTCATCTCGAACGACGGACCTGACCATGTGTCCCCGAGCATTTGCGGCGCCGCTTGCGCGCCTCGCGTCAGGTTGCCCGAGCCCATGCCCGACGTCACCGCGCCGTCAACCACCATCGCTTGCCCGCTGACGAATTCCGAGTCGTCGCTGGCGAGGAACAGCGCCATCGCGGCAATATCTTCGGGACGTCCCGCGCGCGGCCAGGGCTGAAAGGCGGCAAACAGTTGCGTCGCGGTTTGTTCGCCGCCCGGAATGCGATTGTAGGTCAGCGGCGTCGCGATCAGTCCGGGACAGATGCAATTGACGCGAATCTTGTCCTTCGCCAGTTCGATCGAAGCCGAGCGCGTCAGGCTAATCACGCCGGCCTTGGCGGCGCAGTATGCGTGCAGCCCGGCGGCGCCGCGCAGTCCGGCGATCGAAGCGGTCGAGATGATCGAACCGCCGCCCGTCTTGCGCATCTCGGGCACCGCGTGCTTGATGCCGAGGAACACCGCGCGCAGCAGAATCGAAAAGCTGCGGTCCCAGTTTTCCGCGCTGGTCTTCTCGAGCGGTCCGACCGCGCCGCCGAGGCCGGCGTTGTTATAGATGATGTCGAGGCGGCCAAATTCCTTGACCGCGCGATCGACGGCACTTTTGATATTTTCTTCGCTGGAGACGTCGGTGAGCTGGAACACCGCGTTGCCGCCGTTCTCTTTGCAGTCGCGCACGGCGGCGTCGCCGCCCTCGCGATTGAGATCGGCGATGACGACCGCGGCGCCTTCGCCCGCGAACCGAATTGCGGTGGCGCGGCCGATTCCGCTCGCCGCACCGGTAATGACTGCAACCTTCTTTTCAAGCTTGCCCATGAATTCTCTCCGTCCTGGTATGAAGTTCGCCCGTTCGCAGCGGGCGTCATTTATCAATAGTCGGGCGCGGCCCAAGCTGCCAAGCGCCGGCGATTGGAATCTCACACGGGTGCGGGATTAAGATCGGCGTCGCGATTCCAACCGGAAGGAGCCTCAGATGGAAACGATACTCGGCGACGTTCTGACGTGGTCATGGTTTTCCGAGCCGCACGGCTACAACTTCAACAGCATCCTGCTTCGCGATCCGCGCGGAAATATCTGCGTCGATCCGGTCGAGCCGAACGATCAAGTGTTGGGCGAACTCGTTCGATTGGGTGTGAGCAGAATTCTCATCACGAACCGCAATCACGTGCGCGCCGCAAATAAAATTCGAGAACGCACCGGCGCTCGCGCCTACATTCATCCCGACGATGCGGCATACGCGAAAGGGCAGGGCGCCGTGCTCGACGGCGAGCTTCGCGAGGGCGAAAAGATTGGCGCGCTCGAAGTGATTGGCGTCAGCGGCAAGAGTCCGGGCGAGGTGGCGTTGCTTTGGCCGGATCGGTATGCCTTGATCGTCGGTGACGCTGTTATCGGCAATCCGCCGGGGCAGCTGAGCCTGCTGCGCGAGCGCGTGATGGACGACCCGGCACGCCTCCGCCGCAGCGTCGCGCAATTGCTCGCGCTCGACTTCGACACAATCCTGGTCGGTGATGGCGTATCTGTAATCGGTGGCGCGAAGCAGCGGCTGCGAGAATTGGTCGCGAGCTTCAAGCCGACTTGAGGACCGGCAGAACTTCCTTCGCGAAGAGTGCGACGTGCTGCATCTGATCGGGAGCCGCCACGTCGCCGCCGGGGCCGACGATGATCAAATGATCGAGTCCAAGTTTGAGCAGCTCGGCGAAGCGCTTTACGCAATATGCGGGCGGTCCCGCGATAGCGAAGCGATCGACGAAGGCGTCGTCGATGAATTGGGCGTGCCCGGCGTCGCCGCGCGTGTGCCGCGACATGTCGTAGGTCTCGCCGACTTTCTGAGCCACCGCGCGGTCCTCGGGACGCATCCCTTCGGCCGCACCGCGAGACATTCCTGAAAAATGGGCGATCACGCCGACGGTTCCGCGCGCCATCGTGCGCGCGCGCGCAATATCGGGATGAACGACTACGTTTAGAAATGCGCCGAGCTTGAGCGTCGAGGGATCCAGGCCGGCTTTCTCGCGAGCGTTTCGAGCGTGACCGACGGCCCACGTAAGCCGTTCCGGGTCGGCGCCGACCGCGAAGGTTACCGAGTCGGCGAATGTCGCGCCGACTTCGATCACGCGAGGCCCGGTGGCGGCGACGTCGATCGGCACCTTGGGCAGATTGGCGCGCGCGATCCATTCGTTGCGGCTGCGGTATCCGTTGTCGAGCGTGACCTCTTCGCCGCGGAGGAATCCCTGCACCTGCGAAATGTAGCGCGCGAAATCTTTGCTCGACGGTGCGCGCTCGCCAATCTTGGCGACGGCGGAATCGCCGCGCCCGATTCCGAGCACTGCGCGTCCGCCGGACTCCGCCTGAACCGTCGCGATCGCCGACGCCGTCACCGCAGGATGACGAGTCACCGGATTGGTGACACTGGTGCGCAGCTTCAGGTGTTTGGTGGCGTGGGCGGCGAGGCATAATTCGGAGTAGGGATCCGCCGCGAGATTTTGCGTATCGACAATTCCGACGCCGTCGAAGCCGTTCTCTTCGACCATTCGCGCCATCTGCGCAAAGGCGCCGGGAATCGGGAAAGTGATCATCCAAATTTCAGGATTGGGTTTTTTCATCGGCGATAGCCTCGTTAGGGTTGTCATCGAAACCTGCGCGGCTCAAATCGTCTCGCGCAGCACTCTCCGCGCACGTTGGCAGATTTCAACAGCTCATGGCGAGGGGTTGTCGCGCGACTTCTGATACAATGGAGGGCGGTGGGATTGCCCGCCGCATCGGGCGGTGCTTCGCACGCCACGCGATTTGCGTTTAGTTCGTCCCGCAGCCGGTCGTCCGGATCGAGAGGCAAGTTTGAGTCTGTTATTTCTCCGCGCGCCTAAAGCACCGCCACCGGGTCTCGCGCATACCGAAGAAATCATCCGATCGGAGCTGTTCAGCGTCGAGCGGCTCGAACAGCATGGCGAGACGCTGGCGGTTGCGCAGCGCGTGACCGACCGTCCGGGGCGCGGGCGGCTGATGGCGCCGCGGGTGCGCGACAACGGGCGCGTATTGCTTAACGCGTATCGGAGCATCGCGGGCGCAATCCGCGAGGAGCGCGCGATCACGCCGGCGGCGGAGTGGCTGGTCGATAATTTTCACGTCGTCGAGGAGCAGATTCGCGAAATCCGCGACGACTTGCCGCGCGGCTTCTACCGGCAACTGCCCAAGCTCGCCGAGGGGCCGCTGGAAGGGTATCCGCGGGTGTTCGGGATCGCGTGGGCCTACGTCGCGCATACCGACAGTCACTTCGATACGCAGACGCTGACCAGGTTCGTGCAGGCGTATCAGCGCGTGCAGCCGCTGACGATCGGCGAGTTGTGGGCGGTCGCGATCACGCTGCGAATCGTGTTGGTCGAAAATTTGCGGCGCGCAGCCGAGCAGATCGGCCGCGGCCGTGCGCAACGCCGGCGCGCCGATTTGCTGGCGGACCGACTGCTGGGAACCAACGGCGAGGACGGCGAACCAGCGGAGGCCGTGTTCAAGGATTTCGATTCTTCACCGGTGCCCGCCGCGTTCGCGGTTCAGTTGGTTCAGCGCCTGCGCGATCAAGACCCGAAAGTAGCGCCGGCGCTGCAGTGGCTGGATCAGCGGCTGGCGGCGCAGAACACTACGGCCGACGAGATCGTGCGCCAGGTGCATCAGGGGCAGGGCGCGATGAACGTGACGGTCCGCAACGTCATCACCAGCATGCGCCTGATGTCGGCGGTCGATTGGGCGGATTTCTTCGAGAGCGTCAGCGCGGTCGATGCGGTGCTGCGCGCCGACAGCGATTTTGGCACGATGGATTTTGCCACGCGCGATCGCTACCGGCATGCGATCGAAAAACTCGCGCTCGGCTCGCGGCACACCGAAGTCGAAGTTGCGCAAAGCGCAATCGATTCGGCGAAAAGTGCGGCGGCCGAAAAAGCCAATGACGGCGTGGTGGCGCGCCGCGAGCATGATCCCGGCTATTACCTCATTTCAGAGGGACGCCACGCGCTCGAGGCGAAGCTGGGATTTCGCGCGCCGGTCCGCGACTGGATTGCGCGCGCCAACAAGGCGGCCGGAATCAAAGGATACCTCGGCACGATCGCAGTCGTTACCGCCGTAGTCGTCGCGTGCGGGTTGATTGCAATTGAGGACGCGCAGGTTGGCGGCTGGACCCGCTTGATTCTCGCGATGCTCGCGATAATTCCGGCGATTGACGCGGCGGTCGCGTTGGTCAATCGCGCCGTTACGACTGTGATTGGACCCGCCACGATTCCCGCGCTCGATCTTCACACTGGGGTGCCGGCGAGCCTGCGCACGATCGTCGTGATGCCGACGCTGTTGACGACGCGCGCCGAGATCGACGAGCAGATCGAGCGGCTCGAGGTTCACTTCCTCGCAAGTCCGGACGGCGAGTTCTACTTCGCGCTGCTATCGGATTGGATCGACGCGGCGACGGAAACCGCGCCCGATGACGGCGAGCTGCTGGCCTTGGCCACGGCCGGCATCGCGCGCCTGAATCAACTTCACGGACCGGGGCCGGCTGGCCCGAGATTTTTGCTGCTCCATCGCAGTCGCGTCTGGGACGAAGCCGAAGGCGTGTGGATGGGATGGGAGCGCAAACGCGGCAAGCTGCACGAGTTGAATCGGCTGCTGCGCGGCGTGAGCGATACCACCTTCGTCGCGTCGGACGGGCACGCGCCCGCGGTTCCCGGCGGCGTGCGCTACGTGATCACGCTCGATGCCGACACGCGGCTTCCGCGCGGCGCAGCGCGGCGGATGGTTGGCAAAATGGCGCATCCGCTGAACGCACCGCGATTTGACCAGGCACTCGGCCGCGTGATCGAAGGTCACGGAGTCTTGCAGCCCCGCATCACGGCGTCGCTGCCGACCGGACGCGACGGCTCGGTTTTCCAGCGCGTGTTCTCGAGCGCCGCCGGAATCGATCCCTACGCGTTCGCCGTCTCCGACGTTTACCAGGATCTGCTCGATGAAGGCTCTTACAGCGGCAAAGGGATCTACGACGTGGACGTGTTCGAGGCCGCGCTTGCGGGCCGCGTTCCCGACGACACGCTGCTGAGTCACGATCTTTTCGAAGGAACTTTCGCGCGCTCGGGATTGGTCTCCGACATCGAACTGGTCGAGGAGTTCCCGTCGCGTTACGACGTTGCCGCCGGCCGGCAGCATCGATGGGCCCGCGGCGACTGGCAACTGCTGCCGTGGATCCTCGGGCGTCCGCATAATTCCGACGCCGGGTCTCGTACATCGCAGGCGCGCGCCGGCCGATCCTCGATGCCGCCGCTCGGACGCTGGAAGATGATCGACAACCTGCGCCGCACGTTGTCGGCGCCAATGACGCTGGCGGCCCTGGTGGCAGGATGGCGGCTGCCGCTGGCGGCTGCTGCGATGTGGACAGCGTTCATTGTTGCGACGGTCGCGACCGCGCCGATGCTCCCGTTCGTGACCGGAATCATCCCGCGCCGCCGCGACATCTCCAAGCGCAGCCACCTCCTCGCGGTCGCCACCGATTTTGCGGTGGGAATGTCGCAGCTGGCGATGATGCTGACGCTGCTGGCGCATCAGGCGTGGCTGATGGCCGACGCAATCTCGCGAACGCTCTACCGCTTGTACGTGAGTCATCGGCTGATGCTCGAGTGGACGACTGCGGCGCAGGCCAAGCGGGCGAAACGTCCCGACGTGCGCGGCTTTTACGGCATGATGGCGGGAGCGTGGGTGCTGGCAATCGCGGCCGCGATCGTCGTCGCCTCGGCGGACAGGGGCGGCGCTGCGATCGCGGTTCCCTTCGTGATTCTGTGGATGCTGTCGCCGGATATTGCGCGATGGACAAGCCTGCCGCCGGCAATCGAGGGCACCAGGGCGATCTCGCGCGCCGACGCGACGGCGCTGCGGCTGACTGCGCGGCGTACGTGGCGTTACTTCGAGAAGTTTGTAACGGCGGAAGACAACATGCTCCCGCCGGACAATTTTCAGGAAGACCCGAAGCCCGTGCTGGCGCATCGGACGTCACCAACCAACATCGGGCTCTACCTGCTATCGACCGTCGCCGCGCACGACTTCGGCTGGATCGGAACGCACGAGACCGTCGAGCGCCTGGGCGCGACCCTCGACACGATGAAGCGGATGGAGCAGTTCCGCGGGCACTTTTACAACTGGTACGGCACGAGCGACCTGCGTCCGCTCGACCCCAAGTACGTTTCGTCGGTGGACAGCGGCAACCTCGCGGGCCATCTGATCGCGCTGGGCAACGCGTGCCGCGAGATGATCACGCGGCCGGTGGTGGACCGGCAGTGGCTCAAAGGCGTCGAAGACTCGATCGCGCTGGTGCGCGAATCGCTGGGCGCGATGCACGCCGATCGGCGCAGCCACACCGTCACACCCAAGCAGCTCGAGGAAGTGCTCGACTCCATGGCGCCGTTGATCCCGTCGCATCCGCAGACGGTGGTCGAGCTGCGCGCGTGGCTGGACGAACTTGCGGCCGGCAGCGATTCAATCACCGACATCGCGCGCACGCTGACGCTGGTGCGCACCGACCCCGCCGTGGCCGACGTGCTCGCATGGGCGGAAGCGCTGCAAGCATGCATCCGCAGTCATCGGCGCGACGTCGAATTGCTGAAGCCGTGGGCATCTCGAGCTGCGAGCGGGGACGTGGCCGAGTCGATGCCAATGCTGGGCGATCTGGCGGACATCTATAGCGACCTGGCGAGCCGCGACTCGACGCTCGATCAGGATGCGCTTGCGCGGGCGAGCGACGCGGCCAAGGCGCTCGAGCGGCGGCTGACGGAACTCGCCGCGACCGCGGGCAAGATGCTCGACGCGATGAAGTTCGGCTTCCTGCTCGATCCGGCGCGCCAACTGCTTTCGATCGGTTACCGCGTAACTGACGGGAACCTCGATTCCAACTGTTACGATCTGCTCGCTTCCGAGGCGCGGCTGGCGAGTTTCGTCGCGATCGCGAAAGGAGAAATTCCGGCGCGGCACTGGTTCCGGCTGGGACGGCAGATGACGCCGGTTGATCGCGGCTCGGCGCTGATCTCGTGGTCGGGCTCGATGTTCGAGTACCTGATGCCGTCGCTGGTGATGCGCGCGCCGTCCGGCAGCCTGCTCGAGCAGACCAGTCGGCTGGTGGTGCGCCGCCAGATGAATTATGGCACCGAGCTTGGCATGCCGTGGGGAATTTCCGAATCCGCCTACAACGCGCGCGACCTCGAACTCACCTATCAGTACTCGAACTTCGGCGTGCCGGGGCTCGGGCTGAAGCGCGGTCTGAGCGAGAACGCAGTGATCGCTCCGTACGCGACGGCGCTGGCAGCGATGGTCGATCCCGGGGCCGCCGCGACGAACTTCTCGGCGCTGCTGAAGGCCGGCGGCCTCGGCCACTTTGGCTGGTACGAGGCGCTCGACTACACGCCGTCGCGCGTGCCTGAAGGCGAAACCGTCGCGATTGTGCGCGCCTACATGGCGCATCATCAGGGGATGACGCTGGTGGCGCTGGCCGACGCGCTCAACGACGGCGCGATGCGCGCGCGGTTTCACGCCGAGCCGATCATCAAGGCGACCGAACTGTTGCTGCAGGAGCGAACGCCGCGCGATGTGGCGGTGGCGCGTCCGCGGGCGGAGGAAGTCAAGGCCGAAGCGAACGTTCGCGAGAGCGCGCCGCCGACGATTCGCCGCTTCCATTCGCCGCACGATCTGATCCCGCGCACGCATCTGCTCTCCAACGGCAAGTACACCGTGATGATCACGGCGGCGGGATCGGGCTTCAGCCGCTGGGGCGAGCTGGCGGTCACGCGATGGCACGAGGACGTGACCTGCGATTCGTGGGGGTCGTACATTTTCGTGCGCGACGTGCAGAGCGGCAAGGTCTGGTCGGCGGGTTTTCAGCCGGCGGGGGTCGAGGCGGACAGCTACGAAGTCGAGTTCTCCGAGGATCGCGCGGAAATCGTGCGGCGCGACGGCACCATGACGACGACGCTCGAAGTGGCAGTCTCGCCGGAGGACGACGCCGAAGTCCGCCGCGTGTCGATCACGAATCTCGGCAGCCGCGTGCGCGAAGTCGAGGTGACCTCGTACGCCGAAATCGTGCTGGCGACGGCGGCATCCGACAGCGCCCATCCGGCATTCTCCAAGATGTTCGTGCAGACGGAGTTCGACAACGAGATCGGCGCGATTCTGGCCACGCGGCGGCTGCGCTCGCCGACCGAAGCGCCGGTCTGGGCGGCGCATCTGGCGGTGGCTGAAGGCGAATCCGTCGGCGAGATTCAGTTCGAGACCGACCGCGCGCGATTTCTCGGCCGTGGCCGCGATGTCCGCGACGCAGTCTCTGCGATCGACGGACGGCCGCTGTCGGACACCGTCGGCACGGTGCTCGATCCGATCTTCAGCATTCGCCGCCGGCTTCGCATCCCGGCGGGAGCAACCGCGCGCGTCGCCTACTGGACGGTGATTGCGCCGACGCGGGCCGAAGTGATCGACCTGGCCGACAAGCATCACGACTCGTCCGCGTTCGAGCGCGCAGTGACGCTGGCGTGGACGCAGGCACAGGTGCAGTTGCATCACTTGCGCGTTGACGCCGACGAAGCGCATCTTTTTCAGCGTCTCGCTAATCGCGTGATCTATTCGGACCCAACCCTGCGGCCCTCGTCCGACCTGCTGCAGCGCGGCGTTGGCGGACAATCGAAGCTGTGGCCCGCCGGGATTTCCGGCGACTTGCCCATCGTGCTCGTTCGGATCGACGACACCGACGATCTCGAGATCGTGCGCGAGCTGGTTCGCGCCCATGAATATTGGCGGATGAAACGGCTGTGCGTTGATTTGGTGATCGTGAACGAGCGCCCGCCTTCGTATCATCAGGAGTTGCAGGCCGCGCTCGAAGGGCTGGTGCGGACGAGTCCGGCGCGTTCGCCGGCCGACGGCCAGGGTGCGTGCGGAAATATATTTATGCTGCGCGCGGACCTGGTCACCGCCGAGTTGCGGAGCGTTCTACAGACCGTGGCGCGAGCGGTGTTGTTGAGCCGTCGCGGAACGTTGTCCGAGCAGGTCAAGCGATTGGAGATGTTCGGGCCCGCGGCGGGACCGCCGCCCCGGCGCGTCCCCGCGATTCGGCGGGCGGCGTTGTCGATGCCGCGGCGCCAGGTCGAGTTTTTCAACGGGCTTGGCGGATTTGCCGCGGACGGGCGCGAGTACCTGACGATTCTCGGCGAGGGGCAATGGACGCCGGCGCCGTGGATCAACGTGATCGCAAATCCGTCGTTCGGTTTCCAGGTCTCGGTCGAAGGCGCCGGCTACACCTGGGCCGTCAACAGCCAGCAACATCAGATTACGCAATGGTCCAACGACGCGGTGAGCGATCGTCCCGGCGAGGTGCTCTACGTTCAGGATCTCGACACCGGCGAGCTGTGGGGCCCTGTCGCGCGGCCAATCCGTGAGGATGGCGCGCCGTACATCGTTCGTCACGGCCACGGCTACAGCATCTTCGAGCATACCGCGCACAACATTTCGCTCGAGCTGACGCAGTACGTGCCGCTGGACGACTCGGTCAAAATTTCGCGGCTGAAGATTCGCAATCGCTCGTCGCGCGTGCGCCGTCTGGCGGTGACCGCGTATGTGGAATGGGTGCTCGGCACTTCGCGCGGCGCATCGGCGCCTTACATCGTCACCGAGGTCGAGGGCGAGACTCACGCGATACTCGCGCGCAATCCTTTCAATGTCGAGTACGGAAGCCGGGTCGCGTTCGCAGACCTGAGCGGCCAGCAAATCTCGTGGACCGCGGACCGAACCGAGTTCCTCGGACGCAATGGCACGCTGGACAATCCCGCGGCGCTCGCATCGGGCAAACCGCTGGCCGCCAGATCCGGTGCCGCGATGGATCCATGCGCGGCGCTGCAAACCACGCTGTCGCTCAGGCCCGACGCCGAGACTGAGGTCGTCTTCTTTCTCGGCGAGTCGGCGACCAGGGCGGAAGCGATCGCCTCGATCAAGAAATATCGCGAGGCCGACCTCGACTCGACGCTGGCCGCGGTCACCCAATACTGGGACAGCTTGCTTGGCGCGATCCAGGTCAAGACTCCCGACCGCTCGATGGACCTCATGCTCAATCGATGGCTGCTGTATCAGGCGCTGGCGTGCCGCGTGTGGGCGCGATCGGCCTTCTACCAGGCGGGTGGCGCGTACGGCTTTCGCGATCAGCTGCAGGACGTGATGGCGCTGGCGATGGCGCAGCCTGCGCTGACGCGAGAGCAGTTGATTCGCGCCGCCTCGCGCCAGTTCACCGCCGGCGACGTGCAACATTGGTGGCTGCCGCCGGCGGGGCAGGGAGTCCGCACGCGCATCACCGACGATCGCGTCTGGCTCGCGTATGCGGTCGCTCATTATATAGAGGTGACGGGCGACGCCGGCATCCTCGACGAATCGGTCCCTTTCCTTGACGGCCCCGAGCTGCACGCCGGCGAGGTTGAATCGTTCTTTCAGCCGACCGTCTCCGGGCAGCGCGCCACTATCTTCGACCATTGCGCGCTCGCGCTCGACCAGAGTCTTGCGCTTGGCGTTCACGGAATCCCGCTGTTCGGTTCAGGCGACTGGAACGACGGCATGAACCGCGTCGGCGAAGCCGGCAAGGGCGAGAGCATCTGGCTCGGATGGTTCCTCTACACGACGCTCCTCGCGTTCGCACCATTGGCGGACAGCCGCGGAGATGCGCGCGGTTCGACGTGGCGGAATCATACGACCGCGCTGGCAGCGTCGCTTGATCACGAAGGATGGGACGGCAACTGGTATCGGCGCGGCTACTTCGATGACGGCACGCCGCTCGGCTCGGCCCTTAGTATCGAATGCCGAATCGATTCTATTGCGCAGTCATGGAGCGTAATCTCCGGCGCCGCGAGTCCGGAGCGCGGTGCGGCCGCGATGGCCGCGGTTGACGAATACCTGGTCAAGCGCGAAGACGGCCTGGTGCTGCTGTTTACGCCACCGTTCGATCACACCCCGCTCGACCCCGGCTACATCAAGGGCTATCCGCCCGGCCTCCGCGAGAACGGCGGACAGTACACGCACGGCGCGCTGTGGTCGGTCATCGCGTTTGCGATGCTCGGTGACGGCAACAAGGCGGCTGAACTGTTCTCGATTCTGAATCCGATCAATCACGCGAACACGCGCGCCGGAATCCATCGCTACAAAGTGGAACCCTACGTCTCATGCGCCGACGTGTACTCGACGCCACCGCATGTCGGGCGTGGCGGATGGACCTGGTACTCGGGCTCGGCGGGATGGATGTATCGGGCGGGGCTCGAATGGATATTGGGCTTCCGTCTCCGCGCCAAAACGTTGCTGATCGATCCATGCATCCCGAGCGCATGGCCGGGCTTCGAGATTGTTTATCGATACGGTTCGTCGCGCTACGAAATCGCGGTCGAAAATCCACGCAAAGTGAGCCGCGGAGTATCCGGCGTCGAGCTCGACGGCAAGGCGCTCGCGCAACGGCCGGCGCAAATCGCGCTCGTCGACGACAACGCCACGCATCGAGTGCGCATCACGCTCGGCTGATTAGATCGCAGCAGGGCGCGGCTCGACGACCGCGAACCGAATCGGGAAGTCGTCGAGCATCTCGAGCAATTCGGCGAGTTTTTCCTTTTTCCCCGCGATTGCGATCTGGCCAGACTGCAACGCCGACGCGAAGGTAGTCTTCCGCAGTGAGATTTCGTCCAACGTCGCGCGGGTCAACGTTAGCGTCGCGTCGGCGTCGTCCGCTTGCATGTCCTCCACAAATGTCAGCGCGCTGTTCTCGAGATTGAGCACGTAATTCTGATTGCTGTCGGTGAAGCGCCAGTTGAGCACCATCGTCTTGCCGGCCGCCTTGTCGCCGTTGAGCCGCACCGCCATGAAGTCGAAGTACATGTCGAGCGGAAGCGATCGAATTATGTCCGGCGCCGCACCGGACCCGGCCGGCAGATTGGGCACGCCGTTGCGCAGCTCGAACGCGCCTTGCAGATACGCGTTGCGCGCGGTCGCCGATTCCGACTGGTAGCCCAACTGCTCGAACGCGTCGGCGGCAAGCTCGCGCGCGTCGCGATTTGCGGGATCGGCGAACACGATTTGCGAGGCGACTTGCGCGACCCAGCGATACTCCGCGCGCGCATAATCCTCGCGCGCCTTCTTGAGCACCGCGTCGGCGCCGCCCATGTACTCGACGCTCTTTCTCGCCGCCTCGACCGGCGGCAGCGCATCGAGGTTCGCGGGATTGCCGTCGTAGTGGCCCAGGTAGCGCTGGTAAATCGCCCTGATGTTGTGTTTGAGGTTGCCGTAAAACGAATGCGCCGACCATTCATTGTTCAGGCTCGCCGGCAGCTTCACCATCTCGGCGATCTCGGCGCCGACGTATCCGTAATTCATCAGGCGCACCGTCTGATCGTGCACGAACTTATAGGCGTCGCGCTGCTTGCGCAGAAAACCGCGGACGCGTTCGCCGCTCCACACCGGCCAGTTGTGTTGTGCGATCAGGATTTCGCTCGTCGCGCCGTAACGATGAAGCGCGCCGCCGATGTACTTCGACCATGACAGCGAGTCGCGCACCAACGCCCCGCGCATCGGCAGCAGGTTGTGAAAATTCTGCGTCGTGATCTCGGTCATGTTGAGCACGCGGAAATCAGGGTAGTACATGATCAGTTCGGCCGGCGCTTCGGCGTCGGGCGTCAGCTCGAAGACGATCTCGACGCCGTCGATTCGATGCGTCTCGAGCGGCTTTTCGATCAGGTTGGTCGGCGGTATCAGCGTGACCGTGCCGAGCGAGACGCTCTTGCCGAGTCCGGTATCGACCTGCCCCCGTTCGCCCCGCGGCAGCATCGCGCCGAACTGGAACAGCGCGCGCCGGAGCATCGCGTTGCCCGCGATCACGTTTTCACCCACCGCCGCCGCCATGAAACCTGCCGGCGCCCATATCGTCACCTTGCCCGCCGCCACCTCATCGGCGCTGACGATGCCGCGCACGCCGCCGAAGTGATCGACGTGGCTGTGCGAATAGATGACCGCGACCACCGGCTTGTGCGGCCGGTGCTTCAGGTACAGTTCCATTGCCGCCTTGGCGACCTCGGTCGAGATCAGCGGGTCGATCACGATAAGGCCGGTGTCGCCCTCGATGATCGTCATGTTCGATACGTCGAAGCCGCGGAGTTGGTACACGCGATCCGTCACGCGGTACAGGCCGTTGGCCATGTTGACGCGGGCGTGGCGCCACAGCCCCGGATGGACGCTGTCGGGCGCCAGTTCGCTTTCGAGAAACTCGTAACCCTGGAGCGTCCATACCAGCCGGCCGTCGGGGCGCGTGATCAGCTTGTCGCCCAGCGCTTCGATAAAGCCGCGCCGCGCATCTTCAAACGACTGCCGATCCGCAAGCGGTACCTGTGCAATCGCCGCCCGATTTGCCGCGCGCGTAGCTTCGGTCGCGTCTTTCATCTGCTCTCCCTCCAATTTCCGGCTGGTTCGAAGAATCTAGTACGAGCATTTGTGGAGAGAAAGCTGTAAGAGAATCCAGTGCCCACTTCCAATCGGCGGACAAATTTGAATCGGGTCGATGAAAGGGATTGAATGTCTAAATTGCTGCGAAGAATGATGCTGGCCGCAGTCGCGGTTGTGGCGCTGGCCGCGATCGGCTGGTGGATGATTCACATTCCCGCGGTGCAGGACGCGATTTTCCGCCGCGTGATCGCGCGCACCCTCACGGCGACGCGCACCGACCTGCTCGCGCCCGACGCGATGCGAGTGGTGTTGTGCGGCACCGGCAATCCGCTGCCCGATCGCGAGCGTGCGTCGGCGTGCACGGCGATTTTCGCCGGCGGCAACATGTACCTGGTCGATATCGGCCCTGGCTCGTGGAAGAACCTCGCGCTGTGGCGCGTTCCGCCGGCAAAACTCGCCGCGATTATGCTCACCCACTTTCATTCCGATCACATCGGCGACCTCGGCGAAATCAATATCGAGACCTGGGCCAATGGACGCGACCATCCGCTGCGCGTGTACGGGCCGCCGGGGGTCGAACAAGTGGTGAACGGATTCGCGCAGGCCTACTCGCTCGACGAAGGCTATCGCATCGCGCATCACGGCAGCGCGCTGATGTCCGCCGCGAACTGGCAGATGCAACCGCTCACCGTGAAAATCGACACTCCGCCCGGCGTCTCGCCATGCGCCGGCGGTTCCGCCACGGTGCTCGAAGAGAACGGACTCAAGGTGACAGCGTTCACCGTCGATCACGCGCCGGTCGCGCCCGCCTACGGCTATCGCTTCGATTACAAGGGACGCTCGGTCGTAGTCAGCGGCGATACCATCAAGTGCGCCAATCTCGTCACGGCGGCTACAGGAGCCGACGTGCTGATTCACGAGGCGCAGGCGGCGCATCTGGTGAAACTGATCCAGCAAGCGGCGGAAAATCTCGGCAACGCGCGCGTCGCAAAAATCATGTCGGATATCCAGCGCTACCACACGACACCGGTCGAGGCCGCCGCCGAGGCGAATCAGGCGGGAGTGCAACTGCTGGTGCTGAGCCACATCGGTCCGCCGACGCCCAACATGCTGGCGAAGATCGCGTTCATGCGCGGCGTCGCGGACGTCAGGCCGCACGGCGTCGTGCTCGGCTACGACGGATTGATGCTGACATTGCCGGCGGGATCAAAAGAAATCGAGACCTCGACCATTAAGTAGCCGATCGAAAGAGATCGGAAGGTAAAACTCTATGACACTCGAATATGATTTGTTCTGGTCGTTTCGCTCGCCGTATTCCTATCTCGTCACGCCGCGGCTGATTGAGTTCGAGCGCGACTACGACGTGAAGGCCAACGTCCGCCCGGTTTATCCGATCGCAGTCCGCATCCCCGGATTTTTCAAACAGGTGAATCCGATGTGGCCGCCCTACCTGTTTCGCGACTGCACTCGTATCGCCGAGATGCTCGGGATGCCGTTCGCGTGGCCCAGCCCCGATCCGATCGTGATGAACATGGCCAGCGGCGAAGTCGCGAAGGAGCAACCGTACATCCACCGATTGACCAGGCTGGGTGTCGCCGCCGCCGCGGCCGGCAAGGACTGCCATTCCTCGCCGCGGTGAGCGGCGTGATTTTCGGCGGCGTGCGCGACTGGCATCTCGGCGATCATCTCGCCCGCGCAGCCGAGAGTGCGGGGCTGAATCTCGCGAAACTCGATTCAGAAATCGAGCGCGACGCGGATCGCTATGAAGCCGCGATCGCCGAAAATGAAGCCGCGCAGAAAAACGCCGGCCACTGGGGCGTCCCGCTGATGGTCTTCAAGGGCGAGCCGTTCTTCGGCCAGGACCGCTTCGATCTGCTCCGCTGGCGCATGCAGCAGAACGGACTCACGCGGCGTTGAGCTTGTAGCGGATCGGCATGTGCTTGATGCCGCCGACGAAGCTCGAGCGCAGACGCTCGACCGGTCCCGCCAGTTCCGCGTGATCGAGGCGTTTCGCCAGCTCCCGGAAGATCACGGTGAGTTCCAGCCGCGCAAGGTTCGCACCGAGACAGAAATGCTCGCCGATGCCGAATGCGAGATGCGGGTTCGGATTGCGCCCGATGTCGAACTTGAACGGATCGGCGAACACGTCCTCGTCGCGGTTGGCTGACGGGTAGAACAGGCACACCGACTCGCCGGCGCGAATCTTCTGCCCGCGCACGACGGTATCCTCGGTGGCGGTGCGCGTGAACTGGATCACTGGCGAAGTCCAGCGCACGATTTCCTCGACCGCGGTTTTGATCATCGCGGGATCGGCCTTGAGCCGCTTGAGTTGTTCGGGGTTTTCGATGAACGCGAGCAGGCCGCCGCTGGTCGCGTTGCGCGTAGTTTCGTTGCCCGCCACCACCAACAGCAGCAGGTATGAGAGCAGTTCCAGCGCGGGCAGCGGCTCGCCGTTAACTTTCGCGTTGGAGATGATGCTGGTGACGCTGTTGTTGGGATGCTTGCGGCTGTCTTCGACCAGGTTGGTGAAGTAGGTGAACATTTCCATGCGCGCCTGCGCGAAGGTTTCGTTCGCATCCTTGCCGCGCTGAAATTCAGGATCGCCGCCGCCGATGATTTCATTGGTCCATCGGAAGATGGTCGGCCAATCCTTCTTTGGCACGCCCAGCATTTCCGCGATCACCGCGACCGGCACCTTCGACGAGATCTCGGTGACGAAATCGCATTCCGTGCGATCCATCACGTCGTCGAGCAACTGCGCGGTGATGTTGGTGACCTCGGGCTCGAGCTCGCGAATCGAGCGCGGCGTGAAGTATTGGCTCAGGATCGAGCGAAACTCCCCGTGCTGCGGCGGATCCATATTGAGCAGATGCTTCAGCGGCAGCTCGGGCGGCAGGCCCGTGTCGCCCTCGTCCAGCACGAACACCGCGAGCCGCGGCCCGTTGATCCACAGGCGCGGCTGACAACTGATTTCCCTGATGTCGGACGCCTTGGTGATCGCCCAGAACGGATCCATTCGCGGGCGCTCGACGTGAAACACCGGATGATGCTTGCGCAGATACGTCCACTCGGCGTGCGGGTAGCCGTTTTTCTGATAGTGATCGGGACCGACGATATCAATCGTGTCGAGTGAGAATTCGCGTGCGCCTGCGGCGCGATTGCTTGCGATCTGCGTTTCCATAGGTCACTCCTGGGCGTGATTTTTTCCGAAAGCTACGCGAACATCATCCTTCTCAGCGCCGGCAGCAGGCGCATTTCCTCGCTGTCGATCAAATCGTCGAGCTTCACCGCCAACACGCACAGCGCCTTGCCGGCTACCGCGACGACCTTGTCCGGATCCTTTTCGAACGACACTCCGACCAGCTTGCCGATCAGCGAGCGCATTTCAAGGTGGCTCTGCTTGATTCGTTCCATCTGCTCGGCGGAAATCCCGCCCGCATCCTGGGCCCACGGCAGCACGGTTTCATCTTCACTGAGCAGATGCTGATTGAGCCGCGGCTTCAGCGTTTCCCAGCACCGCTGCGCCTGCTTGCGCATCTCGCGATCCGACGGCTTGAAGCCGAGTATGACGCCCGCCACCGCCGCGTCGAGCAGCGGAATTCCGAGGCCGTGTTCTTCACGGCTCAGTTCTTCGGTGAGGTTTCTGATCTTGCGCGTATCGACCGGAGTTGCCGACGGATTCCTGCTGCTCATATTCATTGGCCTCGATGGTTCGCCTACGATACCACGCTTCACGCCTTGTGGCGCGGGTCGCCATGGCTATACCAATCCATTGTTCGTGCCGAGCGATGCCTGAGCTTTGATCGCGCGATTATCGAGCGGAATTCGCGGCGACAGTCCGAGCTCTTGTATCCTTTGGATGCAGAAGCCTGCTTCCCTTGGCCACACAATCGCGGTGAGCACTGGAAATTGGATCCGGTATTGCGGTCTTGGAACTTGGTTCCAAAAGGAACCTATCCGCTCGATCATCATGCATTTGATCGGCTCGAAGCTTCCGACAATCGTCTTGTTTTGGGCCTTTGGAGTCCATCGAACGTTCCAGGTGGGCAGCGGCTGCGTGATCGCTCGGAACATCGGTCTCTGAGGCACAAATGTTGCTCCCAGACGAATGGAAGGCGTGCTTCGGCGCCGATCGGGGAATCGATGAAATTAAAGGTATTGGGATCATTGCTTGCGCTCATTTTCGCGCTGTCTTTCGTGCAGCCTGCGCTCTGTGCTGGCGACGATGTTGCTGACGGGCATCGCTATTTCGTGCGCTACTGCGCGTCGTGCCATGGCACGGACGGGCTCGGCGACGGGCCGGTCGCCAAGAGCCTGGTCACACCGCCGGCAAATTTGCGCAAGCTCGGCGACAAGTACGGCATGCCGCTGCCGGCGCATCGAATCGCCGAACTGATCGACGGCCGCGATACCGCGCGCGCGCATGGCAGTCACGAGATGCCGGTGTGGGGAGAAAAGTTCTACGAGACGGGGCCGGGTAAGCGCGGCGAATACGGGATCGGCGAAGTGATCGGCAAAATAATCGCCTACCTCAATACGATCCAGGATCGGCGAACCGCGATGCGCTAGACATCGCTACTTCCCGCCATGAAGCCAGCTGGTGTGGATTCGGCGCGCGCTCGAAGTTAACAACCACGCCGGCGGATCGTGGACCCTTGAGGTAGTGATATCGCCCGCACTGTGAAGCTGGTAAACTGCTTATGTTTCGCTTCTCCTGCTGCGGCCTCCCAAACATTGTTGTTCGCAACCCGAGGTATTCTACCGTGTCGTCGATCCGCCGCATTAAGGAACAGAAGCACGAAATCATCAGCCGGCATTCGGAGGCCGACAATTTCAGGGCCTCAGCGCAAGTTCTCGTCACGTTGGCTTCGCTTGCGATTTTCTGGTGGGCCGCCGTCTGGAGCGTGCACCTTTCCTACTGGCTCACCGCGGCCGCGATGCTGCTGATCAGCCTGTTTACCTTGCGCGCGTTTGTGTTGATGCACGAATGCGGGCACGGCAGCCTGTTTCGCACGCAGTCGCTCAATCGCACATGCGGCTTTTTCCTCGGCGTGGTTTCCGGGATGCCGCAGTACGTGTGGTCGCAGCATCATAATTTTCACCACGTCAACAACGGCAATTGGGAAAAATACCGCGGACTCTATACGACGCTGTCGGTCGATGAATATGCGGCGCTGACCAATTCGCAGCAGCGCATCTACCGAACCAAGTGCAGCATCGCGACCGCTCCTTTCGCCGGCCTGATTTACGTGATTTTCAACCCGCGCTTCACCTGGCTCAAGGGCAGTATCTCGATGGCGGGCCATATCGTTAAGGGGAAGATCGCGCGGCCAAGCCTATCGATCAAGGCGCACGCTGCCAGCTTTGAAACGCCCTATTGGAAATCGGGCAGAGAATACTGGCACATGTTCTGGAATAATGTCGTGCTGCTCAGCATATGGGCGCTGATGTGCTGGGCGGTCGGAACGGCGGTGTTCTTTACAATTTATTTAATCAGCGCATCGCTGGCCGGCGCCGCGGGAATTATTTTGTTCACAGTGCAGCACAATTTTGAGCACTCTTACGCGAGCGCCGGCGAAAGCTGGGATTACGAGACTGGCGCGATTGAAGGATCGAGCTTCCTGATTTTGCCGCGCTGGGTGAATTGGTTCACCGCCAATATCGCCTATCACCACGTCCATCATCTATCCGCCAAAATCCCGAACTATCGTTTGATCGCATGCCATAACGAATATCGCGATCTATTTACGGATGTGACCCGCGTCAAGTTGGTTCAAATTCGCAACGCCTTGAAATACATCCTGTGGGATACGCGCGCTCGGCGAATCATCTCGGTTGCTGAGTACGAATTGCGCGGGCATGCCGCTTAGCCGTTGCGCGCGACCAGCGCGACGAAATCGCCCTCGGTCAAGATGCCGACCAGGCGCCCATTCTCCACCACCGGCAGACAACCAATCTTGCGCTCGGTCAAAAGCCGCGCGGCATAGACCAGCGAGGCGTCCGGCATAACGGTGACGACCTCGGTGGCCATCACGTCTTTGACGGCGAGAGAGTCGAGAAGCTTGCGCTGCGCGTGCTTGCCATAGCCGAGTGCCTGCGCCAGCGCGTCGCGAAATAGATCGCGCTGCGTCACGATACCGGCCAGGCTCTGACCGTCGTCATCGAGCACCGGCAGATGGCGGACCCGTCCGAGCCGCATGATGTCGTCGGCCAGCGTCAGCTTGTCGTTGCGTTTGAGGGTAGTGGGATCGGCGGTCATCACGTCGCGAACTTTCAAATTTTTCATTTTTTGCTTCTCCGCAAGCATTTCAAAGATAACCCAACTGCCGCGCGCCGAGCCGAAGTCCCTCGCGGAACTCCGGATGAGCGATCGCAATCAGCGCCTCGGCTCTTTGCGCGGTCGATTTGCCGGTCATGCAAGCCACTCCATACTCGGTGACAATATATTGCGTGTCGGTCCTTGGATCGGTGGTCGGCCCTTCGATTTTCGGCACGATCCGTGAGATAGCGCCTTTGCCGGCGGTCGAGTACGCGGCGAGGATCGACTTGCCGCCCTTCGACAGCTGAGCGCCGCGCACGAAATCCAGCTGGCCACCGGGGGCGCTGTATTGCCTGCCCATGATTGCTTCGGAATTCACTTCGCCGTCGAGCCCGACTTCGAGGAACGCGCTGATTGAGATTACGAGGTCATTCCGCCCGATGACACTCGGGTCGTTCACGTAATCGACGGGGCGCGCTTCCATGCTCGAATTGTCGTTGAGAAATTCGTAAAAGGGCGCGTCGCCGGCCGCCAGCGTGTACACGTTCTTGTATCGATTGACGTTCTTATGTTTGTTGGTGACGGCACCGCACTGAATCAACGCGGCCACCGACGGCATCATCAGTTCGGTGTGGATGCCCAAGTCCTTGTGGCCGTGCAGCGCGGCGCAGACCGCGTTGGGAACGCCGCCGATCCCCACCTGGAGGCAAGCGCGGTCCGGCACCATCTCGACGATGTGCTTGCCGATTAGAGCGTCGAGCGGTGTCAATGGCCGGTCAGGCACCGAGAAGAGCGGACTTTCGTTTTCGACGACCGCCGCCACTTCCGAGATGTGCACCGACGAATCGCCGAACACGCGCGGCATCTTCGGATTGACCTCGACGATCAGCTTCTTCGCGATTCGCGCGGTCGGCACCGTGTAGTCGGCGTTGGTGCCGCAGCTGAAAAATCCGCCCTTGTCCATCGGCGCGACCATCATGATGAACGCGTCGATTCCGATTTCGCGCAGCGTCCGCGGCATCGCGCTGAAATTTCCCGGCATGTAGAAGACCACGCGCCGATTATCCTGCCGGCCCAGCTCGACCAGACGCCGCTCGACGATAGTCGGGAAAAAGGGATGCGGCTTGATCACGCTCATGTACTCGTACTTGAGAATCGTGAACGCTGCCGCCGTGATCGAATGCGAATAGTAAACGCGCAACTCGTCGATCTTGCCGGCTTTCACCCGATCCTCGAGCGCGGTCAGCAAAGCGGGCGGTTCGCTGACCGCCATTCCCATCGAGAGAGTACCGCGCGACGGGATCAACTTGACCGCGTCGGCGGGCGACATCAGTTTGGAGTTGTATTCAGTTTGGTACACGCAGCACTCAAGTTTAAGTCCTTTGCGCCTTCCGTGCCATGCGCAAAGCCAGTGCAGACCGGCAGTTTCGCATGGCTGAGTGCCGCGATAGGTGACGCGCACCATCGAATGTGTATCCGATCGCACCACTTATCCGAACGCCATGCGTCGTTTTTGCCCGATTCGCGACTCGATTATTGGTCCGCGAATTGCTCTGTCTTATTTTGAGCGGCGATCAGGGCAAGTGACCTGATGAAGCGGGAGGCCAGCGATGATTCAACTCTTTCGGAAAATTTTGTGTCCGATCGATTTTTCCGAGCACTCGCTGGCGGCTCTCGAGGTCGCACTCAAAGTGGTGCAGCAGAATGATGCGAAGCTGTATCTGCTAAACGTCGCACCAACGCCTGCCGGCAGCGCCGGGTTCCAGCCGATCCCAATGGATCCCTACCCGCAGCTTGAGAAGGATGGGCAGCAGCGGCTTGCAAAGATCGGACGGGAAAAAATTCCTGCCGCGGTGCGCTACGAAACACTGGTGCTAAGCGGCGATCCGGCGGAGCAGGTGCTCGACACCGCGCGCAATATTGGAGCCGACTTGATCGTGATGGGCACGCACGGCCGGACCGGATTGGTTCACCTGGTCCTCGGCAGCGTCGCCGAGCGCGTCGTGCGCGAAGCCCCGATACCAGTTCTGACGGCGCATGCGAGGGGGCGCGCTCGAAAGGCCGCTTGAGGCAGCTTATGGCGCGGCCGTGGGATGAATCGTCATGACCGGGACCGGCGATTCGCGAACGATCTTTTCCGCGACGCTGCCGAGCAAGAAGTGCGGCAGGCCGTGTCGGCCGTGCGTGCCCATTACGATCAGATCGATTTTTCGCCGCTTGGCGAGATTGAGAATTTCCGGCGCGGCGTTGCCGCTTGCGACCAGTTCCTCATGAGAAACGCCGGCGAGCTTTTCCCGCGCGAGAGCCTCGAGCCGGCCGCGGCATTCGGCTTCAAATTCAAGATTCGGCATCACCGCGACGGGCGGAAGCTCGGTGGCCGCGGCGAGCGGCTCGCCAATCACGGTCAAGAGGTAAACTGTCGCGGAGTTCTGCTGCGCCAGCCGGTACGCGAGCTCGAGCGCGTCCATCGAGTCACGCTCGAAGTCGATCGGGCACAATATTCTCGAAAACGTCGCCGCCATCCTGTTTACTCCAGTCTCGAGCTCGGCATGTTAGCATAGTCGAGAGCATCGGCCGTGCCATATATCGACAGGAATCGCGACTCATCAGGATGACCGCAACTCGCAGATTCGCGCTCGCAATTTCGCTGGTCGCCGCGATGACGGTCGTCGGCGCGATTGGCTACATCCTGATCGAGCACATGTCGGTGCTCGACGCCTTCTACATGTCGGTGATTACGATCTCGACGGTGGGCTTCCAGGAAGTAAAGCCGCTCAGCCCCGCGGGTCGTCTTTTCACGATAGGACTGATAGTCACGGGTGTTGGCAGCGCGATTTACCTGTTCACGGTGATCGGGGAACTGGTCGTCGAGGGGCGCCTCAGAGAATTTCTCGGAAAGAGCGCGATGACTCGCAAAATTCACAATCTCGAGCAGCATGTGATCGTGTGCGGCTTCGGGCGTTTCGGACGCGCGGTGGTCGAAGAGTTGATTCGCAACGCGGTTGCGATGGTGGTGATCGAGGCCGATCCGGCGAAGCAGGCGGACCTCGACACGGTTGGCGCACTGCACGTTGCGGGATCGGCGCTGGAAGATTCGGTGCTGGAGGACGCGGGGATCGGTTCGGCGCGCGCGATAATCGTCGCCACCGGATCGGACGCCGACAATGTGTACATCACGCTTTCAGCCCGCGAGAAGAATCCGAAGATTCTCATCTACGCCCGCGGCGACTCCGAAGCGGGCCTGCGGCGGCTCAAGCTGGCGGGAGCAGACCAGGTTGTCGCCGCCTATCAATGGGCCGGCATGAGAATCGCCGCGAGCATCCTGCGCCCGTCGGTCGTGGATTTTCTGCAACTGTCGGTGCCCGGCCGCGAGTCCGAGGTTGATCTGGAGGAGATCAGGATCTCGCGCGAAAGTCCGGCCGCTGGAAAGACTATCGCAGCGCTGGAACGGGAGAATCCACGTCTGCGGGTCGTCGCATTAAAGCGCAACGACCAGCGGCTCGAGATGATCCCGGCGGCTGAAACGAAAATCGAACCCGATGATTTGCTGGTGGCGATCGGCGAGGCGGACAGCCTCAAGCGCCTCGCTTCCGCTTGAGAGAGAAGGTCGGGACACCCTCGGCGCGCTTGACTTGATCCGGAGGCGGTGGTTGGCTTCGGTCAACGACTCGTTACCGGGGCGTCTTGGCAAATGCAGATGGAACGAAAACACATGCGGCGCTTCCTGCCCTTGGCGCTGGCTGGATTGTTTTGCGCGTTTACGGTCGCGCAGATGACCCGGCCGCTTTCCACCATCGCGCTATGCCGCAGGGCGGGAATGGCGAGTCGTCACCAAAGGCTTGCGCCGCACACCATCGAGGAAGTCGGCAGCCAGGCTATCGATATTGCCGCCGCCAGCGGCCATTTGACGTTCCTGCTGCCGGCGGTCGATCCCGACCGAGACCCCGATGTCGCGATCGCGCCTGATGAGCCCGACGTGACGGAATGGACTTCTGAACAGCTCGTTCACCGTCGAAATCCGCCGCGATCGCTCGACGACGGCAAGTAGTTTCTTTCAAATTCTGAGAGTTCGCGCTTAACAGCGATCGAACATCGTCGCCGATTTGACTGTCGGCGGCGGGGTTTCGCGCTGATGAGCGTGTAGGCCAATGGTATCGGGCTTGTGCTCCGCGTCGCGCCAGTTTTTTGAATTGGCGGCGGCGCGCTCGGAAGAGAGAAACGCAATGGAATGTGTTCTGTGTCGGAAAACATCGACCGAAGTCGCGATTGAACCCCTTTCGCTCGGGACTGAAGCGCGACAAATGTTCCAGAAACAATTCGGCATCGACCCTGACGAGGTCTTTGCCAAAGAAGCTATCTGCCGCGAATGTTTGGCGCTCCCATTTGGCGAGCGGAGGAAGATGGCTGCAAAGGCGATCAAGGACGGACGCGACGAGCAACGGCGCGATCTGATCAAGGAATTGAAGAACCGTCAGAACTGACGGCGCCACGCCGCCTCGCCTGGCATCTCACGATGGACCAGGCGGCAGTTAGTCCGCGTTGGTTTGGCGCGTATCGATACACCATTGTTGCGAATGGCGTCATCGTAGCGGTGAATAATCATCCGTTTCGATGGCACGCGACGTGCTGTCTGGAAGGTCACAGGAGCAGGATGTGACTATCGAGACAAACGGAGATAGAGTTTACGAGTACCAGGGATATTCGATCGAGCGAAATCCCGCGACTGGGCGATGGGAAATCTTCTGGCGCGAGCGAAAGCAGACGGTGGATTTCGAGCGGGTCGCCGATGCCGAAGAATGGATCGACGATCAGATCCCGTCGCATCGATTCTGAAATCGGTCGAGAGTTATGCCGGGAGGTTGCTCAATGCCCACGAATAATCGCGCGACGCGGCGGATTGCAATCATTGGATCCGGCTTTTCCGGCTTGTGCCTCGGCATCCAGCTCAAGCGGCTGGGGATCGATTCCTTTACGATTTTCGAAAAGGCCGATCGGATCGGCGGCACCTGGCGCGAGAATACATATCCGGGCGCGGCGTGCGACGTGCCGTCGTTTTCATATTGCTTCTCGTTCGAGCAGAAGACCGATTGGTCGCGGAAGTGGGCGCCGCAGTCGGAGATCCTCGAGTACATGGAGGGTTGCGCGAAGAAGTACGATCTTTTCCCGCACATCCGATTCGGCACTGAGATCGCCGGCGCGACCTGGGATGAAGCCGCGGCGGTGTGGCGAATCCGTACTGCCAAGGGCGAAGAAGTCCTGGCCGAAGTGCTGGTCGCGGGCGTCGGCCAGTTGAATCGGCCGAACATGCCGAGGCTGCGCGGCGCCGAAAATTTCAAAGGCGTGTCGTTTCATTCGGCGCGATGGCGCCACGACGTCGATCTGACGGGCAAGACCGTCGGCGTCGTCGGTAACGCGGCCAGCGCAATCCAGTTCATCCCGCAGATCGCGCCCAAGGCCGGCAAAGTCTACATCTTCCAGCGCAGCGCGAACTGGATGGTGCCGCGCAACGACCTCGCCTACACCGACGAGCAGCAGCGGCGGTTCGCGCGCAACCCCGTTCGGACCCGGCTCTACCGCTGGCTGATCTATTTCCAGCACGAGATTAACTGGCCGGTGTTTCGCCGGGTTTCGTTTCTATCGCGGCGGATGGCGCAAGCTGCCGAGACCTACATGCGCACGACTGTCACCGACCAGAAACTTCACGAGGCGCTGATTCCCGACTATCCGATCGGCGGCAAGCGCATCCTGATTTCCGACGACTACTACGCGACGCTCAATCGCGACAACGTCGAAGTCGTGACCAGCGGTATCGATCATCTCGATGAAAACGCCGTCGCGACAAAGGACGGCCGCAGCATCCCGGTTGACGTGCTGATTTACGCGACCGGCTTTGAATCGACGGCGTTCCTCGCGCCGATGGCGATTCGCGGGCGCGGCGGGCATCTGCTTGCAAGATGAGTGGGCGGGCGGCGCGAAGGCCTACCTCGGCATCAGCGTCGCGGGATTCCCGAATCTGTTTCTGATGTACGGGCCAAACACGAATCTGGGTCACAACTCGATCATCTTCATGATCGAATGCCAGGCGAACTACATTCTCAACTGCCTGAAAGAACTGGACGAGAGCGGAGCTTCCGCGATCGACCTGCGGCGCGAGGTGATGGACGAGTTCGACGCCAATCAGCAGAAGGAGTTGCAGCAGAGAGTCTGGGCGTCCACCGGCAAGAGCTGGTACAAGAATGACGCCGGCCGTATCACCAACAACTGGTCGGGGAGCACGATCCGCTACTGGTGGAAGACGCTACGAGCCGATCCGAAACGGTACCAGCTCGAAATGCGCCGTGAGTCCGCTGACAGCGCCCAACATTCATCGCCGGCGGACGCCGACCAGGCTAATCGCGCGGCGTAAGCAGTCCGAGTCCGGCACCGGCGAGCGTCGCACTAGCGGAGCAGCGGGATCACTTCCCGCGCGAACTGCTCGTGCTGCGCATCGCGGTCGGCGGGCGCCGAGATGACATCGACGTTGACGTCGCGAATCCCGGCCTTGATGAACTCGTCGATTCGCGCGGCGACATCGGCAGGCTTGCCGATCGCGGCGTAGCGCTTGGCGGGTTCGCGGAAGTCCATCGCATAACGCTTGCTCAGATGCGTCGCGGCGACGTCGAGCGCGGCCTCATAACTCGGGCCGAGCGTCACGAACAAGTGCAGCGCGGTGCCGAAGTGATCGAACTTGCGGCCGGCCTTTTCAGCCTCGCGCGCGATGAACTCGAGTCCGTCGCCGACGCGCTTGGGCGTCACCACATAGGGCATCCATCCGTCGCCCAGCCGCGCCGCGCGCGTTAGCGCGGCTTCGGCGCGGCCGCCGACCCAAATCGGAGGTCCGCCGGGCGTGCGCGGTTTCGGCGACATCGTGATTTTTCCGAAGCTGAAATATTTGCCGTGATACTCGACCGCTTCGCCGGTCCATAGCCGCTTGATTATTTCGATCGCTTCGTTCGCACGTCCGCCGCGTTGTTTGAGCGGGACGCCGCAGGCTTCGTACTCGCGCGGAAATTCACCGCCGACGCCGATGCCGAAAATGAAATGTCCGGCACCCATCAGGCGGTCAACGGTCGCGACCATTTTCGCGACGGTGGTGGGGTGACGCAGCGGCAGCAGGTAAATGCTGGTGCCGAAGAGCAGGTCCGGATTCAGCGCCGACAAGTACGTCAGCTGCGTCAGCGAATCGTCGATCGGTCCGGTAAAGGCGACGTGGTCTCCCGTCCAGATACCTTCGAAGCCCCATGCCGAGAGCGTGCGGACGGTTTTGAGCGCGTGATCGCGATCGGCGGCCGTGGCCATCGCGCCGAACCGGATTTTGGAATTCAGTGGCAGCAGGTTGCTCATGTTTCAAACCGAGCGAAGAGCGCCGCCGTCGATGCGGATCAACGAGCCCGTCACGTAAGCCGCCAGCGGACTGGCCAGGAACGCCGCCACCGCGCCGAATTCCGCGGCCGTGCCGAAGCGCCCGACCGGAATCGCCTGCGCGCTGCGCTGCACCGCTTCCTCGACGGAAATTTTCTGACGCTCGGCGGTCGCGCGGCTGAGTTGCACGGTGCGATCCGTGGTAATCGCCCCCGGCAGAAGAGTGTTGACGGTAATTCCGTCGCGCGCAGTCTCCGTCGCGAGCGTCTTGGCCCATCCGACAATCGCACTGCGCAGCGTATTCGAAACGCCAATCGCGGCGAGCGGCTCGACCACGCTGGTCGATGCGATGTTCAGGATGCGTCCCCACTTTCGCGCACGCATGTCGCCGATGAGCAAGTCGGTGATTCGAAACAGCGGCATCACCATCGCGTGAAACTGATCCTCCCACACTTTGGCCGGCACCCCGGCGACGCCCGACGGCGGCGGGCCACCGGAATTGTTGAGCAGGATGTCGATAGGCCCGAGCTGTTTGCGCGCCGCGTTGGCGGCATCCTCGAGGCTCGTCCAGTTCGCGAGGTCCGCGGAAAATCCGACTGCCCTGGCGCCGCGCGCCGCGATTTCGGCGACCGCGCGATCGAGTGCCTCCTGCCCGCGCGCCACCAGTGCGACCGCAACGCCCTCAGCCGCGAGCGCGTCGGCGACGCCGCGGCCGAGTCCTTTGCTGCCGCCCAGAATCAGCGCCGTTTTTCCCTTCAGCTGAAGATCCATATTCACTTCACCAGGCTTTTGCGTCTTCGGGGTTGTTTCACGGGATGGATTGTCTCCGCGCGCGCCAGCATCGTCACGAATTTTTCGATTCGTTGCTCGCGCGTCTCCGGCTTCTTGGCGTCATGGACGCGATACAGGATCGCATACCGGTTGACCCGGTCGAGTCGATCGAAGTGCCGCCGTGCGGCAGGATTGCGATCGAGCACACGCTGAAGGTCCGCCGGCACCTTCGCCGTGCTCTGCGGTGCATAGGCAGCCTTCCATCTGCCGTCGAGCTTCGCTTGATCGATTTCCTTCATCCCGGCCGGCTGCATGCGGCCTAGCTTGATGAGCGCGATCGCCCGCTCGCGATTGAGCTGCGACCATTTGCCCTTCGGCCGGCGGGGTGTGAAGCGGATCAGCCAATGGTCGGCGTCGAACCTGTCCACCTGGCCGTCAATCCATCCGTGACATAGGGCGCCGTCGATCGCTTCCCGTTTTGAGACGCTCGCGATTTCCGACGCCGCCTTCGCCAGCTTCAACCACACTCCCTTCGAAGTGCGCGGCTGCGACGCGAGCCAATGCTCCCAATCAGCGCTCGACGAAAACGCGCGGACAGGAAGATCGCTCGTGGTCTTCGACGACGGCATTCGCTACGCGTTCTTGTTCGCGCCCGGCAGGTAGTCGTCGAGCGGCACGCCGAAGCTGTTGAGCGCCCACGAAACGAGGTTGTACTGGCCGATCGTAAAGACCGCGTCCATCATCTGCTCGACGCTGTAGCGCTGTGACAACTGCTGCCACGTCTCGTCGGCGACGACCGACTTCTCGCGCAAATCGTCGGCCGCCTGGAGCAGCGCCGCATCGTGTTTATCCCAGCCGGCTTTCGGACCCTTGCCGATTCGATCGATCTCGTCGTCGCTGAGGCCGGCAGCCTTGCCGATTCGCACGTGCTGTTCCCATTCGTACGCCGCCTGGTTGAGCCAGCCGATGCGCAGAATCAAAATCTCGCGATCGCGCGCCGGCAGCGATTGACCGTTCAAAATGTAACCGGCGAAGCGCGACCAGTTGCGCGCCAGCTTCGGATTCTGCATCAACACTTTGAAGATGTTGACGACTTCGCCATTGACCTTGTTGCGCTCGCCCATCTCGCGATCCTCGGCATTCAGAGTCGAAAAATCGCGGAATGGAATTCGTTGCTTTCTTGAAGTCACAGGTGCTCCTCCGTCATCGTTATGCTTGAGCTTTAATCCACCTTCGCGATTTTCTCCAGTGAGTGCGGCATCTCGCCGTCAGTCACGACCTCCACGCCGTATCGTTCCTGCAACGCGATCATCCCATCGACCGCGCGATCCTCGACACGCTTGAAGTCGAGCGTGCCGAGCGTCCCCGCTTCTCACTTCCGCGCGATAATCGATTCGCATCACGATCCTCCTGAAACTGTTGTAGCGAACCGCATGAGGTTTGGCATAATGCGGCTCGGTGATGGAATCGTTTGACGTTGTGATCGTGGGCGCCGGTGCGGCCGGCCTGATGTGCGCGATGACGGCCGCTAAGCGCGGGCTGCGCGTGCTGCTGCTGGAGCATAACGAGCAGGCGGGCGCCAAGATTCTCATTTCGGGCGGCGGCCGCTGCAATTTCACCAATCTCGAAATCGCGCCGGAACGCTTTCTTTCGGCCAACCCGCATTTCTGCAAATCGGCGCTCAGCCGCTACACGCAGCACGATTTTATCGCGTTGGTCGAGCGCCACCGCATTCGCTATCACGAGAAAACTCTCGGCCAGCTTTTCTGCGACGGATCGGCGCGCGAGATCCTCGCGATGCTGCTGGCGGAGTGCGCGGCCGCAGGCGTCGATTTGCGCACGGCGCACAGCGTCACCGAGATCACGCGCGCGGACCGGTTCCGCATCGAGACCGACAAGGGCCGCTTCGACACGCCGGCGTTGGTGCTCGCGACCGGCGGTCTTTCGATTCCAAAGATGGGCGCGACCGGCTTCGCCTACGAAGTCGCGCAGCGCTTCAAGCTTGGCGTCGTCGAGCCGCGGCCCGGCCTGGTGCCGTTGAAGGTCACGGGCGAGACGCTCGAACTGTGCCGGACTCTTAGCGGCGTTTCAGCGGACGCGATCGCTTCGTGCGGCCGCGCCAGCTTTCGCGAGAACATTTTATTCACGCATCGCGGGCTGTCAGGTCCGGCGATTTTGCAGATTTCGTCTTACTGGCGTGAGGGCGACACGCTGTCGCTCAACATCGCGCCCTCATTGGAAGTCGAAAAGTTCCTCGCGGATCGAAAGCGCACGCGGCCCAAGGCGGAACTCAAAACCATTCTCGCAGAAGCACTTCCGACTCGACTGGCGCATGCCCTCGGCGGCGCCGCACCTAATCTTCCGATTGCGAATGTGCCCGATCGCGACTTGTCAGAACTGGCGCAACGGTTGAGGCGATGGCAGATCAAGCCGACCGGTTCCGAAGGATGGCCGAAAGCCGAGGTGACGGTCGCTGGAATCGACACCGCCGCGCTCTCGTCAAAAACGATGGAGGCGCGTGCGGTGCCGGGTCTGTTTGCGATCGGCGAGGCGGTGGACGTCACCGGATGGCTCGGCGGCTACAATTTTCAGTGGGCGTGGTCGAGCGGATGGTGCGCGGGGCAAGCGGTCTGAAGTGCGTCACGCTTCATGATGAGAGATCAGCAGGCGACACGCGGTCTCCATATTCTGGTACAGGCGGCTCACCGGAATTCGGCCGTTGACCCACAGCAGGAGGTTGGCGTACCAGACCTGGCCGAGGATGTCGCGGATTCCTTCGCGGTCGTCGGGTCGCAGAGTGGCGAGCTCTTCCTCGACGACCCGGAACATCACGGCGCTGACTTCCTTGCGCGGCTCCTCGGCGCTGCTATCCGGCACCAGCATGGATTTCAGCAGCGCGCTCGCCAGCCTGGGCTCACGCTCGAGCGCGCGGGTGACGCGGCGGACGAAGTCCATGATTCGATCGGCCCGGGTCGCGCCGCGGATCGGATGACGCCACAGGTGCTCCTGGAGCTCCTGCGACCAATCGGTCCAGGTGTACGCGAGCAACTGATCCTTGGATGAGAAGTATCGGTAGAGCGTGCCGAGCGCAACTTTCGCGCGCGCGGCCACGTCGCGCATCTGGACGGCGTCGTAGCCGCCGTGCGCCGCGAGATCCATCGCCGCGGCGACGATCCGCTTGCGACGCGCAAGCTGCGTCGCGCGCAGTGCGTCCGCCTGGGGAATTCCATTGGTGAAAGATTCAGCCGGACGTTTCAATTGCCTGTGCCTTTCGCTTCTTCGAGCACGCCTTCAGCGACCAGCTTCGACACGTCCGCATCGCTCATCGCGAGAAGCGTGCGGCAGATTTCGCGCGTGTGCTCGCCGAGCGCGGGCGCCGGCGCGACGATCGGCGCGGGGATCGACGTCGCATGAAAGGCCGGCCCTTCGAACATCATTGCGCCGACGCCGGGCTGCTCCACCGCTTGCGGATAGCCGCGCGCGAGCAGATGCGGGTCGGCCGGCATGTCGCTCGCGTACATCATGAAGCCGGCCGGCACGCCGGCACGCTGCAAAATGTCGGTCACGTCGCGATCGGTGTGCGCGGAGGTCCACTCGGTCACGCGTCGATCAAGTTCGGCGCGCGCGTCGATTCGCCCGCGCGCAGTTTGGTATTCCGATGAGCGCGTCCACTCCGGATCGCCGATGGCGGTGCGGAACCGGCGCCACTCGTCGTCGTTGCGAATCGTGATTACGCACCATCGCTCGTTCCCCGCGCACTGATAGACGCCCCACGGCGCGCCGCGCGCGCTCAAATTTCCCTGCGGGCTGACGGAGCCCGGCGCGAGCGACGCTTTGAGCATCAGATCGGCGAGCAAGCCGATGATTACTTCGACCTGCGCCACTTCGAGATGCCCACCGGCGCCGTGGCGATCGCGCGCGAGCAAGGTCGCGACCGCTCCCAGAGCCAGCACGCGGCCTGCCAGGTGATCTGGATGAATCGCACCCGACCCGGGTGGCATCCCGCCTTCGGGAAAGTTCCACAGCCAGGTCATCGCGCCGGCGGTGCGGCTGTTCGGGCCGAATCCGATCCAATCTTTCCACGGACCGGTCGCGCCCATCAGCTGACTCGAGGCGAGCACGAGTCGCGGATTGATTTTGCGCATCTGATCGAAGCCGAGGCCGAGTCTCTCCATCGTGCCGGTGGCGCTGTTCTCAATGACCACGTCGGAAATTGCGATGAGCCGTTTGATGATCTCGAGTCCCGCCGCAGTGCGCAGGTTGAGCCCGAAGCCGCGCTTGCATCGGCTCGACGAGGCGAACGACGGATTCATCTCGCTGCCAAAGATCGCGCGGATGAAATCGGGATGCGCGCGGGTCTCAATTTTGATTACGTCGGCACCGTATTCCGCGAGCAACCGGCCCGCCTCGACACCGACGCCGCCGATGCCGAAATCCAGCACGCGCAGTCCGGCGAACGGATTGCGCGACGGCGCAGAGTTCACGGCGGGTGCGGCTTTCGCGACGGGCGCGACTGTTTCGCGATCGTGCTCGCCAACCGCGGGCGCGCGGCCGGTGAAGCCGAGGCGCTGTCCGTCGAGGATGAAGAAGCCGTCGGCGACGCGGCCGTTCACGCCGTCCGCCGCTGGAGCCGCGCGAAACGTCTTGCGCTCGGTGAAATGATCCGCCGCGAGCACCTCGTCGGGACTGAGCACCGGCGTCATCGCGAGGCCGCGTCGCTGCGCCTCGCGTGCCAGCTTGAGCTTGGTCTTGTCCTTGAAGAAATCCGCGAACATCGGATCGAGAATGTCGGTCTGGATCGACATGCGTCCCAGCAAGTGGTCGAAATGATCCGCCTGCAATGCCTGCGGCTCGCCGAGCCACGCGCGCATCGCGCGCCACTGGCGCGGATTCAGAATGATCAGGCGCACGTAGCCGTCTGCGCACGGATACATCGTATAAACCGGCGCCGAACCCATTCTGAGTTCGAAGTACTGACCGCCGCGCGCTTTCGTCGCGCTGAAATTCGGGAGCGCCCAATCCGAAGTCTGAGCCGCCGCCTCGAGCACCGACACGTCGAGATGCTGTCCGCGTCCCGTCTTCGCGCGATCCCACAACGCGGCGACCGTCGCGAACGCCGCGGTAGTGCCCGCGATGTCGTAAGCGAGCGCGCCCGGCGGTAACAGCGGCGGCTTGCCCGGCACGCCCGAGCGAAACAGCAATCCCGACATCGCGACGAGGACGGCGTCGGTAGCGGCGTAATCGCGATACGGCCCCGTCAGTCCGAAAGGCGTGATTGAAGTGATGATGAGTGCGGGATGACTCTCGAGTATCTCGCGGCGATTCAGATCGCTTGCGCGATGCGACTCGATCCAAACGTCAGCCGCATCGAGCATCGCGCCGAATCGCCGGCGCCCCTCCACTGATTGCATGTCGAACGTGACGCTCTTCTTGCCGAGATTGCGAACCGTGAAATAGAGGCTGGTGTCGCCATGAAACGGCGGCATCCGACGCGACGCGGCGCCGTCGATCGGTTCGACGAGAATCACTTCAGCGCCAAGGTCCGCGAGCAGCCGGCCGCATAGCTCGCCGTTCTCGTCCGCGCTATCGATGACGCGAATGCCTGCCAGCGGACGCTCACGATTCGACGCCATTGGAGGCCTCGTGCGGAACTCCGCTCAGGCGGCTTTGCGCGCGCGCGGGGTGATGCGCACCGGCAGATGCTTCAGGCCGTTGATAAAGTTCGAGCGCAGGCGCTTGACCGGGCCCGCGCGCTCGACCGACCCGACGCGCTTCACCAATTCCTCGAACAGGATGCTCATTTCCATCCGCGCCAGGCTCGCGCCGAGGCAGAAGTGCGGGCCGCCGCCGCCGAACGCCACGTGCTGATTGGGCGTGCGCTTGATGTCGAAGGTGAACGGATTCGGGAAGATGTCCTCGTCGCGATTGGCCGAGATATACCAGATGCTGACCTTGTCGCCGGGCTTGAACTGTTGTCCGCGCAGGACGGTTTCCTTCGTCACGTTGCGGCGGAAGAACATCACCGGCGACGCCCAGCGCAGAATTTCTTCCGTCGCCGACGGCACCAGCGACGGATCTTTCGCCATCATCGCGAATTGATCCGGATTGTCGAGCAGCGCGTTCATGCCGTGCGAGATCGCGTTGCGCGTCGTCTCGTTGCCGGCGACCGCGAGCAGCAGGAAGAACACGTTGAAGTCCATCTCGGAGAGTTGATCGCCGTCGAGATCGGCTTTGAGCAGCGCGGTGACGATGTCGTCGCGCGGGTCCTCGCGGCGTTTTTTCGCCAGCTCGTTGGAGTACATGTACATCTCGATCGCGGCCGCCTGCACCTTCTCCTGGCTGACGGCGTACTCGGGATCCTTGCTGCCGATCATGCGGTTGCTCCATTCGAAGAGCTTGTGCCGATCTTCGTACGGCACTCCCAGCATCTGGGCGATCACTTGCAGCGGCAGCTCGGCGGCGACGTCGGTAACGAAATCGCAATCGCGCTTCTCGAGTGCGGGATCGATAATTTTCGCGACCATCTCCTGGATATGGGGACGGAGCGCGTTGATCATGCGCGGCGTGAATCCGCGATTGACCAGCGAGCGGTAGCGCGTGTGATCCGGCGCGTCCATCGAGAGCATCATGCGTCCCTGCGCCGACAGGTCGGCGGCCGCATCCGCATCCTCGAGCGCGACCACGCCGCCGCGCGACTGCTCGGATGAATAGGTGACGCCGTCGCGGCCGACTTCGACCACGTCGTCGTAGCGCGTGATCACCCAGAAGCCGGGGCCGCCGGGCTCGGGATGCCTGTAGATGGGGGCTTCGTGGCGCAGCCAGGTGAACCACTCGTGCGGCACCTTGTTCTCGAAAACCAATGGGTCGAGCAGATTGATCTCGCGAGCTTCCACCGCGGATTCCTCCGGATATCAAATAGTCGGAAATAGAATGCGTTCTAATCTACCAAGATTAGGCCCGCGTGCGTCAAGCAGAGGTGACCACTGTATCCTGCGACAGGCGAAGGAGGGGTGCGCGCGGCGGCTGGACATTCGTACCGCGCAATTTTAGAGTTCGCAGTTAGAACACGTTCTCGCCGCCGCGATTTAAGCATAAGAGGATTCATCACAATGCATACCGAGCTTTGCGATCGACTTGGAATCGAGTTTCCGATCTTCGCATTCAGTCATTGCCGCGACGTGGTCGCCGCCGTCACCAAGGCCGGCGGATTCGGCGTGCTCGGCGCGCTCGCCTATCCCGCTCCGCAGCTCGAGTACGAGCTGAAGTGGATCGATTCGCAGGTGGGCGACAAACCCTACGGCGTCGATATCGTCATCCCGGGAAAGTACGAGGGCATGGGCGAAGTCGATCCGGTGAAACTCGAGCAGCAACTGATCGCCGCGATACCGCCGCAGCATCGCGCGTTCGTCGAGAAAGTCCTCGAGCAGTACGGCATCCCGGACTTGCCGGCCGAAGAAAAAGGCGGCAGCGACTTGCTCGGATGGACGGCCGCGACCGCCGCGCCGCAAATCGACGTGGCGCTGCGGCATCCCAAGGTCAAGCTCGTCGCCAACGCGCTCGGCACGCCGCCCGCCGACGTGATCGAACGAATCCACGAATCGGGGCGCCTGATGGCGGCGTTGTGCGGCGCGACCAAGCATGCGCTCGCGCAGAAAAAAGCCGGCGTCGATATTCTGATCGCGCAAGGACACGAAGGCGGCGGACACTGCGGCGAAATCGGCAGCATGGTGCTGTGGCCCGAGGTGATCGACGCGGTCGCGCCGATTCCGGTTCTCGCCGCCGGCGGGATCGGAAGCGGCAGGCAGATGGCGGCGGCGCTCGCGATGGGCGCGCAGGGCGTGTGGACGGGATCGATCTGGCTGACGGTGCAGGAAGCCGACACGACTCCTGCGCAGCGCGAAGCGTACTTCGCGGCGACCAGCGCCGACACCGTGCGCTCGCGCTCGTTCACCGGCAAGCCGGCGCGAATGCTGCGGAACGACTGGACGCAGGCGTGGGAAGCGCCCGACGCGCCCAAGCCGCTGCCGATGCCGATGCAATATCTCGTCGCTGCGCCGGCTGCGGCACGCGCGCGACGCTACGGCGAGAAGGGGAATCATCTCGGCTTCAATCCGGTCGGGCAAATCGTCGGCCGCATGAACGAGATGCGCTCGGTCAAGGAAGTCGTTTACCAGATGGTCGAGGAATATCTCGCGGCGGTCGAGCGGCTGGACAAATTGACGTCGGCGCAAACTGCGTAAGGCATTACGTCGGGAGAGATACTGATGAGCGAGCAGCCGCATGCAATCGTCGAGCGCGACGGACACGTCCTGACGATCACGTTGAACCGGCCTGAGGCGCGCAACGCGCTCTCGACGGAAATGATGGATATCATGTCGAGCACGTGGGACGAGGTGAACTCGAACGCCGACATCCGCGTTGCGATCATCACCGGCGCCGGCGGCGCGTTCTGCGCGGGCGCGGATTTGAAGGCGATGACGCGGATGCATCCGGGCGACAGCTTTCGCGAGGGCAACGCCGGCGGCTTGAGCGCGGGAGTGATCAAACCGCTGCTCAAAGGATTTCGCTTGACCAAACCGCTCATCGCCGCGGTCGAAGGCGCCGCGATCGCCGGCGGCACCGAAATCCTGCAGGCCACCGACATTCGCGTCGCCGGCGAGAGCGCGCGCTTCGGCGTATCGGAAGTGCGATGGGGCCTGTTCCCGCTCGCGGGATCGACGGTGAGATTGCGCCGCCAGGTTCCGTACACCATCGCCGCAGACATCCTTCTTACTGGCAGGCATCTGAAAGCCGCCGAGGCCAAGGAGATCGGGCTGATCGGCTACGTCGTGCCCGACGGACAGGCGCTCGCGAAGGCGAAGGAGTTGGCAGGCGTGATCGCGTCGAACGGCCCGCTCGCCGTGCAAGCGGTGCTGCGCTCTTTGCGCGAAACCGAATGTGTCGCGGAAGACGACGCGATGCGCATCGAGAGCAAAATCGGGATGGACGTCTTCCTCAGCGACGACGCCAAGGAAGGTCCGCTCGCGTTCATGCAGAAGCGCAAGCCCGAGTTCAAGGGCCGCTAGGCGCGGGCTCGCGTGTAGCACCCCTGCAACGGATTCACTGCATTTCGTCATTCCCATTCCGCCGCTAAGTAATCTAACATCACGGTTGGACGTGCACGCCGAGTGGCGCGGATGGTCCGGAGGTTTGGATGGATTCAGCGGATGCGAAAATTGCGGGTGGAGGAACTGCCACTGCCGAGCATACTCACCAGGAGCCGTTGACCCTCAAGACCAAGCTGCTCTACGGCGCCCCGAGTTTCGCGGGCGCCGCGATGATCATCCCGATTTTCATCCACATGCCGAAGTTCTACGCCGACGTGGTGCTGGTGCCGCTCGGATACCTGGCGATGGCGATTGCGATCGCGCGCTCGCTCGACGCGCTCAGCGATCCGCTGATGGGCTGGATCTCCGATCACACGCACACGCGCCTTGGCCGCCGGCGTCCTTATATGTTGATCGGCGCGCCGCTGTGCGGGATCGCGTTCTTCTGCTTGCTGAATCCGCCGGCGTCTCTGAAAGGCAAGGACGCCGCCGTCTGGTTCGGCATCACCTTCATTCTCTATTTCCTATTTCACACGGTTTACGTTCTGCCGCATTACGCACTCGGTCCCGAGCTGACGCAAAACTACAATGACCGCTCGACGCTGTTCGCATGGCGCGAGTCGTTCACGATTCTCGGCACGATTGTCGCCTCGGTGGCGCCGGGTGTGCTGAAGACGGCGTTTCATCTGACCGATCGACAGGTGTTTTTCGAGCTCGGGATCTTTTTCGGAGTCGCGCTCACGGTGCTCTACTGGCTGCTCGCGCTGACGATAAAAGAGCGGCCCGATTTCGTCGCGCGCGAATCGAATCCGCTGGTGCCGGGAGTGCGCCGCGCGCTGCGCAATCGGCCCTTCGCGATTCTGCTTGCCAGCTACGTCGTCGGCAGCATCGCCGGCGCAATTCCCGCCACCATGATGCCGTTCTTCAACGCCTACGTGATCCGCCCGCACGACCCCACGGCTTCGCTTTCGCTCCTGCTCGCTGGATATTTCGGCTTCGGATTTATTTCGCTGCCAATGTGGGTCGCGGTGGCGCGCAGAGTCGGAAAGCTTAACGCGTGGCTCGCCAGCTTTTTCCTCGGCATCAGCGGCGGCGCGTTGATGTTCCTGCTCGGGCCGGGCGATTTGAAGGCGCTGTTCGTGCTGATTTGCTGGGCTGGAATCGGCTTCGGCGCCGGCTTGTTCCTGACGCCTTCGATGCAGGCCGACGTGATCGACTACGACGAGCTTTACACCGGCAAGCGGCGCGAGGCGCAATACACCGCGTTCTGGTCGATGCTGCCGAAGTTCATCGCGATTCCGAGCGCCGCGATTCCGATCGCGATTCTCGCCTCGCTCGGCTACATCCCCAACGCGATCCAGTCGCCGCGCGTGGTGTTTGCGATTCGCGCGATTTTTGCGCTGACGCCGGCGACCTGCTCGGTGCTCTCGTTCCTGATTGCGCGCCGCTTCCCGATCACTCAGACGATTCACAACGCGATCCTCGAAGGCATCGAGCAGCACGCGCGCGGCGAAGTTGCCGTCGATCCGATGACCGGCGCAATCGTGCCGCCGCCGAAACCCGGCCATGACGAAGACGTCGGCTGGTTCCTCGACTACTTCTCGAGCGGCGAGTTGAAGCGCTATCTCGCGAAAGGCGCGTCGCGGCCGGTGCGCGACGTGATCACGATGGCGGCGGTATCGATCGGAGTGTCGGTGCTGTCGATCATCTATGTACTGCATCGGGTTCACTCGCTCAGCACCGATCCGGGCGCGCTGACTTCGGTGATCGTGGTCGCGGCCGGCCTCGCGCTCGCGATCTTCGCCTTCCACGTGATGCGCCTCGCACCCGCGCGCCGCCTCGCCGCCGGCGAAATCCCCGCCGACGTCGTCCGCGCCCACCTGGGCGAGGTAGTGGAAGCCGCCCACGAAGGCACCCCGAAGCGCGCCGCCGGATAAATGTTTTTGTCTCCTCTATATCTTCCCCTCTCCCTGTGAGGGAGAGGATCGAAGGTGAGGGTCCTTATCCAGCGCGCTATTCAGCGCGCGATTCAGGATTCTGTTCCTGTAATGCGCAGAGCGCTCGTGAAGACGAGAGACTCCTGGTGTCGCGTCCCACAGATATCCAGCCGCCCACCGCGCTTCAGCTACGCTTTTGTTCCCCCTTTCCCGCAGGAAAGGCGGCGAGGGCGATAGGACATGATCACACACCCGAGAATTTTCTGATCCTTTCCCCCTTTCCACCTTGGAAAGGGGGCGAGGGGGATAGGACGTGGCGGAATAGTTACCTCAAACCCCCTTCCCCATCCTGGGGAAGGGGCCAGGGGTTAGGGCCCTGTTCTTAAGGATATTTGCGGGACGGCACACTAGAACGTAAGCGGCAGGGACTGCAATCCGCGCAGACTCATCGCGGGTCGCCACTTCGGATGCGGATCGGCGAGCGCCAGCTTCGGCATCCGGCGGAGAATCGTTTCGAATGCGACGCGCCCTTCGACCTTGGCCAGCACTTCGCCGATGCATCGATGCGGTCCCGCAGCGAACGACAAGTGCACATTGTCGCGGCGCGCGATGTCGAGCTGGTCGGGATTTGCGAACCGCGCAGGATCTCGATTTGCCGCTCCTAAAAAAACGACGACGTGCTCGCGGCGTGGAATCGTGCGGCCACTGAGTTCGATATCCTCGCTCGCGGTGCGGAACGTCACCTGCACCGGGCTGTCGAAGCGCAGGAACTCGTCGAGCGCGGACTCTATCAGCGACGGGTCTGATCGCAGTCGCGCCAAGGCGTCGGGATTGCGGAACAGCGCGAGCATGCCGTTGCCGATCATGTTCATCGTGGTTTCGTGGCCGGCCAGCAGCGTGAACATCGCGCTGAAAATCAGTTCTTCCTCGGTCTGCAGGTCGCCGCGATTCTCGGCGGCCACCATGATGCTGATCAGGTCCTCGCGCGGATGTTTCCGGCGGTCGGCGGCGAGGTCCGAGAAGTAGCGGCGCACGTCGGCGATCGCCTGGCGCACTTCGACGCCCGGGTCGTTCGCGCTGATGACGGGGTCGAGCGGCACGCCGAGCGTGCGCATCCAGTCGCGAAACATCGGCTTGTCACTGTCGTCGGCGCCCATCACCTCGGCCAGCACGTCGATCGGAAATGGAAACGCGACGTCCTTGATCAAATCCATCGAGCCGCGCGCCTCGACCGCGTCGAGCAGGTAATCGACGATGTGCTGAATCCGGGGTTCCAATCCATTGACGACCGCCGGCGAAAAAAATGTCGTCATCAGCCGGCGCAGGCGCGTGTGGTCGGGCGGATTGCGAAAAACGATCGCATGCTGCAGCGCCTCGCGCATCGACTTGAGCCCGTCGTCGGGCGGAAACGCGTCGAGCGCGTTGAGATCGAAGGCGAGAAACCGCTTGTCGCGGAGCACGCTATGACAGTCGGCATAGCGGGTGGAAATCCAGAACCCAATCGGCGTCCGCAGGAGCGGATAGCGCGTGCGCAGGAATTTATAGAGCGGATAAGGATTGGCCGAAAAGAGCCGCCCGTACATCCGGCTGGCACCGCGGCTAACGCGCGCAAAGGTGGTTGACGAAGGCATCGCTTATGCGTTGGGAAGTATATGAGCCCCACAGATTGTGTTCCAGTGACCCCGATACCACCAAGGGTAGGTAGTGTCTCAGTTTGAAATCCATTGCAATATTGGCGGGATGAACCGGAACGAAACGGGATGAAATGTGATCAAGGGTAACAGCCGTGCTTGGGGCCGGGATCACAGGCGCAGTGCACGCCCGCGCTATCTACCAGATGAAGGCGGTGTAGGACTCTTGCGTCTCTGCATGAAAAGGCGACAGGGACTAGAAGAACTAACGCCAGGAAGTAGGCGACGATCAATCCCATCGAGCCGATCATAATAGCCAGTATCGTCAGCACGACTGAATGGGGATTGAGGAGCTTCATGGCTGGTTCTCTTTTGGCTGGCTTCCCATTCGTCCACGATTCCGACCAGTTCTTCGTAAGTGAACAGCCGATCAGTGACGCCTGCTTCCATCGCGGGCGTCACGCTCAACGTCTTGTGAATCCGAATGAAGTTATACCAGACCGGGTACAGCGCGACCATGTGACAATGGTTCTCGAGTTTCTTTGAGCGCGCATTGGTCAGGCGCGTGAAGCGGCGCATGTGCATTCGCATCGTGAGGTTCGCGCGTTCGAACCAGGCGGGATTTGGTGGCGATTTGGGTTGCATGATATGTGGATGACGAACGACGAGGAGATGGCGATATGGCAGCTAAGATCGAAGGTACCTGCGAGGCGCGGTTCAAACGGGTGCGGGAGATTTTTGCGGATAGCTTTGAGAATGGGATCGAGGTTGGGGCGGCGGTTGCGGCGGTCGTCGATGGGAAACCGATCTTTGATTTGTGGGGCGGGCATGCCGACAAGGCCAGGACCAGGCCGTGGACGCGCGATACGATCGTCAATGTTTGGTCCACTACCAAGGGAATCACGTCGATCTGTGCGCATCGGCTGGTCGATCAGGGCAAGCTCGACCTCGATGCGCCCGTCGCGAAGTACTGGCCGGAGTTTGCGCAGGCCGGCAAAGAGAAGATTCCAGTAAATTTTCTGCTGAGTCATCGCGCGGGACTGCCGGCGGTGCGCAAGCAGTTGCCCGCCGACGCTTATGTGAATTGGCCCGTGATGTGCGCGGCGCTGGCGGCGCAGGAGCCGTGGTGGGTGCCGGGGACGAAGCACGGTTATCATGCGATCACTTTCGGATACCTGGTCGGCGAGGTGATTCGGCGGATCACGGGCAAAACGCCGGGGACTTATCTGCGCGAGGAAATCGCGGGGCCGCTCAAGCTCGACGTGCACATCGGAGTGGATGCGAGTTTCGATCCGCGAATCGCGGAACTGATCGGCGCGCCGCCGCCACCGCCGGACCAGCCCGATCAACTCGCGCGGATGACGGTCGATCCGGAATCGATGACGTTCAAGGCGATCGCGAATCCGGTGCCGGTGGTCGATCCCGCGCTGGTAAACAGCCGCGCGTGGCGCGGGGCGGAGATTCCGGCCGCCAATGGACACACGACGGCGCGCGCGCTGGCGACGTTGTACGGTGCGCTCGCGACCGGCGGCGAGCTGAACGGATATCGCGTGCTGACGCCGGCGAGTATCAAGCGCGCGCATACCGAGCAGGCCAACGGGCCCGATCTTGTGTTAGGCGTGGTGACGCGATGGGGCATGGGGTTTCAGCTCAATCAGCCGGTGGCGCCAATCGGGCCGAATGCGCGGACGTTCGGTCATACGGGGGCGGGCGGATCGATTGGGTTTGCGGATCCGGACGCGCGCGTCGGTTTTGGTTATACGATGAATCAGATGGGTTCGGATCCACTGATCGACGGGCGCGCGTCGGCGCTGTTCGACGCGATGTTCGCGGCGTTGTAGAACATTCTCCGGCGCGTTCGCGCCGGAGAATAAATCCACTTTATCGAATGTGAAACCCTCCGCGGGTTTCACGCTTCCGCGGCATCGACACCGTCGCGGGGGGTGACCCCTGCACCCAGTACCAATCGCAAAATGGCGAGGACGCCATTTTTGCTCTCAGGTTCTTTTTCGCCGTGTCATTCAGAGCGAAAGCTGCTGTAGCGAAGAATCCCGGGCCCTTCTTTTGCCTCGCCCGTCGTTGGAGAGCAGAAAGGATCCGGGATTCTTCGCTTCGCTCTGAATGACACAAAGAAAAAAACGATGCCGCCTGTCTTACTTCGACGAGGCGGCCGTTTTGTCCCTCTTAGTTGAAATTTAGACGCCGGCGGATTTGTACAGCGCGCAGCGCAGCTTGAAGAAATGCGCCATCGAGGTCAGGTAGCGCACCCGCCATGCCGCCGCCATCTTGCCCTTGGCGAGATCGAGGTCGTAGCGCGGTCCGATCAAGTCGTAGGCGTCCTTAATACTGTTGAAGAGAACATCCGAGGAGCCCGGCTTGAGATGGGTGACGCTGCCAATCTTTCTGATCAGTTCCGGGCTGTAGGCGGCGAGCGCGACCAGGCTGTCGGCGAACAGTTCGTCTTCTTCCGCCAGATGATTGGCGAACGCGCCTTCCATGAAGGCGGTGTGGGCGGCCTTCTCGCCGACCAGCGAGCCGTAGATGAAATGGCCGAGCTCATGGCCGAGCGTCGCCCCGACCGCGCCGGGATGATGGGCGGTGTTGACGAAGATTACGAACTTGCTTTCGTCGCCGACCTCGGCGCGGCAGTAAAATCCGCGGAGCGAGAGGCCGGCGCCGGTGCGATAGGCCTCGGCGCGCAGCTCGAGTTTGCGCGGCCCGAACAATTTGCCGAGATGGCCGAGCAATTGCGGGCTGCCGAGATCGGACAGGCTGCCGTAAGTCGGGATGTGCTGCTTGATGTCCTTCTCGACGACCTGCGCCAGCTCCTTGAGCAGGGGCTTCTGCGGCAGCGCGGGTACGCCGAGGTAGTCGGTCGAGAGAATCCGTTTCAGGTCGGCAAGTTGAGTGAGGACTCGAGTGCCGAGGGAGCCGAACGGCACCTTGATTTCGCCGAGCAGCTTGGAAACCAGGCGATCGACTTCACGAGTGGCGAGCGCATCCGGTTCTCGCGAGATTCGCTTCGCCATCGCTGGCGACGAGGTCATAGCTGCACTCATAGAATTGCTACTGAGGCGAAGGGCCAGCTTGGTTGGCAGAGTCGGTGCCCTGCGCTAAGTGATTCGCGATGCTTTTCGATACCCATCTGCTTTGGGCTATGAGAGCAAATCAGGTGCCACACCACCCATAGTGAGAGCCATGACGTGGCACACTATCAATAGTGTTGTGGCCTTCGCTACGGGCATTTCTGCAACGCTTCAAGGGCGTTTCTGAACCGACGCATACCACCGTTAACCGGTTAATGAAGGCTCCGAAACCCGGCTCGCCTACGTCAGCTCTGATGCGCATCCGCCCGCAGTGTGGTCTGTTCGTTCTTGTCACGCAATCTTGCGATCCTCGACGCCCACTTAGGCCGTATTGTTTAGTTTTATCTACAATGTGTCAAGCTTTTAGCTACGAACTGTAGGACGGCTTTGACAACGCTTTGACGCATCGAAACCGACGCGCGCGATTTCGGAGATCTCAGGAAGGAGCGAGTCGAAGAGGCATTGGCCGAAAAGGCAGGCAGTTATTCCGGACGCTTCAGCGATCGTTCGACGAAATCGAGGCGGTCCTTGCCCCAGAACATTTCGTCGCCGACGAAAAATGTTGGCAGGCCGAAGACCCCGCGCGCAGCCGCCTGTTCAGTGATCGCTGCGAGCGCGTCGCGCGCCGCAGTTGCGTCGGCAATTTGCATCAACGCGGCGCCGTCGGAGCCGGCACCCGAGGCAATCGCCGCGAGCACGCCGCGGTCGCTGATATCCTCGTCGCGCTCCCAGTAGGCGCGCATGATTGCCTGCGCGATCGCGCGCTGCGCTTGCTCGCGCGCGGCGCCGCCGTCGTCGGATTTCGTCGCGTGTCCGGCGGCAAGGACCGCGCGCAGCGCCGACGAGGTCTTGATCGGAAAACGGCTGGGCCGCTTGAATGGCAATCCAGTCAGCTCCGCGTAACGCGCGTGGTCGCGCCACAGGTAGCGCGCCTTGCGCGGCGTCATCGCCATCACGTCAAAGCCGGTGCCGCGAAAGAGCGCGGCGGAATGAGTCGGCATCCAGTTCAGGCGGGCGTCGTAGCGGGCGCAAATTTCCGGCAGCATGAACGCGGCGAAGTAGCTATTGGTGCTGGAGAAATCGAAATAGAAATCGACCGATCGCATTTTCAAAACCGCCTCGATAGTAGCGCGATCAGTCGGCGCGGGTGCAACGGTTGCCATGATGTTTGCGGCTTGCCATTAGTGTCACGATCAAAATGGCGAAGTCAAAATTTGTCGCGCTGCCAGGCATACCATATCCGCTGGGCGCCACACCCGACGGCGAAGGGGCGAACTTTTCGATATTTTCCGAGCACGCGATCGGCGCGACGCTGTGTTTGTTCGGGGGTAGCGGGGGTGACGACGAGATCGCGCGCTTGCCGCTATTCGAGCGCACCGAACATATCTGGCATGCGTACGTGCCAGGCGCCCGTGCCGGTCAGCGCTACGGATATCGCATGAGCGGTCCTTACGATCCTGCGGCCGGGCATCGCTTCAACGCCGCCAAGCTGCTGATCGATCCGTATGCGCGAGCGCTCGATCGGATTCCTGTGTGGCACGATTCGATGATGGGCTATCGATCGATCACCGTCGGCAACGCACCACGGCTGGATCTGCGCGACAGCGCGCCGGCGATGCCCAAGTGCGTGGTGATCGATCCGGCCTACGATTGGGAGGGCGATCGCAAGCCCGCAATTCCGTGGGGCGATCTGATTATCTACGAGGCGCAGGTAAAGGGGATGACGGCGCTGCATCCGGAAGTGCCGCGCAAGCTTCGTGGCAGTTACGCGGCGCTCGCCGCGCCCGCCGTCATCCGGCACTTGACCTCGATTGGCGTGAACGCGGTTGAGTTGTTGCCGGTGTGCCAGACGGCGCCGGAGCATCGGCTGGAGAAACTCGGGCTGACCAACTACTGGGGCTACAATTCGATCGGCTATTTCGCGCCGGACATCCGCTTCGCGTCGGGCAACGTGCTGGGCGGCAGCGTCGCGGAATTCAAGTCGATGGTGAAGGCGTTCCACCGCGCGGGAATCGAGGTGATTCTCGACGTCGTTTACAACCATACGGGCGAGGGCGACGAGACCGGACCGACGATTTGTTTTCGCGGGATCGACAACGCGAACTATTATCGGCTGCGCAGCGACGGCAGCGGCCGCTGCGAGGATTTCACCGGCACCGGCAACTCGCTCGACCTGACGCATCCGCGAGTTCTGCAAATGGTGATGGACAGCCTGCGCTACTGGATGGTCGAGATGCACGTGGACGGCTTCCGCTTCGACCTGGCGACGACGCTGGCGCGGGGAGCGCGGGGCGAGTTCGCGGCGAGTCCGTTTTTTGCGGTGATCGCGCAGGACCCGACCATCGCGGCGGCCAAGCTGATCGCGGAACCGTGGGACGTCGGCGAGGGCGGCTATCGAGTCGGGAACTTTCCGGTCAACTGGCGCGAGTGGAACGGCAAGTATCGCGACGGCGCGCGCGATTTCTGGCGCGCCGCGAACGATTCGATGGGCGAGTTCGCGTCGCGCGTCACCGGCAGTTCGGATCTCTACCGCGCGGGCGGGCGCGCGCCGCTGGCCAGCATCAACTTTGTGACCGCGCACGACGGTTTCACGCTCGCCGACCTCGTCTCGTACAACGAGAAGCACAACGAGGCGAATGGCGAGGACAATCGCGACGGCGACAGCCAGAATCGATCGTGGAACTGCGGCGTCGAAGGACCGACCGACGATCCTGCGATTCGTGCGACTCGCGCCCAACAACAGCGCAACTTCCTCGCGACGCTGATCCTGTCGCAGGGCGTGCCGATGATCCTCCACGGCGACGAGCTCGGCCGCACGCAGCGCGGTAACAACAATGCGTACTGCCAGGACAATGAAATTTCGTGGATCGATTGGCCGAAGGCCGACGCGGCGCTGATCGATTTCACGCGGCGGCTGATCCAGCTCCGCCGCGAGCATCCGATTTTTCGGCGCCGGGGATGGTTCACCGGTAATCCCGTGAAGTCCGGGCGGCGCAAGGATCTCGAATGGTTCAGGCCTGATGGCGGCGAGATGACCGCCGGCGATTGGGGCGTCGGATACGCGAAGACGCTGGGCGCGTTCCTGAACGGCAACGCGATCGCGGAACTCGATCGCAAAGGCGCGCGCATCATCGACGACAGCTTCTTCCTGATGTTCAACTCGTACGACCAACCGATGGAATTCAAGCTGCCGCCGAAGAAAATGGGCACGGAAATGGACGATCGTCCTCGACACGGCAAACGCGGCGTCACCGTCAGAGAGCGCGCAGCCGTATTCTTTCGAGGAGCGGGTGCACGTCGCGGGGCACGCGATGGTCGTGTTGCGGCGGGTTGCATGAAGCGATCCGATCGTTGAATCGCAGGGCCGCGCACGGTCTATACTGCAAGCAAGGGCAGCTCTTCGAGGCGGGAGAATTTCGAAATGATCGACTTTCGAACCGAGCCGGCCGCGTATCGGCATTGGCGCTTGAGCTTTGCCGGGCCGGTCGCGACGCTCGCGATGGACGTGGACGAAAACGGCGGCCTCGCGCCGGGCTACGAGCTCAAACTTAATTCATATGACCTCGGCGTCGATATCGAGCTCAACGACGCGGTGAATCGGCTGCGCCTCGAGCATCCCGAAGTACGATGCGTGATCGTCACGTCGGGCAAGGAGCGAGTGTTTTGCGCGGGCGCGAACATCCGGATGCTGGGGCTGTCGAGTCATCCGTTCAAAGTGAATTTCTGCAAATTTACGAACGAGACGCGCAACGCGATCGAAGATGCGACGTTGAATTCGCAACAGTACTACATGACGGCGATCGGTGGCGCGTGTGCGGGCGGCGGTTACGAACTCGCGCTGGCGACCGACTATATAATGATGGCCGACGACGGCTCGACCAGCGTCTCGATGCCGGAGGTCGCGCTGCTCGGGGTGTTGCCGGGCACCGGCGGATTGACCAGGCTGGTCGATAAGCGGCGCGTCCGGCGCGACCGCGCGGATTTTTTCTGCACGACCGAGGAAGGCGTCAGGGGCAAGCGCGCCGAGGAGTGGCACCTGGTGGACGAGGTCGTGCCGCGCTCGCGGCTGATCGAGTCGGCGTCGCGAAGGGCGAGCGAGTTTGCGGCGCGTGCGAATGGAGCAGCGCCGGCCCACGGCATAATGCTCGGCCGGCTCGCGCGTGAGGTCGAAGAGCGGCGGATTAAGTACGCGCACCTGACGATCGAGATCGATCGCGACAACTCAACCGCGACCTTCACCGTCGAAGGCCCGAAGAATCAGGCGCCGCGCAACGTCGAAGAGGCCCGCTCGCTCGGCGCGGACTTCTGGACGTTGGCGATTGCGCGCGAGCTCGAAGACGCGATCCTGCATCTGCGCTTCAACGAGGATACTGTCAGGACGTGGATCTTCCGCACGCGCGGCGACTCGACGATTGTGAACTCGCATGACGCGTTCCTCGCCGCCAACGCCGATGACTGGCTGGTGCGCGAGATTCGTCTGTACTTGAAGCGCACGCTGAAACGGCTCGACGTCAGCTCGCGCTCGATCTTCGCGTTGATCGAGCCGGGCTCATGCTTTTGCGGAACGCTGTTGGAACTCGCGCTGGCGTCGGATCGTACATACATGCTGCGCGGGCCGCGGGAAGGAGACGAGTCGATGCCGGCGAGTGTCGGCTTGACCCAAATGAATTTTGGCGCGATGCCGATGTGCAATGGCTTGACCCGGCTGGAGAGCAGATTTTTGGGCGAGCCGAAGCGCGTCGAGGAGTTGCGCGCCTGTATTGGCGAGCAGCTCGACGCGTCGCGGGCCGATGAGAAAGGTCTGGTGACGTTCACGCCGGACGAGATCGATTGGGAGGACGAAGTGCGCCTCGCGCTCGAGGAACGCGCGGCGTTTTCGTCGGACGCACTGACCGGGATGGAAGCGTCGTTGCGATTCGGCGGGCCCGAGACGATCGAATCGAAGATATTCGCGCGGCTGTCGGCGTGGCAGAACTGGATTTTTCAGCGGCCCAACACTGTCGGAGAAAAAGGCGCGCTGAAATTGTACGGTACAGGTGCGCGGCCGGAATTCGATCCGAGGAGAGTCTGATGCCGATCAACTATTCCGAGCGGATTCCCAACAACGTGAATCTCAACGGCGACCGCCGTCTGCAGCGTGCGCTCGAAGCGTGGCAGCCGGGCTTTCTGCAGTGGTGGGCTGAGATGGGGCCTGAGACCTTTCAGGGCGCCGACGTTTATTTGCGGACCGCGACTTCGACTGACGCGCAGGGCTGGGCGACGTTCGGATACGTCAAGATGCCGGACTATCGATGGGGGATTTTTCTGGCCGACCTCGAGCCGGAGCGCAAGATTCCGTTCGGTGAGCATAAGGGCGAGCCGGTCTGGCGCGAAGTGCCGGGCGAGCATCGCGGAGTTTTGCGGCGGCTGATCGTGACGCAGGGCGACACTGAGCCCGCGTCGGTCGAGCAGCAGCGGCACTTGGGCAGGACCTGCCCGTCGCTGTACGACTTGCGCAATCTTTTCCAGGTGAACGTCGAAGAGGGGCGGCATCTGTGGGCGATGGTCTATCTGCTGCATGCCTACTTCGGACGCGACGGCCGCGAAGAAGCAGACGCGCTGCTGCTGCGCAGATCGGGCAACGCCGACAACCCGCGCATCCTCGGAGCGTTCAACGAGAAGACACCGGATTGGCTGTCGTACTTCATGTTCGCGCATTTCACGGATCGCGACGGCAAGTATCAGCTCGCGAGTTTGGCCGAATCGGGATTCGATCCGCTCGCGCGCACCTGCCGCTTCATGCTGACCGAGGAGGCGCATCATCTGTTCGTCGGCGAGTCGGGCGTCGGCCGCGTGATCGCACGCACTTGCCAGCTTATGAAGGAGCACAACAGCGACCGGGTCGGCGAGCACGGCGGGATCGATCTTACTATCATTCAAAAGTATATAAACTTTCATTACTCAGTCTCGCTCGACTTGTTCGGTTCCGAGCTATCCACTAATGCGGCGACTTACTACAGCGCGGGGTTGAAGGGCCGCTTCAAGGAAACCGACCGCGACGACGATCATCAACTGGCGGCGAGTAGCTACACGGTGTTGAAACCGGTAAATGGAATAGTCATTCAAACCGGGCAGCCGGCGCTGAATGCGTTGAACGAGACCCTGCGCGATTCATACATTGCGGACTGCGAGCGGGCGCTCGCGCGTTGGAACAAGATAATTCGCGAAGCCGGGCTCAGCTTTGAGCTCAAGCTGCCGCATCGCGGGTTTCGGCGCTCGATCGGCGAATTCGCGAGTGTCCAAGTGGCGCCGGACGGGCAGATCATCGGCGAAGAAGAATGGCAGCGGCGCAAATCGGATTGGATACCGACGCAAGCCGAGCGCGAATTTGTGGCGTCACTGATGAAGCCGGTCACCGCGCCCGGTCAGTTCGCGAGCTGGATCGCGCCGCCCGCGCGCGGAATCAATCATCAGGCGCTGGACTTCGAATACGTGACCGCGCTGCCTGCCAATTAATCGACGTGCTTGACTCTGGACTATAGTCAAGGGTCTATCGTGAGGGTTGAGATGACTATTGGCCGAGTAGCTAATGCGGCGCGAGTGAGTATTGACACGATTCGTTTCTACGAGCGGCGGGGGTTGCTTGCGGCGCCGCGGCGCAACTTCTCGGGTTATCGGAATTATTCTGAAGAGGTGCTCGACCGTTTGCGTTTCATCGGCGATGCGAAGCGGCTCGGATTCACTTTAAAGGAAATCAAGGAGTTGCTTTCGCAGGGTGTGAAATCGACCAACGAATGCGGGCCGGTGACCCGAAAGGCGGAAGCTAAACTAACCGCGATGAACGACGAGATCAGTCGCCTGCTCGGACTTCGGCGCACGCTGCGGAAGATGGTGGAAGCGTGCGGCGGGAACTGCGCTCCGACGCACGCGGCGCGCGGTGAAGCTTCCAGAAGCAGAATCTTAAATCGCGCGCGGAAGATGCGCGCTGAATAACGACCCTCACCTTCATCCTCTCCCTCAAAGGGAGAGGGGAAGAGATGCGGCAGGAGTGCGAAAGTCTGAGTGGGAGAGGAGAGTCGAATGGAAGTCGTAATTTACACGAACAGCGGCTGCTCGGCGTGCCATCAGGCGAAAGAATTTCTCGCGCAGCACCAGGTCAGCTTCGTCGAAAAAAGCATCGCCAAGGATCCTTCACTCATCAACGAGCTGGCCAGCATGGGTTTTCGCGCGGTCCCGGTGATCAAAGTCGGCAACGAGACGATGCTGGGATTCAGCGCGGTGAAGCTGCGGCGAATGCTCGGCCTGTAGATGATCGGTCGCGAACCAATACGCGGCGATGTATCCGCTCAGCAGGGCGATGAAGCTGGTTTCTTCGAGCGCGCGTGCCAGCCATGGAAGGGCGATTTGGAAGGCGGTGGGCGGCGGCACCATGAAGCGGCTGAAGGCGCGGAGGGAAATCGCGCTTAGAAGATAGGATAACGCAGCCATCCAGATTGCGCGCGAGTGCGGCCGGCCATGCGCGGCCGACGCGACCATCTGCACAAACGGAATCGCCAGTAGCACGAGGTAGTGATGCCATCCGACGGGCGTCAGCATGATCGCGGTCGCGATCCACAGTGAGTAGATTCGCCAGTCAGGATCGTCGCGGTTCGCGTCAGCCAGCGTCGCGCGAATAGTCAGTCCGAGCACTACTGCATCCGCAATGGCTATAGCGGCACGTCTGATCCAATCGGCCGATGAGCCGGGCGAGGTACCGCTGAGCGACCAGAACATCCGCGACACGAACGGCCCGAGCGAAAGGTTATCCACTCGATTAACTACTCTGTAGTCAGTCAGCCACAATGCGCCGTGGACGAAGTTGAGAGTCTGCGACAAACCCAAAATCGCGACCGTCGCAAGTCCGCCTGCGGCGATTCCCGCTATCGCAAACAACACAGCGCGCCACTTTCGACGAAACACGAAATAGCCGACGAGCAGAAGCGGATATGCGCGCAAGAGCGCGGCCATCGCAATCAGTAGTCCGGCGGCGCCGTCTCGCTTGCGATCCATCGCGCGCATCGCGGCTACCATCAGGGCCAGTACTAGCAACTGCGACTGGCCCCAGTAGAGATTCAGATTCACCGGCGCCGACATCAACATCAGTCCCGCCAGCAGCAATACGGTGCGTCCGGAAAGTGCGCGTCGATAGCCCAGCAACAGGTACATCGCGATTGCCAGCGCCGAAAAATTGATCGCGCTCCAAAGCCGGAAGGCGACCCGCGGCCGCAAGCGCGTCAGCGGTTCGAAGCAAAGCAGGAACGGCGGCGTCTCGGAGGCGTGAACCAGCCAGTTGGTCTCGAGGCCAAGTTGCGCGCCGACTGGGGTCAGATCGGTTGAGTATGGATCGATTCCGTGGCGGAGCGCCCACGCCGATTCGTAATAATTCGAGAAGTCGCGGCGGTGCCACTGTCCCCGCATCTTGGTTAGAGTACCGGTCAGCACAAGCAGCGCGCAGATCGAGACGACGGCCAGGATCGCTGGCTGACGCATCGCGCTTGCGATTCGGTCGCCGTTCACGCCCAAGTATGAGCAGACGCGGGATTGCGAGACTATGAACCTGACCGACGGCGGAGTTATCTGGAGAACTCAAAATCGT
>CAVWMC010000003.1:0-130000 GCA_963756005.1 uncultured delta proteobacterium
ATCTCAGAATCCAGCGCCGCCCTCCAGACTCGGGTGCGAGCAACCGTCTCCGAGTCACGTCGTCGCGAGTTGCGGCGTCCAGAGTGTTCGTCGCCTCGCTAGAACGTTAAGAATCACGATAAGTTTGCGCATACAGGCTACCAGAGCAACTTTCGAAGGTTTGCCCGCTGCACGGAGGCGTCGGTCGTGGGCACTGATGATCGGGTTTCGAGTTATCGCAACCATCGCAGCACATGTACAAGACGGCGCGAACCGACGACCGTCCGCCCAGATCATCCGCCGGCCGCGGAGCGCTCCACTGTCGCGATTGAATGGCGCGACTCCGACCAACGCCGCAATTTGCTTGCGATTCAAAGTCCCGAGCTCGGGAAGCTCCGCGAGCAGAGTGGCACTGGCAACCGCTCCGACACCAGGAACACTCCGCAGCACCTCCGACTTCTCGCGCCACGCGGGGCTCTCGCGGATGGAGGACGCCAGCTCGCGATCCAGTGCCGCGACCTGCTTCTTCAAGCAGCGCACGGTCGCTGCGATCCCGCGCCGAACCACATCGATCGCGTGCGCGTCGCGGTTCCCTTCCGCCACTATCATCACCAGCAGCTGGCGGCGCCGGGCCAGCAGACGCCTTGAGCTCGCGGGTTTGCGGGTCAGGCATCACCCGCTGTTGCGGGCTTGATTGCTTCCGCGTAGTGGGCGAGCACGTCAGCGTCAATCGCGTCGGTCTTGGCTAGCCGTCCCGTGGGGGGCGCGAACTCCCGCACCTGTCGCGCATTCACCACTACCGCGGGCAGCGCTTCTGCGAGCAGACGCTCCAGCAGCTTGAGCGGGTACCTGCCTGGTGGCCTCGAGCAATACGCACTCGGGCACTGCGCGCTTCAGCAGGTTCACCAACCGCGAGATTCCGCGACTCGAATTGCTCACCATGGAGGCGCTTGCCACTTGGCCGAAAGGCGACATCAAGACGAACCTTCGACACATCGATCCCAAACCACACTCTGACTTTCCATCTGCCATTCCTCCTGTTCTCCTCACAGCCCCACCTTGCACGATTCGGGCTTTGCACCCTGGCAACCGTCCGGGCCTTGTGATTCAAGGCCTCGCTGCGACGATCAGGTCGAGCTCTCAATCGGTCTCATTGGACCAGGTCCCCGCGCGATCTGCCGCAGCAAACTCTCCGATGCTTCGATCTCCTCAGCCACGACGACCAGTCCAAGCTCTCAATCGGTCTCCCATCGTTCGGACCAGGGCGGCGCACGGTCTGCCGCGGCAAATGTCTCCGTGGATCAACCCTCCACTCGTGCGACCTGTGTCAACCCAGCCCCGATTGATTTGAAGGCTCGCCGCGTCGCGCGTCCTCGGCCAGGGAAAGGAATCCTGGCCTTCCTCCGCAGAGACGACGCGGCTTCGCATCTCGGATTCTTAAACCACCCCTCCTCCCAACCCCGCATCTTCCCCCTCGGCCTCCAGAATTTGTGAGAGGCCGAGGGGAAAGATGCTCATTAATAGCCTTTTCTCGAAATACAAGGGCGGCGCTTTCAAAATGCTGCGCACTATCACAAGAGGCAGAGCGCCCTGGCCCCTGCGGGGAACGGGGGCCCGCATGGAATCGAGCTCAGGCGCGGCCTGAGAGCTACCGTATCGACGGCCTTGACTTACGATTGGCAACTAGCTAGATAGCGAGTTAGACGGTAAATCATGAATCCTGAAGGTTGGCTCTCTCGCGGAGTCTCACCAGCAGTCCGAGGCTCACCATGGAATTCGAACTCACTCTCGACGCAGTGGCTCAGCAACCAGAACTCGCGCAGCAGCTCAGCATCCTGAAATCATCCGCGTACTCCGCCTCGGCGCCGAATAGCTCTTGCCGCGCTCGACGAGTGCCCGACACAGCCCGCGTCCCTTGCCGCAACCCAGTTGGAGCTGGGCGACAGTCTTGTAGGCATCAAAGAGGCTACGAAGATGCTCAACGTTTCGGAGTCAACGCTGGCCCACAACGAGTGGCCGTTTCGCGTCCGTCTCGGCGGAACTGTGCGACGGCTTTACTCTGTCAAGGGCATTCAGCGATACATCGCGCAGCGGACCAGAGGCTAGGAGGACGCCGCTATGAAGCACATCCGAGGATTTGGAACGCTCTACCAGCGACCTGGGTCGAGGCATTGGTACATCGAATTCTACCACCAGGGGAAGGTCATCCGGCGCAGCGCGGCACAGAGGACGAGAGGAAGGCCGGAAAGTTTCTGATTGCGGAGGTCAGCAAAGGCGCGGAGCGCAGGCGGGGCCTACGCAATGGAACAGGAACGCCTTCACTTTTGATGCTTTAATCGAGGACGTGGGAGACGATTATAAGATCAACGGCAAGCGCTCGTTGCGGTCCCTTCGCGTGAGGATGATTCATCTACGGCCGATCTTTGGCGGCAGTCCGAGCAGTGAAGATCACTACGGCAATGATGGTCCGCTACCCGAGAAATCGGCTCGGCGAAGGCGCGACTCCCGCATCAGTGAACCGAGAGATCTCGTTACTCAAGCGTGCGTTCGACCTTCGCCGCAAAGAACGGAGTCGTCTCTAAAGCCAACGTCCCCGCCTTCCCGCAGCAACTGGAAGAAAACAATGTAAGAGAGGGCTTCGTTGACCGCGCTGGCTTCGAAGCTGTGCGCGATGCAATGCCAGTTTGCCTACCACGATCCTCTCACGTTCGCGTTCCGCACAGGATGGCGTATAGGAGCCATCAGAGGATTGCGGTGGAGTTCAGTCGATTACGACAACCGAATGATCACGCTTGAGAGGAGCAACAGCAAGAACAAAAGGCCTTGGCTTCTGCCTCTGGACGATCCAGAGCTGTTCGGCGTCATCGAACGCGCTTGGCGGCAACGTCGGACTGGACTGCTTGCACGTCTTCCATCATGAAGGTCGTCCCTTGGCTGAAAGCACATTCAGGAAGTCCTGGCCCAAGGCCACCGCAGAGGCGGGTTTCTCCGGGCTGCTCATTCACGATCTCCGGCGCTCTGCAGCGCGTGATCTGGTGCGCGCAGGCGTTCATGAAAATGTCGCAATGGCAATCACCGGTCACAAGACGCGGGCGGTCTTCGACCGCTACAATATTATCGCCGAGGACGATCTGCGCGAGGCTATGCGCCGTCAGAGCGAGTATCTAGCAGCGCAGACCAGCCGCCCCAAAGTGACACCGATCAAGCAGGCCTGTGATCAAACTGTGATCGAACCACGTGCATTTCGTCGCACGCCGATACCTGCGAGTCAAGAAAAGCCCCTGCAAATGAAGCGGTCTCTTGCGCACCCATGCGTGCTGATGCAGATTCCTTCGGACTCAAAATCCTCCGTGGGCAACCACGTGCGGGTTCAAGTCCCGCCCTCGGCACCAGAACTTTTCAGAGCTTCACACTCTTGAGCCTTAGCGCGTTGGTGATCACCGACACCGAACTCAACTCATCGCGGCGCTCGCGATAATCGGGCTCAGCAGCAATCCGAAGAATGGATAGAGCACGCCGGCGGCGATCGGCATGCCCAAGAATGTTGTAAACGAATGCGAAGAACAGATTCTGGCGGATGTTCCGCATCGTCGCGCGGCTGAGGCGGCGCGCCCGGGCGATCCCGCGCATATCGCCCTTCACCAGCGTGATTCCCGCGCTCTCCATCGCCACATCGGTGCCGGTTCCCATCGCGATGCCGACATGCGCCTGCGCCAGCGCCGGCGCGTCGTTGATGCCATCGCCCGCCATCGCGACGATGCGTCCTCCGCTTGCACGCTTCACCACGTCGCTTTCTGCTCGGGCAGACCTCGGCGTCTACCTCGGTCGATGCCCAGTGTTCTCGCCACGCCGGCCGTGGTTCGGTTGTCGCCGGTAAACATCACGATCCGGACGCCGTCATCCGTGCAGCATGTGCAATGCTTCCGCAGTGGACCCCTTGACCGGGTCAGCCACGCCGAGGAGTCCGGCGAGCGTGCCGTCGATCGCGACGAACATGACCGTCTGTCCCTTTCGCGCTGCGCGTCCGCATCGCTCGCCAAGCCGCTCAAGGGCAGCTCCCAGCTCGCGAATAATCGGCTCTTCCGAGCGCGACTTGCGGCCCGACACGGCCGACCACACCCTTGCCCGGTCAACGACTTGAAATCCTCGGCGGTCGTGAGCGTCAGCTTGTGTTCTTTGGCGCCCGCGCACAATCGCCGCGGCCAGCGGATGTTCGCTCCCGCGTTCGAGGGAAGCCGCGAGCCGCAACACTTCCTCGTCGTTTAACCCGTCGAGCGCCGTGATCGAAACGAGCTGCGGCTTTCCTTCGGTCAGCGTCCCGGTCTTATCGACAACCAGCGTGTTCCACCTTCTCGAGTGCTCTCGAGCGCCTCGGCGTTCTTAATCAGCACGCCGGCGGTCGCGCCGCGTCCCGTTCCGACCATGATGGCCATTGGCGTCGCGAGCCCCAGCGCGCACGGGCACGCGATGATCAGGACCGCGACAGCGTTCACCAGCCCGTGCGCCATGCGCGGCGGCGGGCCCACAACGACCAGACGACGAAAGTGACAACGCCGCACGAGCACGACCGCCGGAACGAAATACGACGCCACGACGTCCGCGAGCCGTTGAATCGGCGCGCGGCTGCGTTGCGCGTCGCTGACCATGCGCACGATCTGCGCGAGCAGAGTGTCCCTGCCGACGCGCTCGGCGCGCATGACAAAACTGCCCGTGCCGTTGACCGTTGCCTCCGGTGACGCGGCCGCCGGGTTTCTTTTCGACCGCGATCGGTTCGCCCGTAACCATCGATTCGTCGACGGAGCTGGAGCCTTCGACGACCACGCCGTCGACCGGGATTTTCTCGCCCGGCCGGACGCGCAAGCGGTCGCCGGGCGAGACGTCGATCGGTCGACGTCTTCCTCACGGCCGTCGCAGCGGATCACGCGCGCGCTATTCGGCGCCAGATGCGAGCAGGGCTCTGATCGCGCTGCTGGTGTTGCTGCGAGCGCGCAGCTCGAGCACCTGGCCGAGGAGCACTAGCGCGGTGATCGCGGCAGCGGCTTCGAAGTAGACCGGCACGGAACCATCGGCGGCGCGGAACGAATCGGGAAACAGACCCGGGAAGACGGCTGCGAAAAGGCTGTAGCCGTACGCGACGCCAATGCCCATCCCGACCAGCGTGAACATGTTCAGGCTGCGGTTGACGATCGACTGCCATCCGCGCACGAACAGCGGCGAGCCCGCCCACAGCACGACCGGGGTCGCGAGCACGAGCTCGAGCCAGGTTCGGATCGACGCGGGCATCGCCCGCGCGAGGGGCTGGCCCGGAATCATGTCCGACATTTCGATTGCGATCAGCGGAATCGCCAGTGCGACGGCTATCCAGAAGCGGCGCGTCATGTCGGCCAGCTCCGGAGACTTCTCTTCGCTGGCGCTCACGACGCGCGGTTCCAGCGTCATCCCGCAGATTGGACAATTGCCCGGTTCGGAACGAACGATCTGCGGATGCATCGGGCAGACGTATTCGGTTTTCGAAGCCGGCGAGATTGGCGCGACAGATTCCAGCGCCATGCCGCACTTCGGACACGACCCCGGATGGTTCTGCCGGATCTCGGGATGCATCGGGCATGCGTACGACGCCGCATCCGGCGGGGGTTTCGGTTCGGCGCGATTCAGAAAACTTTCGGGATTGCTTTTGAATCGATCGAGACAGCGGACGCCGCAGAAGTGGTACGTCGTGCCTTTGTATTCAAACGATCCGGCGCTGCTGGCCGGATCGACCTGCATGCCGCAAACCGGGTCGACCACTTTGTAAGTAGTTGGACTCGCCGATTTATCAGCGAGCGAGGTGTGGGCATTCATATCGAAAAGCTTTGCGCCATGCCGTCATCGAAGTATTGCGCCGCCGGACAATGCAAGCAATCAAATGCGGCCAGCAACAGAAACTGGTACGATGGGCGCAAATTGAATGCAGCTCTTGAGCAAGCGCCGAAGATACCTGATGGCAATCGTGCAGGGCATCCTGCTTGTATCGGTTCTTACGATCGCAATCGACGATAAGCGGAGTTTTGCAGCTATGAACGCGCCTGAAATCGCACTTCCCGGGCTTCAATGGTTCAACGTCGCGGCTCCGCTGCCGATCGCAAGCCTGCGCGGACGCGTCGTGATTCTCGATTTCTGGACGGAAGGTTGCATCAACTGCATCCAGATAATTCCGACGCTGCGCCGGGTCGAGGAAAAGTATCCCGACAAGGTGGTCGTCATCGGAGTTCATTCGCCGAAGTTCGCCAACGAGAAAAACGCGGCGAGCGTTAAGGACGCGATCCGGCGTTACGAGATTCGGCATCCGATCATTCACGATCCGCAAATGACTATTTGGCGCGAGTATGGTGTACAAGCGTGGCCGACGCTGGTGGTGATCGGCGCCGATGGCAACGTCGCTGGCTCCATTCCCGGTGAGCCGGATCCGGATCGGTTCGTTGCAGCGATCGACAACCTCGTCGCGAGTTCCGCGAAAGCGGGCACCTTGAAACCTGCGGCGCTTGATCTTGAGCCGTTGCCCGAACCCAAGGGTCATTACCTGTTCCCGGGAAAATTGAAACCGGTGCCGGGCCACGACAAGCGATGGGTGCTGGCTGACGGCGGGCACAATCAAATCGTCCTGCTCGACGACAACGGCAAGGAGCTCGAGCGCTATGGCAGTGGCGCGGAGGGGCTCGCCGACGGCGCCAAAGACACCGCGCGCTTCAACCATCCGCAGGGCGTGATCGCATCGAGCGACGCGATCTACGTGGCCGACACCGAGAATCACGCGATTCGCCGCATCGATCTCGTAAGCGGCGCGGTGACGACTCTGGCCGGAACTGGCCAGCGCGGAAGACAGCTAGGCGCGGCCGAGCCGGGCCGCACCAGGGCACTAGCGTCGCCCTGGGATCTCGAAAAGAAAGGCGACGAGCTGTTCTTCGCGAACGCCGGCGCTCATCAGATAGGTATCTTCGATCTCAAGAGCGGCACCGTCGCTGCCCTCGCGGGCACCGGCGAAGAAGGCCTCCGCGACGGGCGCGCAGCTTCAGCCTCGATGGCGCAGCCGAGCGGACTCGCACTGAGTGCGGACGGAAAGACGCTCTACGTGGCGGACAGCGAAAGCTCGGCCGTGCGCGCCATCATGCTTTCGAAGGACCCGCAAATCGTCACGCTCGTCGGCGCCGGACTGTTCGATTTCGGATGGGTCAACGGTGACTTCCACAAGGCGCGCTTGCAGCATCCGCTCGGAGTCGCGGTTGACGGCGATCAGCTTCTAGTTGCGGATACCTACAACAGTACGATTCGCGAGCTGGAACTGGCAAAGCATGAAGTCGTGGACTTCGACGGCGGGCAATTTACCTGCGTCGATCCGGTCTGCATTCCCACCCGCGAGCCGGCCGGAATCGTGGCTGATACTACCGATAGAATTCTGCTGGTCGATACGGGCAATCATCGAATCGATGAATATCGGCCTTCGGCCAAGACCTATCATACCTGGTCGCGATGATTGCGCAGCGACGATCCCGGGAATTTCCCAGGAGCGTCGCCGGTGAAGACCTTCAGTGCTGCGCGAGCTAGAGCTTCACGTATACCGACTTGATTTGAGTGAAAAGATCGATCGCGTATTTGCCATTCTCGCGGCCGAAACCTGATTGCTTGTATCCGCCGAAGGGCATCGAGGTGTCCGCGAGTCCATAGCAGTTGACCCAGACCGTGCCCGCCTTCAGCGCGCGCGAGACCTTGATCGCGCGACTGATATCCTTGGTCCAAACGGCCGCGGCGAGGCCGTAAGTCGTATCGTTGCCCTGAAGGACCGCGTCGTTCTCGTCCTTAAAGGGAATCGCGGCGGCCACCGGCCCGAAGATCTCCTCGCGGGCTATCCGCATCGTGTTGTTCACGTCCGCAAACAGCGTCGGCTGGACGAAGTAGCCTTTACCCTCGACCGCGTTGCCGCCGATCGTCGCGCGCGCGCCTTCCTTGCGCCCAAGATCGAGATAGCCCTTCACGCGATCGAACTGCTCTTTCGAAACGAGCGGGCCCAGCCGCGTCTTCGGATCGAGCGGATCGCCTACGGTCATGCGCTCGGCGGCCTTGCCGAATTGATCGAGAAAGTTGTCGTACATTTCGCGTTGCACGAAGATTCGCGTGCCGGCCACGCAGACCTGGCCCGAATTGAAGAACACCCCGTTCATCGCATTGGGGATGGCCTGATTCAGATCGGCGTCGGGGAAAATAATGTTGGGCGACTTGCCCCCGAGCTCGAGCGAGACGCGCTTCAGATTGCCGGTCGAAGCGGCCAGGATCATTTTGCCGACCTCGGTCGAGCCGGTGAAGCTGACCTTGTCGATATCCGGATGCTCGGAAATCGAGCTGCCCGCGCCGGGGCCGAAGCCCGTCACGACATTGACCACGCCGTCGGGTATTCCGGCCTCCTGGATCAGCTCGCCGAGCCGAAGCGCGGTCAGCGGCGTCTGCTCGGCCGGCTTCAGGATCACGGTATTGCCGCAAGCCAGCGCAGGAGCGACCTTCTGCGCCGCCATCATCAGGGGAAAGTTCCACGGCGTTATCAGACCGCATACGCCAATCGGCTCGCGCAGCGTGTAATTGAACGTCGACGGATCAGACGGATTGGTTTCGCCGTAAATCTTGGTTGACCAACCGGCGAAGTAGCGGAAGATGCCGGCCGATCCATTGATATCGATCGCCCGCGCCTGCGACAGCGGCTTGCCGTTGTCGAGCGTCTCAAGTTCCGCCAGCTCGTCGGCGTGCTGCTCGATAAGGTCAGCTATCTTTAGAAGATAGCGGGTGCGCTGATGCGGTGAGATCGAAGACCACTTGCCTTCCTCGAACGCCTCTCGCGCCGCCTTGACGGCCTCGTCGACGTCGGCCTTGTCGCCTTCGGCGATCAGCGCGAGCACCTGCTCGTTGGCAGGATTGATCGTCTCGAAAGTCTTGCCCGATTTCGAGGGGACCCACTTTCCTCCAATCAGCAGTTTCTTGGGCGAGCTGCTGAGAAACGCGATCGCGGCGCTGGATTTCGCTCCTCGTGCCGCGTTGTCGAGCGACGGGGTTGCTGCTGCACTCATATCTTTGTCCTCCACAAAATTTCGTTACGCTTCGACCATCGCGCACGCCTGCCCGTCGCTAGATTTTCACGTAGACGGATTTGATCTGCGTGTAGAGATCGATCGAATGCTTGCCCAGCTCGCGGCCGATGCCTGATTGCTTGTAGCCGCCGAAGGGCGAGATCGGATCGATATTGTTGTAACAGTTGATCCAGACCGTGCCCGCCTTGAGAGCGCGCGCCACGCGAAATGCGCGGCTCACATCCTGCGTCCATACGGCCGCAGCCAGACCGTAGGTAGTATCGTTGCCCTGGAAGACCGCGTCGTTTTCGTCCTTGAAAGGAATCACCGACGCGACCGGACCGAAGATCTCCTCGCGCGCGATCTTCATGTTGTTTTTGACCTCGGTGAAAATCGTCGGATCGACGAAGAATCCCTTCCCGGTCCGCGCCTCGCCGCCAATCGCCGTCGTGGCGCCCTCGTTCTTGCCGGCTTCCAAGTAACCCTTCACGCGGTTGAACTGCTCGCGCGACACAAGAGGACCGATCGTGGTGCTCGCATCGAGCGGATCGCCGGCTTTGACGTTCGAGGCGTAGCGCGTCAGGTGCTCGACGAAGCGATCGTGGAAGTCGTTCTGCACGAATACTCGCGTGCCCGCGCAACAGACCTGGCCCGAGAGCATGGTGAAGCCGAACAGCGAAGTAGGAACCGCCTCTTCGAGGTCCGCATCGGGGAAAATTACGTTAGGCGACTTGCCGCCCAGCTCGAGCGAAACTCGTTTCAGGTTTCCGGTCGAAGCCTGCAGAATCAACTTGCCGACCTCGGTCGAGCCGGTGAATGCAACCTTGTCAATGTCCGGGTGAGCGGCGATCGCGGCGCCGGCGGTCTCACCAAAGCCGGTGATGATGTTGACGACGCCCTCCGGCAGATCGGCCTCCATGATCAGCTCGCCGATTCTGAGCGCGGTCAAAGGCGTCTGCTCGGCGGGCTTGAGAATCGAGACGTTGCCGCACGCGAGCGCTGGTCCGATTTTCCACGCCAGCATCGCGATTGGACCGTTCCACGGAATTATCTGTCCGCAGACGCCAACGGGCTCGCGCAAAGTGTAGTTGAACATCGAGGGATCGGACGGGTTGGTCTCGCCATAAACCTTGGTCGCCCATCCCGCGTAATACCTGAGCGTATCCACGGCGCCTGAGACCATGCCGCGCGCCAGCGAGATTGCCATTCCGTTGTTGAGCGTCTCGAGCGTCGCCAATTCGTCAGTGTGCTTTTCAATCAGGTCCGCGATCGTCAGCAGGTAGCGCGCGCGCTGATGCGGACTGATCTTCGACCACTTGCCCTCTTCGTATGCCTTGCGCGCGGCCTTGACCGCTTCATCGACATCGGCTTTGTCGCCTTCCGGAACCAGCGCGAGCACTTCTTCGTTGGCCGGGTTGATCGTTTCGAAAGTCTTGCCTGATTTTGCCGACACCCACTTGCCGCCGATAAGTAACTGTTTCGGCTTTCTCAGGAAATCCAGTACTGCGCTGGAGGTCACGCCCTTCGCCGCGCGTTCAACCGAGGGAACTGCTGTCGCCATTTTCATTCTCCTTTCAAATTTTCAGGTAGACGGATTTGACTTGCGTGTATAGATCGAGCGAATGAATTCCCAACTCGCGCCCGAAGCCTGATTGCTTGTAGCCGCCGAACGGCGAGATCGGATCCGAGCCGCCGTAGGTGTTGATCCAGACCGTGCCCGCCTTGAGTGCGCGTGCAACCTTCAGCGCCCGGCTGACGTCGCGAGTCCAGACGGCGGCTGCCAGACCGTAGCTGGTATCGTTGCCCTGAAAGACCGCGTCGCTTTCGTCCTTGAACGCGATGGCAGCGCCAACCGGGCCGAAGATTTCCTCGCGCGCGATGCGCATCTGGTTGTGCACGCCGGCAAAGATGGTCGGCCGCACGAAATAGCCGGCGCCCGCGACGGCCTCGCCGCCGGTCGCGACCTTTGCGCCTTCGCCTTTGCCAATCTCCAGGTAGCTCCTGACCCGATCGAACTGCTCCTTCGAGACGACAGGGCCGAGCCGGGTCTTTTCGTCGAGCGGATCGCCGACCGTCATCGTCTTGCTGTTCTCGATCAGCCGTTCGACGAATTCGTCGTAGACCGGTTGCTCGATGAAGATGCGCGTGCCCGCCGTGCAGACTTGTCCCGAGTTGAAAAAGACGCCCCGGGTCGCCGACTGAACAGCGGCATCGAGATCGGAATCGCGAAATATGATGTTCGGCGATTTGCCGCCGAGTTCGAGTGAGACTCGCTTCAGATTTCCGGCCGACGCTTGCAGGATCAGCTTGCCGACCTCGGTCGAGCCGGTGAACGCGACCTTGTCGACGTCGGGATGCTCCGCGATCGAACTGCCGGCGCCCGGCCCGAAGCCGGTTACGATGTTCACGACGCCGTCCGGCACTCCGGCTTGCTGGATCAACTCACCCAGCCGGATCGCGGTCAGCGGCGTCTGTTCGGCCGGCTTCAGCACGATAGTATTGCCGCAGGCCAAAGCCGGCGCGACTTTCCACGAAGCCATCGAGAGCGGAAAGTTCCAGGGAATTATCTGTCCGCAAACCCCGACCGGCTCGCGCAGCGTGTAGTTGAACATCGACGGGTCGGACGGGTTGGTTTCGCCGTAAATTTTCGTGGGCCATCCCGCGTAGTAGCGAAACGTCCTGGCCGCGCCGGGAATATCAGCCACCTTCGCGATGGCGAGCGGCTTGCCGTTGTCGAGCGATTCAAGTTCGGCGAGCTGGTCGGCGTTCTCTTCGATGAGATCGGCGATTTTGTACAAATAGCGTGAACGCTGGTGCGGCGAGATCGACGACCACTTGCTCTCCTCGAAGGCCTTGCGCGCAGCCTTCACCGCCTCGTCGACGTCGGCCTTGTCGCCTTCCGCAATAAGAGCGAGCACCTCTTCGTTGGCCGGATTGATCGACTCGAAGGTCCGGCCCGATTTGGCCGGGACCCATTTTCCGTTGATCAGCAGTTTCTTCGGTGAGTCCTTGAGGAAGTCGATCGTCGCACGAGTTTTTATTCCGGCGATTGCTCTTTCGAGCGACTGAACCGCTGCCATGATGTTTGGAACCTCTCGCTCCTCGCCCTCGGCGAGCCCTAACTGATAGTCGCAGTATGGCCGATTTCAAAGGCGAAAGGCCGAACTTTGGGTTCGCGCGCCCGCCATTATTCTTGTCATTTCGTACCGTATACTGGCATAGCTTCGCAGCGGTGCCGTAGTCAAACTGCCGGCACAGCGCATGCGCAATCGAGCTCGCGAAGTCATTAGATGAAGCTCGGCTGGAGCATGTGCGCGCTCCGTGACGCTTCGAACTAAATCACTCGGAGCCGTTCTTCATAGCACGACGCTTCATCGGCTTTACTCGCCCCTCCTTCGTACGACGCCACCGATTGATTGAACATCGCGTTAAATAAAGTCACGGAACGATTCGTCGCGTTCTATCGGGCACATGATTCGTGTCGGAGGGGGAACATTCGCTACCTGATGGAGCAGAAAGAGAGTAGTGTCCAAGCATCCTCCCACAGGTGCAAATTTGAATGAGCGCGACAGCCATCATAACTCCGACCTCGACCATCTGACCCGCCTCAAAGCTCTTTCCTGGCTTTCTTCCGCAGAACTGACCATGCTCGTCGGCGCGCTCACGCTCGCCAACTACAAGCGACGCTCCGTGATCCTGGACGAATCTGCGCTCGCCTCCGAGGCGCATATTTTGTTAACCGGCATCGCGCGGATCACCTGCATGAACGCGCATGACGAGCGCGTGACGGTGGCCTTGATCGCGCCGGGTTTGATTCCCGAGTTTCCGGCGATGCCGATGAGCCATTCCAGTTTCCAGTGCGAGGCTTACAACGATTGCAGGGTCGGCACCCTGAGCCACGCGGAATTCGACGGCATCACGAGGAAATCCTCCGAGTCGGCGTTCAAACATCTTCACGAAAACGATTTGAAGCAGTGGTATCGGCTGCTGCTGCGCAGCAGTAGTTTTTTGAATCTCGGACTTCACGAGCGAATCGCGATTGCGCTGCTCGAATTGTGTTCCGACTTCGGGGTCGAGGAATCGCGCGGCACGCTGCTGCGCGTATCTTTCAGCCACAAGGATATCGCCAACCTGGTAGGAGCCTCGCGGCCACGAGTAACGGAGCATCTGGCGCGATTGGAACGCGAGCAGTTCGTGATTCGGCAGGGACGGCAGATGGTCGTGCACGTTGCCAGGCTGCAGAAATCAATTGGACACGTACCGAACTAGCGCGATCGATTTTTTTTGCAGCGAACGTTCGGCATTGTTCCTATCGTAACGCGGCGACAGTAGCGTCAACCGGCAGAAGGATTAAATTAACAATTGTCGGTCTCTCCTCCCCCGGAAACCGATGGCACGCTTGGCCACATGCCCTCATGGTGAAGCCAACGCGTGCCTTTCTTTTTTTGGCTGAGTCGTCGACCGATGCTAGCGGCCGCGTTGAACATTGGCGACGATTTTTTCTGCCTGCCGGAAAAGATCGGGATCGATGACGAGGCCGGAGGCCACGACATTTTCGTCTAGCTGCTCCGGTCTGCTCGCACCAACGATGGCCGACGCTACATTCGGCTCGCGAAGCACCCACGCCAAAGAAAATTGAGAGAGCGTGCAACCTGCTTGGTCGGCCAATGGCTTAAGATTTTGCACCGCCTTGAGAACCCCTGGTTGCATCCATGATTGGATGAACTGGCCCATGCTGTCGCTGGTCGCGCGCGACGCGGCCGGTGGCTTCGCGCCTGCCAGGTACTTGCCCGTCAATACTCCTTGCGCCAGCGGCGACCAGACGATGTGAGAAACGCCTTTCTTGGCGCACAGGGGGAAGACCTTCTGTTCGGGCTCCCGCCACAGCATTGAATATTGCGGCTGGCTCGAGACGAATCGCACCGTGTCCGGCACGGCGAAGGCGCCCTCAATCTGCCGGGAAGACCATTCGGAGAATCCGATATAGCGAGCCTTGCCTTGCTTAACGACCTCGCTCAGCGCCCGCATCGTTTCTTCAATCGGCGTTGCGGTGTCGTAGCGGTGGCATTGGTAGAGATCCACGTAATCCAGGCGTAGGCGCCGCAGAGACGCATCGATCTGCTTGAGAATTTGCGGGCGCGACAATCCTCGATCGGTCGCGCTCATCGGAAAGAACAATTTAGTCGCCAGCACATACGACGCGCGTGGTCGCTGCGCCAGAACCTCGCCCAGGAAGCTCTCTGCCGCGCCGCGACCGTACGCATTCGCCGTATCGATGAAATTGATCCCGAGATCGAAAGCCCGATTGACGCAGGCGGCGGCGCGGTCGCGCTCGACCCCGACACCATACGTCAGCCACGACCCCAGCGAAATTTCCGAAACGTGCAAATCACTGTCACCGAGCTTTCGGTATTTCATGGAATCTCCTTTCTATCTGGCAGAGGAAAGAATCTATCGAACATTTCTATCGCGGGTCGAATAGGCGTGATGTTCCAAAATGGCACATGCCAAACGAGCGCTGCCGGGAGGCTAGACACCAAAATGCCACCAAGCCGCTCTAGTCAAATTTAGCTTTTTACATGATTTGACACAGTTTGACATCTCCTACACTTTATAATAGTCTTTTTAGTGGTTTGATTGGTTATGCGCGCAGAGAGGAGTTGACCACAAATAGGACAGTCAACGACACAGAGGCATCAACTTTATTTAACGGGGACAACGGCCAATTACGGCCAAAAAAACACCCTCAGGAGGACACGGGACAATGGACAAGATCACACGGATGTTCGTAAAGGTTCGCGAGTACCAGGCTGGCCAGACCATGGCTGAGTACGCTCTGATTCTCGCGGCAGTCGCGGTAATCGTGTTCGTCGGCTACCAGACGATGGGCTCGACGATCAGCACACTGCTGGGCACGGTTGACGGCAAACTGTAAACCGGAAGAATCAAACCTGGGGCGGCGGTTCAAGCCATAGCCGCCGCCCCGCCTCAATCCCTCGGTATCAAAATCCGGGGTGATTACAGGTTACGGCCGCCGGCTGCGTCGCCGAAGCCGCGGATACCCATTCCGCCTTCGCAAATGATCACGCCGCCGGTGGCAGTCGATGAATTCTCGTTCGACGCGAGCAATACGTACGAACCGGTATAGTCGCGTGGCTCGGGCAGTTTGCCGAGCGGCAATCCGCGCTCGACCATCTCCTTGAGCGGAATTGCAGCGATCGATCGCTCCGCCATCTCGAGCGAGCGTGGACCGCGCAGATCCGTGGGGATAGCGCCGGGCGCGACCCCGTTGACGCGAATCTTCGGCGCGAGTTCGTACGCGAGCTGACGAATCAATCCGACCACGGCGTGCTTGGATGCCGTGTAGAGCGGACCGCCGCCGCATGGGTAAAAGCCCGCGTTGGAAACAGTGAAGATGATATTGCCGCCTGTCTTGGCGAGCTCGCGATAAGCGGCCTTGGCGCCCAGCAGATATCCTTTGACGTTGACTCCGAACAGCTCGTCGAATGCGGCGCCGATTCGATCGTCGGGCAAATTTACCAGCGACGCATTGAAATCCCAGATGCCAGCGTTGCCGACAAAGCAATCGAGTCCGCCGAAGCGCTTCACCGTTTCGGCAACCGCGCGCTGATTGTCGGGCAATGACGTAACGTCGCCCACGATGGTTGCGACGCGATCGCCGAGCCGAACGGCTATCTCTTCGCTGCGCTCGCGCGAACGATCGAGAATCGCGACGCGCGCGCCCTCGTCGAGGAAGCGCTCGACGATTGCGCGCCCAAGTCCCGACGCGCCACCCGTTACCAGCGCTACCTTATCGTTGAGCCATCCCATTTCAGCGCCTACTCCATTTCGACCATGACGTCGTCGCCTTCGATTTTTACGGGATAGATGCGCAGCGGCACCGTCGCGGGCGGCAACATTACCCTTCCCGTGCGCAGACAGAACCGCGCCTCGTGCAGCGCGCAGACCACCTCGTCGCCTTCGATATATCCCTCCGACAGCGAAAACTTCGCGTGGGTGCAGGTGTCATCGGTCGCGAAGAACTCGTCGCCGACGCGAAACACGGCGATTGGATTTTCTCCTTTGATCTTGAGCGCGGACTGATCCGCGATTTGGTCCTTGGCGCAGACTCTCTTCCAGGCCATTGCGCGGTTTTCCCTCTAGAAGAAGAAGCTCAGGTTGCGCGCGACCAGCGTCGCCTGATCGAGGATGATCGTGCGGCGCGCGACCTGGAAACCGGCGGGATTATTCGCACGGCGCAGCACGTCATGCCGCATCCCGACGAAAATCTCGACTTCACGTTCAAGCCGCGAGCGATACAGCAGGTAGTAGCAATCGACTTCGTACTCGTCGTTGGCGATCGGCCGAATGACGACGTTGCTGACCATGTGGCGAGTGCGCGAGGGCGGATCTTCTGCCCAGGCCAGGCCCGTATTGAGGCGCCGGATGCGCATCGCGATCGAGCGTTTGTCTTCGTCGAAAAACGCGGCTTCGTCGGGCGCGGAGAATTCCTTGTCGGCTTCGCGCTTGAGACGGTTGTAGCGCGTCGGCATGAAGTAGTGGAGATCGTCGGCGAGCAATGCGTACCACTCCTCGTAACGGCGATCGTCGAGGATGCGCGACTCGTGGTAGAGGAACTGCTCGATCTCCTGCTGCAGCTCCGGCGTAACGCGCGCAGCGCTCGAACCCTGCTCCGGGCGACTCTGAGAGCCTATCGCGGCACTCATTCCGACACCTCCGTCGAGATCATCTCGGCCCATCGCCGATAAAAGCCGCGCGCCGCTTCCTCGCCGTAGACGTTGTTGATCTTGCCGGGAAACTTCGGATCGTCGCTGCGATCATGACCGATTCCCATGCCGAGGTTGAGCTTCTGGCGGCGCGCGATGTGGCCGCGCAGGACTTTCTGGATTTCAAGCCAGTTCTCGCCGTCGTCCTGCTCGAAGATTCCGCCGGGGCTGAACGTCCTCAGCACTCCAAGCCGCACGGCTTCCTTGACCTCGGGGGGAGATTCACGATCCACGACCGCCCAGGCCCAGACTTCGATCTCGCCGGGGCCGCGCGGATGCCACACTCGCAGCGTCTGGATAGTCGGCAGGAACGAGAAGGTCGGGAACACCGTCATGTGTCCGGTCGACATTTGCGATCCACGCGGCTCGCCGAGGCGTTCGATAGCCTCTTTGCGCGCGGGCCCGTCGTAGTACGATCCGGCAACTGGACCGTTGACGTGGCCACCCGTGGCGGGGGCCTCAGTAAAGAATCCGGTCCCGTGGCCTGCGGGCGAGCTGAACTGGCTGCCGATAGTGGGCAGGCGCCCCAGCGATGGATCGACGCCTTCAGGAAGCTGCGCGATCAGCGCCGAGAGATGGCTGAAATCCGCATGATACATGTCGGAGCAAAACTGCTCTGCGGCGAATTTCCAGTTGCAGTTCAGGACCCAACGATGCATGCCGCCGACAACTTCGGTGCCGCCGGCGCAGCGATCAAAATATCCGTCGAGGTACCAGCGCATGTCGCCGAGGTAGTCGCGGAAGCTCGGCGCCTCCTCGTTCCAGGTGGCGAAGACGAGGCCCAGATAGCTCTCGATGCGCGGGACCTGCAGCGGGCCCCATTTGCTCTTGTCGATTTCGTTGCGGAAGCCGTCCTCTTCGTGCGGGACCGACACGAGATTACCGCCGATGTCGTAGCCCCAGCCGTGATACGAACAGGTGAACGCTCGCGCGTTGCCGCAATCCGCGCGGCAGATGCGCATCCCGCGATGGCGGCATTGATTGAGAAAAGCGCGAATCGATCCGTCCTTCTGCCGCACCACCAGGACAGGATCCTCGGCCATGTAGGTCGCGAAGAAATCGCCTGGCTTCTTCAATTGGCTCTCGTGACAGAGGTAGAGCCAGGATCGCGCGAAGATGCGCTCCAGCTCGAGTTCGTAGATTTCGCGATCGCAGTAAATGCGTGGATCGAAGCGGCCGTTCTTGTCATCGATCATTCCGCGCAGAGACTCGCCGCTAGTCGTGACGTGGCCGTTGGTGGTGCCGTTTTTCATGAGGCCTCCATTGAGCCGTCAGATGAACTCGAAGCCAGATGTTGACCCTCCCTAGCGCAGAAAGCGCCCAACCGTCAAAGGCGCCGAAAAGATGAGATGCGGCTTCGCGCGATTGGCGAAACCTGATCGGAACGCTACGGCGTCTTAGCGAATGCTTCTTCCATCGCGGCGGCTTCGAGCGAGAGGCCGCGCGTTTCGGGAAGGAAGAGTACGACGATTATCGCGCTGGGTATCGCGAGCAGGCTCAGGTATCCGACCACGATCGACAAGCCGCCCAGGCGGCCGGCCAGAATTGCGGTCAGGGTCTGAGCGGAGACCGCGGCGATAGCGCCGATCAGCGCGTACCATCCCATCATCGCGCCCCGCAGCGCGGTAGGAAAAAGTTCGGTCGCAAGTGAATTGCTGGCTACCTGCCCGGCGCTCTGGCCGGTGACGAAGCCGAAATACGTGATGCCAATCCATAGGAAAAGGAAATTCGAATGCGCCGGCGGGCCCCAATAGAAGGCGAGCGCGCCGAAACCAGTCACCATCGATGCAACGAAGACGGTGGGGATACGGCCGTAACGCTCGCATCCGCGCGCACCGAGTGGGAAACCGGTCATTCCCGCGCCTCCACCGAACAGCATCAGGGCGCTAGCTGCTCCCGGCGTCAGCCCCACTACCGAGACCAGGTGGAAGTACGACCAACTGGTGGCGGCTGTGGTCGCGATAGTGCCCATCAATGAACAAATCAGAGTTGTGATCGCGCGGCCGCGGTAGCGGTGTCCGAACACGTCGTAAAAGTTGCTGGATGAGGTCGCGCCCGCTGCAGCGGCGCGTTGCCAGCGGCCGCTCTCCGGGATGACCCGGGCCGCTCTCCACAGCGCGGCGACTCCGAGCACCGACGCCGACACCAGCATCCATCGCCATGAATGGCGGGTCGCCACCATCGGCATCATTATCAGGCACAGTCCACCGCCGAGGCCGATCCCCAAGCCGCCGATGCTTTGTCCGCGCGAACGTTGTTCGATCGCGAGTCCCTCGGCCAGGATCACGACGCCGCCGGCGACGACCGCACCGATGAAGGCGTAGAGTGCGATCTCGCACGCGGCGAAGGCGACGATATTGGTAGCGAGCGCGGCGGCGAGCGCACTTGCGGCGGTGCCGGCGATGCATACGAGCAGCATCCGGCGGCGCCCTACCCGATCGATCATCCGCGAGAGCCCCAACGCGCCGAGCGCGGCGAGGGAAATCCATGCGAACAGGCCGGCGATTCCCGACTCGCCGAGATGAAAGTCCTTCGCTATCCAGGGTGAGCCGATGCCGTTGATCGACATCGTAAAGCCCTCGAAGCAGAGCACGGTCGCGATCGAGAGGATCAACCGCCTGGCCGACACGGCCTCGGGTTCATCGGGTTGGCGCAAAGTTTCGCGGACGTTGGCGGCCATAATCCTCCCAGAAATTGACACTGCTTCCAGTTGGGCGCCAGAGACACTTCGAACGGTGCGTTACCGGAAGAACACTTCAGAGCAACCGGAAAGTTACAGCGGAGCCGGGTTGTGTACGCAACATCGCTCGACGGACTCGTAGGGCGACGACGGTTCTTCACCCGCCGGCGGGCTCGTCAACAACTGCTGGATTCGCTTCAGATGAAGCGCGTTCTCGCGATCCATCTTACGCAGCAAAACTGCGGCGCTGCGGGGATGCTGCATGAGGAACTCGGGATTGCTCAACGCCTGCGCTGTGATCGCGGCCAGTTCCAGATTGTCGTGCCAATGACCCAGTTCATCCTGGAGCGCTTTCAGCGATTCGAGCGCCGCGGGAGCCATTGCTGAACCGACGTCGCGCATCAGTTCGATCCGATAGCGCAGGCGTTTGGTCTGAATTCGGAACGCATGCAGTTCGGAGGAAGTGAAATTCGACTTGGCGCGCGACATCGACTCGAGCCATTGCGCGTAAGCTGCGCTCACTGAAGTATCGAGGACCGCGACAGGATCGCCTTCGCGAGCGGTGTCTGCGGCGGTTCGCTGATCGAGCAGCTCGCGGCCTCGCTGCGCCAGCATAAACAGTCTGCGATTTGCGATCCGGTTGCGAGCACGATTCATCTGGCGCTGGCGCCGGATGCGCGCAAACTCGCGCACCATCTCCCACCCGCGCCGCTCGTCGGTATTCCGCATGCGGCGCAGCTTGCGATCGAGCTTCGCGATGACCACGTCGCAGTCGCGCCATCCACCAAGCGAGCGCCGCGCGCGGCGCAAAGCTCGCACCATCTCGCGCGCGGCCGGCTCTCTCGTGTCGGGGAAAAGCGTGACGATGACCTGCTGCAAGCGCCGGCTCCATACCCGCAGATCGTGAACCGCGGCGGCGTCGTCCTCACCGAGCACCTTGGGCAACAACGCGAGGCACCGGCGAAGCCGGCCTTGCAGCAGCTTCTCGAGCAGCGACCAAACCTCGGTCGGCGAGTCGGATTCTGCTTCTATTAATGGCGCCGCAGCCGCCAAAGTTTTCACCTCGTGAATCTTCCCGGTGGAGGGATCGTAGCCGGGTAAAGTCTAGGTTATGAAACTGTGAAACTTCAAGCGCGAATGTCTGCCTCCCCGCCGACTTTGTTCACATAGCGGACATCTGACGGTGATAGAAGCGTGGTTCAGCCGATTGGCATAAGGCCGAAGCTGGTGATAGTCAACGTGCCGTAGCACATTCCCGGCTGACCTGCGTATGAATCAGACTGGCCCGCACACTCGAGCGCGCATCGTACTCGCGCTGACAATTGCCTTCGCTTTTTGTGCGCATCCGCTGTTCGCGCAGACCCGCGCGACTCGGACACCGATTAAACATCTCATAGTAATAGTCGGCGAGAATCATTCCTTCGACAATCTGTTCGGCGTATATCAGCCCCAGCCGGGTCAGAGCGTTCGAAACTTATTGTCGGAAGGGATCGTCAAAGCCGACGGAACCGCGGGACCCAACTTCAAGCGGGCCGAGCAATGGCAGGCAGTCGATCACGGCAAGTACTCGATAGCGCCGCAACGAACCGCGCCTTACGCGACGCTTCCGCAACCGAATACGACTTTCGCCTTTGGCCAGCCGCACAACCTTGCGGATCATCGCTTCCCTGCCACTCTCCCCAACGGTCCCTTTCAACTGAGCAAGTACACCGCCTATCAACTCTCCTACACTGGCGATCCGGTTCATCGCTTCTTTCAGATGTGGCAGCAATTCGACAGGGGTCGCAACGATCTGGTCCCATGGGTGGCGATTACGATCGGAATGGGCAGTAACGGCAACCCGCCGTTGGTTCCATTCAACGATCAAAGTACCCATCAGGGTAGTGTTGCGATGGGCTTCTACAACATGACGCAGGGCGACGCGCCGGTTTTCAAGTTTATCGCGGACCACTATGCGATGAGCGATAACTTTCACCAGGGAATTATGGGTGGCACCGGCGCCAGCTTCATCTACCTGGGGACCGGCGACCTTGCCTTTTACAGCGACGGCGCCGGAAATCTCGCGAAGCCGCCGCAGAGACTTATAGAGGATCCCGATCCATGGGCCGGCTCCAATAACTGGTATAAGCAGGACGGCTACGAAAGTGGCTCCTATGTGAACTGCGCGGACTTGTCGCAACCAGGAGTCGCGCAAATCGTCAGGTACCTTAAGTCACAGCATAGGACCGCGCGCTGTGATCCAGGTCACTACTATCTCGTCAATAACTATGGGCCAGCCTACAACGCGGATGGAACCCCGGTCGATTTAAAGCAGCATCCTTACACCTTGCCGCCGCAGACGCTGCCGAACATCGGGGAGGCGCTAAGCAAAGCGGGTGTATCATGGAAGTACTACATTGGCGGACTTAAACGCGGCGGTAGCCAACACTCGGGCGCCAACGAGACCTGGTGCTCGATCTGCAATCCGTTGCAGTACAGCAAAAACATCATGACCACGGCGCTACACGACAAGATCGAAGATGTTTCAGAATTTTACCGCGACTCCCGCACGGGCGAGCTACCCGAAGTCTCATTCGTGCGGCCGTACGAGCCCTATTCGGGGCATCCGGGTAACTCTGCGGTATCGGCTTACGAATATTTCGTACTGAGCATCGCGAACGAAATCATAAGCAAGCCGGAACTGTTTGCCACTACCGCTATAGTAGTCACACTGGACGAGGGCGGAGGTTATTATGATTCTGGTTATATCCAGCCGCTTGATTTTTTTGGTGATGGGACCAGGATTCCGATGCTTGTGATCTCGCCTTACGTTAAGCCCGGCACGATCGACCATACCTACTCCGACCATGGATCGATACTGAAGTTTATAGAAGCAAATTGGCAACTGGCGCCGCTGTCTGCACGAAGCCGCGACAATCTGCCCAATCCTGTAGCCTCGCCCGACAATCCCTACGCCCCGAGTAACGGCCCTGCTATAGGCGATCTGATGACTGTCTTCGACTTTGTTCATAAGCAATCCAGCCCGCCGCTAATTATTCCCGGTGGTATCTGAGTCCTAAGAGCTGGCCAAGGCTGGAATAGAGAGGGAGATCGCCTTGCCATCACGCAAACCAGCAGGGAAGAGCTCGAAACCCGCGCCATCTTCGCCAGCACCTGTTCCCGGTGGCGGCGCACCCCGACCACAGAGTGGGCCGGTGTTTGCGCAACCGGTGCCAACTGCAGACCCTACGCGATTCAAGGTCAAGCATCCGTCCGACGATCCGGCCTACAAGGAAATAGACGAGCTCAATCGCGAGCACAAGATTCATCCGTTGCCGTTTCCGCCGCCGCGCGGCGGTGTCGAACCGCGACTGACGCTTCAGCAGGTCTTCGGTGCGAACACAACTGCGATCAACAAGATCACGAGCGCGGGCCAGATCGTATTCCATTCGACCGGTGACTGCGGCAGCACTCGCGGTCCTCAGACCCAGAACATGGTCACCGACAAGATGGTTAGTGATTTCCAGGAAACTGAGCCCAGCGAAGTCCCGCAGTTCAATCTGTTGCTGGGCGACGTGGTCTATAGTTTCGGTGAGGTGCAATACTACTACGATCAGTTCTACGAACCCTACCGGGACTATCCGGCTCCGATCCTGGCGATCGCCGGCAATCATGATGGAATGGTCGCGCCAGAAGTTCATGCCGCCAGTCTCGCGGCTTTCCTTCGAAACTTTTGCGCGACCGCCTTCGAGGTCATGCCCGAGGCCGGCGGTCTGTCGCGAACTGCGCAAATTCAGCCGGGTGTGTTCTTCACCTTCGAGGCGCCTTTCGTGCGCATCCTGACTCTCTACAGTAACACTCTCGAAGATCCAGGCGTTATCGCCAATGCCACCATCGGACATTCACAGCTCGACTACCTCAAGGCCGCGCTAGGTCGCGTGAAGTCAGAAAAATACACAGGCGCCTTGATCATAGCCGATCATCATCCGCCTTATACTGCCGGATCGACTCATGGCTGGAGCGTTGAAATGCTTGAACAGATCGACGCTATCTGCAATGAAGTCGGGGTTTGGCCGCATGCGTTCCTATCGGGACATGCGCATAACTATCAGCGCTTCACACGCACCCGATCGAGTAGCGGAGCGCAAATTCCGTACCTCATCTGCGGCAATGGCGGCCATAACGTCGCCGTACTTGTAAAAGGCGGCCCACCGCTTCGCGCTCCTCAAATCCTCCAGGCGGCCAAGGGCAGCAGCGCGGACCAGTTAGTGCTGGAGAACTATGACGACAAGAACTATGGCTATCTGCGGATCGTGGTTACCTCAACGCAGTTACGAATCGAATATCATCCTGCCAGCGATGGCCCGTCGACCAAAACCCCGGACGATTTCGTAACGGTGGACCTAAAGAGTCGCAAGCTCGTGCATTTCAACGCCAGTGATCTGGGGCAACCGGCCGCAGCTCGGAAAATAGCTGCTCAATGAAGGCGTTCATCGCCAGTTAACGCTCACTGCAGTCTGGAATTGTTTCCGATTCGCGACTCCCAGGTGAACCGTTGACTTCGCTTCGACTTCCCGAGTTCACATTTTCCCTCTGCATTGTTCAACACGCGGTCAAACCCCCGCAACGATCCTGGTGTAACTAACTGAACAGCATAAAGGGTCTAATTATGATCCTTTGACCGGTCGGGCCTGTGGTGAGGGGTTGTATGGCAGAGTACCGGCTCCGCGACGGCGACCGTTTGGATGCGGAAGGGCGCCCAGCACTTGTAAGTCTCTCGAGTGCTGACGGAAGAGGCCTTCCGATGTATCTTACCTTCGACTCGCCTTCTGATTCGGTCTCGTCAAATCCGCAACATATCTGTGTTGTCACCGAGACCTATCCTCCGGAAATAAACGGCGTTGCTTTAACCCTAGCAAACCTGGTGAAGGGCCTGCTCGCTCGCGGTCACACAGTATCGGTCGCACATCCAAAGCAGCAGGGCCAGCGAACCTACAACGACGCCGTCGAAGGCAAGTATTCTGAAGCTGTCCAGGTTCGCGGTCTGCCTTTGCCGGGTTATCATGGGCTGCAATTCGGAGTGCCCGCCGGACGGCAATTGCGGCAACATTGGCGAGCATGTGCGCCTGCCGTCGTGTACGTCGCAACCGAGGGGCCGCTGGGATTGTCGGCGGTTCGCGCTGCCCGAAACCTGAATATTCCGGCCGTCAGCGGCTTTCATACCAACTTCCACCACTACTGTAAGCACTATGGGATAGGTTGGATGCAGAACCTGGCGCTTGGGTATCTACGCTGGTTTCACAATCAGACCGAATGCACCCTTGTTGCCAATGAAGATCTGCGTCACCGGTTGGAAGGTGCCGGCTTCAACAATTTGCGGATATTGGAGCGAGGAGTAGATAGCCAGCTTTTCAACCCGCAACGTCGCAATATCGAACTACGGCGCCAATGGAGAGCCTTCGATCAGGATCTCGTTTTGCTCTGCGTCGGCCGGATAGCTTCCGAAAAGAATCTGGATCTCGCTATCGAGGCCTATCGCGAGGTAAAGCAGAACAACGATAGGACTAAATTCGTGATCGTCGGAGACGGGCCGCTCCGGCGCACCCTTCAGAGAGACCACGCAGAAGTAATCTTTGCGGGAATGCAAACCGGCGAGCAGCTCGCGACCCACTATGCATCGGCAGACCTGTTCCTCTTCCCCAGCGAAACTGAGACCTTCGGAAACGTAACGTTGGAAGCCATGGCCAGTGGTTTGGCCGTAGTTGCTTACGACTACGCCGGCGCACATCTGCATATAGCTAACGGCGAGACCGGCGTCCTTGTTCAGTTCCGAGATGGCAATGCCTTCGTCGACTCAGCTTGCAAGCTCATTCGCGAGCCGCAAGCCATTAAAAGAATAGGACGGCAGGCGCGTGAGTACGTTACCCGTCTGGACTGGCCGCGAGTGGTGGAACGGTTCGAGACGCTGCTGATGAGGGCTGCCGGGCAGAGACGCAACGCGTCTCATTCTACGCTGACGCGGAGAGGCTTGGCTACTTAGTTTTGACGAGGAGAAGACAAAGATGATGGTAGGTGGAGTCCTGGAGAAGTGGACATCGTTTCTCGGCTTGTCGGCGTCAACTCCCTGGAGAAACGCGGAAGGCCTGTTGGCATTACTCTGCCTGGCTCTTTTCGCAAGCCTTTTATTTCGGAAGATCACAACCACTCTCCTCACGTTGAGGGCTATGGCACTGGCGCCGAGCCTCTCGCGGCGATTGTCCGATTGGGTGAAGTCACTTAGCTACTCGGAGCACGATGTCTGGGGTGCGGACGGGGCCGGGGACCGCTGGGTTCAGGTCCGCAAAGACGCGATCGATCGCTTATCCGGCTTCTTTCAGAGGCAAAGCTCCAAATCGATAGCCTGGGGAAATGAGATTCGAGGGAGCTTTTCCGATTTGCGTTTCACCGATGCGAACCGCGTTCCGTTCCCGTTCATGCAGGTGATGCGCGAGAAATTCAACCTATGTTCGGTGGTAACAGAATCGAAAGGTCCAAAACTGCGCGACCTCGATGGCAACTGGAGCCTTGATGTAAGTGGATCCTACGGCCTGAATGTGGCCGGCTTTGATTGTTACAAGAAATGGATGGCGAAAGGTCTGGAGAAGGTGAACGACCTTGGCCCGGTCCTCGGGCCTTTACATCCGGTAGTTGCTGAAAATATCGCGCTGCTGAAATCAATTTCAAAACTCGATGAAGTGTCCTTCCACATGAGCGGCACCGAAGCCGTCATGGCCGCCGTCCGCCTCGCACGATTCAACACTCGCAGAAAGCTCATCGTATGCTTCGCCGGCGCGTACCACGGCTGGTGGGATGGCGTGCAGCCCGGCCTGGGAAGCGAGAGACCTATCAGCGACTGCCTGACTCTAAAGGACCTTCATCCTGCCTCCCTCGACGTTCTTCGCCGGCGCGCACACGAGATAGCAGCGGTTCTGATCAATCCCGTTCAGTCGTTTCATCCCAATTCACCTCCTCCCAGCGACACGATTCTTCTTACCAGTGATGTGCGAAAGACCGAGGATTCGAGTTCTTCCTATGCGCAGTGGCTGCGCAAGCTGCGCGAGGTTTGCAGCGCCGCCGGAATACCATTGATTTTCGACGAGGTTTTCAGCGGCTTTCGCCTCGCCCCAGGTGGCGCGCAGGAATACTTCGGCGTGCAAGCCGACATAGTGGTATATGGCAAGTCTGTCGCCGGCGGAATGCCTATAGGTGTGGTCTGCGGCAACAAGGAGCTGATGCGGCGATTTGATCCCGAGCATCCGATGCGGATCGCCTATGTCATCGGAACATTTTCAGCTCATCCGATCGTGATGGGCGCAATGAACGAGTTCCTGAAGTGGCTGATGCAGCCTGCGACATCCCAGTTGTACGTCGAGGCCAAGCGCCGCTGCGAACAATGGGTTCGCTCGACCAATGAAAGGCTCGGCAAGTTGTCCCTGCCCGTTCGAGTTATGAACTTCGCGACCATTTGGACTGTGCTCTTCAAACAACCCGGCCGCTACAACTGGCTGCTGCAATACTACCTCCGCGCTGAAGGAGTGACGCTGAGTTGGGTCGGTACCGGCAGATGCATGGCCAGTATGGATTTTACGCCGGATGACTATCAGGAATTGCAAGGCAAGCTCTTAAACGCGGCGCAAACAATGCAGCGTGACGGATGGTGGCTAAGCGAACAACAACAGCCCGGCAAGGAGAGTACTATGCGATCTCGTTTGGTGTGGGAAATGGCGAAGAGCGTCGTGCAAATACCAAAGCCTCTAACCAGCTTCTACGTTGAAATCATGCAGCGTAAGAAAGATGACCATCACGCGTCGCATAGCAACCTGGTCAATCAGTTCTTTCATCTGCTAAGTTCGAGCACCTTCATCGTTTGCTACTTTCTTATCTTTTTCAATTTCGACCTGGCTATGTTGATGGGCATGGCTGCCCTCTTCGTCCGACAGTTCGGACATGCGATACTGGAACCGCCCTGTCACGACAAGGAGAAAGCGCTGCTGGGATTCAATACTCGAAACAAATCAATCATCGTCGGTGGCTACATCCTGATTCCCATCGTACAAGCCGTGCAACTTGCCAGAACAGGTACGCTGTCGTTCGAATCTCTACCTTTGATCGTGCCCGCAGTCGCCCAGCAATGGTTTCTGTTGACGCTGGCCGCAGTCTTTGGACGTGTCATCTATCTGGTTTGGGCTCATGATTTCCGAAGCTCTATGATCTGGTTCATAAAGCTCATCACCGATCCATTCACCGACATTGTCGCCTACTACAACAGCTTCGATAAGCTATTCCGCATGCCACCGACCGCGGGAAGCGAAGCTACCCACTAAGAAAGTCGCGCAAGTCCTATGCAATGGATAAGACCTAGCTGCTTTCTCAGTGCTGCCATAGGATTTGTTTCGCCTCAAGCGGGATGTGCACGTCACTAAATTTCGGCACTATCCTGGCCGTGTAGTCGTTTGCCGGACGGTTCGACGGTACCTCGCGCCGTATAGCTGAAAGCATTGATCGCTCCCGGCAGCGGGTCGCTACGGTTCATAGGTTGTCTTACGGGCGGTTCGCCATTGCGCGGCTGCGCGTACAACTCGACCAGTACTGCGTCGGGGCCCAGCTCGTCGAGATAGACCTGCACGCGGAAGCTATGAACGTCGCCCGTGGTCTCGCAGTGGACCTGACCGAAACCGAGCTCGGACCAATGCGCCGCGACAGCATCGCGCCAGTGGACAATCTGCTGCGCCCGCGCGCCGTGAGAAGCTTCGCGCCGGCGAAACCTGGCCGCGGCCGGCAGATAGTAGTTCTCGGTGTACTGGCGAACGGCGCGGTTCGCAGAAAATTCCGGCGTCAGCCGCGCCATGCTTTCGCGTATCATCGAGATCCACTTGCGCGGCAGTCCCGCGCCGTCGCGATCATAGAATCGCGCGATCACCTGGTGCTCCAGGATGTCGTACATCTGCAGAGCCTCGGCCGCATCCCAGGCGGGATCGTCGCCATGCTCCTTGCCGTCGCCGAGCGCCCAGCCGACTTCCGGCTGCGTACGCTTCGGCCCACCATCCGTCGAGTTCCGACAGGTTCACTCCTCCGTTCGCCAGCACCTTCATCCCGCTGGTGCCGCTCGCCTCCCACGGCCGGCGGGGAGTGTTGATCCAGACGTCGACGCCCTCGACGATGCGCTCGGCCAGCAGCATGTCGTAATCGATGAGGAAGACTGCATGCTGCCGAATGTCGTGACGGCGCAGGAATTCAATCCATTCCCGGATCATGTCCTTGCCCGCCTGGTCCGCCGGATGCGCCTTGCCCGCGAGCACGAGTTGAACCGGAAATTTTTGATTGGTGAGAATTTTCGCCAGCCGCTCGGGATCGTGCAGCAACAGGTTGGGCCGTTTGTAGGTGGCGAAGCGCCGAGCAAAACCGAGCGTCAGTGCGTTGGGATCGAAGATGGTCTTGGCCGCCTCGATGGCCTCGCGCGACGCACCATACGCCGCCATTTGCCGCTGGGTTCGCAGGCGCACGAAGCGCACCAGCTCCTGGCGGTTGTCAGTCCGCAGCTTCCACAGGACGTCGTCATGGCACGGCTCTGATTTTTTTGCCTATTCCTTCCGTAGTGCCGAGCCAGCAATCTTTCCCGCAGACCTCGGACCACAGATGATCGGTAATCTCGGAATCCAGCTCGCCATATGGACGCCGTTGGTCACGCTGCCAATCGGAATTTCCTCGACCGGCCAGCGTGGAAACAGCGGCAGAAAAATCGAACGGCTGACCTGCGCCGTGAAGCTTGCTCACGCCGTTAATCGCGCCGGCGCCGTGCATCGCGAGGTAGGCCATGTTGAACGGTTCGTCCGGATCATCTGGATTGGCGCGGCCCAGCGCCATCAGATCGTCAAAGCTGATGTGCAATCGTTCGGTCGCGTACCAGTTCAGGTAAAGATTCATCAGCGCTGGCGAGAACCGGTCGAATCCCGCCGCAACCGGCGTGTGCGTCGTGAACAGGTTGCCGGCGCGCGTCGCCGCCAGCGCTACGTCGAACGGCTGGCTGTTTTCTTCCATGAAGGAGAGTGCGCGCTCGAGCACCGCGAATGCAGCATGGCCTTCGTTGAGATGGCAAACCTCGGGGTTCTGCCCGAGTTGTTTCAGCAGGCGCCATCCTGCGATTCCCAGCATGAGCTCCTGCTGCAACCGCAGTTCAGGACCGCCGCCATACAGCTCGCTCGTGATTCCGCGATGCATCGGCATATTGCGGGGGTCATTGCTGTCGAGCAGGTAGAGCTTGAGGCGGCCGACCTTGGCCTCCCACACTCGAAGCCGCAGCTTGTAGTCCGGAAAGTTGAATCATCACGCGCAGAAGATCGCCGTCGCTATCGCGCACCGGTGTTATCGGCAGCCACGAGGTGGATTGTAGGGAAACAGATCGAGCTGATTCCCTTCGTGGTCGATCGCCTGGCGAAAGTAACCCTGCTGATAGAGCAGCCCCACGCCCGATGATCGGCACGCCGAGATCGCTGCCCGCTTTGAGCTGATCGCCCGCCACATTGCCGAGGCCGCCCGAGTAAATCGGCAGCGCTTCGCTCAGGCCGAACTCCATGCTGAAATACGCCACACCGTTAAGCGCCGAGCCGCCGTGAGTTTTCTGGAACCAAGCGGGAGCGTGCGACAACTCGCGCCGGGCAAGGACCAGCTGTTCGACGCGACGACGCAAATCCTGATCCTCAGCCATCGCTGCGAGCTTCTTATGAGACGCGTGATGCAGCATCAGCCAGGGGTTGCGCGTGAGCAGCCACACATCGGGATCAATCTGGCGCCAAATGTCGTCGGTGTAGCGATTCCAGACTGCGCCGAGGTCCAGCGCCAGCTCGCGCAGGAGGTCGATCATCTGTTCCGAATGAATGGACGATGCATCAGCTTCCGACATTGAACCTTCTCCGTTTTTTCAGCTGAGTCCCCGATGATTGCACGGTCAAGTGACGAAATTGTTAACTGGACCCGTCGAATTGAAGATCGCACAGATGACCACACATCCTGAAGCGCCGCGCGTCCGTTCCGGACGCATAGTGCGTCGCGCGGCAGACAAGGAGCAAACTGACCAAGATGTTCCGTACAATTCGATTCAGCAGCACGGGTTCGAGTGTTCTCGAGGGCGACGACAATGCAGTGCCGCCGCGCGACGGCGAGACGTGCTGGATTGACCTCCAACACGCCGACGAAGCCAGCCTGCAACTGTTACAGCAACGATTCGGGTTCCATCCTCTGGCGATCGAGGACTGCATCATTCCGACCGAGCGGGCGAAGGTCGACGAATACGGAAATCACCTGTTTCTCGTTATGCACTCGATCAGCGTCACCCCTCACATCAAGCAAGGCATCAAAACCGCGGAGCTCGACGCTTTCCTGGGCGAGCGTTTTCTCGTCACGGTACATGGCGAGCCGATGCCGGGACTGGACGTCGGTGTGGAAACGCGCCGCCACCGATACGACGTGCGCCGCCCACGGAATGGATTTCCTCTACTACCTTATCGCTGATGAACTCGTGGACGAGGTTTTCCCGCTGGTCGATCTGGTCTCGGATCAACTGGAGGAAGCCGAGAGCGCGATTCTCAAACGCGTCGACAGCCGCCAATTGCCCGATCTGATGCGGCTCAAGCGGTGGCTGATCGCGATGCGGCGGGTGCTGTCGCCCGAGCGCGACATGCTCGGGAATCTGCTCAGGCGCGGCGACGCCCGGATCAGCGAGCGAACCTCACTCTATTTCCGCGACGTTTACGATCATGTCGTGCGGGCGTACGAGCAGATCGACGTCGAGCGCGACCTGCTGGGCAACGCGATGGATGCGTACCTATCGATGATGTCGAACCGCAGCAACGTCATCATGAAGCAGTTGACCGTGCTCGCCTCGATTTTCCTGCCACTGACTTTTCTGACCGGCTTTTTCGGTCAGAACTTCAGCGCGCTGCCGTTCGATTCCAAATCGCTCTTCTACATTGAGATCGGCGCATGCGTAGCGCTGCCGATCGCCATGTTCATCTGGTATCGCCGCAGCGGCTGGCTATAACTGAAATTGATCGGGCGCCTACGCGCTATTAACCGGCGACAGGTTCGAGCCGATCAGCGTCGGCGTTTCACTCTCGCCGTGTGAATGAGAAGCCGGACTCGTGCTCCGGCTATATTTCCGTGGCGAACAGCCCATCACCCGCTTGAAGGCTGTGCTGAAGGCGCTTTCGGATTCGTAGCCGAGCGACAAGGCAATGGCGGAAACGGGATCGCTGGAATTCACCAGCCGGTCCCCAGCCACCAGCATTCGCCAGCGCGCCAGGTATTCTATGGGTGAGGCTCCAACAGTTTCTTTGAATTTCACTGCAAAGGTCGAGCGCGACATGCCGGCGTGCTTCGCCAGCTCCTGTACTGTCCAGTGATGCGCCGGATCGCTGTGCATCGAGTTGATCGCCGCGCTCATTTGTTTATCCGCCAACGCGAAGAGCCATCCCACCCCACCACTCAACCCTTCCGCGAGATGCAGCCGCAGCGCCTGAACCAGCAACATATGCGCAAGATGTTGAGCGACCAGGACGCCGCCCGGCTGTGGCTCGTGCAGCTCCTGCATCATCCGCTCGAGACACCAGCGCAGGGCGGCCTTATCGGATTCCTTGCGGATATGTACGATGGGCGGCAGGACACCCAAGAGGATCTCGGCATGCTTGCCGGCGAAGGCGAACCATCCTCCTAGCCCAAAGCATTCTCCGCCACCATTAAACGAAGCGATCCTGCCGTTTGCTGCCGCGAGTATGAACTTCTCGGCATCTACCGGCTCCAGAGCCAGGTCGGTCGCAAGCCGAAAAGGCCGGCCCGTCGGCAGCAGGATGCAATCCCCGGTCTTCAGGTGCACCGGGTCGGGAACGCCATCCATTGCCAGCCAGCATTGGCCGGCGAGCACTGAGTAGCATTTGATGCCTTCCTTCGGGGCAAACCGGATCGACCAGGGTCCGGCCACATCGAAGCCGCGGACCATGTAACTGCGTGGCTTCAGCAGCGAGAGAACATCGGAAAGCGGGTCCATAAGCAGTCCTCGGACGATCGCGAAGATAATACGGACTTTACAGCATAGACCGTATCTTCTCAATTACCTACTTTGTAAACACCTATGAGAACGAGCTCAACATCAGTCTCAAAAAGGGTTACTCCGATGCCCTCTAACGCAGCCGCCTGGTTGGTAGCGAACTTCGCCAAACTCGAGGTCAAGCCCGCGCCGTACACTCTTCCGCGGGAGAACGAGATCGTCGTCGAGAACCACGCCGTGGCCATCAACCCGGTTGATTGGGCGAAACAGGCCGTCGGCGGCATGTTCTTTTCTTTTATCAAATACCCATTCGTCCTCGGCGAGGATTTGGCGGGCGAGGTCGTCGCGGTTGGCCAAAGCGTTTCTCGTTTCAAGGTAGGCGATCGCGTTGTCGGTCATGCCCTTGGAATGTGTAAAGCGCGCAACAACGCGGCCGAGGGCGCCTTTCAGGCCTTCACTGTCCTTGCCGACCACATGGCGTCGCCGATTCCCGATGCCATGTCCTATGAAAGCGCCGCGGTTCTCCCCTTGGGCTTGTCCACCGCGGCCTGCGGCTTGTTCCAGAAAGACTTTCTGGCGCTCCAATATCCGTCGGTCCCGCCGAAACCAACAGGTAAGACTCTGCTCGTCTGGGGCGGCTCGACGAGTGTCGGCTGCAACGCCATTCAGCTCGCAGTCGCCGCCGGCTACGAGGTCATCACCACCGCCTCGCCGAAGAATTTCGACTACGCCAAGAAGCTCGGCGCGAGCCAGGTCTTTGACTACAACAGCAAGACCGCCGTCCGCGATATCATTGCGGCCTTCAAGGGCAGGACATGCGCCGGCGCAATGGCCATCGGCGCTGGATCGGCCGGACCCTGCGTAGACATCGTACACGCGTGCAAGGGCGACAAGTTCGTGACCAGGGTCAGCGCCCCGATAGGTCTCGACGCGCTGCCGGATGGTACTGATGGTCGAGGCGTCGGCTTCCGCCAGCTAATCCCGTTGATATTTCAGCTGTTGGGAGCCAGCGCCTTTATGGAGTTCAAAGCCCGAATGAGACGCGTCCGTTCGAAATTCGTGATCGGCGATACGCTCGTCAACAACGAGGTCGGCAAGGCAATCTACGTGGATTTCCTGCCCAAAGCCCTCGCAGCAGGCCAATACGTCGCCGCCCCGAATCCGTATGTCGTTGGCAGGGGCCTCGATTGCATACAAACCGCATTCGACGTTCAAAAGAAAGGCGTGTCCGCCCAGAAGGTGGTCGTCTCTCTGTGACTGCGCCGATTGACATAGCTGATGCCCAGACGCTCGACTTCGCTGCCCTCCAGGCGGCGCAGGGGGCGGCCAATAGCAGCCCCGGCCCGCGCACTGTGCCCGCCAAGCTGCTCGAAGTGCCGGACGATCTGGATCCCGCAACGACTGCGCTCGTGGCTGCACCTTACGGGCCGTTCTGGAATCTGAACGCGCCCGACGACGCGGGCTGGCGAGCGATCGTTAAGCAGTTCGACGACGCGACGGTTCCGCTCCTCGCCCAGGCGCGGGCGGTCCTCGGCGTCACGATCGAGCCGACGACGGTCGGAGGAGTCAAAGCCTTCATCCTGACGCCTAGGGAGATCCTGGACGCGCACAAGAATCAGCTCGTCCTCAACTTCCATGGCGGCGGTTACATTTTCGGCCATGGCGAGGCGGGCACGGCGGAAGCCATGCTCATGGCGGCGTTCGGTGGCTACAAGGTCCTGGCGATCGACTACCGCATGGCGCCCGACGCGCCTTTCCCGGCCGGGCTGGACGACGCGATTGCAGCGTGGCGCGCCGTAGCGGCAACGATGGACCCGCGACGCATCGCAGTCGAGGGCACTTCCGCGGGCGCCGCCCTTACGCTTTCGCTCATGCTGCGCGCCAAGGCTGAAGGGCTGCCGATGCCGGGCGCTATCGCTCCCGGCTCGCCTCCGGCCGACATGACGAACACGGGAGACAGCCGCAAAACCAACGAATGGATCGATAGCGTGATCGTAAGTGTCGATGCTCCCTACGTGAAGGGCGTCTCCCAGCTTTACGCGCACGGCCACGACCTCAAGGATCCACTACTGTCGCCTATCTACGGCGACTTCCGCGGCATGCCGCCCACCATCCTCACGACCGGCACCCGCGACCTGTTTCTGTCCGACACGGTGCGGGTGCATCGCAAGCTGCGCAGGGCCGGCGTCGTGGCGGATCTGCAGGTCTACGAGGGGCAGTCGCACGCGCAATACCTGTTCGACCCGACGCTGACGGTGCCGAAGGAAGTGTTCGGTGAGATTGCGCGCTTCTTCGACGAGCACCTTGCGCGATGAAGAAATCGAAAATGAACCAGTCGAAAATGAACTTGAAGGAGTAGTCGAAATGCGAGTTTTCATAACCGGTGCTACCGGGTTTATAGGTACCGCAGTTATTCCCGAGCTGATCAACGCGGGCCATAAGGTGATCGGTCTTTCCCGATCAGATGAGGGCGCCAAGTCGCTCGTCGCCACTGGCGCGCAGGTGCATCGCGGAGATCTCGAAGACCTCGAAAGCTTGCGCAGCGGAGCTGCCATGTCGGACGGCGTGATTCATCTCGCCTTCAATCACGACTTCTCAAAGTACATGGAAAACTGCCAGGCAGACCGGCGCGCTATCGAGGCGCTCGGTTCCGTGCTCATCGGATCGGACCGGCCCCTGGTCGTCACCTCGGGCACCGGAATGGTCATGACGCCGGGCCGCGCCGCGACCGAAGACGATCCAGCCATTCCCAGCTCGATGATGCCCCGCAGCGCGTCGGAGGAGGCTACACTTGAGCTGGCGGCGCGGGGCGTGCGCGCGTCCGTGATGCGCCTGCCGCAAGTCCACGACCGCCTCAAGGCGGGTCTGATCACCCCCATGGTCGAGATAGCTCGCGAGAAGGGGGTCTCGGCGTATGTCGGTGACGGGGCCAACCGCTGGCCCGCGGCTCACGTCATCGACACTGCACGGCTCTACCGGCTCGCGCTCGAGAAGGGAACTGCGGGAGCACGGTTTCACGCGGTCGGCGAAGAGGGCGTGCCGCTTCGAGACATCGCTGAGGCAATCGGCAGACGCATCAACGTGCCTGTCGTCTCCAAAACTCAGGACGAAGTAGCCGAGCATTTTGGCTGGCTCGCGTTCCTGGTCGGCCGCGACGTGCCGGCCTCGAGTACTCTAACGCAGGAACGGCTGGGATGGCGCCCAACGCAAACCGGGCTCATCGCCGACCTGGAGCGTCCAGCGTAATTCGGACCTGCTGAATTGGAGCTTCGATTTGATGGCTGACATGGAACGAAAAAGTCGGGGCGCGATGTTGACGATCTTCGCGATCTGTCTCGGACTGATGGCCATCTCGAATTTCTTGAAGCCGCTGAAGTTGGGTTCTCACGCCGGATTCGTTTTTTTTGGAATCAAGTTGAGTGGGATCGCGAATACTGTCGTCGCGCCAATCTTCGGCCTGATGCTGGCCGCGCTCGCGTATGGAATCTGGACGATGCGACGGTTCGCACTTCCGCTTGCCTGCTTTTATGCCGGATACGTGATCTTGAATGTTCTGCTGTTCACGCTGCGCACGTACGAAGTCTCTAATCTGCCGCTGTTGTGGATACTCTTCGTCCTGGTGGCGGTCGGCGTTTCGTCGGGAACTCCCATTATCCTGACTCAGCGCAAAGCGGAGTTGCAGTGATGTTGTCCGCCAAGTGTCAGCCGCGCAGGCCGGCGAAGTCGCGAGTTGACGTAGCCTCGTTCGAGCAGTTCTGCAAGGCTCATCGTCGACCTTGAACATCCGGCATTATTCGCACGCGGTGGCCCGAATCAGGGAGTCAGCATAATTTCGGTGATTTGTTCACGCCGGTACCTACACGCGTTAGTTCTAGCAGTCGCGATCCTTTGCTCGAGGGCTCCTGACGCGCACGCAATCTCACTAACCCTCGCGGGACCCGATCCCCAGAGCGTCGCTACGGCGGCTGACGTCACCTCGACAATCTGGGCCAGCGCACCCGACGGACCGTTGGTGGAGATCGTCACGATCGGCGCCGAAGCGCCCGGCGGCGGGAAATTCACCGATATCGGTGTGCCTTCGATCTCGCCGGACAACGACGTCATCTTTGGTGCGGAAGTAACGGACCCGAACGGAGTGGCGCGATGGGAGATCTATCGAGGCAGTTTGACGGCGCCCTCAGATCGGCGGGTAGTCCCGGCGATCGATAGCCGAGCGGTTTCCAATGGATGCGTTCCGAATATCAAGCTCGATCCATATCCAGTCGCTGGATCGAACGGCGCAATCGCGTTCATCGCGCCCGAGGCTGCCGGGTCCGACGTCCTGTTCCGCTACTCAGACGGAGAGCTCACTTGCGCCGTGCGAATCGGCGATCGAACGGCTGAGGGGCACGTGCTCAAGCTGATGCACTTCGGGAGCGCGACGATGGCGCCATCGGGCGAAGTCGCCTTCAACGCGCGTATCGATGACATCGAGAGCAGCGGCAGAACGGGCGCTCATCACAGCCCGCATCTCGCGATAATCCTCGCCACACCGCACGAACCGATTCGCGAAATCGCCGTAGAAGGTTCGCGGGAGCCCGGCGGTGGACGTTATCTTGGCGGCTTCGGCCTGCCGGCCGCGGTCTCGACCACGCACGGAGCGATGATTGCCTTTACCGCGATGAATACTCGTGGATTACATGCGCGCGGCTACGGCCTGTATCTGTTTCGCGGCGGTAAGACAGTCGAGCTGCTCGCGAGCGGCGATCGCACCTCTGTCGGCCTCGTCTCTTTTCTATCGAATGGCAGGCCAGCGATTTCAGGGAGCGGAGTTATCGCGGTGCGGGGTGCGTCCGCCGGCCGCCGCGCAATCCTTACCGTTCGCAACGGACATCGAGCCGTAGTTGTCGCGCCCGGTCATGCGACCGAGATCGGCTCGCGCATAGTCTCTTTTGGCGATCCGGTAATCTGCGAGTCCGGTCGCATCCTGGTCGACATAATCGACGACCACGACCGCAACCTGCTCGATGCGGTCGATTCGGGTAATGCTGTGCGGCTAGCGACGCCGGCGGTTCATAGCGGCAAACTGATTGGCGGCTTCGCGCCGCCAGTGCTTGCGGGCAGGCTAGCAGTCAATGAGGGCGGAGCATTCACCTTCATCGGTGGCAAGTAGCTAAGCCCCTACACGACGGGCCAGGTGCTCATGGACGGCGGGCTCACGCTAACGTGACGGCCCGCCGGCGCCGACTATCAACTGAACTCGCCGCATCAGGTAGTCCTTGGTGTATTTCTCCTTGGGATTCTCAAAAATTTGAGCCGTTGGAGCATACTCAACCATATAGCCAGTCCGTCCGCCTTGCGTGGTATCGACGTACAGAAAGGCCGTCATATCCGCGACGCGTTTGGCCTGTTGCAGGTTGTGAGTGACTATTGCGATTGTGTATTTCTTCTTCAGCTCCTGCATCAACTCTTCGATTCGATGAGTGGCGATCGGATCGAGCGCCGAGCACGGCTCGTCCATCAGCAGCACTGCCGGCTCCGTCGCAATCGCGCGCGCGATGCACAGGCGCTGCTGCTGTCCGCCGGACAGTGACAGTCCGCTGGATTTCAGCTTGTCCTTGACCTCATCCCACAGCGCGGCGCCGAGCTCAGCGCCTCTTCGACCCGCTTCTCCATCTCGCCCTTGTATCCGTTAAGGCGCAGGCCAAACGCAACGTTGCGGAAAATGCTCATTGCGAACGGATTCGGCTGCTGAAAGACCATTCCGATATGGCGGCGAACGGCGACCGGATCGATCTTGTCGGCGTAAATGTCCTGGCCGCGGAAGATCACGTGGCCCTTGAGCCGGAAGCCGCGCACCAAGTCGTTCATCCGGTTGAGGCAGCGCAGCGCCGTGCTCTTGCCGCATCCGGAAGGTCCGATGAAGGCGGTAATCGTGCCGCGCCCGATTTTGACCGCGACGTCGCGCAGCGCCTTGAATTTGCCGTAATGCAGTTCCGAAATGTGGCAATCGATCAGAGTATCGCCTTGCTTGGTCGTCTCCGCTTGTATTGACTACTGCCGCTGACATTTTGATTTATCCTCTTTAATGATTTGCATAGCGTTTGGATATTGAATGGCCGATAAAATTGAGCACTAAAACCAGCACGACCAGGGTCAGTGCCGCTGACCAGGCCATCGCGATCTGGTTTTCGAACGGCGAGCCGGAAAAATTGTAGATAAGAACGGCCAGCGAAGCGGTCGGCTTCATCAGATCGGCCACGGTCTTGCGGCAGGAAATATGGACTGAGTTCGGCTGATCCAGAATTCGCTGAAGAGCGAAGTGAACAGCAACGGCGCCGTTTCGCCGGCTGCGCGCGCGAGCGCCAGCATGACTCCGGTCAGGATTCCGGGAAATGCGGTCGGCAGAATCACCTTGGTGACGACCTGCGTCGGCGTCGCGCCCATGCCGATTGCCGCCTCGCGCATTCTGGACGGCACCCGCTTGATCGCTTCTTCGGCCGTCAGCATGATCGTCGGCAGCATCAGCAATGCCAGCGCCGCTCCGCCGGCGGGCGCGGAAAATCCGCCGGTTACTACGACGACAGTCGCGAACGCGAATACTCCCGCCAGAATAGAAGGCAGGCCGGTCAACACTTTGGCGGCAAACTGCACTGCCTTCGCGATTTTGCTGTCGGCGCCAAAATCGGCGATGTAGACGGCTCCGAGAATCCCAAGCGGCACGCTGATCACGGTGGCAATCGCGACGATCACCAACGTGCCGACGATTGCGTTGCCGAAACCGCCTCCATCCATCATCGCCGCCGGCGGAAGATCGGTAAAAGCAGCCCAGTTCAATCCTGCGAGGCCCCGCTTGATCAGCAGGTAGAGGACCGAAAAGAGCGGGACCATCGCGGCGATCGTCGCGGCTCCCGGTCAGGAAGCTCATCACGTAACTGAACAGCGAGCGCGGCTGGCGCAGCGAGTGCTCCAGGCTCCCCAGATCTATCGCGAAATTTTCGGCAGGCGCGTTTTCCCTGACTATCGCCATCAGCGCAGCCCCTTGAGCTCGCGGAATCGGCGCGCTGGAGGATCACAGTGCCGACGACATTGACGAACAGCGTGATCGCCAGCAACACAAGCGCGGCATACATCAAGGCGCCGACCTCGACCTGGTCCGCCTCGGGAAAATGATTCGCCAGCAACGCCGCGAGCGTATTGGCCGGCGAAAATACCGACCAGCTGATCACATTGGCGTTGCCCGCCAGCATCGCGAGCGCCATCGTCTCTCCGAGCGCCCGCCCGAAGCCCAGGATGATCGCGCCGAAGATGCCGGTCGCGGCAGTCGGCACGAAAATCGCCAAGATCGCTTCCCATCGCGTGGCGCCAATTCCAAAAGCCGCCTCGCGCATCTTCGGCGGCACCGCCACCAGCGCGTCGCGCGAGATCGCGGAAATCGTCGGCAAGCACCATAATCGCGAGGACCATCGCCGCCGGCAGCATCCCCGGACCACTCAACGTAGTGCCGAAAAATGGAATCCATCCAAGATGGGAATGCAGCCAGTCAGCCGGCGGCCGCACCAGCGGGATAACTACAAAGATGCCCCACAGACCGTAGACAACGCTGGGAATCGCGGCCAGCAACTCGATAATGATCTGCAAAAGGTCCTGAATGCGGACCGGCATCGAAGCCCAGAACGGATTGTCCGACAATCCCAGTACGGTTATCACCGCGTCGAGCCCAGAGGGCCAGAAAGCCTTCGCTCAGGAAAATCGCAATCGCCAGGCCGAACACAGTGCCGATGATCAGCCCGAGAATCGAGCTGTAGAGCGTTCCCCAGATGGCGGGAAGAAGACCGAACTCCGCGCGGTTCGCGTCCCAGGTGGTGCTGACCAGCGGGGAAAAACCGTAAGTGTGCACCGCCGGCGCTGCCACCCGGGCAATGCTGACTACTATCCAGACAACCAGCACGAGCGTGAACGCCGCGCCCGCCAGCGAAAGCTGGCGGAAAATCCGATCACTGACGATCTCCAGTCCGGTCGGCGGACGGGAGACCTCGCGAATAGCTCCGCTCGTCATGAAATCTGATCGAGCGCCTTTGTGACCTGATCGACTGTGGCCGCAGGCAGCGGAATGTAGCCGAGATCGGCGCTGAACGACTGTCCCTGGCTCAGGCCATATTTTATTACCGACTTGAGCGTCTCTGCCGTCTTCGGATCCGGATATTTTTTGTAGCAAAGCAACCAGGTGTAGGTGACGATCGGGTAGGCGTCCGCTTCGCAGGATCGGTGATCCAAGCCCGCAAATTCGCGGGCAGCGCGACGCCTGCCAGGGCTTTCTGTCCACTGGCGAGATCAGGCTTGATGAACTTGCCACTCTTGTTCTCGAGCGTTGCCATCGGCATGGCGGTCTGCTTCGCGTAACCGTATTCGACGTAGCCAATCGCACCTGGAGTCTGCTTGATCAGAGCCGTCACTCCGGGATTTCCCTTTCCCGCCACGCCGACCGGGAAGGTCACCGCTTTGCCCGCGCCCGGGCCCTTTTGCCAATCCGGGCTGATGGCGCTCAGATGCGACGTGAAGACGAATGTGGTGCCGCTGCCGTCGGACCTGCTCACGACCGTGATAGCAGTATCGGGCAGCGTCACACCGGGATTCGCTTTGGCGATTACAGGATCGTTCCATTTCGTGATCTTGCCGAGAAAGATTCCCACGTATGCGTCGCGGGAAAGCTTCAACTCGGTTACGCCGGGCAGGTTGTAGGTCAGCACGATACTGCCTGCCGTCATCGGCAGCAGAACCACTCCGTTCTTGACCGCCGCAATTTCAGCGTCGGTCATTGCCGCATCGCTCGCCCCAAAATCGACCAAGCCTTGCTGGAATTGCTTTAATTCCCGCGCCGCTCCCCAGCGCCTGGTAGTTGATCTGCACGTCGGGATGCATTTTGATTGTAATTTTTAAACCAGCGCTGGTAGAGCGGGGCCGGAAATGTGGCGCCAGTTCCCTGCAAAGTAATCGCGGCGCTCGCCGATCTGATCCCCCAAGCCGAGCAAGTGATTGCTCGCGAGGCTGAATAGCAATAGACCCACCAAGAGCTGAACCGAACATTGAATTGCGCCGTGAGACGATCATAGGAGTCAACCTTTCTTAAGAGGATTTTTCCCAGTTCCCTGAACGCAGAAGAGTGTAGATTTCAATTTAAGCAAAATAATGTGACGGGAGTGTTACCTGAGATGGGCTGTTGGTTGAATTCGCCAATCGGTTACCTCAAGTGACTCGATTGATTCAGTCAAATGACGCCAAATCCTTCCGACCGGTCGGATCCGCCGATTGGACTCCCGCTCGCTTTTGCGACAACTAATCATCTGCAACCGTCTGAGCGATGCACGGAGCAAACCGCTCCGGTCGCGACGACGAGGAGGTAGGCTATGAACAGCTCGCGTCAACTGCGCCTCGGCGCTTTCATGCGGCCCGTCAGCATCCACACCGCGCGCATGGCGTTATCCGTGGCGCCTAGCCGGATGCGAACTTCAATTTCGAGCATCTCAAGCGTTTCGCGCAGACGCTCGAGCGCGGCAGGTTCGACGCCTTCTTCATGGCCGACCATCTGGCCGTGCTCAACATGCCGGTGCAGGCGCTAAAGCGCAGCGCGACCGTCACTTCGTTCGACCCGATGACTCTGCTGCCCGCGCTCGCGGTGCGTGACCGAGCACCTCGGGCTGATCGCGACCGCGTCGACGACTTTCAACGCGCCGTATCACGTCGCGCGGAAATTCGCCTCGCTCGACCATATCAGCGGCGGCCGCGCCGGATGGAACGTGGTGACCTCCGGCAACCCGGACGAGGCGCTGAATTTCGGCCTCGAGGAGCACGTTGAGCATGACGAACGATATCGTCGCGCGCGCGAGTTCTTCGACGTCGTCACCGGCCTGTGGGATAGCTGGGCCGACGACGCGTTCATTCGCGACGTGGAATCGGGCATCTACTTCGATCCTGAGAAGATGCACGTGCTGAATCACAAAGGCGAGTATTTCAAAGTGCGCGGGCCGCTGAATATCGCGCGCCCGGTTCAGGGATGGCCGGTTATCGTGCAGGCGGGCGCATCGGAAGCGGGACGCCAGCTCGCCGCCGAGACGGCCGAAGTGATTTTCGGCGCGGGCGGGCCGATTGCCGATGGCGCGCGTTCTACGCCGACGTAAAGGGCCGCATGCGTGACGCTCGGCCGCTCGCCCGAGCATCTGAAGATCTTGCCGGGCGCTTTCGTGGTCGTCGGCGACACGCTCGAAGAGGCGCGTGCGAAAAGCGGACGCAGCTCGACAGCCTCGTGCATTACGACAGCGCGATTGCGTCGCTGTCGGTCGCGCTTGGGCACGACGCTTCGGGATTCGATCCGGATGGCCCGCTGCCGCGAGATCCCCGAGAGCAATGCGAGCAAGAGCGGACGCGAGCGGGTGGTCGAGCTGGCGCAGCGCGAGACAATCTGACGGTGCGTCAACTTGCGCAGCGCGTCGGCGGCTACTGGCGGCCTCGCGTTGGTCGGCACGCCCGCGACGATCGCCGATCAGATGGAAGAATGGCTGCTGACCGAGGGATGCGACGGCTTCAATGTGATGTTCCCGTACCTTCCCGCCGGCCTCGACGATTTCGTCGACAGCGTCGTGCCCGAATTGCAACGCCGCGGGATTTTTCGACGCGAATATGAGGGAGCAACGCTCAGAGAAAATCTCGGTCTGCCGCGGCCGGAAAATCGCTTCTTCGCGAAACAGCCAAAGCCTGTGGAGTCTCCGGCGGCACTCGAATCGACGCCGCATTGAAGCACCGGCAGCGGACAGCGTTCGATCCCGCGGCGAAATACGGCTAGTTTGGCGCAATGATTCCTTTCGCCGGTAGTCCGCTTAATCGCGTGAGCGAAAAACGCATCGACGCAAACTGGATCGAGTCCAAATGGCGCGACCCATCCTCGCTGGTGCTCCCGATGCGCCGTCTCAAGCCGTTCATCCTCGGGTCGGAAAAGTCGGCGCCTCCTCTTCAGCTTGGTCTGATCAACGCGCGACTCGTGGATTCCTTTGCGAGCGCTGAAGTACCGCGAATCTTTCTCGGGCTCGACGGTGACACCGCGGTATTTGCCATCGACGTGCCGGAAGCCGGTGAGCCAGCGCTGGCAGGACTCGGCTATTTCCGCGACGCTCGAGTGGCGGCGTCGATGGTCTCGCTAAAGGATGCCGCCATCATCGCGCAGGCGAAGGCTCTAATCGATTGGCATCAGCGGCACGGCTTCTGCCCGCGATGCGGCGCGCCAACAAAGCTGGTGGACGCGGGCTACCGGCGGCTATGCGGCAAGTGCAACGCGGAGCATTTCCCGCGCGTCGATCCTGTCGTCATCATGCTCGCAACTGAAGGCGAGGCGTGCCTCGTCGGCCGCGGCAAGCATTTCCCACCCGGGATGTTCTCGGCGTTGGCGGGCTTTGTCGAGCCGGGCGAGACGATCGAGGAAGCGGTGCGCCGCGAACTGTTCGAGGAAGCGTCGGTGAAAATCGGCGAGGTGACCTATTACGCGACGCAGCCCTGGCCGTTCCCGTCCTCGCTGATGATCGGATGTTTCGCCAAGGCCGAAAACCGCGACATAAAGCCCGACGACATCGAAATAGCCGAAGTCCGCTGGGTGGAGCGCAAAGTCGCGCGCGAGTTAATCGAAGGCAAGCAGGTCGACGGCCTGCGAGTGCCACCACCAATCGCCATCGCGCATCATCTAATCAGGACGTGGGCCCTTGGCGGAAAGTGACAGCCTGATTACGTTCTCGCCGTAACGCCTCGGCCTGCCGATCTCGTATTCTCGCAGCGCGCCGCTTGAACATACTGGAGCGTGAGCGGCGAACGATTCGCTGCCGCGATGCGTCAGCCCGCGATCCTTGCGCTGGTCTGGATTTGCGCGCTGCTGATGTTGACCGGCACTTTGACCAAGATGCCGGGCCAATGGCATCGCCGCGACTTCTCAAACTACTACGAGTCGGCGTGGGCGCTGCGCCACGGAATCGATCCGTATTTCAGTTTTCTAGCGCCGGTCGGCGTGCAGCTCGGTCTCGAAACCGGCGGACTGCTGCACGCTTCCGAGACGCCGCCGTTCCTGCTCTGCTTCGAACCGCTAACACGCCTGCAGCCGCGCGCCGCGTTCTGGCTCTGGTCCGCCATCAATTTCGCCGCGTTGGCAATCGCGATGTACCTGCTGCTGGCGCATCGGCCCGGACTCTCCGGGCGCACGGCGTGGCTGTTGGCAGGACTGATCCTGACGTCGGCGCCGGTGAACGTGAATCTTTACTGGGGACAGTCGCAACTGATCACGCTGGCTCTGATAGCGGCCGCGATGCGCTCGATGGAACGTGACCGCGACGCCGCTGCAGGTTTGCTGATCGCTGCCGCAGCACTGCTGCGGGCCTACCCGCTGTTGCTCCTCGGCTATTTTGTCATTCGTCGCAGATGGCGCGCGCTTGCCTTCGCGACGATCGGAATCGTGGCAGGAATACTACTCACCGTCGCGGCTTTGGGCCTAACCCAGGTTCTCAGCTTCGCGCACGGCGCAATCTGGCTGACTGACTATTCAGTAGTTAGTCGGGTAGACAATCTTTCGCTGGGGCCATTCGTGTCGCGGACTTTTTGGGCGCTGGCCGGCACCGCGGCCGGTTCATCCACCGATTGGATCAGGCGCGCCGCGATCGCCGTTGCGGATGCAGTAGTATTCGGACTGACTATTCGCGCAACGCTGCTTGATACGAACCGCGGCGACCCCGACTGGAGAATCTACTCGCTATGGATCGCGACGGCGATCATGCTGTCGCCGGTCGCATGGCATCACTATCTCCTGCTACTGACTATTCCGTTCGTGCAACTTGTGGCGAGCGTGTCGCAGGGACGTTCAAGCTCGCGCGCTCTCTGGATGGCGGCGACGGCCTACATTCTGAGCGCGGTTTCACTCCGCATCTCGAACCGATTCCTGGTGCCGCCGCCGACCGCGTTCCAGCTCGACTTCCCATGGCTGGTGCACGCGATCGAGGAAACCAGCTTCGCCGCGTTGTTGACGGGATACATCGCCACGTATTGGTTCGCGACCGATCACGCGAGCGGCGTTCGAGTGATTTCCCTTGCGCGCCTGTCGATCGATCAGAAACCGCGCGCGCTTTTGGGTTCGACCAGTACGACTTCGAGCGGTTGATTCGACGCGTTCTCGGTTTGCAGCGTTTCCGCTTCGAGCCACGCGGCAACACCTGCGGGCGCGCCGCGCTCGTCTGTTCTTCCGTCTTGAAAAACCAGCTTCACCGAAACCTCAGTGAGAGTGGCCAGCACGCGCGGCGGATGCGCCACCATCATGCCGTTCTCGCCCGGACCGAAGCCGAGGCGGACCACGCGCACTCTGTCATTTTCGAAATCGACCCGATATCGCGCGGGATCCACGCGAACCGCGTCCAGCGACAGCGCCGCCGCAGCGGGCGCAGCCTTCAGTTCGACGCGAATCTCGCGGACGGATTTGTCGCTCGCGCGCTCAAGGTCCGCAATCGAAGCACCGTCGACGTAGCGCGTCTTTCCTGAATCGAGATCGATTCGAACCAACGGCAACGCGGCCGGCGTATATGGAGGCGGCACTTCTCCCGCCGGAATTTCGACGTTCACGATTCGCACGAATTCGTTCTCAGAGCTGAGCTGGTACGAAGCGCTCATCCTTACAGGCCGAGCATTCGCCGCAACTTCACTGCGCTGAATCCCAGCATCGTCTCGTCGCCGACGCGGATTACGGGAACCGCGCGAAACCCCATGCTGGCGAGCTCGTTGATGAGCGAGGGGTCCTCGGCGATGCTCTTTTCGGTGAAGCTGACGTTGTGCTGGGTGAGGAATTCTTTCGCCTGATGGCAGGCCGAGCATCCCGTGTTGGTGTAAATTACGACTTCCATGCAGGTCTCCTCTTGAGGTGCGTCGTTCCGCACTCGCCTCCGCACGTCTCGACCATCTTGCGCAGCGTGAGCCGCAGCTTCAGCAGACGGTCGATTTCGTCATTCATCGCGGCCAGCTTCGCTTCCGCTTTGCGCGTGACCGGGCCGCATTCTGTCGTCGACTTGACGCCAAGCGACAGCAGCTCCTTGATTTCCTTCAGCGTAAAGCCGAGCCGCTTCGAGTCGCCGATAAACCGCAGGCGGTCGAGCACGTCATCGGAATAGTTTCTGTATCCCGAGAAGTTGCGCCGCGGTTTCGCGAGCAACCCCTGCCGCTCGTAGAACCTTAGCGTGTCGATACTCACTCCCGCCGCGCTGGCTATCCGGCCAATAGTCATCTGCACCTCACGATAGACCCTTGACCATAGTCCAGAGTCAAGCGGGCCGATTCAACCCGGACTTCCGATGCGGTGCGAAGCGAAGACAGTCCACGTCAAAGGCATCAAGCGCGAGATCGAGGTCCACGCATTGCGCGCCTGACTTGCGACACAGTTTAGTTCCGCGGCAGCGCGGTCACGTACTCGAAGTCGATCGCCTGAAGGTTGATTCCGCGCACTGGCGGAGCGATCCAGCCGGCGAATTCGCCGGGCGCGGTGACGGGCTTCATCAGCGACGCCACGAATTCGCGGTCGGCCCGCGACGGTATCCAGTCTTCTTTGCGCCGCTGCCATTCGTCATCCGAAATGATCTGCCCGTGGGGCGTCACGTTGACGCTGGCGAACTCACCGATCGAGCGCCGAAACCCGCGATGCGGCAATTTTAGTTCGAAGTTGATGCCTGCTTCGCGGATTATCTTGTTCCAGCGCGCGAGTGCCCGCTCGCAATCGGCGATGTAGGAATCGCGCAGGGTCTCGTTCAGCGCGTTCAGCGCCGGCTGCTCGACTTTGACGATTATGCCGTTGTCCGGCTTCATCAACGCGTAGCTGCTCTGCGTCAATTGATGGTCGTCGTCGCGCGCGGCTTCCTTGAAACGGCCTTTAAGACCTGCGCTGTAGTAATTCGCCGCATTGGTCGATAACTCGGAGCCGAACAGGTCGAGCGACACTGAGTAATGAAAGTTTATATACTTTTGAATGATAGTTAGATCGATTCCGCCATACTCACTGACTATGTCAGCGTTATGCTCTTTCATCAGCTGGCAGGTGCGGCTGATTACGCGCCCCACTCCCGATTCGCCGACGAACAGATGATGGGCCTCCTCGGTCAGCATGAAGCGGCAGGTGCGCGCGAGCGGATCGAAGCCCGACTCGGCGAGGCTCGCGAGCTGATACTTGCCGTCGCGGTCGGTGAAATGCGCGAACATGAAGTACGAGAGCCAGTCGGCGTCGGCTCGTTGAACGCGCCGAGGATGCGCGGATTGTCGGCGTTGCCCGACGCGGCGCTGGAGCAGTGCCTCGGCCTCTTCGCGGCCGTCGCGTCCGAAGTAGGCGTGCAGCAGATAGACCATCGCCCACAGATGGCGCCCTTCTTCGACGTTGACCTGGAAAAGGTTGCGCAGGTCGTAGAGCGACGGGCAGGTGCGGCCGAGATGGCGCTGCTGCTCGACCGACGCTGGCTCGGTGTCGCCCTGCGTGACGATTAGACGGCGCAGGACGCCGCGATGCTCGCCCGGCACTTCGCGCCAGACCGGCTCGCCCTTGTGCTCGCCGAACGGAATCTTGCGATCGGGCTCGGGGTCGGCGAGGAAAATGCCCCATCGGTAGTCCGGCATCTTCACGTAGCCGAACGTGCGCCCAGCCCTGCGCGTCGGTCGAAGATTGCGGTCCGCAGATAAACGTCGCAGCTCTGGAAACTCTCGGGCCCCATCTCGCTCCACCATCGCAGGAAGCCCGGCTGCCACGCCTCGAGCGCGCGCTGCAGGCGGCGGTCGTCGGCGAGGCTGACGTTGTTGGGAATCCTCGTCCGAGTAGTTAATCGCCATCTAGACTCGTCCTCGGATCGAACTCGGGCCGCGACGCCGGTGCCATAAAGTTTCAGCGCGCCTTTTTCGCCGACGGCGTTGGGACGCTGGAAAATCCAGTTCTGCCATGCCGACAGGCGCGCGAATATTTTCGATCTCGAGCGTCTCCGGGCCGCCGAATCGCAGCGACGCTTCCATCCCGGTCAGCGCGTCCGGAGGAGAAGGCGGCGCGCTCCTCGATAGCGAGGCGCACCTCGTCGTCCCAGTCGATGTCGTCGGGGGTGAAGGTGACGAGGCCCAGATTCATCGCGCCTGTGCTGTGATCGATCGTGCTCGCCGATCCGGTCGCGCAAGTCCTCGACGCGCGTCCGGCTCGGCCGCTGGAATCTGCTTTCCAGCCGCGTCAGACCGTTGCACATCGGCAACAGCACCGAAATTCATTTCCGTAAGCGCGATGCTCGCCGGCATCGACTCGTCGCCCTCGCGCAATCCGCGCAGCATGTAGGCGCGATCCGAGGCGAGCGCGAGCTCGAGCAGCGTTCCGCAGAAGCACGAGCCCGGCTCGATCAAGCGCGAAGATCGAGCGCGAGCTGACGTCGATCCGCTTCAGCGTGCGCTTCAGGAAGAGGCGGATTTCGCGCACGAGCCAGTCGTCGGCGTCGGCGGCGAGCAACGCGTCGTGCGACGTTCAACAGCGCCGGGTCGCCGCGCGTGCGAAAGATCCACGTGCGCAGCGTTTCCTCGTTGAAGCGCAGGTGCAGGATCGCGTCTTCGAGCTCGCGCGCAAGCGCCAGCGGCCAGAACTCGGCGCCCATCGAGTGAATTTCCTCGAGCCGTGCGCGGAGCGGGGCAGGTTGGACCTTCAACAATGAGCGTCGCGGTCGCATTTTCGCGATCGATCTCGACGCGTCAGAGTGCGCGATACATGCATTCGCCGATCTTCGACCTCGCGCGCGAGCCGGGCAAGCGAGATGCCTGCCGCGCCGCGCCGATCCGTTCGCGCGCGCCGCGAATTCGAGCGCTCGGCGCGATGCGAATCGCGCCAGTTGCGTGCGGGGAACGACCTCGTCGACCAGCTCCCAATCCACGGCGCGTTTGCCTTTGACGCCTTCCTCGATCGTGCAGAAAAAATCGGCGCGGTCGCGCCGGACCCGGCGCTTATCGACCAGCCGGGTCAGCCCGCCCGTGCCAGGCAACACGCCGAGCAGCGGGATCTCCGGCAACGAGACGCTGGTCGAGCCGTCGTCGGCCATCATTATGTAGTCGGTACGCGAGCGCCAGCTCGTAGCCGCCGCCGGCGCACGCGCCCGCCGATCGCGGTCAGGTAGTATTGGTCCGGAGTTGAGCGTCGCGTCTTCGATCGCGTTGCGCGTCTCGTTGGTGAATTTGCAGAAATTCACTTTGAACGGGTGGCTCGACAGGCCAAGCATCCTGATGTTCGCGCCGGCGCAGAAGACGCGCTCCTTGGCCGACGTGACGATGACGCATTTCTACTTCGGGATGCTCGAAGCGGAGACGGTTGCACCGCGTCGCTGAGTTCGATGTCGACGCCGAGGTCGTAGGAGTTGAGCTTCAGCTCGTAGCCCGGCGCGAGGCCGCCGTTTTCGTCCACATCCATTGCGAGCGTCGCGACCGGACCGGCGATACTCAAACGCCAATGCCGGTACGCGGCCGGCTCGGTTCGAAAATCGATCATTTGAGAATTCTCTCGCCTCGCACAGATGTATTCAACCGCAGCTAATGTCCTGATTGCGTCATGACCTTACGGATTCGCGTCGAGCACGGCCTTTTCGGTCTCCGGATCGTAGGGAACCGAAAAGTGCTCGTGCCAAATCAGCCATTTCCCATCGACCTTCTTGAGAACCTGGGTGTAGCGGCCTTTTTCGCTGTGATCGCCGTCCTTGTCGGTCGACGTGATCGTCAGCGTGTAGTACGCGACGGCGAGGTCCCCGCAGACCGCGACGGTGATTGGTCCCATTCCAGCGTGAATCTGGCTCGAGCTCTGGAAGAATTCCTGGTTGAACATGCGCAGCCCGGCCTTACCCTCTACCTGAAACGGAATCGTGTCCTCGTAAAAGATAGCATCGTTGGCATCCAGGTAGTTGGCCATGAAGGCATCGAGATCGCGATTGCTGGCCGCATCGGTAATACGCTGATTGAGCGCTATGATTTCGGCCTTGTCGCTGTCGCTCGAGGCATCGGCGCGCGAGCCGATCATCACCAAAGCGATCGTCATCACGGTCAGCACGGCTGCCATTGGTAGCCTGACCATTGATTTCATTTTCCCCTCCCTTGATGAGTTGCGAGTTAGACTACCCGCCGCAGGACGACCATTGCGTGGCCGGCCACGTGGACCCGCTCTTCGAACAGATGCGACTGCGCGCTGTCCGGCGCGGTGTCAGTTGCCGTGTCGAGGACGATCGACCATTCGCGGCCCCATTTTTTCGCGGGCAGCTTGAATTCCATCGGCTCGCTGTACGAGTTGAACATCAGGAAGAAACTGTCGTCAGTAATTCTAACGCCGGCCCGGTCGCGTTCAGTCATTGCGTCGCCATTCATGAACGCGCCGAGCGTCTTCGCGTAGCCGACGCCCCAGTCGGCCGATGACATCTCGACGCCGTCGGGCCGAAACCATTCGAGATCTTTCAGCCGGATGCCTTTCGCGGGATTGCCGGTGAACCATCCGCGGCGCCGGAAGATCAGGTGCGCGCGCCGGAGCTGAATCAGGCGCCGCGTGAAATCGATCAGCTTCGCGTCAGCGCTGTCCCAATCGATCCATGAGATTTCATTGTCCTGGCAGTACGCATTGTTGTTGCCGCGCTGGGTGCGTCCCATCTCGTCGCCGCCCGTGATCATCGGGATGCCCTCCGACAAGAGCAGCGTCGCCAGGAAGTTGCGTTTCTGCTGGTCGCGAAGCTGCCGAATGGCGGGATCCTCGGTCGGGCCTTCGACGCCGCAGTTCCACGACCTATTGTTGTTGTCGCCGTCGCGGTTGTCCTCGCCATTCGCCTCGTTGTGCTTTTCGTTGTACGAAACGAGGTCGGCGAGCGTGAAGCCGTCGTGCGCAGTTACAAAGTTGATGCTCGCGATTGGTGCGCGGCCGCCGATTCGGTAGAGGTCCGAGCTGCCGGTGACGCGCGACGCAAACTCGCCCATCGAATAGCTCTCCGCGCGCCAGAAATCGCGCACGCCGTCGCGGTACTTGCCGTTCCACTCCTTCCAGTTGACCGGGAAATTCGCGACGCGATAGCCGCCGTCACCAACGTCCCACGGTTCCGCGATCAGTTTGGCAGCAGACAGCACCGGGTCCTGCGCGATCGCCGCAAAGAATGGGCTGGTGCCGAATTCTCCGCGCGGTCCACGCGCCATGGTGGTCGCGAGGTCGAAACGGAAGCCGTCGACGTGCATCTCGACCAGCCAGTAGCGCAGGCTGTCCATCACGAGCTGGAGGACTCGCGAGTGGTTGAGATTCAACGAGTTGCCGGTGCCGGTGAAGTCTTCGCAGCGGCCGGTGCCGTCGGGATTGAGACGGTAGTAGTTGGCGTTGTCGATGCCGCGAAAGCAAATCGTCGGGCCGTTCTCGTTCCCCTCGGCCGTATGGTTGTAAACGACGTCGAGAATGACCTCGATGCCTGCGCGATGGAACGCCTTCACCATCATCTTGAATTCGGTGACCGAACCGGCCAGCGCGTTGCCGGAGGCGAAGCGGATGTCCGGCGCAAAAAAGCCAATGGTGTTGTAGCCCCAATAGTTGGTCAGCCCGAGCTTGGACAGACGGCGTTCGGGGGCGGTCTGATGTACCGGCATCAATTCGATCGCGTTCACGCCAAGCGAGGTCAGATGACCGATGACGGCCGGCGAGGTAAGGCCGGCAAAGTGACCGCGCGCCCGCAGCGGTACCTCGGGATGCTGCATTGTCATCCCCTTCACATGTGCCTCATAGATGACCAGGTCCTCCCAGGGAATCGCGGGCTTGCGATCGCCCTCCCAGTCGAACGTCGAATCAACCACGACGCACTTGGGCATCACGGGGCCGCTGTTGCGTGAATCCGGGCGCAGCGCAGCGTTAACCCCGGTCGATCGATAGCCGAACATCGAATCGTGCCATTGAAATTGCCGATCGAGCGCGCGCGCATACGGATCGAGCAACAGCTTGGCGGGGGCGAACCGATTTCCCGCGGGAGGATCGTAGGGACCGTTGAAGCGATATCCATAACGCTGACCCGGGCGAATGCCGGGCAGGTAGCCGTGCCAGATATGCTCGGTGCGCTCGAGCATCGGTATTCGCGCGACTTCGGTGTTGCCGCCGACGCCGCCCCACAGGCATAGCGTGGCGGCGGTCGCATGCTCCGAAAATATCGAAAAGTTCACGCCTGAGCCGTCGAAGGTGGCGCCCAGCGGGTATGGCGCGCCCGGCAGGATTTCAAATCTGGTTTTCGGCATTTTGAAGATGACACTAATGGCAAGCCGCAATGATAGTGGCAATGGTTGCGACTGCCCCGGCCTTTCGCGCTACTATGCGGGCGGTTCAAGATGCGCTTCGTCGATTTCTATTTCGATTTCTCCAGCACCAACAGCTACTTCGCCGCATTCCTGTTGCCGGAGATTTGCGCGCGCAACGACGCGCGCGTGAACTGGATGCCGGCGCATTTTGCCGCGCTCTTCCGTGGCACCGGCTTCGATACGATGGCGATGACGCCGCGCAAGGCGCGCTATCTGTGGCGCGATCACGCGCGTTACGCTGAATGGACGGGCCTACCGTTCAGGAAACCGAGCCGCTTCCCCATCAAAACGTCGTCGGCGCTGCGCGCGGTGCTGGCCATTGCTGCAGAAACGCACGCGGATGACGGCGGCGTTACACGCGAACATGCACAGCGCACGCTCTCGCAGGCGTTCATGCGCGCATACTGGGAGCGCGACGAGGACATCAGCGATCGCAGCGTGCTCGCGACAGTCGCGACCAGTGCCGGCTTCGACGGCGCCAAACTGATGGATGCGGCCGAGGGAAAGTACGCGCGCGAAGATCTCGCGTTTTTAACCGAGGGCGCCGTCGCCCGCGGCGTATTCGGTGCGCCGACATTTTTCGTCGGCGACGAAATGTTCTGGGGCAAAGATCGTCTGGATTTCGTCGAGCGATTGCTCAAGCCGCCGGACTAGACCGCCACTCTGGGGACAACATTTCGTTTCGCAGCTTTTCGCAGCTCTTCGAAGCTCGTCATAGTGGCGGCAAAGTCGTCCTACAGTTCGTAATGAGGGTCTTGACTAAGTGTAGGTAACGCTGAACAATACAGACCATGACAGCGGCGGGCATGACGAGATCGCGCTGCAAGACCCGGCGGGTGCGATGAAGCGGGAGCATAGAGTGACTTCCCTGGTTCCGGATTGGACCGCGGAGCCGTTGAAGTCCGAGACCGCGGCTGGCTTGACCAGTGTCGGCCAAGACGCGGACAGCCGGGGCGATGGGACACCTCCGGCTGTCCCGCGATCGGCTGTACAGTTCAAAAACGCTCTAACGATGTTGCACAAACGCCCCATTGTAAACTTTTCAATTCTATCCTTAGTGTGGCATCTGATCGTTATAACAACATGTAGTGTGGCATACGGGTTGCTTGAGTGAGCGGCAAAATTTTGGATTTTGAATTGCATCGCCAGTCAACTATTATGGACCGCCAATTGCGCCGGGTAGCGTGGCGCTTCGACTCGATAGTGGGGATATGAGCGCAGCGCTGAATCCATCGCAGTTCACTTCAAAACGGCTCGCCCCGCGCGAACCGGATGCGCTGGTTACGCGTGAAGTTGATTATCTCGTTTCCAAGCTGCTCGGCGAAATCAAACTGCCCTACGGCCCCGGGCTCACGAAGCGGGTTCTCGGTCAGCTTTCAGATCTGAAGCAGATTCTGTCGGCCGATTACTCTGAGGTGCCCGCGCTACCGTCCAAGCCTCTGGCCAAGGAGTTGTCGCGGATCGTCGCGACCGACATCAAGCAGCACATCCATTCCTATGGCGGCTTGCCCGATCTCGACAACAAGGATTTGATCGGCAAATTGGAGAAACTGTTCGGTCCGCGGCAACTCGAGCTGCGCAAGGAGCCGTACACGACCGGCGCCGGCCTATCGCTACGCGGGTTCTACTGCCGCGCCGACGTCGGCAATAAGAGCAAATTCGTAATCTTCGTGAACACCGCGCATCATCCCGGTGCGGTAGTCGCGACGCTCGGTCATGAGCTCGGTCATTTTATCTACGGTTCGCTGGTGGGCGAAAAGGCAGCGCACACGGCGTTCATGGAAGGCGCATTCACGAAACATCTGTCGGAAGAGGATGAGCTCTTTGCGGACAGCTTGGTGGCGCTCGCGGCCTACCCCCCTGAACTGATCAAAAGCATCGGTGGTATTACCCACCTTAAGCCCGGTTCGTCCGACGATCTCTTCAATCGGATAAAATCCGCCTACAAGTCGATCGGACCGCAATACGACCTCGACCTGAGCAAGGGCAACAAGGTCCCGGTTGCGTGGCGGGTGCGTTATCTCACCTCGATGGCGCACTTCTACAAGCTGCGCTGCGCGCTGTACAAATCAGCCGGCGTCTGAGCATCAACAAAAGGGGACAAAGCGGCCGTTCGTCGGAGTAAGACGAGCGGCATCGTTTTGTCTACCAACCCTTCGAACAGGGACGAAGTCCCGCATCTTTCTTTTCTGAATACTAAGGTGCAGGGGTTACCCCTGGCCAAGGAAGCGTGAAACCCCGGAGGGGTTTCACTTTAAAATGATTTCTTCCCCGCGCTAAAGCGCCGCGAACATCGCGTTGAACAGTGACGCCGCACGCCCGTCGATCAACGCGTCTGCGCCCATCTGGTTCATCGTGTAGCCGAAGCCGACGCGTGCGTCCGGATCGGCAAACCCCAGCGAGCCGCCCGCCCCCGGATGGCCGAAGGTGCGCGGATTCGGGCCAATCGGCGCGACCGGCTGATTGAGCGAAAATCCCAGGCCCCATCGCGTGACGACGCCCAGCACGAGATCGGGTCCGTTGGCCTGCTCGGTATGCGCGCGCTTGATGCTCGCCGGGGTCAGCACACGATAGCCGTTAAGTTCGCCGCCGGTCGCGAGGCCGCCGTACAACGATGCGAGAGCGCGCGCGGTTGCATGGCCGTTGGCGGCGGGGACCTCGGCGCCGCGCCACGCTCGGCTGTTGACCAGCGCGGCGTCGACGACCGGCCGTGGATTCGCGATCGCCTTGAAGGTCATCGACTCGGGATCTGCGGCCATCGTGGCAACCTGATCGGGCTTCTCGGGCGGCGGCGCTGTCATCAGTTCCGCGATTCGCGGGTCGAAGGTCGCATCGACGCCGATATGGATATCGAGCCCCAGCGGGCCGGCGATTTCCTCGCGCAGATAGGTGCCCGGCGTCTTGCCCGTGATTCGCCGAATCACCTCGCCGACCAGGTAGCCGAACGAGATCGCGTGATAGCCGTGCTGCGTCCCCGGCACCCACCATGGCTCCTGCGCCGCCAGCGCGGAGCACATCACGGGCCAGTTCGAGTACGCATCCATCGGCAGCTGCTTTTTCACGGCAGGGAGTCCCGCCCTATGGCTGAGCAGATAATTTACCGGAATTTTTTCTTTGCCCGCCTGCGCGAACTCGGGCCAGTACTTCGACACCGGCGCGTCGAGATCGAGCTTGCCTTGATCGACCAGCCGATGCGCGCAGATCGACGTGATGCCCTTGGTCGTCGAATAAACATTGACGAGCGTGTCGCGCGTCCACGGTTTGGTCTTCGCCTTGTCGGTGTAGCCGCCCCAAAGATCGAAAATCGGCTTGCCATCGAGGGTCGCGGCAACCGCGGCGCCAACCTCGAGTCCGTTCTCAAAATTCGCGGCAAAAACATCCCTGACGTTCTTGAACCGCGGGTCGCAAGTGCCTTCGATCTTCACCGCCATGTCCCCTCTCCTTGTCGATCGAACCTCCACATACCACGCAATCCGGAGGTCCACCAAGGCCTGACTAGGGCGACGGGATCACCACCACGCCGCGCGGCTGACTGAAGCTGTCACTGCTGAGCGTACTCAGCAGGTTCCCGTCCCCGTCATAGACCGAGACGCTTCCGAAAAGTGTATTAGCCACAAACGTCACATACTCGCCGTTAACTTTGATCTGATAGATGCCGGCGGGGTCCGAGAGGCCACTGGAGATGGTGGTACCCGGCGCTGGGTCGCCGCTAACCAGCGGCGTCGAGTAGTCAGTCAGCGTGCTGTTGCCGTTGTTCGCGACAAACAAGAGGAACGGATAGGTCTCTTCCAACGCGATCCCAAACGGCGCGTTGAATCCCGTCATTCCCCCCGCCAGGACGACGGCAGGCGCCACATCGCCGGAGGAGCCTCCGCTGTACATAGTAACGCTGTTGGTGACGGGAGTGTCGCTGGAGATGCTGCCGGAGTTCGTGACATAGATGGCGTTGCTATTGCCCACGTCGATATAGAGGCCTTTGGGTCCATTCAGCATCGTGGCGTCGCTACATGAGCCCATGCCAAAGCCAGTGCAACACGCGTAGGGAATCCCGCCGGTTTCGCACAAGCTGTTGAACTGACCCGAAATGGTGTTGAACGGAGCCCCGCTCAGCAGACCGGTGCGGCTCCCCAACGCCAGGAATCCAGTGACGCTGCCATAGCCGTTTGGACTACCCCCGTCGAAACAACCGATTCCTCCGTCGAGGCAGCTTCCGCCCTTGACGTTGGTCACGTAAATGTCCTGGCTTGAATCCAGTGCAATCGAGCTGGGGAATGCGAGTCCCGTGTTGTCGTCGCAGTCGCCGTTCCCCGCGCTCATGCAACATGCGTAAGGCGACCCCATCCCCGTGCACTCTCCGTTGAATTGGCCCGCGATGGTGGCGATGGGAGATTCATTTAGAAACCCGGTGCTGCTTCCCAACGGCGGATAAATGGTGATGCTGCCGTAACCTCCACCCCCACCATTCGAGTTGGCAACGTAAATGTTCTTGCTCGAATCAATGGCGAGGCTAACCGGCCCGCCAAGCCCGGTGTTGTCGGGGCAGGTTCCATTCAATGCGCTGATACAACAGCCGGCAGGAGTCCCAGCGCCCGTGCAGGCGCCGTTCCCTCCGACGATGGTCGCGAAGGGCACCGCGTTAGAATTGCTGCTGCCGTAGGCGTCCTGAAAAAAATAAATTGCGTTGTTCTGAACATCCGCCACGCCGAGTGTGACCGGCGCCGGAGTCGGAGTAGCCGTCGCCGTCTCCGTTGCTGTCGCCGTGACGCTTGCGGTTGCGGTCGCGGTCCTGGTCGCGGTTGCGGTCCGAGTGGGTGTCGCGGTCCTGGTCGCGGTGGCAGTGTCGGTCGCGGTATCAGTCGGCGTCGGAGTTGACGTCGTAGTTGCTGAGGTCGCGGTCGCAGTAGCGGTCCGCGTCGCCGTCCTCGTTGCGGTGCTGGTCGGGGTCGCAGTCCTGGTGGCTGTCGGCGTGGGTGTTCGCGTCGGCGTAGGCGTCTGCGTTGGAGTGGGCGTTCGGGTCGGGGTCCTGGTCGGGGTTGCGGTCGGAGTCCTGGTCGCAGTTGGGGTCGGTGTCGGCTTTATCCCCAATGCGACGCCTTTGAGCTTCACTTTCTGCGGACTCTTCTCCGCATTGTCGGCGATAGCGAGGGTTCCCGACTCATTCGTACCTTTGGTCTTCGCTGCGCCGGTCGGGTTGAAGGTCACCGACACCATGCAGGTGGCAGGCTTGGCTGCGAGCGTCGAGCCGCAGGTATTTGCGCTGACCGCAAAGGGTCCGCTCGGCGCGATCGAAGTGATGCTTATCGCGGTGCTGTTCGGATTCGACAGCGTCACGGTTTTCGCCGCCGACACGGTATCCACCGTCACCTTGCCGAACGACAGATCTTTCGGTTTGATGCCGATCTTGAGGCCGGCCGCCGATGCGGCCAGCGGCGCGACTGCAAAGATGGCTACGAGAATCGAGACGACGGCGCGTTTTCCGGTGCCCATTGTTCACCTCGCGCCGCCGGAATCGAAGTCCGGGGACGTAGTAATGATGAAGTTACAGTTTCGATCGCGACCCCCAATCAGACTTGCGCCACACGCTCACCGCTTGCAAGCACATTCCAGCGGTGCGCTCAACAAATTGTTAGCGCACAACGAACCGCCGGGCTTTTTGCAGAATCTACTAGATTGCCACCCGCGTCACCGCTTTGGGCGCCGACATTGAGCCCACATCTACTTTGCCGAACGACAGCTCTTTCGGCTTGATATCGGCCTTGAGCCCGGCCGCCGACGCGAGCAGCGGCGCGGTCAGGTAGATGGCTGCGAACAGAGTCGAAATGACGGAGCGTCTTCTGGCGTTCAATGTTCACCTCGCGCCGCCGGGAACAAATCCCGGAGACGTAAAATGCTACCGGATGACAACGGCAAAATGATGTTTTGAATCCCCGCGCTAATTTGCACCAAATTACGGGATGATGCAAATACGACGTTTGAGGCCAAATTTAGGTCCTAAACCTCTCCAAAAGCTGCATTCAACGCTTTGTTTCGCTTTGATGCCCAAAGCGCCCTCATTTCCAACAACTGTCCCAACGTTTATACTTCCGCTCGCTCGCATCCCGAAAACCTAATGGCTTCAGCGACAACTTTCGCCAAGGTCAGCCGCTTCGTCAGCCGCATGTACGGGCGGCTCTTTTCGGCGAATCCCTATCCGCTCTACAAATTCCTGCGCACGCGCTATCCGCTGTTGCGCACGCCAATCGGATTCTGGATTTCGACGCGCTACGCCGACTGTGTCGACGTGCTGCGCGACAAGCGCTTTCTCGCATTCGATCTCAGGGCACTCGACGCTTTCCCGCCCGACGACGGCCTCAAGTCGATGCGCGAGGCGCTGCAACACGCGATCGTGTTTCGCAACCCGCCCGATCACACTCGACTGCGCAGGCTGATGACGACTTTTTTTTCACCGGGAGTCGTCGACGGACTGCAGCCGAGGATTCAGAGCACATTGCCGACTACCTGCTCGACGCGGTCGAGGCGCGCGGCATCGATGGACTTGATCAAGGACGTCGCGTTTCCATTTCCGATCGACGTGTTGGCCGAGGTGATGGGCGCCGATGACGCCGACAAGCCGATGTTCCGCGACTGGATGCGGACGCTGGGCGTGCCGCTCGATCCGGTGATCAGCGCGAACGATCCGGGCGTAGAAGTGCGCCAGGCGATCGCGGACGTGCGGCGCTACTTCTCGGACCTGGCGGCCGACCGCCGCAAGCATCCGCGCGAGGATCTCATCAGCATCATGGTGGCCGCCGAAGGACGCGGCGACCTGCGAGACCGAAGAGGAGCTCGTCTTCAGCGCGATGTTCACGCTGCTTGCCGGTCACGAGACCACGATGAATATGATCGGCAACGGGATGCTCGCGCTGTTCCGCAATCCCGACTGCGTTGGCGCGACTTGCGGGCAGACCCGTCGCCGTCGGCAATCGAATCGGCGCTCGACGAGTTCCTGCGCTTCGACAGCCCGGTGCAGGTGACGTTTCGCACCGCGAGCGAAGACATCGAACTCAGCGGCAGAACGATTCCGCGCGGCGAGCACGTGGTCGTGTTCCTGGGCGCGGCCAATCGCGACCCGCTGCGATTCACCGATCCCGACAAGCTCGACATCACGCGGCAAGATAATCATCACCTGTCTTTCGCCGGCGGGCCGCATCGATGTATCGGTGAAGTGCTCGCGCAAAGTTGAGGGGCGCATCGCGTTCGAAACGATTCTGCGCCGGATGCCGAAGCTGGCGCTCGCCGACCCGAATCCGAAGTGGCGTCCGGCGATGAGCTTGCGCGGGCTGGAATCGCTGCCGCTGACGTTCTGACGGTCAGCGATGACGCGAGCGACCTAACCCCTAACCCCTTCCCCTGGTGGAAGGGGAACCGGATTTGGAAAGAACCCCGTCCTGCACAGGAAGGGGACCGGACGATAGAGAAGTTCCTGGCTCTTCCCCGTTAAGAGTCCTAACAGGGACGAATTCCCGCATCTTTTCCGAGTACCGGGTGCAGGGGTCACCCCTGCCCACGGAGGTGTGGAACCCAAGGGGGGTTCCACATTCAACCCATCGACGCGTACACCGCGTCGATCAGCGCCGTTGCGCGCGGATCGATCAGCAGGCTGGTCTGCATCTTGTTCATCGTGTAGCCGAATCCGATTTTCGCTTCGGGATCGGCGTAACCGAGCGAGCCGCCGGCGCCGGGATGGCCGAACGATTTCGGGTTGGGGCCCAGCGAGGCGCCCGGCTGCGACATCATGAAGCCCTGTGAGAAGCGCGTGTTGAGCGTGAGCACCGCGTCGGGTCCGTTCGATTGCTCGATCGAGCATTTCGCGATCTCGTCCTTCGACATCACGCGCACGCCATCGAGTTCGCCGCCGCGCGCGAGCGCGCCGTACAATCGCGCGAGCGAAGTCGCGGTCCCATGCCCATTCGCCGCGGGAATTTCCGCTGCTCGCCATTCGCGCGAGTTCACCAGACCCGGCTTCGCCATCACCGGTGGATTCATAAACGCCTTGGCTGCCACCGACTCCGGGTTACTCATCGCCTCGGCAAAAATGTTCGGCTCACCCGGCGCCGGCGGCGGTGCGGCCAGCATGTCCGCGGTGCGCGCATCGTGCTTGGCCTCGAGGCCGATATGAAAATCGAGCTTGAGCGGCCCGGCCAGCTCGTCGCGCAGATACACACCGGGCGTTTTGCCGGTGACGCGCCTAATGACCTCGCCGACCAGCCATCCGAACGTAACCGCATGATAGCCGTGCTTCGTGCCCGGCACCCACCACGGCTCCTGCTCCGCGAGAGCGGCCGTCATCGTGGTCCAGTTGAACAGCGCATCGCCGTCGAGAATTTTGCGCACAGCGGGAAGACCCGCGCGATGACTCAGCAGAAATCGCACCGGCAGCTTGTCCTTGCCCGCCTTCGCAAACTCGGGCCAGTACTTCGCCACGGGCGCGTCGATATCGATGAGGCCCTTGTCTATCAGGCGATGCGCGCAAATCGCGGTGACGCCCTTGGTGGTCGAGTAAACGTTGACGAGCGTGTCGCGCGTCCACGGCCGGGTCTTCGCTTTGTCGGCATACCCGCCCCACAGGTCCACCACGGTCTTGCCGTCGAGCACCACGGCGGTGGCGGCGCCGAGTTCTTCACGCTTCTCGAAATTCTCGGCAAACGCGTCCTTGACGCGATTGAATTTTGGATCGCAGGTACCTTCAATTTTCAATGCCATGACAATTCTCCTCGTCGTCGCGCAAATCGCCGCGAGATTCTCGTCATAGCACACAATTCAGATCGCCAGGCTATTCGGCCGGTGATCCATTTACGGCGCCCACTATCGCCAGCTTTAAAGCATTGGGTTCGCATCAGGTTGGCCCAACTTGAACTGGCCGAGTGCACGGTATGAGGACTGGCTCACCAAAAAGTGCTGGCCTATAGCGAATGCGTCGCGGAAGCAGCGCTGCAGCGGGTTTGTCGCGAAAAGACCGCCGCCGCCCGCCGCTTGAAATGCTACGGTTACGACCCGCTGCGCCGCCTCCGTGATGTAAGTAGCAGTGGCGCGGGCTTCGGCCTGCAGATCCGGCGGCGGGAGCCGGCCCGCCAGCGCCTCAGCCCAAACTCGCGAGACAACTTGTATTGCGAGTGCGCGAGCAGCGGCGAGCTCCAACTCGGCCTTCCCAAGCGCGAACTGAAAGTGCGGATGAGTCACCAGCGAAGAGGGCGGGAGGCCGCGCGCCTTCACGATCGCTTGCCCGGTTATCTCATCCAGGGCACGACGCGCGATGCCCAAGGGAATTCCGATGTGAAAAGGTGCGGAGCTGGCGGGAACGCCGAGGCGAAGCGCTGGGCCGCCGATCGCCGGTTTTCCCTGAACCAAATTTATCAAGGGAAACGTCATCTCGTCTGGGACGAAAACGTTCTTGATGCTGTAGTCGCAGCTGCCCGAAGCCTTCAGTCCGGCAACCTGCCAGTTGTCGTGGGCGAGAACTTGTTCGCGTGGCAACACAATCACGCGACTTCCTTCGAAGGGATGGAGACCCGGGGCCAGCGCGCCCGCGAGGACCCATTCCGCGTGATGAATCCCGCTTCCGAAATTCCACCGCCCGTTCACCCGATAGCCGCCGTCAACGGGTTCGGCCGTGCCCAGGGGGGGATGACCCCGCATACAGACGGGATTCCGTTGCCGAAGATCCGCTGTGCGGAACGCGCAGGCAGAAAAGCGGCCGCATAATGGGTGCTACCCGCGAGAATGCCAAACACCCAGCCCGCCGAGGCGTCGATCCGCGCCAGCGCTTCAAGGACCTCTACTTGAGTGACGGGATCGGCCTCATCGCCACCGAAATCGCGCGGACATTGATAGCGGAGCAGGCGCGTTTTGCGCACAGCCTCCATGGTGGCGTCGTCGAGGCGCCCCAGTTGTTCCGATGCGGACGCATGCTCCTCAAGAATCGGCGCTATGGCGGCTACTTCCGCCAGCATTTCTTCGCGTAGCGATTCGTTTTGCGTCATCTTATCTGCCTCCCCCAGGCTTAAAATGAAAGCAAGACCAAAGGCGGGCGGGCTAACTGCTCATGCGATCGCGCCGCCGCAGCTCGAGCCCGCGCCTGCGGTGCATCCGAAGCAATGCGCGCCGGTTGCGATGCGCGCGCAGGCGAGATCGCCGACATCGTCAACGTCCCAGATCGTCGCCGCCGGTGCACCGAGCGGGATTTCCAGCATCTGGTTGAAATCGCAGTCGTAGAGCCGCCCGTCCCAGCCGACGCTCACCAGGTCGCGGCACATCAGCGCGTCCACGGTCGCCGGGTTGAAGTGATTCACCAGCAGGCTCATGTACGCCGAGTCGCTGGCGGTCGTGCGCAACTGGTTGGCGAAGCGCGCGATCGGCATGTTGGTAATCGTCAGCAAGTGATCGAAGACGACGCCGAAATTTTGCGCCAGCTCGTCATGGTAGCGCGCTTCGAGCTCGGCTTGAGGCGGCGGCAGCAACGCGCCGACGGGATTGTATACGAGATCGAGCCGCAGCTCGCCGCGCGCGAATCCGGCGTCATTCAGTTGGTGCAACGCCGCAATGCTCTTCTCGAACACGCCTAAGCCGCGCTGACGATCGGTGTTCTCCGCGGTGTAGCAGGGCAGCGAGCAAACCAGCTCGACACTGGAGCGCCGATAGAAATCCACCAGCCATTCCATGCCGGGTTCCTGCGTCACCGTCAGGTTGCATCGCACGATCACCTTGCGGCCGAGCGCGCGTGTGCGCTCCACCAGCATGGCGAAGTTCTGATTCAGCTCGGGCGCGCCGCCGGTAATGTCCATCGTCTCGACCCGCGGACTCGCCGCGAGCACCTCGAGCACCCGTTCCGCCGTCGCGCGCGTCATCCGCTCGGTGCGCTTGGGACCCGCATCGACGTGACAATGATGGCATGCCTGGTTGCACAGCTTGCCGACATTTACCTGGAGCGTGGCCGGCGACTTGCGAGTGAGCGCGCGAATTCCGTGGCGCGCGAGAGTCGCCTCGAAATGCGGACCGGAAACTGACTCGAATATCGCGGCCATCGCGCGATTCTAACACGTGCGATCGGCGATCGTCACCGGCAAATCAAGCCGCTGCGCAACGCCAAAAAAAGCAGGAGACCGGACGGCCGGCCTCCTGCGCTGCGGGGGGAATCAACGGCTGCTAGTTATGATGCGCGTCGTACACGTCCTCGCGATGCATGAACTTGTACGGATGCGATTTGAACTCGTGGCGCACGTTCGGATGGTTGTGCAGATATTCGTGGAGGTCTGGATGCGCGTCGACGAACTGTTGATTGTCGATCAGCGAAGGATCTTTCGCCAGCTTGCGCGCAACATCCGGATGCGAATCGAAATAACTGTAGTCGGACCCGGCGACCGCGTTGTAGGTGGGCTGCTGCGCCATCGCCGGACCGACGGCTGCAAATGTGAGTGCCGCAGCTGCCAGAATTGCGATTCCTCGTCTCATCTTTATGGGCCTCCGCCTGGTAAGTTTTAGTACGACAGGTGTCGTGTCTGGTTTCAGAGCCTATCGTAATCATAGCAAAAGCCATTCGCTTGCGATGCCGTCGGCGGCAATTTCCCTTGAATACCAAGGACTATTTGCAGGGGTCGGCCGGTAATACTTAGCCGCTCCACATCATACAGTTGCCGGTTTTCATCCGGCAGGCGGTGCGTTAAAGAAAGCGGTGATGAAGAAAAAAGAGCCAGAGAAGAAAGAGCCCGAAAAGAAGAGAGCACCGCGAAAGAACCTATCGCGGCGGATGCCATTGCGGGCGCATCCGCTTCGAAGTGAAGGGCACGCTCGATCGAGTCTCCGAATGCAACTGCTCGATTTGCACGAAGAAGGCTTACGTCCATTGGATCGTCGAGCGGGGCGCGTTCCATCTGCTGACGCCGTCGGACAATATCGCGGCGTACACTTTCAACACGAAAGTCGCGAAGCATCTGTTCTGCCCGAATTGCGGCGTCGCGTCATTTTATATTCCGCGCTCCGATCCGGAACGGATCGACGTGAACGTGCGATGCCTCGAAGGGGTGAACCTGAGCAAGCTCGAGCAAGATCATTTCGACGGCCGCCATTGGGAGCAGGCGTTCCACGAGCGCCGACGACAAAAAGTTGCGAAGTGAGTCTGGAGTCTGATGATGGCGACGCTGGGTTTTTTGCGCCGCGACTTCGAGGTGTTCGCGATCGACGGTATCAGCGCGCGGATGGCGAAGATCGGCGAGCTCGTCACGCCGCGGCTCGTCCGGCTCGGCCACGAGATGGCGCCTGAGCTGTCGCGCAAACTGCGGCTGGATTTTTTCCCGCACATCGCCAAGCATATGCGGCGCACTGCTAATCCTCCCGATGAAACCTGGGTGGCGTTCGGACCATCGCGGGCAGGATACAAGCGCTACGGATATCTCGCGCTGTGCGTCTCGCTCGCGGGCATCCACGCGCGCGCCGTCGTGAAGTCCGACGCCGACAATCGCACTGAGATTGGACGGCTGATCAACTCGAAGGCGAATAATCTGGAGAAATCTTTTCGCGGAACGAAGATCCAGCAGTACAAGGATTGGGACTGTCGCGAACTGCCGCGCGCAAGAGCAGCCGGCGCTGATTTCTTCGAAGGACTCGGCGATTCGCTCGAAAAGAAATCCGGCACCATCGACGTCGGCTTCGGCTGGCCGGTATCCGAAGCGCTAAAGGTAGATCGCGCAGAAATACTCGACGCGTTGCGCGAGCTCGAACCGCTTTACCGCCTTACCTTAGGTTAGGGGCGCCCTCTATGAAGCTACGGCGGCAAACACTATTGTAGATGAATTGCTCAGCCGCGATTTTCCGCGGATACGTTGGGAAAGCGGCCTCCAAGAAGGGATTCATGGCGAATAAAGGAAACTGCAAAGCGAAAGATTGCGCACGCGAGGCGGTCGGCAAAGGCTATTGCCGCCAGCATTTCCGGCTCTGGAAAGCCGGCGAGATGCCCAAGGCACGCTTCAAAACCTGCACCTTCGAGAAATGCCGCAAGCATCGCCACGGCACCAGCAGCCTGTGCGTCGAACACTTCAAGGCCAAGCACGGCAAGGGCGGCGAAGCCGCTGCTGCGCCCGCAGCCGAAGCGCCGGCCGAAGCTCCGGCGGCCTGAGGCCGCGACTCCGCTTGCGGCGCGCTCGCGTCACGCGGGCAAAGTGACTTCCGATGGCTAACCTAATCGTGGCTGGAGCGGCGGGCCGGATGGGCCGTCTGCTGATCGCGCTTGCGTCGCGCGATCCGGCGCACAAGATAGTCGGCGCGCTCGAAGCGCGCGGCAACTCCGCGATTGGATCGGACGCCGGCGAGCTGGCAGGCGTGGGTGCGCTCGGCGTTAAAATCTCTGACGACTATCCGTCGATCGCAAAGCCCGACACAGTCACGCTGGATTTCACGACGGCCACCGCCTCGATGGAACACCTCGAGGTCGCGTCGAAAGCGGGCGCGGCGATCGTAATCGGCTCGACCGGCTTCACGCCCGAGATGGAAACGCGCGCGCGCGAACTCGCGCAAAAGACGCGCACCGTCATCGCACCCAACATGAGCATCGGGGTCAACGTGCTGGCGAAGATCGTCGCCGAAGTTGCCGCGATCCTGCCCGACTTCGACGCCGAAGTTATCGAGATTCATCATCGCACCAAAATCGACGCGCCCAGCGGCACCGCATTGTCGCTCGGCAAGGCGATCGCCTCGGCGCGCGGCGTGGATTTCGCTCCCAACGCGGTTTTTGGCCGCGAAGGAATCACGGGCGTCAGGCCCGACGGCAAGATTGCGGTGCTGGCGCTGCGCGCGGGCGATGCGGTTGGCGATCACACCGTAATTTTCGGCGGACAGGGCGAGCGGCTCGAGCTGATCCATCGCGCACAAAGCCGCGACTCGCTCGCGCGCGGCGCGCTCCGCGCGGCCGCCTGGCTGGTAAGCCGCAAGCCGGGTCTGTACACGATGCGCGACGTGCTCGGAATCTGATCGCGCCTCTCAATCCGTGCGCTTTAGAAATGCACGCACTCGATCGGACAGCGGTTTCAAATCAGTGTTGTCGACCAGCGCACTGGCCATCCTGACCGGATCGCCGAAGAAGAAACGCTCGTACAAAACCTGGCGGCCGCCGAACGCGCTGCATGCGACCTCCCACGCCAATCGATAAAGCGCGACGCGCTCTTTCGCGGGCGCATCGGCGGCGGCGAAGTAGCGCTCGATATCGGGCAGTTCTGCGGGATTTGCGAAGTCGCTCGCCGACGGTGTCGCCATCAGTGAGCTCGAGCTGTTGAGCTGGATAATCTCAACCATGCGCGGATAGAGCCGCGGGAAAAGATTGCGCGCAGTGTCTAGCGGCGCGCGCGCCGGCGTGAACACACCCCACTTGTCGGGCGCGGCGTCAGCTTCGGCCGCGCGCAGGCACGCGCGTATCGTCTCGGTAGTCATGATCATCTCGGCCAGCCGCTCGCGCACGTGCGGCAGCGCCGTCGCGTCGCTGGCCTCGGCGATTCGTGCGGCCAGGCCGAGAACGAATTCGCTCTTAGCGACATTTTTCACGGCCACCTGGTGCATCATGTGGACGACCGCGCCGGTGCCTGCGTAGAGCGCGTTGCATCGCGCGACGTCGCCGCACAGGAATACGCGATTCCACGGGACGAGCACGTTGTCGAACACGACCACCGCGTCCATTTCGTCGAAGCGTGACGCGAGCGGATTGTCGAAGCGCGAGCGGCCCACGTCGTACGCGTCGCGGCAGATGAACTTCAGGCCCTTGGCGTTGCACTGGATCGCGAACGACATCGCGAACGGCTCCGCCGCCGGCTCAGCCTTCAGCACCGTCGAAGGAAACACCAGCAGCTCCTCCGACAGCGGCGCCAGCGTCGCGAGCATCCGGCACCCGCTCACGATGATGCCGTCCGCGGTCTTGTCGACGAGCTTGAGCGCGAGGTCGGCGTCGGTCTGCCCCGCCCATCCGGCGGCGCGGCTCGCGCGCGGGTTGACGAGAGTATGCGTCGCGCACCAATCGTGATGGCGCGCCTCCATATAGTAGTTCCAGATGTTGTCGCCGTATTTTGAATCGCTCTCGGCGAAAAAATCGCGCGCGGCCGCCATCGCCGCGAGACTCACGTTCAGATAATCCGGCGTGCGCCCGAGCATCCCGCAACCGAAGTCCGCCCAGGTTTTCATCATGCGCGTGCGCTTGCGCAGGTCGTCGGCCGTCTTCGGAATGATGAACGACAGGCCCGCGCGGCCGCCGTCGTCGGTGCGATAGGTCATCGTCTCGGGATGCTCCATCTGCATGTCGTAGAGCGACGCGACCGAGCGCGCGCAATTGGCAAACGCCGGATGCGCCGTGACGTCGCCGGCGCGCGCGCCGCCAATCCAGATTTCCGCGCCGAGCTTTTTCAGCGACGACAGGTAATTGTTGCCCGAGCGCGCACCCACTTCAGATGACCTCGTTGAGCAAAGGCAGCCGCTTGCGGATTCGTTCGGCGGCGTCGGCCGGCGCCATGTACGGCGGGCGCGCCGGTCCCATCTCGATTCCGGTCGCGACTGACGCGGTGACCTTGGTGGTGCCGAGATGGCCGAGCGTTTCCTCACCGCCGCGCGGGAAGCATCGATTAAGGCGGCGCTGAATTTCCTCGGCGCGCGCGTGATCGCCCGCCTTGTACGCCTTGAGCAGCGCGACCGCAGCCGGCACCGCAAAAATATTGATAAAGCCGCCGGCCGCACCGAGCATCAGCCCCGCGAGCAGCGCGCGAAACGTATTGTAGATGTCCACGCGGCCGTCCACCTCGTCGTACAGCGCCTCGAGATGCTGCAAATCAGTCAGCACCTCCTTGAACGCGACGACGCCGGGAATCGACGCGAGCTTGCCCGCGAATTTCGGCGAAATGTTGAACTTGCTGAGCGCCGGATTGTGATAGATGACGACCGGCAGGTCGCCGGCCTCGGCAATCATCCCGTAGTGGCGCTCGACTTCGGCCTCGCCGCATCGCCAGTAGTACGGCGGAATCACCTGCTGCGCGTCGTAACCGAGGCGCGCCGCGATTTTCGCGTAGCGCAGCGTCTCGAGCGTGGTCGCGCCCGAGGTCATCGCGACCGCGGAGAGATTGGCGCGCTTGCGCGTCTCTTCGATCACAATTTCGAACACGCGCGTGCGTTCGGCCTCGTCCATGTGCAGAAACTCGCCGATACTCGGTGCGGCGACGACACCATCGGCGCCCGCCGCAATCGCCCACTGAACCTCGCGCCGCAGCGCCTCTTCATTGAGCCGGTAGTCGTCATGAAACGGCGTCACCAGCATCGCCAATATTCCGTGTACAAGTTTCAAAGGCGCACCTCCGGCCAAGTCGCGCTAGGCAGCCTCGCGCTCGGCGCCGCTGAAAGACGGTTGAAAGAGAAAAATCGCCTGGCCGGTTCCGATCGCGGCCTCGTATTTTCCAAACTGCTCGCCGCGCCAGGTCCACGACTCGCCGCCCATCGCGCCGGCCATCGTGATGTAATGCGAAAAGCGGCCCTCGGGTGAGCAATGCGTGCGGTAGTCGTCGGCGGATGCGAGCACGGCGTCATGCCGCCCGGCCTTGAACCATTCCATGATGCGTTCGTCGTACAGGCGATTCGCGGTTGACGCGATATCTTCAGGCGACGCCGAGGCGCGGTCGAGAATTCGATCGTAGTCCCAGAACTTGTGCGACATGCCGCCCGACGCGACGATTACGACGCGTCGATTAGATTTCCAGATAGCCTGTCCGATAGCCGCGCCATACGCCAAATCGTTTTTGACCGACGCAGTTTGACAGACGCTCAGCGAGAGCACGCGGCGGCGCGCTTCGTGATTGAAATAGTACATTACGTTCAGCGTTGGATAGTGAATCGGCAAATTGGTATGCGCCGATGCGATCGCGCGAATCCCCCGTTCCCGCGCCTCCATTTCGACCGCACGCGCGAGCTCGGAGTCGCCGCGATAATCGTACTCGAGGTCATGCAGCATGGCGGGCAGCTCTTCCGAGGTATACACACCGGACAGCCGATCGTGAGCATTGAGTACGTACTCCAAAGTCGAGAACCAGTGAGTATCGATTAGTAAGAAGGTGTCGAAGTCGAGATGGCGCAGCCGCTCGCGCTCGAGCTTCGGCATCGCGTCGTAGAATGTCGTCACGTTGCGGCCCATGTAGGCGCGGCGCGCGATCGGATCGGTGATCATCAGCCGCGGCACATGGGTGGTGAAGACGGTCGCAACGACCTTACCCATCGTGATCCTCCTCGCCGTGGCGTCCCGCGATAAACAATCGTGTTTCCATTTCGCTTTTCGTGGTCAGAGGAAGTCTTGCGAATCTGCTGAAACATAGCAAAACCGCGCGTCGGTGGTATCTCCGACGTGCCCCGCGCACCCCTGCCTTGACGCGTCATCGGAACGGCCCTAACCTGAGCCTCGGGCGCCGACTGTAACCGTGGCTGCATTACCCACTATCATTCCGATCTTTCCGCTGCCGAACCTCGTGCTGTTCCCGGGGCTGGGCGTGCCGTTGCATATCTTCGAGCCGCGCTATCGCGAGATGATCGCCGATGTCGCCGACGCGCACGGATTGATCGGGATGGCGCTGCTGAAGGGTGACTGGCAGACCGACTACCACGCCTTTCCCGATATCTTCGAGGTCGGGTGCGCGGGCAAGGTTGGCGATCTCGTCAAGCTGGCCGACGGCCGCTACAACCTGGTGCTCGAAGGGCTGGCTGAATTCAGGATCGTGCGCGAAATTCGCGACCGCTCATATCGACAGGCGCAGGTGAGCTGGTGTCCGGTGCCGCCGGAAGCGCTCGATTGCGACGCCGAAACGATGGACGGGTTACGCGAAATGCTGTTCAGCTACCTCGGCGAAGCCGCGCGCGAAGCGTGGCAGACGATTGTCGAGCAGCGCGGCATGCGCGGCGCCGCGCTGATAAACTTCCTATGTTTTCATCTCGATATGATGCCGCTCGAAAAGCAGACGCTGCTCGAAGCGCTGTCCGATCGGGTCGATTGCCTGCTCGACGTGCTGACCTTCAAGCTCGAGGAGCGCAAGCACGGACCAGTTGGAACCAGCGGCGGGCCCGATTCCGTTCAATAGTGACCGAAAACTCCATGCATCCGGTGCAACATGACTATTGCACCGGAGCGACAAAATGCGAACGGTTGTGGCCAAATCGTAGCGCCTGTCGCATATGAGTCAGACTGTCGCCCAGGCAGCCGGCGATTCGCATAATGCGGAATGATTTGCGAAAAGATGGCTGATTTGATGAATTTCTCAACGCTTCGATAGCGCACTTCCCGGTTCATGAGGGCTTAATATGCTGCCTAAATTGTATTAGGGCAGTTGCCGACAAATTCGGCATGATCATTGCGTCCTCTTAGGTCGAACGACCAAACGGCGAGAATTCCGGCACCGACTGCATGAACGTGTGTCGCACGGAAGACTCGATGGGGTGAGGACAAGTCCAATGGAATGGGAAAACAGCGCTCTAGGAAATCTCTTCGTGCCAGACGTTCTGACGCCTGAGCAGTTTTACGACAGCCGGCGTGACGACAGCACCATCCGGCCGGTGAAAAAGCTGATGATGGCTATCCTGGAGGACGCGCTTCGATGCTTCCAGAATAATGCGGACGCCAAGGGCGGACCGCGCAAGCGTCTGTTCAACGAGGCCGAGCAATGGCTGATCGGCGAAGGCGGCGAGGGACCGTTCTCGTTCGAGACGGTTTGCGAGACGCTCGGAATCGAGCCGCAATTCCTGCGCCGCGGTCTGCGCGACTGGCGCAGTCAGCAGCTTGCGGGCGTATCGACGCGGCGCCTGGCGCGACGCTCACCAGTGGTCCGCAGCGGCCGTATCAGCGCGCCCGCGCGGCGTGATGCAAAACGCACGGCGGCTACTGGTCGCTAGCATCCACTTCCGACGCGAAATCGCGCCGGCATAAAATTCCGCACAATAGAAAGGCGGCGCGGCATCTTGTCAGAGATACCGCGCCGCCTGATTTTTACCCCGCGATCGCGATCAGACCCGCGCGAGCTGCACCGATCCGCCGAGCGGTCTCAGCAGTAATTACTGCGCCGCTGGAGACGGAGCGCCAGACGGAGCTTTCGCTGCCATCGGTCCTCCGGGCGGAGGAGGCACGTAGCCCTTGGGCTGCGCCTGGACCCACTGCTCGCAAGCAGGAATGTCCTGCGAATCGAGCGACTCCTGGTCCATAATCTGTTGATCGGTCCAGCCGTGTGTCTTTTCCCAGTGAACGCCGGGACACTTGACGGCTAGGTTGAAATTTCTTGAGGTTGACGCTGCTTGCTGGTGGCGCACTTCCGCCGCCGCCGCTTGTGCCGCCACCGCTCTGGCTCGCGCAACCGGCGATCAACAATGCCAGCCCCATCGCCAGCGCCAATCCGATCTTCCGTTTCATGGCATCCTCCTTCAATCTAGGGACCCCTCCACTGCTAATAACCCGAGCTAACATGGTCATTCGCCGTTCGTTTAAGCAGGGCCAAAATACACCGTTCCGAATAATTAGCAAACCCCCCGTAATTGATTCATAACGCCTGGAACACGGTTCGTTCACCTCGCTCGGACCGCCGGGCACGGCCTTCAAAACAGGCAAGTTCGAGGTGCGCGAGGGTTTCGAAGGTCGCCGCCATCACGTGGAATATGGGCCGCTCCTCGCCGCCAAACACTTGTTGCGCTATCTCGAATGCCGTCTGCGGCGCCTTTCGCGTTAAATCGAGCATTTCCGCCTCTCGATATCGATGATGCTCGATCAACTGATTGGCGCGGTGGCGATGGTCATGATACACGCCGCCGTGCGCCGGCAGAACGAGTTCCACGTCGAAATTCTGAACTTTCAATTGCGAAGCGATGAAATCTCCCAACGGGTTGGTTCCCGCCACGTCCGGATAGATTCCGACGTGTGGCGTAATTTTGGGCAATAGGTGATCGCCGACGATCATCACTTTTTCTTTGCGCAGATAGATTACGTTGTGACCCGGCGAATGACCCGGAGTCCAGATAACTTCGAGCTCGCGGTCGCCGACTTTAATAACGTCGTGATCGTCGATGTACTTGTCGGGTTGTGTGACCGGTCCATACATCGACGTCCCCATCCAGGCGGGGCGCATTCCGGTCGGCTCGAATTGTTCGATCGGAAATCCGTGCTTTTTAAAAAACGCGCGCGACTCCGGCCGATCCTGCGGAGACATCCTGCCGAACTCGATCATCCTGCCCGCGCGTTCCGCTTCGAGGCGATGAATGTGCGTTATCGCATGACTGCGGCGGCGAATCTCGCCCGACGCGCCAAAGTGATCGATATGATGATGCGTCGCGACGAGCGCATCGAGATCTTCAACCTTGAGTCCGAGTTCGGCGAAGGCCTCCTCGAGTGCCGCGATGCTCTCCGGCGAGTTCATCCCGGTGTCGACCAGCGTCCACGCGCCGTGACAGTCGATCAGATAGACGTTGATGATTGTCGGCCGCATCGGCAGCGGCAGGAAAATCTCGTAGATACCCGGGTGGACCTCAACTATTTTCGCCATCGATTACTCTCAGTGGCAGGTTTCGCATGACTGGGAAGTCCTTGCGCTCCGCCGCTTCGTTCGACTCGTGCAGATGCTATCTCAATACGTGAGTCATTACTCACTCGTGTAACTCGTCCTTGACCTGGAAAGTCACTTTAACGTTCACCTTCCATCGCACCACTTTGTTCGCCTCGACCATTGCGTCGATGCCGACCACGTGAGCGGTGTGTATACCTTTGATCGTCACGCCGGCGCGCGAGATTGCTAATTGCACGGCTTCTTCGACCGAGTTAGCTGAAATGCCCGTGAGGTCGATCGTTTTTTCAACCATTGCGCTCAGCCGCTCCTGGGGACTGCATTGGCGCGCGATTGTTTGACGCTTCCACTTGCGCGGCGCTACGCTCGCCCCTGCCACAGTGGTTAGCGCACGGCGAGAGTCGAGACAAGGCACGTCGCGCGAAACGGCTGCGCGGTAAGCTGAATGGAAGCGCGTGATTGGTCAGCGCGACGGGAGAGTCGGCAGTTGTCAGTCAAAATCGAGTCGCCAGCGGGCGAAGAAGCGCTCACCGAGTTCGTACTTTTTCAACATCGGGTCTATGAATACCGCAGCGCACGATGGGCCGCGATGGTCGCGGTGCAGTTGCCCATTTTGATGGGCGAGGGGCCCTTCGCCGCGGGACGCAAAATCCGGCCGTTCGCCGCGCGGGTCGACGGCAATATCGTCGCGCGCGCCGTTGCGATAATCGACGGTCACTATCAGCATCACTGGAACGAGCAACTCGGGCACGTGGTGATGTTCGAGGCGATGCCGGGTTCGCGCGAGGCCGTCGTCGCGATGATGGACGCGGTGTCGGAGTGGATGAAATCCAACGGCGCGACCGCGGCGCGAGCCGGCTACGGATTGCTCGAATTTCCGTTCGTGATCGACGACTACGAAACCTTGCCGCCGGATATCGCACGACAGAATCCTGCGTACTATCACTCACTGCTCAAAGATGCAGGGTTCGAAACCGAGCGCGGATGGGTTGACTACAAGATCGAAGTGACGCCGGAGCTGATCGCGCGCTATGAAAGCGCGCTCGAGGCGAGCCGGCGCGCCGGTTTCGAAGTCGTCGCGCTGAAGGATCTGGCACCCGCGCGGCGCATCCGCGATTTCGAATACACCTGGAACACCGCCTTCGCGCGTCATTGGGGCGCAACGCCGTTCACCACCGAGGAGCTGGTGTTCCTGTTCGAGTTCTTCGCGATGTCGGGCGCGCTGGAGACCTCGGTGCTCGCGTATCGCGACGGACAACCGGTGGGAGCATTGATGGTGACGCCGCCGAATTCCGACGGTGCGATTCTCAAACCCGGCCGCAGGCTCGGCGATCACGAGAAACTGAACTTTCTCGGCATCGGTGTGCTCGAAGCGGCTCGCGGCCGCGGCGTGAACCTCGCGATGGCCTCGCATTCGTACCTGAACCTGATCCGGCAGGGCGCGAAGTATCTCAGCTATACGCTGGTGCTCGATGACAACTGGCCGTCGCGCCGCACAGCGGAAAAGCTCGGCGCCAAAGTCTGCGCGAACTACGTAACCTACCGCCGCACGTTCTGAAGCGTCAGGCGGCGCGCTGTTTCTTGATCCGGGCGGCTGCGCTGGGCAGGAGATTTTTGCGCGCCAGCTTGAGGTCGTAGTGGGTTTGAAGATTCAGCCAGAACTCAGGGCTGTTGCCGAAGTACAATGCCAGGCGCAGCGCCGTATCGGCGGTGATCCGCCGGCGGTTGTTCACAATTTCGGCAATCCGATTCGGAGAAATGCCGATTGCCTTGGCGAGTTGGTTTTGCGACAGCCGATACTCTGCCAGGAACTCCTCTTTCAGCATCTCGCCGGGCGTAACCGGCGCAAATTCTTCCTTCGCCGAAGTATTCTTAGTGGTAGTCAACGAGTTGGACCTCCTGCGCGTCGCCGTCGCGCCATTTGAAAATCACGCGCCACCGATCGTTCACTCGGATCGAGTGGAAGTCTTTCAGGTCGCCCTTTAGCTTTTCCAGCCGATTCGAGGGCGGGATCCTCAAATCCTCGAGCCGACCCGCCGCATTGAGAGCCTCCAACTTCCGCTTCGCACGCCGGGCCACTCCCTCGAACTGACGTACGAACCGATCGGCGAACAGCGCCCGCGTCCGCTCGTCGCGGAAGGAACGAATCACGTTTCAGACGTTATACCGCGAACCGGTATGCGGTCAACCAACAACAGATGGTTCGCATTCCAGATCCGCGCAACACCCCACGCGCGGCTCGATTCGCAATGGCTACGGCTGGCCTCTCCAGCGTCCCTTACATACCGACCGTTTAATAGCGTTTGCCAAATTGATCCGCGATGCTGTAAGAATCGAAAAGTCGCTGCGTTGATTCGCCAACCCCTAGCTTCGAAGGAGGGATGCTTCGATGGCCGAATTCGATCTTCAGATCAAAGATGGAACCGTAGTCGATGGAACCCGCGTGCCGCGGTATCGCGCCGACGTCTGGATCAAGGACGGCAAGATCGCGCAGATCGGCGGACGCGCGCCCGGCTTCGCGAAAAAGACGATCGACGCCGGCGGCCTGATCGTCGCTCCCGGCTTCGTCGATTTGCACACTCACTACGACGCGCAGATCCGCTGGGATCCGTACTGCACGATCTCGGGATGGCACGGCGTCACCTCGGTGGTGCTCGGCAACTGCGGCTTCGGCTTCGCGCCGGTCAAGCCGGATTTCCGCGAACGCTCGATGCTCACGATGACGCGCACCGAGGCGATCCCCTACGAGTCGATGAAGGCCGGGATGCGAGTGGGACTGGGAAACCATCCCGCAGTATCTCGACTCGCTCGATCGCACGCCCAAGGGCGTCAACGTGATCCAGTATCTGCCGACCTCGTCGCTGCTGATCTACGTGATGGGTCTGGACGCGGCCAAGACCCGGCCCGCCACCGACGAGGAGCGCGCCGAGATGCGCAGCGCTGCTCGCCGAAGGAATGGACGCCGGCCTCGGCGGCTTCTCGATTCAGCGGCTCGGGCCGCGATTCGACGCAGGCCGACTTCGACGGCTCGCCGATGGTGACCGACACGATGTGCGACGAGGACATCCTGAATCTCGCGCGCGTGCTGCGCGAGCGCGACGAGGGCTTCATCCAGATCACGCAGGCGACCGGCAATATCAAGGACGACCTCGCGTTTCTGGAACGGCTTGCGGGCGAGGCGAATCGCCCGATCCTCCATAACGCGATCGCGCCCGCGCGTCACAATCCCGAAAATTCATCAGCGGAGCCTCGCGTGGATCAAGCGATGCCGCGAAAAAGGCCTGCCGATCTTCGGTCAGACTGTCACGCTGCGCACCGGCTTCGCGTTCACGCTCGAGCATTGGAATCTCTACGACGCGAGCCCCGCGTGGCGCGAAGTCACGACCGGCACCAACGACGAGAAAATCGCCAAGATGAAGGATCCCGCTCTGCGCGAGGCGATCAAGCGCGAGCACGATGAGGCAAATCGAAGCTCGAGGCGATCCAGGCCGGCGTCGGCGGCCCGATCCGTCAGTTTGATCGTGCAATGGGTGGACGACAAACCGGCGCTGGAGAAGTACGTCGGCAAGTCAGTCGGCGCAAATCGCGACCGAAGAGAGGCAAGCACGAAATCGACGTGATGCTCGATCTGTCGATCGCCGGAAATCTCAAGGTCGAATTCCTCGGGCCCAACCGCGGCTTCAACGCCGAGTTTTACGCCGAGATGATCAACGACTCGCCGTACACGATCCCCGGCGTATCGGACGGCGGCGCGCACACCAAGTTTTTCACCGGCGGCGCATACACGACCGATTTCCTCGGCTGGCTGGTGCGCGACGAACAGCGCGTCACGCTCGAGGAAGCGCACTACCGGCTCTCGGCGCTGCCCGCGCATGCCGCCGGTTTTCGCGATCGCGGTGTTTTGCGCGAAGGGATCGCCGCCGACGTGGTCGTTTACGATCTCGAGCGGCTGGGCGTCGAGCCCGACTGGGTCGGCGAAATCGCGCACGACTTTCCCGGCGGCGAATGGCGCCGCGTTCAGCACGCACGCGGCTATCGCGCGATCATCGTCAACGGCGAGATGACCTGGGACGAAGGGCGATGCACCGGCGCGACGCCCGGCAAGCTGCTGCGCGCAGGCCGCGGATAACGGCGCAGGTGGCCGTACAGATTTACAGCATGACGTCGGTGCCCGACGCGGTCGCGACTGCCGCGGCGGGCGCCGATCTGATCGGCCTGGTCGTGGCTGAGCCCGCAGTCGTCGCCGAGGCGATCGGTCCAGACCTGGCGCGCGAAATTCTGGCTGCGATTCGTCCGCGCTCGCGTGGTGTCGCGCTGTCGCTGTCCGACGACCGCGACGAGATTTGTGCGATGGTCGACGCGGTGCGCCCTGACGTCCTGCACGTCGTCGCGCGCGAAATCGAGCCCGAGGACTGCGCCTGGATCCGCAAGCGTATCGCGCCCGTCATGCTTCTGCGCGCGATTGCGGTGCGCGCCGGCGAAACTCTCAGCGAGGCCGACGCCCATCAGGACTGCCTCGATTACCTGATGCTTGATTCAGGCGCGAAGGGTCCGCCCTATGCGGGCGCGACCGGCGAGACTCACGACTGGTCTATCAGCCGCACGGTAGTCGAGCGCTCGAAAATCCCCGTGATTCTCGCCGGCGGACTTTCCGCCGACAACGTCGCCGACGCGATTGCCGCCGTCAGGCCATGGGGCGTCGACTCGTTCACGCACACCGACATCCCCGGCAATCGCGGGAAAAAGATCCGGCTCGCGTGCGCGCATTCATCGCCGCAGCCAAGCGCGCGTTCGCGAAAAATTTGAAAGCCTGAATCCGGAGGATACGCAATGAATCGCAAACAGCTGCCAGAAGGTCGGCTGTCACAAGCGAACTGTCGAGCGGAAACCGTTTTGTCCTGAGCACCTTTTTTGTCCTGAGCACCTTAAAGAGAGGGCATCAGCGATGATCCCCGACTCAAAGGAAACGAAATGAAACCCCGCCATGCCGCTGCGCTCGCTCTTGCGGGCTGGTATTTGATGTGGCCGCCACTTAGGGTGACTTGGTTAGATTGGCTGCAAGGTAGAACTTCGGAATCTCTTCAGAAGTATGCGCCCGTTGCAGAATGGAATGTACATAAGGCATTCGCCACACCGGCTGAATGTAACGCTGCGCAGGCAGCCGAAGTGCAAGACACAATGGATGCACTGCAAAAGAACCAATCAGACGAAACTCTCGAAATTAACGCTGAGTCGGCGATCTATTCTCAATGCATCGCGACCGACGATCCGCGCCTCAAGGAAAAGTAGGCCAGCATGGAAAAGTGTCCCTATTGCTCAGACTCTTGCACGCAGGCAAAACAGCATCCTCTGGCGTCCAGATGCACGGGCTGCACCTGCGGTGATGACTGTCCAAAGTGCGGCAGATTCACTCGCCCGCCCAAGGATGCGAACGGCCATGAGCAGGCCCCATTTCCTTGCCCGAATTGTGGTTTTGAACCTACTCCAAGATAACGGCCCCCGCGTCCTCGCTCTGCATTGGGATATTTTCCAGGCTGCCGCGCTCGCGCTTGTGGGCTGGTATTTGATGGTTCCGCTGCCTGTTGTAGGTGGCGCGGCGCACTATGATGCACCGCTCAAGGACTGGTGGATCGTTGGTTCCTTCGATAAGGCGGCTGAGTGCGCCAAAGAACAAGACAGGTCGATGAACGCCGCAGAGGAATATCAGAGAAAATACTCATCCGATTCTCAACATGCAGTAGCTTCTCTGCGCGCATTGGGCCATCGATTCGACCTTTGCACTGATGGACAAATGAGTGCGGCTGCGTGCATCGCAACCGACGATCCGCGCCTCAAAAGGAAAGTAGCTAGCCAATGAACTTCAGCCTCAGTCCGCGCGAGTTGCCCCAAGCGCTGGAGTTCCTGCAACCTCGGCAGTGGTTCGCTATCGCAGTTTGGGCTTGGGTTTTGATTTGGCTTCTCGAAGGCTACCCACCTTTGCGAGCCTACGCGGCAGTGGTACCTAAGCATCCGGCGATCGCGGGTACCGGCAGCTTTGCAACCGTGTGGTGGTTCATTTCGCTTATCCACGATTTGCTCCGAAGCTGGTCTCTGCGGCACCCTCGGAAAAAGCGTCACGCCTCGGAAGATGGCTAGCTTTCCACGCGCCGTTATTTTACTCCCACATAGCGGGAGCGACGCGAGGTCGCATGTGAGGTTCATGCGCGCTGCCACGAGCCTTGACTATGGGAGCAGCGCTCATTTCAACAATCTGGAGGATCCAATGAATCGCAAGCAGCTCGCTCTCTCAGCCGCGCTGATCGTTCTGCTCGCGTCAAACGCTTACGCGGTTTACCTCTACGGCTTTATCGGGTTCTTTCGCACTGTCCTGGCGAATTTCGCCGGCGTCGCCACCTTCGTCGATCTCATCATCGCGCTGGTTCTCATCCTGGCGTGGATGGGCGACGACGCCCGCCGCCGCAACGTCTCCGCGATTCCGTATCTCGTGCTCACGATCGCGCTCGGCAGCGTCGGCCCGCTGGTCTACCTGATTCGCCGCTCCGGCGATCCAACCGCTCCCGCCGAATCGCTGACGCCGCGCGCCGCCCGCACCTAGGCGCGCTTGCCCGCGAGCAGCGCCGCGGCTTCTTTCTCGACCCGCGTGCCCTTGAAAAAATTCGGGTTCGCCTCGCCCCAGAAGCGCACCGGGTTGACGAACATGAAATCGCGAAAATCGTCGTCCGTGATCAGCCCGTCCTCAACCATCTCGTACGCCTCGGGCACGACGTCTTTCATGTCTGGCACATCAAAATGTCCGATATCCGAGCCGAACAGCACGTTCAGTTTCGCGCCATACGGATTCGCTTTGCGGTTGAACGCGTACGCGTTGGGCGGATCGTCAGCTTCGCAGCCGAAATAAAAATTGTCGACGAACAAATCGCGGATGTCTTCGCCGCGCTTGATGCTGGCACGCCGCGTAATCGTCCAACTCGCGAAGTCCACCAGTGGCTCCCGTTTGGTCGCGCTCGAGAATCCCTTCGAGTTGCCCGCCTTCTGCTCGATCTTGCCCTCGACCCATTTCCCGCCGTACTCGCGGATGAGTTGCGTGAGCATCTCGCGATTCAGGTTCGCCGGATTCACTTCCTCGAGCGCCTCGCGATTGCGCTTTTTCCAATGACCGATCAGATCGCAGTAAAGCCCGCATGCCCAGCCGACGCCGCCCTCGAGGAATCCCATCTTGAGTTGCGGAAATCGCCGCGTGACGCCGCCGAGAAAAATTGCCTTGCAGACTGCCTCGCTCGCGGCCGCGAAATGACCGATATGATTGTAAACAAAGTTGCTCGGCGAATTACGCAGCCCGATTCCGCGCGAGCCTGAATGAAACGTCGGCGAGATTCCCAACTCGACGCATTTCGCCCACACCGGATCGTAGTTGTACTGGCTGTCGAGTCCGAGCATGTCGTACCACGTCGCGTAGCGCGCCGCGTCGGGCGACTTCGCCACTACCGCCGGTATCTCGCGCCGCACCATGCTCGCCATCATCACGACTTTCAGCCCGAGCTCCTTCACCACGTACTCAGTTCGGCGCACGCCTCCTCCGGCGTATGCATCGGGATCACCGCCGCGGGCGTCATGCGATCGGAAAACTCGCCGAAAAATTCCGCGATGAACCGATTGAACGCGCGGCTGGTTGCGCGCCGCGTTTCTCGTCAGGATGAAACGGAATGCCGAGTCCCGCGGTCGGATACAGCACGGTGAAATCCATGCCGAATTCGTCGAGGCGTTCGTAGAGCAGCCGCGGCAAAATCTCGGTCGCGCGATCGCGCGTGTTCTTCGTCGGCACCGCCCAGAATGCCTCCTGCGCGCGGCGCCTGCTTTTGCGATCTTCCTCGGATTCGTCAGCCGTTTCGCTATGCGGCCGTTGAACGATCGAAATCCATCGACGGCGCGGCTGCCGCCGAATGTTTCGAGCCGCTCAAGAATGATCGGACCGAACTCCAGCCAATGCCCGTCGGCATCAATCACCGGATGCTTGAGATCCGCGCGAATCCGCTGCGCCTCCGACTTGCTCTCGATAGCCATCGCTGTCGCCTCCAACTCGATACCCGAAGCTTAGTATCGAAACGCGCCCCCGCCGAGCATGCCGCGTGCCCTCTAGGATCGCACTCGGCGAACGTCTAGTATCCATCCCTTTCCAGCTCACGCGAACGTCTGATCGACCCGGCACATTTCACCCGGGAGGCAAATTGATCCCGATTCGCTACAACTTGCGCAGCCTGATGGTTCGTCGCGCGACCAGCGCGATGACGGCGTCGGTGGTCGCACTCGTCGTCATGCTGCTCTTCATCCTGTCGGGCTTCGTCGCCGGACTGCGCGCGACCGTGATGGCCAACGCGCTCACTGACAACTGGATCGTGCTCAGCCGCGGCACCACCGACGAAGGCAGCAGCTTCATTTCGCGCGACCAGTACGAGATCATCAAGAGCCGTCCGCAAATCGCGGCGACCGCTGACGGCCAGGCGCTCGTCTCGCCCGAGGTAATCACCGGTTTCAATCCCGACCCGGCCGCGGCCGTCACCAGCGGCGTCATGTTCACGCTGCTGCGCGGCGTGTATCCGATCGGCTACCAGGTCCATAGCGGCATGCGCCTTGAGAGCGGACGCTGGCCCAGCAAGGGCGCGGCCGAGATGGTCGTCGGCAGCAAACTGGCGACGCGCTATCCAAATCTCGCGGTCGGCAGCGATTTCAAATTCGGCCGGCGCACCTACAAAATCGTCGGCGTCTTTTCCGATCGGGACAGCGCGCGCGAATCTGAAATGCTGACCGATCTCGACATCCTGACCCAGGACATCCACACCGCCAACGGTTTCGAGGTGCTGCACGTCGTGCTCAAGCCAGGAATGCATGACGATTTCGCCAAATCGCTCACGATCGATTCGCGCGTCAAAGTAGATACGATGTCGGAGCAGGAGTTCTACGCCAAGCAGACCGCGTTCGTCGATCAGTTGCGCGCTCTTGGGCTGATCGTCGCGCTGATTCTCGCCGTCGGCTCGGTTTTCGGCGCGATGAACACGATGTATTCCGCAGTCGCGCGCCGCACCAGCGAAATAGGCGTGCTGCGAGTGCTGGGCTTCAGCCGCTTCAACGTACTCGCGAGTTTCGTCATCGAGAGCATCGTGCTCGCGCTCGCCGGCGGCATACTGGGCGAGTTGCTTGGCGTTATCGTCGCGTATTCGACCGGGCTCAGCAGCCAGCTGATGAACGTCGGCGAGTTCATCTTCAGGTTTCGCCTGACGGTGGGCGCGTTCGTGTCTGGCCTCGTCGCCGCAATCTTAATCGGCGCGCTCGGCGGCTTGCTGCCCGCATGGCGCGCTTCGCGCATCGGCCTGGTCGAGTCACTGCGCTCGGTCTGAGCGGGGAGCCATCGTGTTCAACTGGATCAAATTGATCGAGCGCAACATGCGCCGCAATCTGCGCCGCACGATTCTGACGATCCTCACCATCGCGCTCGCCACCTTCATCTACACCGTGCTGGTGTCGGTGCCGGCCTCGATGGATCGCGTGGTCAAGGACGCGTCGGGCACGCTCCGCCTCATCATCAACAACAAGACCGCGCCGTGGGAGGATTTGCCCGCGCGTTACTGCGACGATATCGACAAGATGCCCGGAGTCGCCGCGTGCGTTGCAATCACCGGTTGGTTCGCAACGTGGCGCGACGTGAGCGAGCCGGTCTTCGGCGTCGGCGCGGGCCCCGAGATAGGCGACGTGTTTCCCGACTACGCGATCACGGCCGAGCAGCGTGCGGCGACGCTCAAGGATAAGCGCTCCGCCATCGTCGGCGAAATCCTGATGCACAAGTACGGCTGGAAGATTGGCGACACCGTGACGCTGCGGGGCACCGACTCCGACCACATGGAGATGACCTTCCTCATCACGGGCCAGATGGTGTCCAAGCGATATCCCAACACTTTTCTGCTGCGGCGCGACTACCTGATGGCGGCGCGCAAAGCACACGGGCTGCCCGACGAAGATATCGCGTGGAACATAATAGTGCGCGCCAACAGCAACGACGCGATGGGCCCGCTGGCCAAAATGATCGACGATCACTTTGCCAACTCCGACGCCGAAACGCGTACCATGACCGAAAGCGATGCGCTCTCGTCCGGCCTGTCCGCCATCGGCAACATCCGCGCGATCGTGTTCGCGCTGTGCCTGGTGGTCTTGCTGACTGTTCTGCTGATAGCGGCCAACTCGACAGTCATGATGGTCCGCGAACAGATCAGCGACGTCGCCGTGATGCGCGCGCTAGGCTTCAGCCGCGGCGCCGTCGCGTTTTTGCTGTTCGGCGAATGCGGCGCGATAGGATTTCTCGGCGGAATCATCGGCGCCGGCGCCGCGCTCTGGATGTTCTCCGGCGGCATCACGCTGGGCGCCGCGCTCGGCGGCAACGGCGCGCTATGGGTGACGCCGGCGCAAACCCTAAACGCGCTGATAGCCGCATTGGCGGTGAGCATCGTAAGCGGCGTAGTGCCGATTGTAGAAGCAGTTCGACTCCCGCCAGCACTGGCCTTCCGCAAAGTTGTGTAGATGCGCGAGTTGCCGGGATCGCGAACGATGACGGCGACCTAACCCCTAACCCCTTCCCCTGGTGGAAGGGGAACCAGATTTAAGAAGCCCTTCCCGCACGGGAAGGGTAATCGGATTACGGAGACCTTCCCGTTAAAACTTCCTAACAGGGACGAAGTCCCGCATCTTTCTCTTACCGGGTGCAAGGGTCACCCCTGCGCAAGGAGGTGTGGAACCCACGGCGGGTTTCACATTTAATTCCTAAATGGTGTCCGATACGCCCGGTATGAACAGCGGTTCCATTGCGTAGCGCGCGACGTCGGCTTCCATCTCCGCGCGCGGCGGCGCCGTTGCCGTGACGCTTGCCGCATCGAGGATGTCGCGCAGGAGCGTCGCGTCGCTCGACGTGTTCAGGAACAGCCCCGGCCGGCTGAGCACGAAATGCGCCCCGCGGCGGATCGCTTCGCGGTCGCGCAGTGGCTCGTACCAGACTGAACTTCCGGCCGTCGCCGTTTTGCCATCGCCGGCGCGCCACCGACTTGATCGTCTGTGTCGCGACTCCGCGCTCGCGGCATAGTTTCAGCAGCGCCTCGACGTCGGCGGCGTACTGCGCGATATCGAGCATCGTGAAGTTGTACGGAAACAGCACCGAGTCAAAGGCGAACCGCTCGAGGCTCCGGCGATGCATCGCGGCGACTTGCGAGCCGTGACCCGTGACTCCGATAAAGCGCACCAGTCCCTGCGAACGCGCTTCAACCAGCGCCTCGAGCGCTCCGCCGCGCTCCCAGAGCCGTTGTCCACTCGTTCTCGGCGACCAGATTATGCATCTGGATCAGGTCAATTTGATCGACCCGCAGCCGCTCGAGTGAGCGATGAAGACTGTCGCGCGCGCCTTGATAAGTGCGGTCGCCGGTTTTGGTGGCGAGAAAAAAACGCTTACGATGTTCGCGCATCCACGGACCGATGCGCAGTTCCGACTCGCCGTACGACGCCGCGGTGTCGATATGATTGATGCCGTATTCGAGCAGCACCTCGAGCACGCCATCGGCCTTGTCCTGCTTCATCCCGCCGAGCGCGGCGGCGCCGAAAATAACGCGCGTACTCTGATGACCGGTTTTTCCGAATGGGCTCGTCTCGATCATGATTCACCTCGGCGACACGGTTTCAGCGGTCATCCTAGCACGAAAAAGTTCATCGACTCGTAACCTCGCAAAACTCTTGCGCTTGCCCTATGTAAATGACGAGATCGATTTCGAGGAATCAAAGTAGATGGGTCCAACAGGCAAAGCTATTTTTCTGACCAAGGGCGTCGGCCGGCATCGCGAGAAACTCACCTCGTTCGAGCTGGCACTGCGCGACGCGCGAATCGCGGAGTTCAACCTCGTGCGGGTCAGCTCAATCTTCCCGCCCGGCTGCAAAGTTGTCTCGATCCAGGACGGATTGAAGACGCTGACGCCGGGGCAAATCGTGTACACCGTGATGTACGACAATTCGACCGACGAACCGCATCGCCTGATAGCCGCGTCGGTTGGCCTAGCGATTCCGGCCGACAAGAGTCTGTACGGCTACCTATCCGAGCACAAAAGTTTCGGGCAGACCGACGAGAAGGCCGGCGACTATGCCGAGGATCTGGCGGCCACGATGCTCGCGACGGCGCTCGGCGTCGACTTCGATCCCAACGTCAGCTACGACGAGCGCAAGGACGTGTGGAAGATGTCGGATAAAATCGTGCAGACGCGCAACATCACGCAATCCGCGATCGGCGATCGCGACGGCCTATGGACGACGGTCGTAACCGCGGCGGTATTCGTGAATCTGCCGACGACTGACAAGCCGACCCCCGACAAACAGTGACCATCGATCTCGGCGAACTCGAAAAGCGGATCACCGTTCTCGAAGACATCGAGGCGATCAAGAAACTCAAGGCCCGCTACTGCGCTATCTGCGACGACGATCACAATCCCGCGAAAATCACGACGCTCTTCGCTCCGGACGGCATCTGGGAAGGCGCCGGTGTCGGCCGGCACCAGGGGCATGACGCGATTCGCAAACTGTTCCAGGGCTTCCAGGAGCGTATGAGCTTTTCGCAGCACAACGTGATGAATCCGATCATCGAGGTCAGCGGCGACCACGCGACCGGCATCTGGTACTTCATCGGGCCGTTCACGATGCGCAGCGGCAATCGCGCGATGTGGCTCGGCGCGCGCTACGAAGACGACTACGTCAAGCTCAACGGCGAGTGGAAGTTCGCGCATCTGCGCGCAATCGGCCGGATGTCGGCGCCGTACGAAAAGGGCTGGGCGAAGTAGCCGCTACTTCGAGCTGAACAGCGCGAGCCGCGAACTGACCACCTCTTGCACCGCCGCGACCGCGGGCCCCAGAATCTTGTAAGGCGCCACTTCGTTCGGCAGCGCCGCCAGCCCGGCCTCGACTCCGCGACGCCACGCGATCCGCAGCTCGGTGTTGACGTGGACGATCGTCATGCCGGCCTTGATCGCGCGCTTGAAATCGTCATCGTTGGTGCCCGAGCCGCCGTGCAGCGTCATGAAGATTTTCGCCGCCGCCTTGATCTCGCCGATCCGCTCGATATTCAGCCGCTTCTCGACGTCGCCATGAACCATGCTCTCAAGCATGCCGTGCATGTTGCCGACCGCGGGCGCCAACACATCAACTTTTGTGGCATCGACAAAATGCTTCGCCTCTTCCGGCGTCGTCAAAATGCCGACCCCCTTCGGAACCTTGTCGATCACGGCCGACGATGAACCGATCCAGCCGATCTCGCCCTCGACCAGGATCGCCGGGTTGATCGATTTGATCGCCTCGATCGCTTTTTTCGTTTCTACGATATTTTCCTCGAACGGGAGCGCCGAGCCGTCGAAGATTATTTCGTCAAATCCTGCTTTCGCCGCCACCTCGGCCTTGGCAATCGAATGGGTGTGATCGGCGTTGAGAAAAATCGGATAGTTGTACTCGTCGCGAATCGCCTTCACCAGCGCGGCGGCCTGCTGCACGCCGGTGAACTCGCGCTCGCCCTCGGACACGCCCACCATCACGGGCAACTTGCGGTCGCGCGCGGCGGCAACGATAGCGTTGAAGGCCACCAGGTCAGAAAAATTGAAATGGCCGACGGCGACTTTGTCGGCTTCGGCCCGCTTCAACACTTCACGCAGCGATGTCATTTTCAGCCTTCCTTCCATTTGCGGCCGGTGTGTTTGAGCAAGTCGGCGGCGGCCGCGGGTCCCCATGAACCGGTGGCGTAGTCGGGAAAGTCCGCCGCCGGCTTCGCTTTCCACGCTTCCAGGATCGGATCGACCACGCGCCATCCTGCGTCAACCGTGTCGGCGCGCTGGAACAGCGATGGGTCGCCGATCATGCAGTCGAGCAGCAGCGTCTCGTAGCCGATGCTCGGCGCCGAGCCAAAGTAGTCGGCGTACTTGAAATTCATATCCACTCCGCCAGCTTGACCACGGGTCCGGGCACCTTGGCGCTGAACTGGAGCGAGATTCCTTCGTTGGGCTGGATATGCAGATCGAGTTCGTTCTGCTCGAGGTGCTTGACGCCAGTCTGCCGAAACAGCAACGCCGGCGGCGCCTTGAACTTGATCGCGATTTCGGTGAGGCGCTGCGCCATCCGCTTTCCGGTGCGCAGATAGAACGGCACGCCCGACCATCGCCAGTTGTCGATCGCGAGCTTCATCGCGACGTATGTTTCCGTGCTGGATTTGGGATCGACGTGCGGCTCGCCGCGATAGCCCGGCATCGGCTTGCCGTCGAGAGTGCCGGGGCCGTACTGGCCGCGCACCGCCCAGTTCGGGACGTCCTCGGGCTTGATCAGGCGGATCGCGCGCAGCACCTTGGTCTTCTCGTCGCGCACCGGCTCGGAGTCGAACGAGTTCGGCGGCTCCATCGCGGTGAGCGAGACCAGCGCGAGGATATGATTCGGGCACCATGTCGCGCAGCGCTCCGGTCGCTTCGTAAAACGCGCCGCGCTCCTCGACGCCGACGGTCTCCGCCACCGTGATTTGCACGTGGTCGATATAATTGTTGTTCCAGAGCGGCTCGAAGAAGCCGTTGCCGAAGCGAAACGCCAGGATATTCTGCACGGTCTCTTTGCCCAGGTAGTGATCGATTCGATAAATCTGATTCTCGTGGAGCACTTGCGCGCGATCTCGCGATTCAGCGCGTTCGCCGATTCCAGATCGTGGCCGAACGGCTTCTCGATGATCACTCGGCGCCAATGGCCATCGGGCTCTTTCGTCAGCCCGGCGCCGGCCAGCTGCTTCACGATCTCGCCGAAGAAACTCGGCGACACCGCGGTGTAGAAAAGATAGTTTCCCGGCGTGCCGTGCGCCTTGTCGGTCTTCTCGAGCTCCGACTTGAGTTTCTGGTAGGTCGCCGGATCCTTGAAATCGCCCGACATGTACGAGATGCGCTGGTCGAAAAACTTCCACAGCTCGTCGCTGACCTTGGTCGTCGCGAATTGTTTGATCTCGTCGCCGAGCTGCTTGCGGAAATCTTCGGAGCTCATCTTCACGTTGCTGACGCCGACGATCGCGAACTTGTCGGGCAGCAGTTTGTTCGCGAGCAGATTGTACAGCGCCGGCATCAGCAGCCGCTTGGTCAGATCGCCGGTCGCGCCGAAAATCACGAATACGCACAGGATCCCCGGGCTTTCCGTGCACAGGTTGGGGCGGATGCGTTCTTTGGAACTGAGGTTCGTGCATAGCAGGCAACCGCTCAGGCCTTCTTCTCGAGGTGCCCGCCGAACTCGTAGCGCATCGCGGACAGCAGCTTGTCGGCGAAGTCGGCCGTCGCCGCGCGAGCTGAAGCGCTCATAGAGCGCCGCGGTCAGCACATGCGCCGGGACGCCCTCGTCGATCGCCGCGTCGATCGTCCAGCGCCCCTCGCCCGAATCGGACACGCGGCCCGCAAAATTCTTGAGCTCCGGATCGCCGAGCAGCGCGTCGGCGGTCAGGTCGAGCAGCCACGACGCGATCACGCTGCCGCGCCGCCAGACTTCGGTGACGTCGGCGAGATTGAAGTCGTACTGGTAGAGCTCGGGATTGCGCAGCGGCGTCGTCTCGGCGTCGACCGCGTGCGTCTGCTTGCCGACGTTGGCGTGCTGCAGGATGTTCAGCCCTTCCGCGTACGCCGCCATGATCCCGTATTCGATTCCGTTATGCACCATCTTCACGAAATGCCCGGCGCCGTTCGGTCCGCAATGCAGATAGCCGTGCTCGGCGGTGCTGCCTTGACTTTCTCGCGGCCGGCGGTGCGCGGCGCCGAATCGACCGAGCCGGCGCGAGCGTCGCGAAAATCGGATCGAGATGCTTCACGACTGGCGTGCTCGCCGCCGATCATCTGGCAGTAGCCGCGCTCGAGTCCCCACACGCCGCCGCTGGTGCCCGACATCGACGTAGTGGATCCCCTTGGCCGCGAGCGTCTTCGGCGCGGCGGATGTCGTCGATGTAGTACGAGTTGCCGCCGTCGATGATGATGTCGCCGCGCTCGGAATCGGCTCGACAGGTCGCGCGACCGTCTGCTCGACGACGGCCGCCGGCACCATCATCCAGGCGACGCGCGGCAGCTTGAGCTTGGCGGCGAAGTCGTCGAGCGACGACGCACCGATCGCGCCCTCCTTCGCCAGTTCCTTTACCGCGTCGGCGCTAACGTCGAACACGACGCACTCGTGACCGGCGCGCATCAGGCGCCGCACCATGTTCGCACCCATTCGGCCAAGGCCGACCATTCCCATCTGCATTGTAATATCTCCTTGTTGAACTGGACCTGTATCGAAAAAGTCTAGCGCATCTTGGGTGTTAAGGCTCCCGTAAAAGTTGCGCGCCGATGGAATCAATCCGCTGAACGCTCGAGCGCGCTCACCGCTGTTCCTCTCGAACGTCGTTATTTGCGAGCTAATCGAACTCTTCTGTAGCTGCGGGGAGTGTTCGTCTCCGCCACGATCACGCGAGGGCGCGTAACTTGCCACGCCATCAGCATTGAGCCTGCGATCATAAGCGCCGCGAGCAGATACGGCGCGCCGGGCAGATGCCAGTCGCGATTCGCCCCGATGAAGCTGGCGAAGACGTTGGTGAACACCAGCGGACCGATCATGAACGCGATTCCGCGCAGACTGCTGAGTGCGCCCTGGAGCTGTCCCTGTTCGGACGAAGTGACGTGCCGGGTCATCATGCCCTGCATCGGCGGCGCTGACAGTCCCCACAACGCATTCACGGGCAGCCCCGACCAGAAAATCGCGCCGGTCGACGCGACGCCGTAGATCGTGAACCCCGCCGTGCCAGCCAGCAGCCCGGCCAACATCGCGCGCCGCTCACCGAATCGCGCGACGACCGGCTCGACCAGTCCGGCGCCGACGACCGCCGAGCATACGCCCACCGCCGCGAGTCGCCAGCCCAATCGTGCGTTCGTTCCATCCGTAGCGATACATCGCGTACAAAACGAAAGTCGTTGGCAGAGCTTCGTGCGCGATATTGCCGAGGAAGTTCACTATCGCCAAGCCAAACAGCTCGCGATTCGAGCGCAACAGCTTCAGCGATCCCATCGGATTTGCGCGCCGCCACGAGAATCGTTCGCGACGTTCCGGTGGCAGCGACTCCGGCAGCACCAGCAGGCCGTACATATAGTTGAGAAAGCTGAAGCCCGCGGCGACCCAGAACGGCAGGCGCGGATCGATATTGCCGAGCACGCCGCCAATCGCCGGCCCAATGACGAAGCCGAGACCGAACGCCGCGCTCAGCATGCCGAAACCCGCCGCGCGTTTTTCCGGCGGCGCCACGTCCGCGATGTACGCGTAGGCGGTCGAAGTGCTCGCCGACGTGATTCCCGAAATCACGCGGCCGAGGAACAGCCAGCCAACGCTCGGCGCGAGCGCCATCACGATGTAATCGAGACCCAATCCCAGGTTGGACAGCAGGATGACCGGGCGGCGGCCGAAGCGATCAGACAGCCCGCCTAGCACCGGCGAAAACACGAACTGCATCGCCGCCCACACCGTGCCGAACAAACCGTAAATCTCCGCCGCGCGCGCGGTGTTGCCGCCGACGAAATCCTCGACCAGCTTCGGCAACACCGGCACGATCATGCCGAGCGCCAGCATGTCGAGCACCACCGTGATGAAGATGAACGACAGCGCGGCGCGGCGCGGAGTTGCTGGTTGATGGGGCTCGGTCATGACTGCCGGTATAACCGAATGGCGCGCGCGAAAGTCACGCTCGCGCCGTTCTTCAGGCTGCGTACGCCGCCGACAGTCCCTTCATCGTCGCGAAGAAATCATCGACGGTCTCGCGCATGATCTGGGCGACCGGCTTGACGTCATCGATGCGGCCGGCGACCTGGCCGGACAGCGCGATGGAGGCCTCCATGTCGCCGCCGAAGTAGAGATCCTAGCGCGTGGCCGAACTCGCTCATGATGTCTCGGCCGGCGGCTCGCTCTCGAAGCCGGTGGTCTTCTCGGTGCGCAGCGCGCGCAACGCCGGCCTGGGCCGAAGCGGTTGAGGAACACCGTGTCGGTCTCCTTGGCGGCGAGGATCGCGTGCTTCCAGTTCTCGTGCACCGGCGACTCGGCCGCCGAGACCATGCGCGTGCCCATCTGCACGCCCTCGGCGCCGAGCGCGAAGGCCGCGGCCATGGTGCGCCCGTCGACGATGCCGCCGGCCGCGATCACCGGCACATCGACCTTCGAGCAGACCAGCGGCAGCAGCACCATGGTCGCCACGTCGCGCGGGTTCTTGAAGCCGCCGCCCTCGCCGCCTTCGACCACCAGCCCGTCGACTCCCGCGTCGACCGCTTTCAGCGCCGCCGTCCAGCGACGGCACCACGTGGAACACGGTCAAGCCCGCGGCCTTCAGCGCGCTCGCAGTACTTCGTTCGGATCGCCGGCCGAGGTGGTGACGAACTTCACGCCCTGGTCGACCACGAAGTCGACGATGTCGGGGTCGCGCACGAAGGCCTGGGCGATGTTCACGCCGAACGGCTTGTCGGTGAGCTCGCGCATCTTGCTTGACCTCCTCGCGCACCGCGTCGAGCTCGCCCGACGAGGTCTCGATGATGCCCAGCCCGCCGGCGTTGGACACCGCCGAGGCGAGCTGCGCGCGCGCGATCCAGCCCATCGGCGCCTGGACGATCGGATACTCGACGCCCAGCAGCTCCGTGATTCGGTTCGCGAAACGAGTCTTCACAGCCATCGCAAATCTCCCACTACGAGTTGGCTGCAAATTTACCCTGACTCGACAATCGTGTGATAGCCTGTGCGTAACCGACCGGGAGGAACGCTTACGATGCCCGACAAAACAGCCTGGACCGCCGATGACATGCCGGATCTGTCGGGAAAAACGATCATCGTTACCGGCGGCAACAGCGGTATCGGCTACGAAGCCGCGCTGGAGTTCGCGCGCAAGCGGGCCGAGGTGATGCTGGCGTGCCGCAACCTCGGCAAGGCGCGAACTGCGGCCACGCAGATCCGCGCCGCGCATGTCGGGAGCGAAGGTCGGCGTGATGGAACTCGATCTCGCGAACCTGGCGTCGGTGCGTGCGTTTTGCCGACGCCTTTCATCTAGCAGCATCCCGCGCTACACATCTGGTCAACAACGCCGGCGTCATGGCGATTCCGTACCGGCAGACCGCCGACGGCTTCGAGATGCAGTTCGGCACCAATCACCTCGGCCATTTCGCGCTTACCGGGCTGCTGCTCGATGTGCTGCGTCGCCACCGAGGGCGCACGCGTAGTCACCGTCAGCAGCTGCGCGCAGCGCATCGGGCTGGATTCGCTTCGACGATCTTCAGTGGAAACAACATTATCGCAAATGGCGAGCGTACGGCCAGAGCAAGCTCGCCAATCTGCTGTTCACCTTCGAGCTGCAGCGCCGCGCCGACGCGCCGGCAAAAAGCTGCTCAGCGTCGCATGCCATCCCGGTTACGCCGCGACCAACCTCCAGGCCGTGGGACCGAAGATGATGGGCTCGTCGATGGCGGAGTACCTGATGGACCTAGGTAATCGAGCCTTTGCGCAGAGCGCTGCGATGGGCGCGCTGCCAACCGAATATGCGGCCGTCGCACCCGACGTTCACGGCGGCGAGTACATCGGGCCCGACGGCGTCGGCGAGTTTTGGGGACATCCCAAGCGCGTCCCTTGCAGTGCAGCCGCAAAAGACACCGCGGCCGCCGCAAAGCTTTGGGAAGTGTCCGAGCAGCTGACCAACGTCCACTACGCGCTGTGAGCTGACGCTGATCCGCGCCTACGACGTGCGCGCGATCACGAATTTTCCGATCTTGTCGATTGCCTGCTGTCCTTCCGGCAGCAACTTCGCGAAGACGTGCCAGACGTGGGGCATCTCGTCCCACACCTCGAGTTCGACCTCGACGCCAGCCGCCTTTGCGCTCTTCGCGACGCGCGTCGAGTCATCGAGCAGGACCTCGGCGTCGCCCACCTGGATCAGCATCGGCGGCAACCCGCGAAAATCCGCATGCACCGGCGATACCAGCGGATGCCTGGGATCGTGTGCGCCGTAATATTGCTTCGCCATCGACACGAGGCCTTCCTGCGTGACCATCACGTCCCGCGCGGCTCGCGTACGCACCGATTCTCCAGTGCCTTCGAGGTCAGTCCACGGCGAAATCGGGACGGCGCCCGCGGGCATCGGCAGGTCCGCGTCGCGAATCGCAAGTAACAGCGCGATCGTAAGTCCGCCGCCGGCCGAGTCGCCGGCGATAACAATCTTGCCCGGCTGGTAGCCCTCGGCGAGCAGCCATCGGTATGCGGCCGTCGCATCTTCGACCGCGGCGGGAAACGGATGCTCGGGGGCGAGCCGGTAGTCAATCAACAGCGCGCGCGCATTGGACGCCCGCGCGATTCTCGAGACCATCGCGCGATGCGTATTGATGGAGCCGATGACGTAGCCGCCGCCGTGCAGATACAGGATCACTCGATCGGCCACCGCGCCGGGCGCCGCGATCCATTCTGCGGCGACGCCGCCCGCCTTGACCTTCTCGCAAATCACGTCGGCCGGCACGCGCTCGCTGATACGTTCCATCCCGGCGCGCCGGCTCTCCAAAGATGCGTTAGGATTCTGCGGCTGAGATTTGATTCGCTCGACTACCTTGCTCAGTTGTTCGCTCGCCATATGCCCTCCGTGAAATGCGCGGGTTATACGACGGCTATATCACGAAATGCCCGGAAAAACGGAAGGGCCCGCCGCGCACATTGCGCGACAGGCCCACCACTTACGCTTTAAGATTCGTTTCTCTGTGTGATGCTTTACGGAGTAAAGTAGTCGCAGTAGTAGCTCGGCTCGTCCGGAAAGTCGAACGTTCCCTTCGCACGAAAAGTCTTGCCGCAGCCGTTCGCTTTATACGTCCCCTCGATACCGTAGCCGCCAAATCCACCATTAACCTTTAGTTCGCACCCGTGTTTGTATTTTACTTTCGCATTGAATCCCGTGCCGCTCGCCTTGCCCGAGACGTATCCGGTCGCGTACGGATAGTAGCCGCCATCGTACCAAACGAACTCGAGGTAGCTATCGTCGAGCACGAATTTCTTCCCCGACTGGGTTAGGTAGATGTAGCCGTATCCGGTCCCGTAGTTCTTGTCGTTCAGATAGCCATAGGCCGTGATACCGCTCCAGCATCCCTCGAAATCAAGGGCCATTGCAGGATCCGTCCCTACCGCTGCCTCAGATGCCGCGTCCTCGGCGCGCGCAAATGTGGCCGAGCCTGCGGTGAAGCCGACAATCAGGACGACCCCCGCCGCCGACATTGCGAGATATTTTAGAAATCCTTTCATCGCAAAATCCTCCTCCAAAAATTATGCTGTGAAGTTCCCGTTGTTAGCTCTGACTGTTACTGACCGACTGGCGGAACGCGCGAAAGATCGCAAATGTGCGCGCTTTTGCCAATTTCATCTCTAACTTTCCTCTCTTAGCCGACCATAGCGTGAAGAATTGAGAGCAATAGATAGTCATTGCGCTTGGTTAATGCAAGCGTTAACCGCTTCTATAATGCGTTTTTTGCTCAAACGTTACTGATTTCAGCGCAGATTGGCGTCAAGTTGCGCGTGGAGGAAGGCCCGCCGCCCGGTACACGTCGTCGATTACGCCCATGTTGATAGTTCCCTGGGCGCCATCGGTGGGGAACTGAGCCTCGCCGCGTATGGCCTTTACGAACGCGCGCAGCTGATAGGTAAAGGTCGTGTCACCAGGCACTGTCGTTCTTTTCGCCTGATGCGGTCTTGATCGTCAGCTGATGTCCCCGCTGCGGCGCGATCGGGTTTATCACACGCAACTCTCCACGATCGCCGCGCGCCGAGAACGACGCCATCAGCGGGGAATCCTTCTTCATCGCGCAGCTCATCCTGGCCGTCGCGCCGCCTGCGAGTTCGAGCTCGACGTCCATCGCGATATCGATATTCTTCGGTCCGGTCTCCGCCTTCGCACTGATCACGCGCGGCATCAGCCCGGAAAAATACCGAATCATGTGGAGCGGATAGCATCCCAAATCCATCGTGGCGCCGCCCGCGAGACTCCAATCGAAACGGATGTTCGTCTCGGGTATCGGCACCGAGAATTGGCCCTCGACATGGACCAGCCGGCCCAACGTGCCGTCGCTTATCAGCGTGCGAATGCGATCCGCCAGCGGATGATAGCGGTAGTGGAATGCCTCGCCGAGAATCTTCCCGCTTTCTTCGGCCGCCTTCGTCATGCGTTCCGCCTCCGCGGCGTTGGAGGCCAGCGGCTTTTCGCACAGCACGTGCTTGCCCGCGCGCAGCGCTGCTATCGTCCATTCGCAATGCAGCGAGTTGGGAAGGGGATTGTAAATCACGTCGAGCCCGGGATCGTTTACCAGGTCATCGTAAGTGGCGACCACGCGCGGGATGCCGTGCTCCTTGGCGAATTTTCGCGCCCGGTTCGGATCGCGCGCCGCAACCGCGACCACGTCGGCGTCCGGCACATTCTGCGCCGCCTTGATTAGCGCATCCGGCGCAATCCGCGCCGCACCTAGTATCCCAAATCGAAGAGGCCGTTGTTGCGCCATAGCTATTTCTCCTCTGCGAGAAGCAGTTAGCCGATGCGCCGGCATAATCAAAGCGTTGGCCGGCGTCAGGACGTACGCACAAGATGCGTTTGTGACTTGCATGTGACTTCTGCGAGAATCGCGCAGTTTTTCAATCGAGGTTCATCCATATGGGCGCGACTGTCTCTATCCACCAGGGCAAGCTCGAAGGTGACGATCAGGGCGGACTGATCGTCTTCAAGGGAATCCCGTTTGCGAAGCCTCCCGTCGGCGCGCTCCGATGGCTCCCGCCAGAGAAGCCCGCATCGTGGACCGGCGTGCGCGACGCGCGCCGCTTTGGCGCATCCGCTCCTCAGAACCAGCTGATGCTCTCCGCGCTGGCCGCGATGGTGGTCGAGGGCGAACAGTCTGAAGACTGCCTCTCGCTCAACATCTGGACGCCCGCGTTCGACGGCAAGCGGCGTCCCGTGATGGTCTGGATTCACGGCGGCGCATTCTCGATCGGCGCCGGCTCGCAGGCGCTCTATGACGGTTCGGTTCTCGCGCGCCGCGGCGACGTGGTCCTCGTCACCGTCAACTACCGCCTCGGTCCGCTGGGATTCCTGCGACTCGCCGACGTAACCAACGGCAAGATTCCGGCCAGCGGCAGCGAGGGGATGCTCGATCAGATCGCGGCGCTCGAATGGGTGCGCGACAATATCGCCGAGTTCGGCGGCGACCCCGGCAACGTGACGATTTTCGGCGAATCAGCCGGCGGCATGAGCGTCGGAACTCTGCTCGCGATGCCGTCGGCGCGCGGCCTCTTCCACAAAGCGATCCCGCAAAGCGGCGCATCGCACACCGGCTCGCCGGTCGCACGCGCGAATCGCACCGCCGAGCGAATTCTGTCGAGGCTCCGCGTGAATCCCGGCGACGCGGCAGCTGTCCGCGCGCTGACTCCCGCGCAATTGCTCACCGGTACGTTGCTCGACGACGGCAAGACGCCGGACCCCGAGCTCGGAATGGCGTATCAGCCATGCATCGACGGGACTCACGTGCCGCGTACCGCGATCGAGATGGTCGCGGACGGCTCGGCTGCGGGCGTGGCCGTGATGGCGGGATCGACGCTCGAAGAATGGAAATTGTTCTCGCTGATGGATCCTTCACTGCTCAAGTTGGACCGCGCAGGCCTTGGCGCACGAATCAGCAGGCGCCTCGATGCTCCGTCAGCCGACGCGCTGATCGGCAGCTATGAAAAGGCGCGTGCAGCGCGCGGCGAGTCCGTCGCCCCGGGCGAACTGTTCTCAGCAATCGAAACCGACCGCATCTTCCGCATCCCCGGCGTGCGCCTCGCGCGAGTCCAGCGCCGCCACGACGCGCGCGTTTACAGCTATCTCTTCACCTGGCCGTCGCCCGCGATGCGCGGTGCGCTCGGCTCATGCCACGCGCTCGAGCTCGGCTTCGTCTTCGGCACCAATCACATTCCCGGGATGGCCGCATTCGCAGGCACCGGTCCGGCGGCGGAAAAGCTCGCAACGCAGATGCAGGACGCATGGCTCGCATTCGCGCGCTCAGGCGATCCCAGCAGCGCGAGTGCCGGCAAATGGAAGGCGTACGACGAATCAAGCCGCGCGACGATGGTCTTCGGCGCAAACACAAAGCTCGAAGACGCCCCGCGCGACGGCGAGCGCCAAGCCTGGGACAAGGTCCCGGATAAAGTACTCGGCTCGCTGTAGCTCTCCTATCCGGTTCCCCTTCCAACAGGATGCGTGCGGCGCGTCAGACAATCGCGCCGCTAATGGTCCTCCACCCTAACCCTCCTCCCACGTTGGAGGAGGGGACCAAATTCTGATTCCCTCCTCCCAGATGGGAGGAGGGTTAGGGTGGAGGACAACTTGAGGCGCGATTGTCCGACGCGCCGCGATTCCTCGTCTAACGCCCTTTATTGCGCGCGATTTACGATTCTGCCTCTGCTCCGATCGCTTCGCCCGCTTATGCAAAAGGTCTCTTCCACCAAGGGAAGTGCGCCCTGCTCCGGTTCCCCTTCCACCAGGGGAAGGGGTTAGGGGTTAGGTTCCCCGCAAGCAGAATCGCCCCCGCCTATCACTCAAGCGTAAGATCCACGCGCGTGGTTTTGCCGCCGTCCTTGATTCCACTGCCGTCGAGCTTCGGCGCGATAATGAACATCCGCGACGAATCGACCTGCTTGGTGGTCAAATATGCACGCACCGCGTTCGCGCGCGCATCCGCCAGATGCGCCAAGTCCTGATCGGTCACGGGCGTGTTGGCGAGGATTAATTTCTTCATGTCTTCCGGCGGCAGCGTCTTCGCGATACCGATTGCGTCGCGCGGCTTCTTGAAATCGCCGGCGCTATAAACCTTGGCCAGGTACTTGTTGTAATCCGCCGGCGACAGCGGCGGGGCTTTGCCGCTGGCGTCTGCGCTCTCGCCTTCGCTCTTGTTTCTCAGCACCTGGATATTGTGGTCGAGCGTCGCTTCGGCGAATCCCTGTTTGTCGAACTGGGGATCGACGCGCCCCGAGATGTTGAGCTTCAACGCCGTGCGATCCGCCAGCGCCTTCGCGACCGTGTCGAGCTTCTGCTGGCTGTCCGGCGTCAGCGTCGAGTAGCCCGGCTTGAACTCGATATAGCCGAGATCCTGCTGCGCGCCGCTGCCACTGCCGCCGAACGCCGCCGCTATCAGCGAGAACGGCGCGGTTGCGGCCTTCACGATCAGATTCATAAACGCGCCGAGGATAATGCTGCCGATGCTGAATTGCGGATCCGACAGCGATCCCGAAATCGGGATGCGCACGTCGATCTGTCCCTTGGAGTTCTTGAGCAGCGAGACCGCGAGGCGAATCGGCAGGTTGGTCGCGTCCGGGCTGTCGACGTGATCGCCGAAGGTCAACTGATCGATAAAAATATGGTTGTCGGCCGTCAGCTTGCCTTGGTCGAGCAGGTAATGGACGTCGACGGTCAGCGTGCCCTTGACGATCGGAAAGCCGGTGTACTTGGTCGTGTACGGCGAGAGCCCGGTCAGCTCGATCGCGTCGGCCTTCGCCTTGATATCGACGTAGGCGGTCGGCGCCAGCGGATTGATCGAGCCGTCGATATTGATCGGCGAGCTGCCGTTTATTTTTCCGTCTAGCGAAACGGGCGCCGGCGTCGTCGTCTTGGTTCCGAACGCGCCGATCTTGCCCTCCATGTCGGTCAGATTGGCGGTGTAGTTGGGCTTGATGAAGTTGTCGGTGTAATCGACCTTGCCGCCCTTGAGCGTGATCTTGCTGAGCTCGAAGTCGGCGTCCATCGGCTTTCCTTGGTAAGGCGCCGCCGGACTGGCCGACGCTGCCGGACTGGCTCCTGGAGAGGCCACGGCTGCCACGCTCGGCGCGGCCGCCGGAGTTGGCGTCGAGGTCGGCGCGACCGGCACCGCCCCTTTCGAGCCCGGCGTACCCGCGGCGCGCGTCAGCGAGGTCGGCGCTTCCTGCGGACTCGACGTGATATCCTTCAGATTCAGCTTGCCGTTGCTGTTGAGGATGATGCGCGAATAAAAATCGTTCAGCGCGATCAATCCCACGTGTACCTTCGGCGGACCCTTGCCAAGCGCAAAGTCTATCCGGTTCACGTCGAGCGCGGCCATTCGGAAAAACAGATCGTTGGTCACCTTGTCGAGCATCCGCACGCTGCCGAGCGACGCGTCGCCCTTGTAGCTGACCAGAAAATCCTTGTTCACCTGCGCCAGGCCGAGCGCGCCGTCAACCGTCAGGTTCGCGCTCGTGATCGTCGCGTTCAGGTTCTTGCTCACGTACGGATTCGCAAATGCGAGGTCTAGGCGCTTGGTCGCGACGTGCAGGTCGACCTTCAGCGGCTGGACCGCAGCCGTGCCGGTGACTTTGAAGGTGCCCTTGCGATTCAAGGTGCCGTCAAGATCGACGCCAAAAGGTTTGGCGAAGTCGCTGGTCACATCCTTCAGATGAATGTTGAGCGGCGAGACTGCGACCGTAACCGGTTTCGGCGCACTCTCATCCACAAAGGTGGCGTCGGTTCCTTCCAGCGCGACCGACGCGACCTCGAATTGAAAACCCGGCGCGGCGGGCGCGGGCGGCGCTGCGGGCTGAACGTGCCTGCGCTCTTCACGCCGCGTCTCGCGCGGCATTCGCCGCCGCTCGCGCGCAGCCGTGCGCTCGGGGCGTGGCGAGGGCGGCGGCGCCGAACTGCGCATCAGCGCTTCGAGACTGATTTTGCCGTCGCGCTCGCGGCGCACGAACAGATGCATCGCGTCGCTCTTCACTTCCGTGACCGTCGCGTGATGCGACGCCAAATCGAACTGCCCGACCGTTACACTGAAATTTTTCCACTGCACCGGCTTTTCTTTTTCTTTCGGCGCGTCCACTTCGAAATTATCGATCGCGACGCTGGCCGGCTCCGCGTGGACGTTAAACTTGTCGCTCGCAAAATTCGTCAGCACGCTGGCCTTCGCGCTGAACTTGCCCGACGCTACGGTCGCCGCCAGAAATTTCTGCGCAAACGGCTGCAGCGCCGGCAGATCGACCTTGTCGACCGTCACGTTGGTCGTGACCTGCGATTGCGAGAGATTCAGCGCGCCCTGCACGGCGAGCGCGCCGCCGCTATGAAGATTGCTGTTCAGGTAGAACGTCGCGGGCGATTTCCCGAGCGTGCGAAGATTCTGTACGCCGACCTCGAGCGCCTCAAGAGCGTCAGTCGCGGGCGCCGGACCGCTGTTGTCCTGAACGTCCACCCCGCTCTTCGTGAGCACGAACGACTCGAGCTGGAAATCCATCGGCGGTTTCGCCGTAGAGGGTCCCGCCACCGTTGTAGTCGGCTGCGCTATCGTGCCGGCCGGCGTCGGCGCTGCCGCAGGAGTGCTCGCCGCGGCCGCTTGCGCAGGAGGGGTAGCCGGCGCCGGCGCGCCGCCGCTCGCGAGCGCCGAGAGATTGTTGGTGCCGTCGGGATTCAGCCGCACATTCGCGAGCAGTCCGTCGATCCAGATCGACTTCAGATAAATTATCGCGTTGAACGGCTCGACGTCGCTCAGCTTCACCTCGGCGTGCTTGAGTGCGACCACCGGCGCGTTCGCGGTGTCGCGAACGTCGAGCTGATCGAGCGCCACGGTCCCGTTTACGCGAATCAGCGGCTGCGCTTCGGCCTGCACGAAATGAAGATAGAGGTCGGCCGACAGGGTCCCGCTCGGAATTTGCACTGGCAGCTTCACCGGCACGTAGCTGACGTAGAGTGGCAGGTCGAGCTTATGCAGCTTCAGGTCAACCACCGAGTCGCGCGTGGCCGTGAACGGCTTGGCGACGCCGGCGATATGAATCGGGCTGCCATCGATCACCATCTGCAGCAGCGGCTGCACGAAGACATCGACGTCCGACGGCAGGTTCGCGATAAACGGGACGTTGACCTGGATATCCTCGACCTTGTGCTGCTTGCCGAGCAGTTGGTCGTCGATAGTTATTTCGCCGTCGCGGAGCTGGATGTTCGAAACCGCGAATTTCATCGGCGCGCTCGGCTTGGTGGGCGGCGGTGGTTTCGCCGGCGCGGGCGCGCTCTCGAGCAAGTCGGAAAAGTTGAATTCCTGCTGCGACTTCCGGATTACGTGTATCCTGGGTTTATCGACCACGACTTCGCCGACGACCGGCGCGAATCTGAACAGCGAGGTCCATGAAACCTTCACCGCCAGATGTCCGAGGTCGACGAACGGCTTCTGCGGATCGCCGCGCTCGCCAACGTGCAGCTGGTCGAGGTCGAGCTTCAGCCGGTACAGATTGAAGCGGATTTTGCCGACGGTCACATCGCGATGGATGCTGGCGGCGACGGGCCCGGTCAGCACATGGCGCAGGATGGGAGGCACGGCGATGTAAGTCGCCAGGCCGAGAAATACGATGATCGAGACGACGATGATCCCGATTTTTCGCAGGCGCCGCGAACGGCTCAACTCGCGCGTGCGTGCGACCCACGGCTGGCTCGGATGAAGCGCGGCGCGCAAATGTCCGAGCGCGGTCTCCAGGTACTCGAGCACTCGCTTGAAAAAGTTGGCCATGAATTCAGGTCCGCCTGACGCCCGCCAGCGTGAGCCGTCGCCAGCCTATAGTCAATTGGCCGGATCGCCCCCGGATGCGGCTACCGATTGTGAATACCCAGCCAGCGCCGCCGATCTTCGACGATCGGCCGCCGGCTCTTGAGCAAGGCGTACGCTTCGTCAAGCGTCTTGCCGCGTTTCGTTTTCAGGAACCACGCCACGACCAGCGGCGCGCGCTCGCATCCTTCCTCGCAATGCACCAGCACGCGATGCCCGCGCGCAAGCTCGTCGTCGATCAGCGTGGCAGTATTGTCGAGCGTCACGACCCCCTCGGCAAGGAACGGCATTTGAATAGCGTGCGGCGGTTCGCCCTCGGGCACGTCGGGCAGCACGCTGACAATAGTCCCGTCGAACTTCTGCGCGTCCTGCAGATCACCGACGAACAAGCCGGGAACTATCTCGCTCTCTTGCCAACTGGCGGCCATGCGTCCATGCAGCTTGACCGCCGAAGCGAGGTTGCGTCAACCTTTGCGCGAACGGGAGGTGTTCGCGATGTTCAAGGGAAGCTGCCTATGCGGTGCGGTGGCGTTCGAGTCGAGCGATCCAATCGAGCTGCGCAACTGTCATTGCTCGCGATGCCGCAAGGCGCGCGGCGCGGCGTTTGCCGCCAACCTGTTCGTGCCGGCCGCGTCGTTCCGATGGCTGCGCGGCGAAGATCTAGTGCTCACCTATCGCCTGCCGAACGCGGAGAGATTTGGCAATTCGTTCTGTAAAGTGTGCGGCAGCTCGGTGCCGCGCAAGTTGCCGACTCGCGAGGTAGTGCTGATTCCAGCGGGCTCGCTCGACGACGACCCCGTGATTCGAACGAGCTCCCACATTTACGTGGGCTCGAAGGCGCCCTGGCACGAGATCACCGACGACGTGCCGCAATATCCCGAGGGTCCTCCGCCCGCGTGAAGACCTGACCGGCTAGCTGTACTTTCGCTCCTGCCACCACGGAAAGTACGGGGGCATATCTTTGGAAACCTTGTCCGGAAATTTCGCCGGACGCTTTTCCAGGAATGACGCGACGCCTTCCTTCACGTCGGCCGAAGAGCCCCGCGCAAAAATTCCGCGGCTGTCGACCTTGTGCGCTTCCATCGGATGGTCCGCGCCGGCCATCCGCCACAGCATCTGGCGAATGAGCGCGACCGACACTGCCGAGGTGTTGTCGGCAATCTCGCGCGCGAGTGCGCGCGCTGCCGGAATGAGCTGATCCGGCTTGTAGATCCTTCTAACCAGCCCGCCTTCGAGCGCCTCTTCGGCCGGGAACACGCGCCCGGTGAAGGTCCACTCAAGCGCCTGCGAGATGCCCACGATCTTCGGCAGGAACCAGCTCGAGCACGCTTCCGGCACGATTCCGCGCCGCGAGAACACAAACCCGAAGCGCGCATTCTCCGACGCCAGCCGCACGTCCATCGCCAGCTGCATCGTGACGCCGACTCCAACCGCCGCACCATTCACCGCCGCAATCACCGGCTTCTTGCATTCGAAAATGCGCAGGGTCAGCCGCCCGCCGCCGTCCCGAACCGCCTCGTCGCTCCAGTTCACGCTGCCGTCGGCTCTAATCGCCGAGCGCCGCTCCGGACGATCGTCGCGCGTCGAGTCGAACGTGCGCGGCCCCGCCGACAAGTCCGCGCCCGCGCAGAACGCCCGCCCCGCGCCGGTGACGATTACCGCGCGCACGTTGTCGTCCGCATCGGCCTGGTCGAACGCGTCGACCATCTCGTTCATCATGATACCGGTGAAGGCGTTGAGCTTCTCCGGCCGGTTGAGTGTGATCGTCGCGATATTGTCCGCGACCTCGTAAATTATCTGTTCATACGCCATCGACTGATCTCCCTCGCCGCGCGGCTCGCTTACTTCACGAACAGCATCAACCCTTCGTAAACCACCGCCGGCTTCTGCTGGCCTACTACCTGGATTTCCGTCTCGCGCGTCACCATCGTGCCCTGCGGCCGCGGCTCGACCGCGATCAGCCGCGAGCGCGCGTGCACGCTGGCGCCTGCAGGAACCGGCGCGACGAAGCGCAGCTTGTTGGCGCCGTAATTCACGACGTTGCGAAAGCCGGTTACCGCGTATTCCTCGGTGGTCTTGAACGCAGGCAGCAGGCTCAGCGTCAGGAATCCGTGTGCGACCGGACCGCCGAACGGGCTTTCCTTCTTACAGCGCTCGATATCGATATGAATCCACTGATGGTCGCCGGTAACGTCGGCGAACTGGTTGATTTTCTCCTGCGTCACATGAATCGGCTCGCTCCAGGGACCGAACTCCTTGGAAATTTTCGCCGTGAGCGCGGCTATATCGTCAAACTTGATCGTCTGCATCGTCGTACCTCTCTTGCATGTTTCGTTTGCAACGTAACAGTCAGGTTCTAGCCGACTTGGGTTTCATTATGCAACTGAGAAACGGCTGCAATGAAAAAAACGCGACCGAGCTGCGTTCAGTTCGGTCGCGAATTTGCGATGCGTGCGATTTAAGAGACTGCTCAGCCTTGCGGGATTACTACCGGGCCGGGACACAGACTCACCTGGTGGTTGTCTGAAAACGTGAGCGACACTCCCGGTGCGTACATCGAACCGCCGCGCTGCCAGTTGGCGGTTTGCGGGAACATCGAATCGGTCGGTGGCGTAGCGTCAGGTCTGCAGCCCGCGGGAAGAGGAAAGTCGCTGGTGCGCTCAGCGCCAGGTTGATCCCGGTACTGCTGCAGCGACGGCGATTGCTCGTCGGGCGACCATCCTATCGCGACGGCCTGCGCGGCTTTGCCGTGGTCCGCCCAATCCGGTAAATCGGCGCCGAATACATAACCGAGTCCGATGAATAGCACCATTGTCATCCAGAATCCCAAGGAAAAAAACATCTTGGCCATGACAGTCATCCTCTGCAGGACTGATTCAGCATTTTTCATGCCGCCTCTGCAGTGCTCTGCCAACCGCGAAAAAGCCCTTATTCTTGAGGAAAAAAGGCTTTTTCTGGTCCATAGATATGGAAAGTGAACGGCAAAAACCTTCGCGTTTTCCAATCGTTCGTCAATCGGATCGAGCCCGAGGGGCGTGAACCCTGAAAACATTTCTGCCTGTTCGGCGGGGTTCGAAAGCGATGTTGTGAGCGATTCGCCCGCTGCTTTTTTCATCGCAGAGCGATCGCCGCTATATCGGCGAAGTGTTTTTGAGAATCGCCTGACGCAGCGGAAATGTTAATGGTGGTTAGTTGGTGGCAGCGTAGGTCGAACAGGGCGTTTGATTTGGGGCGGCGAATGGGGCTCATCCGCCGCCCCGTGATTTCAAGTCTTCCCGGTTACAGTGTGGTGTCAACCGTGCCGAGCAGCGTACTGATCGTCGATCCCAGCGTTTGGTAGCCGATGAAGACGATCACTGCGACCGCGGCGAGGATGAGCGCGTATTCGGCCATCGTCTGACCCGCCGGATACTCGCGCATCTTCACGAACATGCGTGTGATCTTGTCCATTTTCCCGTGCCTCCTTTTTTAGAATTTTTTTGGCCGACCATGCCCCTGGTCAGTCTGGCCCATGGACCTCGACGCATCGTCCGTGCCAGTCGTTTTGTTCACCTTATTGACGTTTCCAGTCACCACGATCTTATCGCGGTGGCAGTGACGCAACTTCTGGTCGCGAAGCGGCTACAGAAAGTAGGTAGTACCGTCTTTAAGACGATAAGCGAAGCGGCGAGAGACTGGCGGCCCGACCCGTGCAATCTGCACGAAAGTTCGCGAAGTGACAGCTTGATTACGAACGCACCGTGAGCGGATGCGACGAGCCGCCGTCGATCGTCAGTATCGTGCCTGTCGTGAAGCTCGACGCCGCGCTCGCATAATAGAGTGCCGCTCCCACCACTTCGTCCGGCTCGCCCGCGCGCTGCATCGGAAATGTCGCCTGCGCGCGGCGCGTGAACTCGGTCGTGCGCGACCAACCCTTGCTGATATCGGTGTGAAACGGGCCCGCCATGATGCAATTGACGCGCACCTTCGGCCCGTACTCCATCGCATGCGCAATCGTGATCGCATTGAGTCCCGCCTTCGCCGCCGCGTACGGCGCAACATCGGGAGTCGGACGAATCGAAGCAACCGACGACACGTTAATGATCGCGCCGCCGTCGCCCGCCACCATCCGCGATCCGAACAGCGCTGACAGCCGAAACGGCCCCTTGAGATTGACTCCGATCACCTTGTCGAACAGGTCCTCGTTGGTGTCGACCGACGACGGCGCCAGCGGCGACAGGCCGGCGTTGTTGATGAGCACGTCGGCGCGGCCCCATCGCGCGTAAACCTCGTCGGCGAGCCGGTTGCAGTCGTCCCATTTCCCGACGTGTATCGAATGCGCCGACGCGTCGCGGCCGAGCGCGCGGATTTCCGCGACGGTCGCCTCGCACGAGTCGAGCTTGCGGCTTGCGATCGCCAGGTTCGCGCCGGCGCGCGCGAAGCCCAGCGCCATCGAATGGCCCAGGCCGCGGCTGCCGCCTGTGATTACGACCACCTTGTCCTTGAAATCAAACTCGATTCGTCCGCTCACTGGTTGGCCACCTCGAGCTCGATGCGGTCCGCGTACTTCTTGATCGCCGCTTCGCGCAGCCGCGGGATATGCTGGGTCGGGAACAGGCCGTCGGTCGCCTTGTACTCGCGCAATACCTGGCGCGCGACCGTTATCTTGTGGACCTCCGTCGGCCCGTCAGCCAGCCCCATGTGGAAGCTCTGGATCACCTGCTCGACGAACGGCATCTCGCCGGTCACGCCGAGCGAGCCATGCAGATGCAGCGCGCGCGCCGCGACGTCATGGAACACCTTGGGCATCAGCGCTTTTACCGCCGCGATATCCTTGCGCACCTTCAGATAGTCCTTGTAGTCGATCGATCTTCCACGCCGTGCGCAGCACCAGCAGCCGGAACTGCTCGATCTCGATCCACGAGTCGGCGATCTTCTCCTGCACCATCTGCTTGTCCGCCAGCAGCGAGCCCTGCGTCGTGCGCGAGAGCACCCGCTCGCACATCATGTCGAACGCCTTCCGCACCTGGCCGATCGTGCGCATCGCATGATGGATGCGCCCGCCGCCGAGCCGCGTCTGCGCGACCACGAACGCGCCGCCGCGCGGTCCCAGCAGATGGTCCTTGGGCACGTGCACGTCTTCGTAGCGAATGTACGCGTGGCTGCCGCTCGCGCTCATGCTGCCGACGCCGAGGTTGCGCAGGATGTTCACGCCCGGCGTTTCCTTCGGCACGATAAACATCGACATCCGGTTGTATTGCGTCGCGTCGGGATCCGTCACCGCCATCACGATCAGGAACGACGCGAGGTGCGCATTCGACGAGAACCATTTCTCGCCGTTGATCACCCAGTTGTCTCCCTTCAGCTCCGCCTGAGTCGTGAAGACCTTCGGATCGGCGCCGCCCTGCGGCTCGGTCATCGAGAACGCCGAGACGATCTCGTTGTCGAGCAGCGGCTGCAGATATTGTTTCTTCTGCTCGGGCGTGCCGTAATGGGCGAGGATTTCGGCGTTGCCGGTATCGGGCGCCTGGCATCCGAATACGATCGGCGCGAAGTCGCGAGCGCCCGAGGATCTCGTTCATCAGCCCGAGCTTGACCTGGCCATAACCCTGGCCGCCGAGCTCCGGCCCGAGATGGCAGGCCCACAGCTTGCGCTTTTTCACTTCGGCCTGCAGCGGCCGCACCAGCGCGTTGCGTTTCGGATTGCGCACGTCGTACGGATGGCAGTCGAGCACGAAGTCGAGCGGCTCGACTTCCTCGCGCACGAATTTCGTCGATCCAGTCGAGCTCCTTCTGGAACTCGGGCTCGGTTTCAAAATCCCAACTCATTGTGTTTCGTCCTCCATGTAGAGTGTTGTCCCGCCAACACGATCGGCTGGGACTCACGCATCGGATTCTCGCGAATGCGAGAAGGTTTTACCAGAGCACGATGGTAGTAGAGCGCTAGTTGGTTCTGAGCGCTCTCTTGGCGTCGTTCATTGGGGATGGCGGGGTGCAGGGGTCGGCAGTGGATCGGTTTTAATCCCACTCGAAAGAAGGCAGGCGTCGAGTCGCGACTTTGGGAGATCGAGGATATCGTGAAGGTGGTCGAAGAAGGATGGGCATCAGAAACTATTTGATCGAAGGCGTTTCTGGCACCGGCAAGACGTCAGTCTGCCGCGAACTGCGCAGGCGCGGTTGCCATTCCATCAATGGTGACACTGAGTTGGCCTATCAGGGCGATCCAAAGACGGGGGAACCCGTGGATGGGCTTGCCCACGAGCCGGAGCATCATATTTGGAACGTGGATAAGGTCAGAGCGCTGGTGGCCGACCAAAGCCATGTTGCATTCATTCTTCTGCGGCGGCTCAGGAATTTCTCCAGCTTCATTGATTTGTTCGATCGGGTTTTTGTTCTCGAGATCGATCCGGACACGTTGACCCGACGGCTTGCCGAGAGGCCGGAAACTGAGTGGGGCGGCAAATCCGCCGAACGGCAACTCATTCGGCGATTGCACGCAACCAAAGAAGATGTCCCGAAGGGTGGTGTCGTAATCGATGCGACTGCGCCGATTGAACGCGTCGTCGATGAGATTTCGGAAAAGTGCAACCAGGTCACGTGAAACCCACGGTCGGTTTCACTACAATTAAGTTCTTATATTCCTCAACATGAACCTCTCGATCATCGACCAGTGCCCTGTTCCTGCCGGCTTCACCACCGCCGACGCGTTTCGCAACACGATCGAGCTGGCGCGGCTCGCCGATCGCCTTGGCTATGAGCGCTACTGGGTCGCCGAGCATCATGCGACCGGCGCTTTCGCGAGTCCTGCGCCCGAAGTCTTGCTAGCGCGCGTCGGCGCCGAGACTTCGCACATCCGCGTCGGCTCGGGTGGCGTGATGCTGCCGCATTACAGCCCGATGAAGGTCGCCGAGGCCTTCCGCGTGTTGCACGCGCTCTATCCCGGCCGCATCGATCTCGGCATCGGCCGCGCGCCCGGCGGCAGCCCGCTCGATACATTCGCGCTCCGCCGCGACCGCAGCGCGCAACCGCTCGAAGACGATTTCCCCAAACAACTGCTCGAGCTGATCGCATTTCTGCACGGCGGCTTCCGCCCCGACCATGCTTTCAGCCGTATCGAGTTATCGCCGGCGATGCCCGGTGCGCCTGACGTGTGGCTGCTCGGTTCGAGCATGTGGAGTGCAGCCGCCGCCGCGCAGCTCGGCTTGCCCTACGCCTTCGCCCACTTCATCGATCCAACTCACACGCGCGCAGCTATCGAGTACTATCGCACGCACTTCATCCGCTCGAATGAGCTGTCCGAACCGGTCGCCGTCCTTGGAATCGGCGCGATATGCGCCCCCACCGACGCTGAAGCCGAGCGGATGGCGTCGAGCGTCCGACTGTTCGTGCGCCATGCGCGCCAGGGCATGCGCGGACCGATTCCCACGCCGGAACAAGCGCTCGCAGAGCTCGGACCCGGCCCCTTGCCCGACGACGTGATGATGCGCGAGACGGGCGAATGGCCCCGCGCGATCATCGGCACGCCCGGCCACGTCCGCGACACCCTCGTCGATATCGCGAGCGTGCTGCATCTCGACGAAGTGATGCTCGTGACCGTCGTCCACGATCATCAAGCGCGCCTGCGCTCCCACGAACTGCTCGCCGAAGCCTTCAACCTCAAGCCACGTTGACGCAAGCACGTCCCAGCCTTAAATCAAAAGGACACGATCGGGGGTTGGAGGATTAAAATGGCGATCGACGAGAACAAACTCCAGGAAGTGATCGGCAAAATGCTCGGCGACGCTGCTGCTGCGATGGGCACGGCGCTCGTGCTGCTCGGCGAGAAGTTCGGCTTTTACAAGACGCTGGCCGCCGCGGGACCGATGACGTCCGCTGAACTTGCGTCAAAGACCGGCACTGTCGAGCGTTACGTGCGCGAATGGGCCTCGGCGCAGGCCGCGGCCGGCTACATCGACTACGACGCGGCCTCCGGCCGCTTCTCCATCTCGCCCGAGCATGCGCTCGTGCTTGCCGATGAAGGCGGGCCGGCGTACTTCCCCGCGATGTACGAGATAGCTGCCGTTGCGATCCTCGACGAACCCAAAGTCGCGAACGCGTTTCGCAACGGCGGCGGCGTCGGATGGCATGAGCACGCCCCGGGCCTGTTCCGCGGCACCGAGCGCTTCTTTCGTCCCAGCTACGCGATGCACCTGGTCGCCGAATGGATTCCTGCCCTCGACGGCGTCAAGGAAAAGCTCGAGCGCGGCGCGCGCGTGGCGGACGTCGGATGCGGTCACGGCGCTTCAGTAATCCTGATGGCGAAGGCGTTTCCGAAGTCCGAGTTCTTCGGCTTCGACTATCATCAGCCGTCAATCGATCGCGCCCGCGAACTCGCGCGCGAGGCGGGCGTCGCCGATCGCGCGATCTTCGAGCGCGCCTCGGCCAAGGACTATCCCGGCACCTTCGACCTGGTGGCGTTCTTCGACTGCCTGCACGACATGGGCGATCCCGTCGGCGCGGCCGCGCACGTGAAGAGCTACACTTGCCAAAGATGGAACCTGGCTGGTGGTCGAGCCGTTCGGCAGAGATCGCCTTGAGGACAACCTGAATCCGATCGGCCGGCTATTCTATGCCGCCTCGACGTTGATCTGCGTGCCGGGCTCGCTGTCGCAGGAAGTCGGCCTCGGCCTTGGCACACAGGCAGGAGAGAGCGCGCCTGCGCGAGGTGCTCACCGCGGGAGGTTTCTCGCGCGTGCGGCTGGCGACGTCGACCCCCTTCAACCTCGTGCTCGAAGCGCGCCCGTGAGGAGCAACTCGTCGAAACTCAGAGCGCGACGACTTCGCCGCTTTCGATCAGGCTAACCGGCAGTCCGTCGACCTCTTTCGGTGCAGCCGCCTGTGCCTCCGGCGTCAGCTTGTCGACGTAGACCACGATCGCGGCTTCGCCCGGCTGATCGCTCGCGCCGACTGCCGTGCCGACCGCGCCCGGGATCTTCATAAGCGCGTCCTCGTGACTGTCGCGAACCGCCTTTGCCGACGTGACCACCTCGTCCGACAGACCGACGCTCGCCGCCAAGACATCCGACGGCACCGCCTCGACCGCATCAGCCGTGCACGTGCCCACCATCGAAACGTCCAGCTTGCCCAACACTTCGGAAATCGGATTGGCGATCACGTTGCCACTGGTTGAAAAGCCCGCGAACAGCAAAGCGACGGCCTGCGGGCAGTCATCGATTGTTACCACCAGCGATCCGGAGTCTCCCGCCAAACCGAATTGAGGGGTTGCGACGCTGCCCGTCACGACGATCTGGTTGAGGAATTTAGCGAGCTTCGGCTTCTTCGGCATGTCCGAGTAGTTGATCGTCACATTGGCGTCCAGCTGCGCGATCACCCCGGTCGTAACACAAGTCGTCCGGCCCATCTTCTCCACGGGCAACCCGATTGTCGGCGTGCCGACCGTGCCTGCGATGTCCCCGATAAAGAGGATTTGAGGGCTCACTTCTCCCGGCTCGACGGCCGCGATGGCGGCGTCGACGGTATTGTTGCCGCCTCCGAACTTGATTTTGATGGTATTGCTGTAAGTTGCGACCGTATTGCTGGGCGCCTTCAGACAGTCCACGTCAACGAGGCCGGGCTGCACGATTTTCTGTCCCGGCTTGGCCTCGTTTTGGTCCGCGAGCACGTGATTGTTGCTGAGGATGTATTCGTTATCCTCTGAATCCTCGACCATCGAGCCCAGCGTTCCGCTGAAGCAGCCTTTTTCCTTCTTGGTCTTGATTACCGAATTGGATATTTCCGCCCGAAATGCCCAGTGGAATCGGACGCGGCAACGCCATCTGCTGAGGCGGCGGTACGTCACTACATAATAGTTGGGCGGAGGCCCTCTGTGGCGTCGATGCAACAGCCATCGCAACCAACCCAGCAACCAACATCGCCGCTTTCACCTTATAACTCATGCTCTTTCCCCCCGTATGAGGCAAAACTCCGGTTTAGTCCGTGAAGACTCAGCAAGATTTACACCAGAGAGCTCTGTCTTACGGGTGAAGACTAATTAATGCAGACTTTTAGCGGATTAAACCGCGTCAAGCAGCGATAGCAACGCGACCAGCACGTGTTCGCCTATCCAGATAGCCAGATTCCCCTCATCCGGAGTCGCGCAATGGCGCGCGATCGGTTCGGCTTCGGTCCGCGGATGACACACCCCGGCCGCTAAATTGGCGGATGCTTGTCCCGCCACGGACGCGCGCGCTCGAATTCCGCCGCCAGCGCGATGATGCCGCCTCGTCGCCGGGACGGCCGACATCTGCAATGCGAGCGGCAGTCCCGACTTGCTGAAGCCGTTGGGAATCGAGATCGGCCGGCTGACCGGTCGAGTTAAACGGGAAGGTAAACGGGATCCACGCGTAGATTTCATCGGCGCTGGTCGCCGGATTCGAGGCACGAGGCTGCCGATGTCGCACGGCGGGCCGCGTGAGCGTCGGCGCGAGCAGAGCGTCGTACGGCATCAGCGTGTGAATGATTTCGCGCGACGTGTTGTGCATCCCGGTGACCGCGCGAATGTAATCGGCGGCGGAAATTTTCTTGCCCCATTCGTAGCTGCCGCGGACGACTGGATCGAGCAGATCGGGATTCGGGATATTCAGCGCCGCGACTGACGCGCCGACGATAACGCGCGCGTAATTTTCCGAGCATCGCGGCCCGGATCGAGCGTGAGCGGTTCGATAGCTGTGTCCCATCTGGCGGAACACGTCGCATGCGGACTCGAGCGCCGCAAGCGTTTCAGCGTCCGGCGAGCCGAGCGCGCTGTGGTCGATGACGGCGAGCCGAAGTTTCTTCGGATGCGCCGTGACCTCCTCGACGAACGGACGCGTATGCGGCCGTGCCGCATACGGATCGCCCGGCATCATTCCCGCCATCGCATCGAGCATCAACGCCGCGTCGCGAACCGTGCGCGCGATCGGTCCCTTGGTCGAAAGCCCGCCCCATCGACTCGCCCTCGGCCGGTGCGCGAGGTGATTCGCCCGCGCGACGGCTTGATTCCCACGAGTCCACAGCATGCCGACGGGATTCGCACAGAGCCACCGCCGTCGCTGCCCTGCGCGACTGGATGCAAGCCGGCGGCGACCGCAGAAGCCGAGCCTCCGCTCGAACCGCCAGCGGTATGCTCGAGATTCCAGGGATTTCGCGCTGGCGGACACAGCCCGCCTTCGGTGGTCGGGCGCAGTCCAAACTCGGGCGTCGAGGTTTTGCCGAGCAGGATTCCGCCCGAGTTGGCAAGCCGCACGGCAAGCTCCGCATCGGCGGGCGCGTGCCAGTTCTCGTAAGTTCTTCGAGCCGAAGGTCGTGCGAATATCTTTCGTCCAGAGCAGATCCTTGAGCGAATACGCAACGCCGAACAGCGGCAGCTTGACCCCTTCCGACGCGTTCATCTTCTCGAGCCGTGCCGCGTCCGCCAGCGCGCGGTCGGCGGTGACGGTAATGAACGCGCCCAGCTTCGGATTCAGCTGCTCGACGCGCGCGAGAAAAAACTCAGCAACCTCGCGCGGCCGAATTTCTTTCTTGAGCACCAGCTCGCGCAGTTCCCATGCTTCGATGTACGGATTAAGCATCGCGCTGCTCTCCTTCGTTACGCGTGAATAGGAGGGCGGCGGTCGCCCCAGCGGACCTCGTTCTCCAGTTGCGACGCGAGGCGAATCAGCAAGTCTTCACGGCCCATTGCGGCGACAAACTGCACGCCAATCGGCAGACCCTCGCGGTTCCAATGCAGCGGCAGCGAAATCGCTGGCTGCCCGGTGATGTTGAACGGCGCGCATAGCGTCAGGATCTCGGCACTGCGTCGGAACGCGTCGAGCGGCTTCGACGGGTCGGGCACCAGCTCGCCAATCTTCGGCGACGGCCGCGTAATCGTCGGCGTGACGAGGATGTCGAATCCGCTTGCCCACCACGACGCCATCGAGCGGCTGAAAGTGTTGTAGCTCCCGAGCGCGGCCAGGTAGTCGCGCGCCGTGATCGCTTTGCCCATCTGAGTGACGGCCCAGTTGTCGCAGTCCATGTCTTCGGCGCGAATTTCGCGGCCGAGCATTTCGCCGAGCGAATCGACCTCATGCGCCTGCCATGCCGCGACGACATTAATCGCGTTCTCCATCTGCCCTGTGATGGCGCGCGGGTGCGACGCCTCGACGACATGGCCGAGCCGCTCGAGGATACGGCCCGCAAGACTGGAGGCCTCGCGGCAATCCGCATGAACGAGGCCATCGGGAAAAGTGTCCATCACGCCTATGCGCAATCTTCCCGGAGCCGATCCGACTTCCTCGCGAAACGACCGCGCGGGCGTAGCTGCGGTGTAGGGATCGCCGGGCATCACGCCGTGGACGCAGTCGAGCAGCGTCGCCGTATCGCGCACGGATCGCGCGACCGCGAACTCGAAGACCATCCCGGCCCAGTACTCGCCCGTGTCGGGTCCGAGCGAGATTCGGCCGCGGCTCGGTTTCAGTCCGACGAGGCCGCATTGGCTGGCGGGATTGCGGATTGAATCCGCCGCCGTCGCTCGCATGCGCGAACGGTACGATTCCCGACGCGGTCGCTGCCGCCGCGCCGCCACTGGATCCTCCCGAAGAGTGCGCGGGATTCCACGGATTGCGCGTCGGGCCGTAAGCCGGCAGGCTCCGTGGTTGACCACGCTCCCAGTTCCGGCACATTGGTGCGTCCAGCGAACACCAGGCCGGCCGCGCGAAACTTGTTGACGAGATGGGAGGTCGTCTTCGCGCGGTATCCCGCCTCCTTGAGGAATCGCGTGCCCCAATGAATCGGATCGCCGGCGAGATTGCCCGCGCCAAGGTCCTTGAGCAGAAACGGCACACCGCGGAACGGCCCGTCGGGCAGCGTGCCGCGAGCCTCTCCGAGTGCGCGTTCGTAATGCTTATGGATGACGGCGTTGAGCTGAGGATTCAGGCGCTCGATTCTGTCGATCGCGGCCTGCACGAGTTCCACCGGTTGCGCGTCGCCGCGCCGCACCATTTCGGCCTGCGCGGTCGCGTCGAGTTTCGCGAGTTCATCGTTCATGCAACGTTCCTCTTTCGCTTACGATCTAGAAATCAGTCGATCGGCGGATGCTTGTCCTTCCACGGCCGCGCTTTTTCGAATTGCGCGGCGAGACCGATGATCGTGACCTCGTCGGCCTGCCGACCCACTATCTGCATCGCGAGCGGCAGGCCCGATTTGCTGAATCCCGTCGGCACCGAAAAGGCCGGCTGACCGGTCGCGTTGAACGCGAACGTGAACGGAATCCATTCGGGCAGCTCGCTCAGATATTTGCTCGGATGCGACGGCAGCGTGCCGAGTTTCACCGCGGGCCGGCTCGTGACGGGCGAGATGACCGCATCGTACGGCGCCAGCTCCTGCACGATCATGCGCGACATGTTGTGCATCTGCGTGACAATCCCGAGATACTCCACTGCCGACATCTTCTGGCCGGCCTCCCACAGCGCGCGCACCACCGGATCGACGTGGTCGATGTCCTTGACCGGCACCGACGCGACGCCCGCGCATATCAGCGGCATCACGATGTCGACCATGCGGCCGCCGGGATCGCAGCTTATCGGCTCGACCCGATGCCCCATCTCCTCAAGCAGCTTCGCCGCCGATTCGAGCGCGTCGAGCGTCTCGCCATCGACGCTCGCCAGCGACGTTTTCGTGATCATGCCGATGCGCAGATGACGCGGCGCAATCCCGACCGCCGCGCTGAACGACGTGACCGGTTCAGGCGCCCAGGTAAGGATCGCCGACGACCGGCCCGGCCAACACGTCGAGCATCGCCGCCGCGTCGCGCACCGTCCGCGCCATCGGGCCGAAGGTCGCGAATCCCGCCCACGCTTCGCCCGCCACCGGCGACATCGAGACGCGCCCACGCGACGGCTTGATCCCGACGATGCCGCAGCATGCCGACGGGATTCGGATCGAGCCGCCGCCGTCGCTGCCCTGCGCAATCGGGCCGAGTCCCGCGCCGACCGCGCTGCCAGCGCCGCCGCTCGAGCCGCCCGAGGTATGTTCGAGGTTCCAGGGGTTGCGAGCGGGAGGACACAGGCCGCCCTCCGTCGTCGGTCGCGCGCCGAATTCGGGCGTCGCGGTTTTGCCGAGCATAATCCCACCCGCGTTGCGCATGCGCACCACGATTTCTTCGTCGACCGGCGGCTGGAACTTTTCGTAGTTCTTCGAGCCCATCGAGGTCGGGATGTCAGCGGTCCAGTTGAGGTCCTTGATCGAATACGGGATGCCGAACATCGGCGCGCGCCGCTGCTCCGCCTCGCTCATCTTTTCAATTCGCGCGGCGTCGGCCAGCGCACGCTCCGGCGTGATAGTCATGAACGCGCCCAGCTTCGGATTAAGCTTCTCGACGCGCGCGATAAAAAATTCAGCAACCTCGCGCGGCCGAATTTCTTTTTTCAGCAGCAACTCGCGCAGTTCGTAAGCCTCGATGTACGGATCAAGCATAAGGACCACCTCCGCCCCCCTGCAGAGGGTAGTTAGCTCAAAACAAAGCATCCCACCAAACGCGCGCACTAAAATGTGCAGCCCTCGCTGATTCCCTCCTATCAGATTCCCTCCTTTCTGATTCCCTCCTCCCAAATGGGAGGAGGGTTAGGGTGGAGGACCATTTGCGGCGCGATTGTCTGACGCGCCGCAAATCTGGAATCTTCACGAGGCAATCGCGGGCACGGCGGCCCGCGCCACTGAAAACTTAGGACTGAAGCCTTAGGAGGGAGAGGCAAGCACGCGGATGTAATCGCACTCAAGAATCGTTAGTCTTTTTGCGATTTCCCTTCGACGAGGTTCCTATTGCTCTCATCCGCGATTCTCTGGACGCATGCTGCCGCTGGCGCTGTTTGGGTCGGTGCATGTGCATGCTTCGTGATCGCGGGTCTTGCGCTCTCGGCCGGTAGCGTCGAGCAGCGCAACTTCGCTGCCAATGCCGCGCCTAAAATCGATCTGCTCGGTCTCGTTGCTGCGATGATTCTGCTCGTCACCGGATTCTTCAACCTGATGACGGCGGGCGTTGCGCGCCGCTTCGTCTTCTCGACCGCCTTCACGACCGTGCTTGCGATCAAGATCGGGTTGTTTATCGTTATGATCGTCGTCATGACCTGGTCGATGAGAGTCGGCGCGGTTGTCAGATCCGTCATCACCCGCGATCGGGTCGACACGGTGCCAACCGCGATGAGCCGGATGGTGCGCGCGCACGTCGCGATCGTCGCGATGGGTGGTATCGCGCTAATCCTCGGAACGTGGTTGATGGGAAGCTGAGTACGCACGATGGCTGAGATACCACCGAAAATAAAAATCGGCGCCTTCGAGGTCGCGTTTCTCGCTGACGGCCTGTGGCGCAACGACGGCGGCTGCATGTTCGGCGTGGTTCCGCGCGAATTATGGAAGGGCAACCATCCGCCCGACGAGCGCAACCGAATTCGCCTCAACCTCACCTGTCCGCTGATCATCAAAGGCAACGACGCAATCCTGGTCGATACGGGAATCGGCAACCGGCTGAGCGACGTCGAGCGCAAGATCTTCGATCATGGCGACGGCTGGCTGCTCGACCATCTGCGCGCGCTCGGGATGGAACCCGGCGACATCACGCACCTGATCGTCTCGCATCTGCATTTCGATCATTGCGGCGGCATCGTGCGGCGGCGCGATTCCGGCACGCTCGAGGCCGCGTTTCCGCGCGCGCGAATCTTCATCCAGCGCGGTGAACTCGAACTCGCCGACAATCCGCGCAACGAGCGACTTCACGCTGCCTATCGTCACACCGCGGAGATTCTCGCGCCCGTGCGCGCGATGCTCGAAGCGATCGACGGCGACACCGACGTTATCGCGGGCGTGCGCGCCGTCGTCACCGGCGGCCATACGCGCGACCATCAGGCGGCTCTCGTCACCGACGGCGGCGAATGCTTCATGCATCTCGCCGACATCGTGCCGACGCGATCGCATATTCGCGGTCCGTGGAACCAGGCCTACGATCTCGACGCGCTGCGCACGATGGAGCAGAAGGCGCACTACCTCGGACTCGCAGCTGAGAACAAATGGTGGCTATCGTTCGCGCACGACGACACGGTTTTCGCCGCGATGGTGCGGAACGATCGCGGGCGAATCGTGCTCGGCGACACCGTTCCAGTCTCGGAACGCCTCTTTCAGTAAAGCGCAAATCTACATTTTGCGTGTCTGTTGATACCCTGTGTGCCTGAGTGTGCTGGTTGCATCTAAGTTACTTGTTGCAGATCTGCGGCTCCGTTATACTCGATATCAGTGTGGGCTCCAGAAATAGCACGGCCCGACCGTTTCCCGCTCTCCCAGGCAGAAAATCTGCTCAACATTCTATAACCCGAACCCGAAGGAGATAGCCGATGGCGGATCTCAATAACTTCGAGCGAGTGATCAAAGAAGACCGCGCCGCACGCGAGTCCAAGCAATGGCGCGGTACCTTGCTCGACTACCTCGAGGTCGTGAAAGCCGACCCGATCATGACCAAGCTCGCGCACGCGCGCATCTACGACTTGATCATCTCGGCCGGCCTGCATCCCCTCCACGACACCGACGATCCGCGCACCAAGCGGCTCTACAAGGATGAGCCGCTGAAGGTGTTCAATTTCTTCGCCGAGGAATTTTTCGGCATCGAGCGCACCATCGCGCAGATCGTCCGCTATTTCCATTCCGCGTCGCTCAAGGGCGAAGAGAGCCGGCAGGTCCTCTACCTGATGGGCCCGGTAGGCTCGGGCAAGAGTTCGCTGGTCGAGCGAATCCAGCGCGGCCTCGAGCAGATCGGACTCATCTATGCGATCGAAGGATGCCCGATGAACGAGGAGCCGCTGCATCTCGTCCCACGCCATCTGCGGCGCGAATTCGAGAAGATGCTCGGCGTGCATATCGAGGGCGATCTCTGCCCGGTATGCCGCTATCGCCTCAAATCCGAGTTCAACAACCGCTACGAGGAATTCCCGGTCGCCGCGCGCAACTTCTCCAAGCGCAACCGCGTCGGTGTCGGCGTGGTGCCGCCGGTCGATCCGAACAACCAGGACACTTCGGTGCTGATCGGCTCGGAAGACATCTCGAAGCTCGATCAATATTCCGAAGGCGACCCGCGCGTGCTCGAACTCAACGGCGCGCTCAACGTCGGCAACCGCGGCATCGTCGAGTTCATCGAAGTTTTCAAGAACGAGACCGAATACCTGCACGCGATGATCACGGCGACGCAGGAGAAAGTCATCCCGGCGCCCGGCCGCCACGGCATGGTCTACGTCGACACCTGCATCGTCGCGCATTCGAACGAGGCGGAATGGCAGAAGTTCAAGGCCGATCACACCAACGAGGCGATCCTCGATCGTATCGTGGTCGTGAAGGTGCCGTACAACCTGCGCCTGTCGGAAGAAGTGAAGATTTACCAGAAGATCATCAGGAACTCCGATTTCCGCGCGCACGTCGCGCCGCACACGCTCGAGCTCGCCTCGATGTACGCGATCCTGTCGCGCCTCGAGCCGACCTCGAAGTGCGATCTGATGACCAAGCTGCGCCTCTACAACGGCGAGGAAGTCGTCGAGAAGGGACGCACCAAGAAGATCGACGTGCAGGAGCTGAAGGAAGACACCAAGCGCGAGGGTATGTCGGGGATTTCGACCCGCTTCATCATGAAGGCGCTCGACAACGCGCTGTCGGACAACGTCACCGGCAACTGCATCAATCCGATCAACGTGCGCGAGGCGCTGATCTCGATGACCAAGGAGGGCGACCTGCCCGACGACACGCGCAAGCAGTATCTCGAGTTCCTGCAGGACACGCTGCACAAGGAATATCTCGACCTGCTCGAAAAGGAGATCACGCGCGCGTTCGTCTACTCGTACCAGGAGCAGGCCGAGTCGCTGTTCCAGAACTACCTCGATCACGCCGAGGCCTACGTCAACAAGACGCGCGTGCGCGATCGCAATACCAATGAAGAGCTGTCGCCCGACGAAGGCTTCCTGAAGTCGATCGAGGAGCAGATAGCGATTATCGGATCGGCCGCCGACGGTTTCCGTCAGGAAGTGATCGCGTACCTGTGGGCAACGTCGCGGCGCGGCGAAAAGATCAGCTACAAGAGCTACGAGCCGCTCAAAGAAGCGATCGAGAAAAAGCTGATGACCAGCGTGCGCGACATCTCGCGCATCATCACCAAGGCCCGCACCCGCGACGAAGAGCAGGGCGAAAAGTACAGCTCGATGGTGAAAAACCTGCTCGAAAACGGCTACTGCGAATCCTGCGTAGACGTGGTCCTGAAGTACGCAGCAAACAATCTGTGGAAGGATTGAACGATCTCGTCGGTTGATACGGCGAGCGTGCAAGATCGAAAGTAACGCGTACGAACCTAGATGAAGTCTCGTCGTCAGTCGAGAAATTGACCGCAGATACTCAACGATGAGCATGGCGACACCATCTTCCGCGAATACCGGTCTCCGACGCCGAGCGATCCGATCGCTCGGCCGGCGACCGTTTGCGCCATCGCCAGAAAGTCCGCGAATCGATCCGCGAGAATATCGCCGACATCATCGCCGAAGAATCGATCATCGGCAAAGACAAGGACCGCGTCATCAAGGTTCCGCTGCGCGGAATCAAGGAATACCGCTTCGTCTTCGGCGACAACTCCCCCGGCGCGTCGCAGGGCGACGGCGACTCGCGTCCCGGCCAGGTCGTCGGCAAGACCGGCAAGGACGGCCCCGGCAAGGGCGACGAGCATGCGGGCGATCGCCCCGGCGTCGATTACTACGAGACCGACGTCACCCTCGAGGAACTGATCGAGATCATGTTCGAGGATCTCGAATTGCCCAACCTCGAGCGCCGCGCGCTGCGCGAAATCGAGTCCGACTACTCGTCGCGCCGCAAAGGCTACCGCAAGGTCGGCATCCGCATCCGGCTCGACAAGCGCCGCACCGCCAAGCAGCGCGTGATGCGCATGCTCGCGGCCGACAAGCGCACAACACCGCGGCCCGCGCGCTGCAAGAATCGAAGGCCGATCGCGAAGAGGGCGCAGATGCCACGTCGAAGGCGTGCTCGACGAAATCGCGCTCGAAGAAGGCGCGCTCGACGAACGAAGGCACGCTGGACGAGGAAGCGCTCGCCGATGCGCCCGGCGCCGCCGCGTTTCAACGCGTCACCGCCGCTTCCCGTTCCATCAGAACGACCTGCGCTACAAGCACGTCGAAATCGACACCAAGGAAGAGTCGAACGCCGCGGTTATCTGCATCATGGATACGTCGGGCTCGATGGACACGATGAAGAAGTATCTCGCGCGCAGCTTCTTCTTCCTGCTCTACCAGTTCATCTCGACCCGCTACCGCAACGTCGAAATCGTTTTCATCGCGCATCACACTGAAGCCAGCGAGGTCTCCGAGGAAGAGTTCTTTCACAAGGGCGAATCGGGCGGCACCTTCATCTCGTCGGGCTACGCCAAGGCGCTGGAGATAATCGCCGAGCGCTATCATCCGTCGCTGTGGAACCTGTACGCGTTCCATTGCTCCGACGGCGACAACTTCGATTCCGACAATCCTGCCGCGCTCAAGGACGCGGAGGAGCTGGCCGAGATTTGCAACCTGTTCGGCTACGGCGAAATCAAGCCGCTCGGCTCGCGCTACTACGAATCCTCGATGCTCAACGTGTTCCGCCGAATCCAGGCGCCAAACTTTCACACCGTGCTGATCGAGCGCAAGGAAGACATCTGGCCGTCGTTCAAGGCGTTCCTGGCCAAGGATAGGGTGAAGGAGAGCATGAGCGCGCACTCCGCAAGCGGGCGCGGCCCGCGATATCACGACACTGGAATCTCAACGACCTCGTCGAATGGGACACGCAGATTCGCGACAAAGGCGACCGAGTTCGGGCTCGACTGCTATCCGCAGGAGTTCGAGCTCTGCGATCACACCGGGATGCTCGGCTACATGGCGTACTCCGGCATGCCGTCGCATTATCCGCATTGGTCGTACGGCAAGTCGTACGAAAAGCTGAAGACGCTCTACGATCACGGCGTCAGCGGCCTGCCGTACGAGATGGTGATCAACTCGAATCCCGCGATCGCCTACCTGATGCGCGACAACTCGCTGCTGCTGCAGGTGCTGACGATCGCGCATGTGTACGGGCACAACGACTTCTTCAAGAATAATTTCACCTTCAAGTCGGCGACGCGCGCCGAACTGACGATCGAGATCTTCAAAGTCGGCCGCGATGCGCGTGCGGCGCTACGTCGAGGATCCGTCGATCGGAGTCGAGAAGGTCGAGCGCATTCTCGACGCGGCGCATGCGCTGTCATGGCAGTGCCGGCGCAACTTCGCGATCAAGAAGCTGTCGCCGCTCGAGCAGATGGCGCGCGCGGAAGATACTGCGCAGGGACAGCCCGATCCGTTTCAGAAAATCCACGCGCGCAAGACAGATTGAAGTCCCCGACTTCCACAAGGTCCCGCTCGAGCCCGACGAGGACATCCTGCTCTTCATCCGCGATCACAACCCGTTCCTCGCCGACTGCGAAAAGGATCTGCTCACCATCGTCGACCAGGAAGCCAAGTACTTCATCTCCATGATGGAGACGAAGATCATGAACGAGGGCTGGGCGAGCTACTGGCACAAGAAGATTCTCGAGTCGCTCGACCTCGAGCAGGGGCTGCATCTCGAATTCATCGTCAATCACAACCAGGTCGTGCGCCCGATTCCCGGCCAGATCAACCCGTATCATCTCGGTCTCAAGATTTGGGAAGACATCTACCGGCGCTACACCACTCCGACCGCCGACGAAATCAAGCGCGACGGCCCGCCGGCGAAGTCCGGCACCGAAAAAATCTTCGAGGTGCGCGAGGTCGAGCGCGACGCGTCGTTCCTGCGCCGCTACCTGACCGAAGATCTCATGCGCGAGATGGACATCTTCGAATACGAGGCGCGCGGCGAGGAACTGGTCGTCAGCAAAGTGGCCGACGACGACGGTTGGAAGGAAGTCAAGGAGACGCTCATCAAGAACGTCGGCACCAATTCGATTCCAGTGCTGAAAGTCGAGGACGCCGACTTCGGCCAGAACCGAACTCTCTACGTGAAGCATGATCACGACGGCCGCGACCTGCATATCGAGTACGCCGAGAAGAGCCTCAACTACCTGCAGCGGCTATGGGGCCGCGAAGTAGTGCTCGAGACCGTGCTCGACGGCAAGCGTTCGCTGCTCTGCAGCAACGATCGCGGCTTTTCGGTCCGCGCCCTAAAGTAGCCAATCCCGCTCGCCAAATCGCGTTCGCCCGCTACGTTCTCTTAAAAAGCGTTTCCAGCACGTTGCTTTAGATTTGTTGGTCGGATAATTTCAGGCACGGACGATGCGGTTCGGGTCGGCTGCAAGGAGGCGCGGATGATGGAGTGGCCGAAGTGCCAAAAGTGCAACGCTGGAGCGTTGATTCCCCTGTCCGACTACGGACAGGAGGGCGCGTCGGTGTTGTTCAAGGCTTGGGTATGCACGAATCCTGATTGTGGTTTCAGCCTTCGCGTGGACAAGGGTGAAGTAACTTACGGCAGGCGAATCGAGACTAAGCACTGAAAAATTTTCCGGTACGATTTCTAGAGGCGGCCTCACGGGCTGCCTCTTTTTTTTGCACGATTGAAACATCCGGCAGCCTCTTTCGTCTCTAGATCACGGGCAGTTGCCTCTCAAATTGCCGCGATCGATTGTTGCTGGCGTCGGTTGCCGCCGCGGCGTGTGCACTTTCCGGATGCATGTCGTACGGCGAGACCGTCGTTTACCAGCTCTATCAAACCGACGCCGATCGATGCGCGCAGAACGAGACTGATGCGTGCGTGGCGATGCTGCAGTCGAGTTGCGACGCACCCGCGCGCGTCTGCACCGACTACGTCCCTGGATTCCAGGCGCAGGCCAGCCAGCAACTCTCGCAAAGATGCCGCGCTAACGACGACGCGTCATGCGAGGCGCTCGATGCGGTCGCATGCGACGACGGCGACTCGGCCGTATGCGCCCGCCTCGGCCAGGACTATTCGCGGCTTTACTCATCGTGCAAGGCGGACAACGCAAACGACTGCGAGACGTTGTCGCTCTCGGTATGGCCGAAGAAGCAAACCGATCTAGCCATCAACGCTTGCAAGAACGGCGACTCGATCGCATGCCGGGTCGCCAGCTCGAGCGCCAGCGCAATGACGTTGAACGTCAACCGCGACGCGCAGTTCGCAACCTTCTGATCTGTCTCCGCCTCATCCCTCGAGAGCTTTCAGTACGACCGGCATCCCTTCCGACGGCGCAATCGCAATACTGCTGCGCGCTGGCTGCGCCGTGTAGCCGCTGGCCGGCGCAAGATCGAAACGCCTGATCACCTCGGACAAGACGATCTTCATCTGATAGGTCGCGAACGCCGCGCCCAGGCACCTGCGCATGCCGCCGCCGAGCGGAAAGAATGCGTACGGGCCGGGACGCGAATCGATGAAGCGGCGCGGGTCGAATTTTTCCGGTTCAGGCCACGCGATCCGGCCGCCGATGAGCGAGATAGATGCAGGGCGCGACCAGACACGCCTTGCGGCAATTCGCGCCCCGCTATCTTCATCGGAGTCTGCAGCTCGCGCGCGATGTTCGGAACCACCGGACAGAGCCGCATCGTCTCGTTCACGACCGCGTCGAGGTAGTGCATGGACGCGGGCTCGGCATGGTCGGGCAGTCGCAGACAATTCGGCGCGCGGCCGCGCGAACCACTTCCGGATGCCGCGCCAGCTCGATACATCGCCCACCCAAGCGACGCGGCCGTGGTCTCATGTCCCGCCAGCAGCAGCGTCATCATTTCGTCGCGCAGAACGGCGTCACTGATGGGCATTCCGTTCTCGTCGCGCGCCTCGAGCAGCATCGAGAGGATGTCGTCGCGGCTCTCGTGCGACGACGCGCGCCGCCGTGCGAATTCGGCGAACAGCGCCGCTGTCCATCTCTGCGATTCAGACGCACGACGCGCCCCCACGGGCTGCGCGGACCGAGATCGACGCGAAATGCCGAGAGTTGGAACAGGCTGCCGAAACGGCCTGCGTACAGCGCGAACAGCCGTGCGATAAGATCCTTCAAGCGCGCCGATTCGGCGGATTCGTCCAGGCCGAACACTGCGCGCATGATTACCTCGAACGTGAGCGAGCGCATCGACGGATGAACGGCGAACGGCTCGCCCACCGACAATTTGGCGATCGCATCAAGCGCGATCGATCGCATCACCGGCCCGTACGCGCGCATCCTCTCGCCGTGGAAAGCCGGCAGCACCAGTCGCCGTTCGTGCAGGTGCGCTTCGCCGTCGAGGAACAGCACCGAACGCTCGCCCATGAAAGCGCCGAGGGGACGATTCGCTTTGCCCGCATGAAGAGCTCGGGATCGCCCTGAAAGATTTCGCGGATAGCGGCGGGGTCGCTGGTGAAGACGAATGGCGAGACTCCCGGGACGCGAACGGTAAACCAGTCGCCGTACCTGCGGCCGCATTCGTCGAGGAAGCGAAACGGGTTGCGAACGAAACCGAGCGTCGCGACGAAACCCGGCCCCGACGGAAGCGACGCCGCGGAGTTTCGAGTCCAGAGCATCACAGCGAAGTACCATGTGACTTTCGCGACAACAACCGCGCGAGTTCCATCGCATCTACAACAATCGCGTAACCGGATTTTGCACGCGCCCACGAAGGCCGCCCCAGATGCCGAACGCCAGCATCCACGCCAACGTGAGTCCTGCGCCGAGCTGTAGGTTCATCGCGCCGCCGGGCTGAGTAAATCCGGTCGAGCCAAAGATCGTGATGGTCTCTACTGATTGCTCGACGAAGGCCGCTGCACCCAACGCGCCGAGCCACCGCGGCAGCCCGGCGTGACCGCACAAGGCGAGCAACGTGACCGGCGGCGCTATCATAGTTGTTGTCGATCCGGTGAGGACCGGGCCGAAGAATACCGCGACGTCGAGCACGCTACGAGCTATCGCGGGCTCCAGCTCGTCGGCATGAAGCGCGAGGCCGCCCCAGATCCACGCCTGCACCGACAAGGCCACGAGGTATGAGATGGCGCCAATCAGGAATATGTCGCGATGCGGTGCGGGCAGCAGGCGGCGCAGCAGGGCGAACATAACTGCGGTAGGAGGCATGCTTACAGTCAGTCCCCACACGAACCAGCGCGCATTGTCGCGATGTTCGCGAAACCAGGCCACCACCTGCGGGCCTGTCTCGGATGCGGCCGGCGGCACTCCCCATACCGACAAGCTCAGGACCGACAGAATGCCGACAGCCATCGTCGCTGCAAGCAACGCGCGCGATCCCACGGCTCCGTCCTTGATGTGATTCTCGTGCGGATCAAGCTCCTGCATAAGGGCATCCTCCGCTGTCCGGATAGATCGGGACGTCACTTTTTCAAATGCACTTCCTACGAGAACGAATACACGGTCGCATCGACGACTGGTTCGTAGCCGATTTTCAGGTAGACGTGATTGGAGATCGGGTTGGCGAGGTCGGTGTATAGAAAGCAGAACTTGCGGCCATCGTCGAGGAGCTTCTGGCTGAGCGCTGCAACGCATGCGCCGGCATCTACCCTTGCCGCGAAGTTCCGGCGGCGTGTAGACCCAGGCCACGCGAATGCCGTTGGGCGTTCGTCCCGTGTATCCCGCCATCGACACGGTCGAACCTTCGGCCTCCCACAGCAGCATGCGTCTCGACGCCGGCATCGGCAGTGCCGCGTCCTTTTCGGCTTGCTCGCGATCGATGCCTTCGGCTTCGATCGAGAACGCGGCGCGCCATTTCGTCAGCAACGCGTCATCCGACGCAACCGGTTCGCGCAGATGTCCCGCCGCTCTCGCTTCGCTGATAACTCGGCTCAACTGGTAGATGCGATGCGCCATGTGCTGATGCGCGATGCGCCCGGAGAGTTCAGACCATTTCGCAGCGAACTTTTTCGCAATCTCCGCGGAGCTGTTCACACCCGGAATCGCGACGCCGCTTGCATGAAGCTCGTGCGCTATCGCATCGATCGTGGAGTCACGGGCTGTCCACGAGAGAATCATGTGGTGCGGCGGCGTCATCAGGACGACGCAAGCGACCTCGCCGTCCTCTTCGGCCACCGCCATCAGCGGCGGCGCCGGGCCCCATTGCGCGCCCGCTCGAAGCCCGTCGAGAAGGCCGAGGATCAAGCAGTGCTCGGCCTCGCGAGTCAGCAGAAACGGCTGAACGCGTTGAAGGAACTCGCCAGCATCCGAAAAGAATTTCATTTGAATGGCCAAAGCAATAGTCCCGAACAGTAGTTTTCGGTTGGCGGCGAGGCAAACCTCAGCGGCCGTACTTGTGCATGAGTTCAGTCAGGCGTGCGTGCGGGATCGCCTCGACGCGATTGCCGTTGATGCCGACCATCGTGGTGGCCGCCACCAACGCGTTGACGATCGCCTCCTCGGTCGCCTGCACGGCGGCGGTGAACAGCGGATCCATCCGCGAGTTGCGGAGCATCTTCACGCTTTCACGTCGGAGCGTTTCCCGCGCGGAGCGTTGGCGGTCGAGAATGCGATGAAGAGATCGCCGGAGCCGTTGCCCGAGACGCTGCCCGTGCGCGCCAGGCCCATCGTGAGGCGGCGCGCGATTCGTTTAAGCTGATGCGGCATCAAGGGCGCGTCGGTCGCGGCGACGATGATGATCGAGCCGAGCTCCTGCGTGCTGAATGGGTCGTGGCTGGGGCGAAGCTCGTGGCCGACCGGGACTCCGGCGATTGTCAGCTCGCGCGGACGACCGCAATTTAGCTGCACCAACACTCCCACGGTGTAACCGCCTGATTTGCGATCGAGAAGGCGCGACGACGTGCCGATGCCGCCCTTCCAGCCGTAGCCGATCATGCCGGTACCGCCGCCGACGCATCCTTCGGCGACCCGTCCGCCGCGCGCAGTGTCGAGGGCAGCCCACGCATGCTCTGGCGGTGACATGAAATCCGTCGATGTCGTTGAGAACGCCGTCGTAGGTCTCGGCGACGACCGGCAACGACCACGGCTGCGTCATCTTTCGCTGCCGAACCTGCCATGCGATTACCGCGTCGCGCACGACGCCGACGCTGTGCGTGTTGGTGATCATGATAGGCGTCGTCAGCATGCCCGACTCCTCGACCCAGGCGGTGCCGGTCATCTCGCCGTTGCCGTTGAGCGAAAAGTATCCGGCAAAGACCGGAGCTGCGTCGCGCTGGCCGCGCGGCAGGATAGCGCTGACGCCGGTGCGAACAGGTCCGCGCCCAACGATCAACTTGCCGTCGCCGCGGATGATCGTGGCGTGACCAACCTCGACGCCGGCAACGTCGGTGATCGCATTGAGCGGCCCGGGCTCGCCGTCAAATGGAATCCCAATGTCGCGAGCTCGAGGGGACAACAGTTTGCCGGGTTCATTCGCCATCGCGAAAAGTCATAGCCGAGAAGCTCCGAGAGTGACAGAATCGAGCAGGGAGCAAGACACTGGAGTTAGTTCACTAGTTAGTCTATAATCGGACCATGATTCGACTCAATATTCATGAGGCGAAAACTCACCTGTCGAAGCACCTGCGCCGGGTCAAGAAGGGGGAATCGATAATTCTCTGCGAGCGCAACGTACCGATCGCCGAGATCCGGCCGATCAAGCCGGAAAATCGTGTGCCTCGGCCGATCGGCCTCGATAAAGGTCGTCTTGTTGTTCCTGAAAACTTCAACGACCCACTTCCAGATTGGCTGCTCGATGCGTTTGAGGGTAAAGAGTCGTCGAAGTGAAGCTCTTGCTCGATTCTTGTACATTTCTATGGATCGTTGCCGACGATCCGCACCTTTCGGCGACCGCGCGCGCAATGTTCCGTGATCCGGCAAATGAAGCGTTCCTGAGCGTCGTCTCCGCCTGGGAAATTGCAGTGAAGAACGGACTCGGAAACATGGCGCTTCCTGAACCTGCGGATACCTATGTGCCCAATTTTCGAAAAAAGGAGTTGATCGAGCCGCTGCCGCTTAGCGAGGAGATGGTATTGCAGGTGGTCCGTCTGCCGGCGATCCATCGCGACCCCTTCGATCGGTTGCTGATTTGCCAGGCGATCGCAGAGGGTATGGCGATTCTCACTCCCGACCAGCGGATCAGACAGTATCCGGTGCGTACCATTTGGTGAGCGATGAGAATACGCCGCGCACATTTGCTGCTGCTCCTGGTTGCATTGCTTGTGGCGTCGCGCGCGAATGCTAGTGCGATCTTTATTTCTTTGGACGACAACGGGCACGAATTTACACTCGACCGCGGCGATGCGCTCGTGATTTCTCTGCCTGCGACTTCCGGCACCGGGTTCACGTGGCAGGCTCAGCCGGTGGCGGGAGGATTCGTTAAGCAGATCGGCGACCCGGCATTTAAGCGCGACAGCACGATGCCGGGCGCGTCGGGACATCAGGTATTCCACTTCGCGGTTAAAGAGCGGGCGGGGCGGCATGCTCGAGATGCGCTATTTGCGTCCGTGGGAGAAGGACAAGCCGCCGGCGAAGGTCTTCAAGATTACGCTTACGGTCGAGTAGGTCTTGCGCTTCGCTTGAAAGAGTCGAGGCCGCCCGGTAGCCCTGAGAGATGCCTGATCGTTTGTTCTCCGAGGCCAGCCTTGCCTCGCTGTACGACTTGTTTTCCCCACCGGAGCGAAGAGGCGACTTCGACTTCTACATCTCATTCGTGATGTCAGCGCGGGCGGTGCTGGACGTTGGCTGTGGAACTGGAGCGCTGTTGCATCGTGCTCGCGAGTCCGGTCATAGCAGGCGATTGTGCGGGCTTGATCCGGCGGCCGGGATGCTCGAGCAAGCGCGTAAGCGGTCGGACATCGAATGGATCCTCGGTGACCTGGCTTCGGTTCCGTTTGATCGAGAGTTCGACTTCATTG